>JAZPYA010000027.1:0-33109 GCA_045543935.1 Alistipes sp.
TGAGCATTTCAAAGACTTTGTGAAGTGGTATCTTTTCCTGCAAAGTAATCAGGGAAAGGCAAGCAAAAAATAGGGCGAGAAAAACTCCGTTTCTCGCCCACTATTTAATGACTAAAAAGCGCCACTTTTTGCATCATTACCACAAAAATGAGGCTGTCAACAAAACTTGTTAGACAGCCCCATTTGTTTAGTTTTCGATTACTCTGGCGGTCGAAGCCGTGTTTTACTGGCTGTTATTCTTTAAGAGTTCCTTACCCTCGGCGTATGCCTCGATAGCAATCTCTTGTGCAAGTCTATACTGTGCCTCCGTACCCTCTACGACACCTGTGCCGAGGTTCGCTCCGGGTACCGAAATTTTATTATAGATGTCGGTTGTCATACGCATAGTGTTTCCCAAGACAGTTTTATTTATATTAAATCTGTCAAATATCCAACACAATGCCACATAGGTCTGCAACAGGCAAGGCAATCCCTCTTGGGTGTGAATATTATCCGGAGATAACTGTCCTTTATCGCCAAGATTTTTCAAGTCTGTATCCAAAGCTTTATACACAGCGATACCGAAAGGTATAATATCCTCTGAAACAGTATTTTTAAGAATCAATGCGTTGCCGGCCTTGGTTCTCTCATATATTTCGTCTACGGTACCTATTATTCCTATGCTAGAATCCGCTTTTCTCGCTGGAGCGTGGAATAGGCTTATAAACTTCAGTTCGTTGCCACCCTTATAGTTATTCAAGATATAATCTTTACAGTTGTTCCAGTCGGTGCAATCCGTATAAGAGTCCTTTTTGTTAAAGTACTCTTGCAGACACACAATGTCGAATTTATAGTAAGCCAACACGCTTGACATAGGCATCGAATTGCGGTAGTTGGTCCACCCCTCGCTATTCTCGGCAATCGAGAATATATCTGCTACTTTGCTCACGGAGGTGAAGTTAGAGTAGTGTTCCCCCATATTCTTGCCGCCAATGTACCACATATAGATATTGAAGGTCACTTCTGGATAGTAGTTCTTCAACATATATGGCAAGTAGGCTATGCCGTCCTGCGTAAGCGAGTTGCCAACGAAGAGTATGGAGAGTGTAGGTTTGGATTCTGGTTCTGCGGGCACGCTTTGTAGTTCCGAGCGATTTATTACGCGACAACGAACATTGCAACCCTTACCGAGGCCGTTTGCGCTTGTGCCGGTCATCTTTTGAGTAGTACCGGTAGTAGTTTTTGTGTACCACTGCATTCCATACAACCAATCGTTTGAACAATTTATCGCACTCCACAGATTGGTAACACTTCCAACGGAACTATATACTCCCTTATTTGTGCGTAGTCCGGTAGCAGGAAACCATGCTACATCTTTAGTTGTCGGACACTGATAAGAGTAACCATAAGTTTGATTATCCTTGCTTACGCGATTATAGGAAATGTTATACAAAGCTGCCTTAAAGGTTTCAAATTCATCAACGCAGTACCCCGGAGGACAAGGGTCGGTATTACCCTTCATACTGACTCTATCTGCATTTTCCGAATGCCAGAGTTGAGAGCTCTGGGTACAAGGCATCGGCAGCTGTTTGCAGAACGTGTAGTAGTTGGTTGTTCCAGACGACTGCGTAGTACCATATTCAGTAGTAAAATATACTACTCCATAAATAGGAGGGAAACTCAACATTGTATTGAAACTGTTGCCATAATTAGTATATATGAAACTCTGCAAATTGTTTTTGAATCCATACATCAACTCGCAATCAGAGTTGGGACCAAAGGGCTCACTTGTATCTTCGGCTGTTGTGTTTGCGATACTTGTTGCCTTAGGGAAAGGAATCGGACGACCATACTGATAGTATAGTCCCATCGATGCCGTTGCATTTTCTTTCGAGATGTTTGCTGCCTCTTCGGGAGTTTTCGGAGCATAGGTTGCACCGAGGTTGCGGTCCATAATACCATGGATTTTATTCGTAGGTGCACGGCTGTTTTTAATGGCTACAACTTCGGGTTGGTCGGTACACCAGATGTGCCAAGTCCAGAGTGCATTGTGGTTGGCATCAAAGACCGAAACCATAGCATTACCCTCTTTGTTTCCGCCAGCATACTTTAACGAAACAGTGCCGGTTGCAACATCGTAGTTTACATTGGTGATGAGTTTTGCGCGGTCGCTCCACAGAACATGAGCATACGCAGCTTTCGCTAATTTACTCGTTGCATTGAGCTTCTGCGCAGGGAATGAGTAGTATTTTGCCTCCGCTCCCTGCGGTACGATATAGCAGTTAGCCACACCCTCTGCACTCAAATCGGTTGTGGTTGTGGGTACAAAGTCATCTATGTCGATGGCTGTAATCGGGCGGATTTTCGCACGATTGACAGTTATGGCATTATTCGAAGAGATTGCATACGAGCCCTTTTCGGTCTGTACGCATATACTCAAATTCTCGTAGGTGCGAGGAGGTACGACAAAGTAGAACGATGTAGCTTTCTCCTTGCTCAACTCAACATTGTTGCAAGTGGCATAAAGCCAGTTAAAAGCCTCCTTATAAACAGTGGAAAAAGTACAATTAGGTTCGGTAAGATTGTCCAAAGAGATATATGCAAGACCTGAAAGAGCGTCCCATTTACGGGTGTTACTACGTAAAGCGATGTGCTTAACGGTGCCTATACCCTTCAATTTAACCTCGATATAACCGCACAAATGCTTGAAAAAGAATTTGCCATCTGAGAGGGGTGCAACCATTACATTCTGCTTGTCATCAAAGACCTTTGCCGAGCCGTCAAGAGTGATGCTCGAAGGCAATTTATGACCGAAGCTGGTAGCATCTGCACTGTATATATAATCGGTGCTGTAAGGGTATATTGCATACTTGGTATTGGCTGGTACCGAGAAGGTTGCGTTTACACCATCGACCGAAGTTGCAACACACTTGGTAACAGTGCCATCTGTGGCAATCGCACCGATGGCGTCGCCATTGCTCCAAATAACCTTGCCTGCATTATTATCAATCAGGGTTGTTCGCGAGTTGTCTATCTCGATGTTGGCAGCAACCTCAATAAACTCTACACTATTCAAACCCTCGTTCGAGAGGTTGTTGTCGGTTGTGATGTCCTCTGTACAACCACCCATAGCACCTACTACAATAAGCAACGATGCTACATAGCAATAAAACTTCTTCATAGCACTCATCTCGTTTTGGGGTTAAAATTCAACTTCGTCATCTTTGCCGACAAACTCGATCGAATCGGCAAATCCGCGTTCAACGACAACATCTATAAACTCCACCTCGGGAAGCATATAAGCGAATAATTTATCCATTTTTGTAGCTAATTTTAACGAAAAAATGACATCTACAAAGTTATGAAATAAAATGGGAAAATCAAAAGTGGGAGGCGAAAAAAAGGGAATTATTTCAAATTTAGGCAGTTTTAGGCAAGGAATTGCAATTTTATTTTGCGATTTAATATATTTGCTATAACTTTGCACGATTTAGCACGCATACGCGCGTGAGGGAGAAGCAAAAGAAGAGATATTTTTTGTGTTGAATAGATTGCTCAGAAATATAGCACTATTGGCGATTTTATTGCTTGTGTCGGGTTCGGCTGTTGCCAAGTCCGACAAGAAGAGTGTACGCGATAGGGTAGAGGCAGGCAAGAGGGTTAGCGTTCATCAGGTTGTCAAGAGCGCAGACCCCGAGTTGATCTATTCCGAAGGACTCAAGTACTACGAGCGTAAAAAGTGGAAACAGTCGGCGGACCTCTTTGATGCTTGTCAGGCGTACTTCGTTGGCGATATGCGCGAAGATTCAATAGCCTTTTTCTCGGCGCGAAGCAAGTTCAAAGATCGCGACTATGTCGAGGCGACAACTCGACTCGATGAGTTCCGCCGTAAATTTGGTCGCAGTGTCTTTATCGAGGACTCGGAGGCGATGTTGGCGATGTGTCACTACTACCTCTCGCCTGACCCAACGCGCGACCAGACCGTTACCGCCGAGGCGATAATGGCGTTTTCGGAGTTTATCGAGAGATACCCGAACTCCAAGCGCGTGGAGGCTTTTCGTGACCTTATATCGGAGTTGAACAAGCGACTGAAGGAGAAGTCCTACTTGAACGCCTACACATACTACAAGATTCAGCGCTACAAGTCGGCGGTGGTGGCTTTGCGAAATGCGTTGAAGCAGTTTCCTGACACACCACATCGCGAAGATATCCTCTACTTGATTACAGTATCGAACTACCGTTTGGCGCACAACTCGATAGAGGAGAAGCAGGGCGAGCGCTATTTGAATCTGCTCGATTCGTACTACTCATTCATCAATGAGTTCCCCGAGTCGAAACGCCGCAGGGAGTTGGAGCGTTATATCAAAGAGGCAAAAGATTATTTAGATAAAAACAACATAGAAAAACAGCAATAGAGATGGAAATCAAGAAGAACATTCCAAACAACACTGTTACTCGTAAGCTCGTTGATTTCGACCACGAGACAGGCAATGTTTACAAGAGCATCAATGTTATCGCTCGCCGCGCAAATCAGATTGCGGCAGAGTTGAAGAGCGAGTTGAATCGCAAGCTTCAGGACTTCTCTTCTCCTACCGACACAATGGAGGAGACATTCGAGAATCGTGAGCAGATAGAGATTTCGCGCTACTACGAGCGTCTTCCAAAGCCTGCGATTATCGCGACTGAGGAGTATCTCGCAGACGAGATATACTTCCGTGACGGTAAGGAGTAGAAGCCGTCTAACAAGGTGATTTCGGCGTTACGCTTCGGTCGTTGAGTTGCTCACATACGCCAAGTATGCTCCGCACTCAACGCCTTGCACGCCTTGAAATCCCTCTTGTTATACAACTTCTAATTGCGGAGGATTGACTTTTTACTAAAAGTTTTTTCAAGAAGATGTTAAAGGGCAAACATATTCTGCTCGGTGTGACAGGTAGCATAGCGGCATATAAGGCGGCTATGCTTTGTCGTCTTTTGCGCGTTGCAGGAGCCGAGGTCAAGGTAGTGATGACTCCGACAGCCAAGGAGTTTATCACACCCGTTACAATGGCGACATTGTCGAAAAATCCTATCGCCGTAGAGTTCTACAACCCCGAAAATGGAGATTGGCATTCGCATATCTCGATGGGGGAGTGGGCGGATTGCTATTTGATAGCACCGGCTACAGCAAACACCCTCGCCAAAATGGCGTATGGCATTGCCGACAACCTCTTGCTGACGACCTACCTCTCGGCTCGTTGCCAAACGGTGGTTGCTCCGGCAATGGACTGCGATATGTTCTGCCACGAGACAACACAAGAGAATTTGGCAAAGTTGCGTGAGCGCGGAGTTCTCGTCTTGGAGTCGCCCGAGGGTGAGTTGGCAAGCGGACTTATGGGCAAAGGTCGTATGATGGAGCCGGAGCAGGTTGTTACAGAGATTGAGCGACTCTTTTCGGCAAAGCAGACTTTGTCGGGCAAGCGCGTTATGGTTACCGCAGGTGCGACAATCGAGGCGATAGACCCTGTGCGTTATATCTCGAACCACTCGACCGGCAAGATGGGCTACGCCATTGCCGATGCGCTCGCAAAGCGCGGAGCAGAGGTTGTTCTCATAAGTGGCAAAACCGCACTGGCAACGCCACACGGTGTGCGCCGTGTTGATGTCTGCTCGGCGGAGGATATGTATGTGGCTTCGGTCAAGGAGTTTGAGGGGGCAGATTGCGCTGTGATGTGCGCTGCGGTTGCGGATTACACCCCTGCTGTGGTTGCCGACACAAAGATAAAAAAGAGCGATGCCGAATTTACCCTCACTCTGCGCAAGACAAAGGATATAGCCTTCGAGTTGGGAAAGGCGAAGGGTGACCGCAAAATTGTGGGTTTTGCTCTCGAGACCAACGATGAGCAGTCGAACGCCGAGGAGAAGTTGCGCAAGAAGAATCTCGACCTTATCGTCTTAAATTCGTTGCGAGATAAGGGTGCGGGTTTTGGTCACGACACCAACAAGGTAACTTTTATTGACGCTTCGCACCGTGAGGAGTTGCCACTGTTGTCGAAGGCAGAGGTTGCCGAGCGAATTGCAGATAAAATAGAGAAACTATTTTTTAATTGACAATTGACGATTGACAATTGACAATTAAATGTATTTTTTGATTTTTAATTGACTATATAGTTGTGCTAAAAAGGCTTGTCGTAGAGAACTACGCTCTTATCGAGCATCTCGAAATCGAGTTCGACTCCTCGCTTAACATTATCACGGGCGAAACGGGAGCCGGAAAGTCGATTTTGATGGGTGCGTTGGCGTTATTGCTCGGAGCCAAAAATGATAGCACAACCATAAAGGATAATTCGCGTGCTTGCGTAGTAGAGGGCGAGTTCGATATTGCCCGACTTGGCTTGGAGGAGGCTTTTGCGGAGTTGGATATCGAGTACGACCACGAAACCATTATCCGCCGAACAATATCGCCAAGCGGCAAGAGTCGCGCTTTTGTAAATGACCAGCCGGTACAACTTGCCGACTTGAAACAACTCGGAGCCTATCTGATAGATATCCATTCGCAGCACCAAAATCTTATCCTCTCATCGCCCCAATTCCGTATTCGTGCTATTGACACCATTGCCGGAAACGACGAGTTGTTGGCGGAGTATGCAAATGCTTTTGAGTCGTTGCAAGTGGCTCGCAAGGAGTTGGCAAATTTGCAGGATAGCGCAAGGCGCAATGCCGATGAGGAGGATTGGTTGCGTCATCAAGCGGAGGAGTTGCGCGGAGCAAATCTTCGTGTGGGTGAGATTGAGGAGTTGGAACAGGAGTTGCGCACGCTCGAAAATGCCGATAGTATCAGCGAGGCGTTGCAGCGCGTAACACAGTCATTAGACGAGGAGATTACAGGGGTATTGACCACCCTCCGTGAGAGCGAAAACGCCTTGCGCCGAGTATCCGAAAACTATGCTACGGCAGGCGAACTTATCGAGCGACTCCATTCGGTGTCGGTTGAGTTGAAGGATATTTCAGCAACTACTGCAAGCGACTTGGAGCGCATAGAATCAAATCCCGAACGCCTTGACGCAGTAAATAGTCGCCTTGACCTTATCTATACACTACAAAGAAAACATCGTTGCGAGGGTATCTCCGAACTGATTGCTCTGCGCGACAAATACACCGAACAACTATCTGCCATTGAGCACAGTGACGAGTTGGTTGCCGAGGCAGAGGCGAAGGTTGCCGAGTGCGAAGGGGTAGCAACAAAACTTGCGATGAAGTTGCACGACAACCGCGTGAAGGCTTCGCCTGCATTTGCAAATGCAGTGGTTGAAATTCTGCAAAAAGTGGGTATGGCAGATGCCAAGTTCAAGATAGCCGTAACGCCTTGTACCCCAACCATCTTGGGTGCTGACGATGTCGATTTTCTCTTCTCGGCGAACGCTTCGGTCGAGGCTCGCCCAATCGAGAAGATTGCTTCGGGTGGAGAGTTGTCGCGTGTGATGTTGGCACTGAAAACCACTCTTGCGCGACACCTTGCCTTGCCGACAATCATCTTCGATGAGATTGACACGGGAATTTCGGGGCGCACGGCAAACGATGTGGGCGATATTATTAGCCAACTTGCCGAGTCGATGCAGGTTATCGACATAACCCACTCGCCACAGGTGGCATCGAAGGGTTCGCGCCACTTCCTCGTCTATAAGGAGCAGAGCCGTACCAACATTCGCCCTCTCTCGACCGAGGAGCGTGTCGAGGAGATTGCCAAAATGCTCTCGGGCGACACCATCACCGAGGCGGCTCTTGCACAAGCAAAGCACCTTTTATCACTATAATATAGATTGATTACTATCTCTTAATTTTGCATTCTGCATTTTGAATTTTGCATTGTGAAACTCTTGGCACAAATAGTACTGTTTTTTGTATCCACACTATTTATTTCGTGTGAGAACAATGCTGTTTTGCGCCAAACCGAGCCGATATACACTCCTCGTTATGCCGAAGGCTTCTCGATAGAGCGCGACAAGGCGAGTGGCGAGGTGTTGCTGTGTGTTAAAAATCCTTGGCAGGGGGCAGAAAATATCTGCTACTATTACCCGATAGATACACTTGCACCGTCACAGCGCATTGTAACAATGTCTTCGAGCCACGCTGCTATGCTCGATGCGGTAGGGTGTTCTGACCGCATTGTAGGGTTGTCGGGGTGCCGATTCATATACAATTCTGACCTATGCAAAAAGATTGCAGAGGGTAAAATCAGCGAAGTTGGCTACGACTCCAATTTCGATTTCGAGAAGATTCATTCGCTACGAGCAGATGCTGTATTGCTTTATGGCGTGTCGGGCGAAGCGAAGATGATAACCAACAAACTCGATGAACTTCGTACACCTTATTTATATATAGGCGAATATCTTGAAAACAACCCTCTCGGCAAGGCGGAGTGGGTGGTTGCACTTGCCTATATCTGTGGCGTTAGCGAAAAGGGCTTGGCGTTTTTCAAAGGGGTTGAGGAGCGATATAATACTCTCCGCAACCAAAAACACTGCTCGGCATATCGCCCTCGTGTAATGCTCAACCTGCCCTATCGTGACAGTTGGTTTATGCCTCCGCACAATAGCTATATGGTACAACTTATTGAGGATGCAGGGGGAACTTACATTTTAACGGAAAACGGAAAACGGAAAACTGAAAACGAAAATTTCTCAACTCTCAACTCTCAACTCTCAACTAAATCTACACCAATATCGTTGGAGGAGGCGTTGGTGTTGGCGATGAAGTCAGACTTTTGGATAAATCTCGGTCAGGTGGCATCGAAGGCTGAGTTGTGCGCTGTAGCACCTCGTTTTGCGGAGGTTGATGCTGTAAAGTTTGGTCGCCTCTACAACAACACAAAACGAACAAACGAGAGCCGTGGCAGCGACTTCTGGGAGTCGGGTTGTGTTCGCCCCGATTTGATACTTGCAGACCTTGTGAAAATTCTGCACTACGAAGCCCCGACCGACTCACTATACTACTATAAAAAAATAGAATAATGCGTAATCACCCGACCATACTATTCACCCTGCTTATCGTACTTTGTGCGGTACTCTTTGTGGTGGATATTGCCGTAGGCTCGGTGGCTATACCCCTCTCGGAGGTGGTGTTGGCTCTATTTGGTGGTGGCTCTGCGGAGGTAAGAAGCATTATTGTAGATATCCGCCTTGTGCGAGCCGTAGTGGCCGTTTTGGCTGGCGTGGCACTTTCGGTCAGTGGCTTGGAGATGCAGGTTTTGTTCCGCAACCCATTGGCAGGACCTTATGTCCTGGGAGTTTCGGCCGGCGCAAGTTTTGGCGTGGCTCTGTTTCTACTCGGTGCGCCTATTTTCGGTATTGCCATATCGCCCGCAATTCAATCAATCGGCACAGCTGGTGCTGCGTGGATTGGCGCGGCGGTGGTTTTGATGATGGTTGTAGCCCTTTCGCGCCGCATCAAGGATATTATGGTGATACTTATCCTCGGTATGATGCTCTCTTCGGGCGTAGGTGCAGTGGTCGAGATAATGCAGTATTTCAGCAATGAGGCTTCGCTCAAATCGTATGTCGTATGGACTATGGGCTCGTTGGGCGATGTTACAGCCACGCAACTCTGGGTTATTGTTCCTGTAATTCTTGCCGGTTTAGCGATGGC
The DNA here is from genome assembly GCA_045543935.1 of Alistipes sp. Taxonomy (GTDB): domain Bacteria; phylum Bacteroidota; class Bacteroidia; order Bacteroidales; family Rikenellaceae; genus Alistipes. Next base: position 9,604 of record JAZPYA010000027.1, read on the forward strand.
GGTTGCCACCATAAAGCCTATGAATATGCTCCTTGCAGGTGAGCGATATGCCGCATCGATGGGATTGAATATATCGCGCTCGCGAACTCTTATCCTAGCCTCGACAACCCTCTTGGCAGGAACGGTAACGGCCTTTTGCGGTCCTGTGGGCTTTGTGGGTATTGCCGTACCACATATTGCTCGAATGTTGTTTCGCTCGGCAGACCATCGCATACTTTTACCGGCTACGATTTTGTCGGGTGTGGCGATGATGCTGGTGGGGGATATTTTAGCGAAATACTTTGTCTTGCCGATAAATACCATCACCGCATTGATGGGTATTCCGATTGTTGTCTATATTGTAATGCGCAAAAGATGATACGCCTTGAAAACATATCTCTTTCGTACGGCTCGCGCACCATTCTGCGAGATGTTTCGTTGCATCTCCGCGCAGGCGAGTTGTGTGCGCTTGTTGGTCGTAACGGAGCAGGCAAAAGTACCCTTCTGCGGGCTTTGACCTCGAATAGTAGCACTATCATCAATGGTTCTCGCATTAGCGATATGTCGGCAGAGCAGTTGGCTCAGAGCGTGGCAATAGTTACTACGGAGCGCATTCGCATCGAAAATCTCTTGGTCGAAGATTTGGTCGCGATGGGGCGTGCGCCATATACCAATTGGGTGGGACACCTCCAAGATATCGACCGTGAGATTGTCGGCAAGGCGATAGCGGCGGTTGGAATGGCTGATTTTGTGGGGCGTGACACCTCCTCGCTCTCGGACGGAGAGTTGCAGCGTGTGATGATTGCCCGAGCCATAGCACAGCAGACTCCGATAATTTTGCTCGATGAGCCTACCGCATTTCTCGATATTCCGACACGCTTCGAGGTTTGTCGCTTGCTTGCCGACTTGGCACACAAGGAGGGTAAATCTATCCTCTTCTCTACGCACGATATCGACTCGGCACTACCCGTTTGCGACTCGTTTGCAACAATCGAGAACGAGACTCTACACAAAGTTCCAACCGATGAGGCGACCGCCGAAATAGAGCGACTTTTCAAGCGATAACCCATCGCTATACGCTTATATTTCTGAATTTTATCAAATTTTTTTAATTTTTAATTTTTAATTCTAAATTTTTATAGTACCTTTGCACCGCTAAATACCCCCATAGGGTTATAGCGGTAAGGCCCGTTCGTCTATCGGCTAGGACGCAAGATTTTCATTCTTGAAAGACGAGTTCGACTCTCGTACGGGCTACACGGAGTGGTTCAACCAACATTTTAGGAGAGGGCATTAGCCTATCCGCAAACGGCCAAGGCCGTATAAGAGAGGGGGGTAGCTCTCGAAGAAATTATCCCCAAACGATTAGAATTAAAGATATAACAAACGAATAAAAAGAGAAAACTATGGCAAATCACAAGTCATCAGAGAAGAGAATCCGCCAGACAGCAACCAAGCGTGCGCACAACCGTCTTTATCACAAGACTACCCGTAACGCTATCAAGGCTCTCCGCAACACTACCGAGAAGGGTGCTGCAGAGGCGTTGCTTCCAAAGGTTACAGCTATGCTCGATAAGTTGGCAAAGACCAACATTATCCACAAGAACAAGGCTGCAAACCTTAAGAGTGCGGCTCAGTTGCATGTAAACGCTCTCTAATCAAAGGAGAGGGGCAACAGCAAAAACGGACTATCCAATACGGGGTGGTCCGTTTTTCTATTTGTTACGAGATATTGCTAACAGACCGAGAATCGTAATCAAGGCATTTACCAATAGTAGTTCAAATCCAAACTGATAGCCCCCGAACCACACCTCCGAGTAGTGGTCGAGCAGTGCGCATATCGCAGGTGAAAGAAGAACAATAATTGGTACATATCGGTCACGAACTTTGCGTTTTGAGAAGAAACCAAAGGTGAACATTCCGAGTAGTGGTCCAAAGGTGTAGCACGACATCTTAAAATATAGGTTAATGGAACTACTATCGCCCCACGCTTTGAAAGCGATTATTACCAGCACCATAATAACTGTCATTGCAAGATGTACGATGTGGTTGATTTTCGAGTACTTTTTCTCGCTAAACCGCTGGCGACCATGTAGAATATCGACCATAAAAGAGGTTGTAAGGGCGGTAAGCGAACCTCCTATCGAGGAGAAGGAGGAGGCCACAACGCCTAAAACAAGGAGGGAACTCATAATTGTTGGCATTCCCTCTTGTGAAGCGATAAAGGCAAAAATTTCATCACCAGCAACACCCGAAATAGAGTTACTATCCAGATAGAGGAAGAAGAGTGCTCCCAAAATCAAAAACAGGGCAATCACCACAATCTGTAAAAGCGAAGATAGGACCATATTGCGTTGTGCCGAGCGTAGTGAGTCGCTACTCAATACGCGCTGCATAAGGTCTTGGTCGAGACCGGTTGTGGCAATAACAATAAAGATGCCCGAAACGAAGAGTTTGAGAAAGTGGCGACTATTGTTGATATCATCAAAAAAGAGCGTTTTCGTAACTCCTCTCTCCGAACTCAGTCGAAAGGCCTCAATAAAGGATAAATCGAGGGCACGAAGCACAAAAATCATAGATATTACCACACAGGCAACCATGCATAATGTCTTTATTAAATCGGCCCAGATAACAGATGATAACCCGCCACGATGGGTGTAGAGCCAAGCCAATAGCATAAATGCCATTGTTGTAGCCCAGAATGGAGCGCCAAGTGGTGAGCCGAGAAGTTGCTGCAACACTAAGCAGACAACAAAGACCTTCAATGCAGCCCCTAAAATCTTCGCAACGAGGAAGAGCCATGCGCCTGTGGCGTGGCTGACTGTGCCAAAGCGATTGTTGAGATATTCGTAGAGGGATATTACATTATGTTGATAGTATAGAGGAATTAACCAATATGCTATTATGACATACGCAACGACAAATCCTAATCCCATCTGTAAATAGGAGAAGGCGTCTTCTCCCACCGAGCCGGGTAGTGAGATAAATGTTATGCCCGTGATGGCGGCACCAACCATTGCCAATGTAACCAACCAACGAGGGTGCTTTTGGGGAGTTGTCGAATGGTTTGTGCTACCCGAAAAGCGCGATACCACGAAGAGCAACGCAATGTAGGCAACGACAATAGCAAGGGTTAGAAAGGTTGTCATTGAATATTGTTTTTTACAACTTTTTATAATTTGTCGAGTACTCGGCGAATAATCTCCACACTCTCGCGGATTTCGTCATCTGAAATTACGAGTGGTGGCGAGATGCGAAATGCGGTGGCGCAATAGAGGAACCAATCGCTCATAATGCCCTCCTCTTTGAATAGTTCCATAACGCGGAATAGTCGCTCCTCCGAGCCAAGTTCTACCGCCAACAACAATCCGCTACGGCGAATTTCAACCACGGCAGAGTGGCCTTTTAGTAACTCCTCGTATAATGCTCCTTTGCGCTCAACCTCTGCTACAACATTGTGTTTTTTGAGGTAGCGGAAGGCTGCCAACCCCGCAGCGCAGCAGACAGGGTGACCGCCAAAGGTGGTGATGTGTCCGAGTGTCGGATTATCCTGCAACGAGTCCATAATCTCCTTCGATGCTACGAATGCTCCGAGTGGCATACCGCCACCAAAAGCCTTTGCGAGGGTTATAATGTCGGGTGTTACGCCATATTTCACGCAGGCGAACATCTCGCCTGTGCGCCCCATTCCGGTCTGAATTTCATCGAAGATAAGCAGTGCGCCAACCTCATTGCATCGCCTGCGCAATGCTTGCAAATAGCCCTCTTTCGGAGGTTGTACACCTGCTTCACCCTGCACTGGCTCGCACAATACACAAGCGGTCTTTTCGGTTATGAATTGCAGGTCGTCAAACGAGTTAAAATCTATTGCTCGGCAGTCGGGCAACAGGGGTCTAAAGGCATTTTTCCACTCCTCGCCCTCTGGCTCTCCCATCATACTCATCGCTCCGTGTGTCGAGCCGTGATAGGCTCGGCGCATCGATATCATTTCGGTACGATGTGTATATCTTTTTGCCAATTTTAGAGCCCCCTCGACAGCCTCTGCTCCCGAATTGAGGAAATAGACACTCTCCAACGGAGAGGGCAACGCCTCGGCAATCTCTACGGCATACTCAACCTGTGGTCGCTCGACCATCTCGCCATAGACCATAATGTGCATATACTGCTCGGCTTGATTTTTGACAGCCTCGACAACATCACGATTGGCGTGTCCGACATTGCTCACCGATACTCCCGACACAAGGTCGAAATATCGTTTCCCTTCGGGGGTGTAGAAGAACACCCCTTCGGCGCGCTCCACCTCTATCAACATTGGCGAGGGTGAAGTTTGAGCCACATTTGCAAGAAATTGACGGCGTAGAATCTGTGCGTTTGACATAAGGTTTTTCTCTTTTTTATTATGCAAAGTTACGAAATTTGTCTATATTTGTACCACTAAAACCAACATAAATGCAAATATAAAATGAAACGATGTTTCACACTTCTATACTCCCTCCTTCTTGCAGTATCCGCCTTTGCACAGTCGCCCGAGGCTATTCGTAAGAGCCTTAGTGAGAATCCCAATATAGCCTACCCCGTATATTCCACATATCCGAGTATTCCGCTTGGCGAGATAGCACCAACACCCGAGGGCTTCGAGCCATTCTACTTCTCGCTGGTTGGTCGTCACGGTTCTCGCTATGAGAAAAGTGGCAGTCGCTTCGATAAGGTTAGCGCAACGCTCAACAAAGCGCACGAGTTGGGAATTTTGACAAAAGACGGAGAGTTGTTGCGCGAGCGTGTAAATGCTATTGCCACTGCGCAGAAGGGGCACGATGGAGAGTTGGCTCATATAGGCGTAGAGCAGTGGCGCGCAATCGCTCAACGAGCATACTCTCGCTTCTCAAAGGTTTTTGATGGTGGCTCTATCGAGGGCAAGTCGAGTACTTCGTTGCGTTGTATCTTCTCGATGGCGACATTTAACGATGCCATAAAGGAGAAGAATCCTAAAATTGCGGTACACCAACAGGCTCGTGCAAGCGAACAATATATCGTGCGCCCCATCTCCAAATATCCTATGTCGAAGGAGATTGAAGAGGCTCTCAAGGAGTACGAGAAAGATAACGAAATGAACAAGATGCGCAGAGCGTGGGAGCGCTCCTATGATGCTTCAAAATTCCTCTCGAAAATTACCACCGACAGCAGACGCTTTTTGGTGGAGTGTGGCGGTAAGCGAGATGAGAGAATAATGCGCTATTCCTACATAACGCTCCTCTTTGGCGAGAACTTTGGCTTGGGTGATAGAGAGTTGCTGAAGCGCCTCTTCACAGTCGATGATTTGTACTACATATATGTCTATCAAACAAGCGCTTGGATAAATAAGTCGATGGGGCGCGGTAATGAATATGTCGAAGTGCGCCAGTTGTACTCAAAGGCGATGATCTCGGATATTATTGACAAATGCAACGAGGCAATCAATGGTACAAATCCACATAGTGCAAACCTTCGATTCTCTCACGATACACAAATAGGTCCATTCCTTTCGGCTATGGGTTATGAAGGTTGTGCGCCACAATGGAGCGATGATATTGAGACGATGACCACATCGTTTAATCTTGGAGCAGTTCTTCCGATGGCAACAAATCTGCAGATTATACTCTATCGCAACAAGGCGGGCAAGGTCTTTGTTCGTTCACTCTTGAACGAGCGCGATGCGACCTTACCAATTAAGTGCAAAACAGCTCCATTCTATCCGTGGAGTACATTCTGCAAATATGTAGCGGGTAATCTCGATTTGCTCAAAAAATCGGAAGAGAGAGTCTTGAAAAATATAGAGAAATAATGGCAGTGGAGAATAGTTCGGTAGAGTATATTTCGCAAGTGGTAGCATCACAGCGCGACTATTTTCGCAGTGGTGTAACCCTCGATTTGAAGTTCCGCAAGGAGATGTTGCAACGACTGCTTGATGCTTTGCATAAGTGGGAAAAACCGCTTGCCGAAGCGTTGTGGCACGACCTGCACAAATCCTACGAGGAGGCCTATATGACCGAGTTTAGCATTATTCTCGGCGAGATTAAAAACCATCTTAAAAACATATCCTCGTGGGCATCTTCGAAGAGGGTTGCTAATCCGTTAAAGATGTTTCCTTCGCGTTCGAAGGTGTTGAGCGAGCCGTTGGGCAATACTCTTATTATCGCCCCTTGGAACTACCCCGTACAACTTTTGCTAAATCCGCTTGTCGGAGCAATATCGGCAGGTTGTACCGCAATTCTGAAACCATCGCCATACACGCCGAATGTGGCGCAGGTGTTGGAGCAGATGATTGATGATACCTTCGATGACAACTATATCGCCATCGTGCAGGGTAATCGCGATGTCAATCGCGCCCTCTTGGCGGAGCGATTTGACTTGATTTTCTTCACGGGTAGTCCGGTGCTTGGTCGTCAGGTTATGGAGGCTGCGGCGAAAAATCTCACACCCGTAGTGCTTGAGTTGGGAGGAAAAAGTCCTTGCATTGTCGATAAAGAGGCAGATGTGAAGGTGGCGGCGAAGCGTATTGCGTGGGGCAAGTCGTTAAACGCTGGTCAAACCTGCATTGCCCCCGACTATCTACTTGTTCATCAAGATATTAAAGAGCAATTTGTGGAGGAGTTGCGCAAGGCGTTTCGTTCGCTACTCGGTCGCAAACCACAAAAGACAAAATACTTTGTGCGTATCGTATCAGATAAGGCATTCGACCGCTTGGTAGGCTATCTCGACAATGGGGCAATTCGTTTCGGTGGCGGTCACGACAAAAGCGAAAGATTTATCGAGCCGACACTCTTAGATAATGTTTCGCCTTCGGCGCCTGTAATGCAGGAGGAGATTTTCGGCCCTATATTTCCGCTTTTGACCTTTGCCGAGACCGAAGAGGTTATCAAATTCGTTACCGAGCGCGAAAAACCGCTTGCATTGTACTACTTCGGCTCGACCGACAAGGGCGAGGAGGTTTTGCGCCGTACATCTTCGGGCGGTGCGTGCCTGAATGATGTTATTATGCACATTGCAAACGAGAATGTTCCTTTTGGCGGTGTCGGCAATTCGGGAATGTCGGCTTACCACGGCGAGGAGAGTTTCAAAGTCTTTTCGCATCGTAAGTCGGTAGTAACTACGACTACTCGCATAGATGTACCATTCCGATATATGCCGTACAGACTATTTTCTCTGATAAAAAAATTGATGTAATAACACTAAAACTAGCTTAAATATATGATTTTAATTGCAGACGGAGGTGCAACAAAGTGCGATTGGGCATTTGTTGAGGGTGGTGAAATTGTCGAGCGTGTGAAGATGTCGGGAATAAACCCATTCTCGATACCCGAGGAGCGCATACGCGAGATTCTGCGCGAGGAGTTTATACCTACGGCTTCGCGTTATAATATATCGCATATATGGTTTTACGGCTCAGGTTGTGGCTTTGGAGGTAAGACGATACATCGTGTTCTTGCCGAGTTTTTCCCAACAACAACGATTGTTGTAGGCTCGGACTTGGAGGGTGCGGCAAAGGCTTGTTGCCCTGCCGGTACAGGTATTGTCTGCATTCTTGGCACTGGCGCAGGTTCGATGCAGGTGGAGAGAGGTGTATGTACCAAACGCTTGCCTGGATTGGGATATATTCTCGGAGATGAGGGTAGTGGCGCTGTTATGGGACGTATGCTTTTGGCTGATGTTTTTAGCAATCAGCTACCGCCTCATCTCGATAAGTTATTTCACGAGGAGTACGATGTGACAATCGATGAAGTGCTTGACCAAACATACCATAAACCTGCTCCAAATCGCTTTTTCGGCAGGTTTACTCCATTTCTGTCAAAGCATATTGACGAAGAGTATTGCCAAAATTTTGTGCGCCAAAGTTTCGATTTGTTTGTCAAGCGAAACCTTCTGCAATATGACATCAACCACCTTGCTGTGAGCTTTGTTGGTTCGATTGCCTCTGTATTTGAGAAACAACTCGTTGAGGTATTAAACGAATATGGCATACACAAGGGGATTATAGTCCCTTCGCCAATAGATAATCTAGTCAAAAATTTAACTGCAGAACTAATTTCAAACAAATAGATAAATTATGGATTATGTAAAAATTACAGAGCAACCATCGCTCTACAACGACCTCGAAAAGATGTCGCCACTTGAAATTCTTACTTGTATCAATCGTGAAGACCACAAAGTTGCCGATGCGGTGCAGGAGGTTATACCTGCTATCGAAAAGTTGGTTGTAGGTGCCACCGAGCGTATGAAGCAGGGTGGTCGCCTCTTCTATATGGGCTCGGGAACAAGTGGTCGTGTGGGTATTGTCGATGCTTCGGAGATTCCGCCGACCTACGGTATGCCGGCATCGCTTGTAATAGGAATTATTGCAGGTGGCGACTCGGCTATTCGCCGTGCGATAGAGGGTGCCGAGGACGATGCCGAACAGGGCTGGAAGGACCTCGAAGCCTACAATGTAACCGACAAGGATACCCTTGTTGGTGTGGCAGCATCGGGAACAACTCCCTATGTTATCGGTGCGATAAAAGAGGCTCGTAAGCGCGGACTTTTGACCGCTTGTATCACCTCAAATCCGGGTTCTCCCGTTACGGAGGTAGCCGAGATTCCGATTACCCCCGTAGTTGGTCCCGAGTTTGTGACAGGCTCTTCGCGTATGAAGTCGGGAACATCTCAGAAGTTGATTTGCAATATGATAACTACCTCGATAATGATTGGTCTTGGTCGCGTGCGAGGCAATAAGATGGTAAATATGCAGCTCTCAAACCAAAAACTTGTGGATAGAGGTACGCGAATGTTGGTTGAGGAGTTGGGCTTGCCGTACGAGGAGGCCAAGCAGTTGTTGCTTGTTCATGGCGAGGTACAACGCGCGGTAGAGGCATATCGCAAGGCTTAAAATCCCTCTTCTAATAAAATGGGCGTGTCTAACGAATTTTTTTAGACACGCCCATTCTATTTGTAAAAGAGCCTATTTAGGCTGGTTGTTTTCGTCAAGGTCGTAGAGGAGTTCAATGTCATCTACAAACATTTCGCTACCATCACTTCCGGTGAAATAGTCGCCATAGCCCGAACAAGTGAAGGTCAAAACCAGACACGAAGGCACAATCTCGGGATTTACATAGTTGATAGGGAGTGTCATAGTGTGCCACTCGTTGGTGTGCTCCACAACCATCTCGGGGTTGCTGTCGCTATCGAAATAGCCCAAACCATTGACACCTGCCGCTGTACGAGGGTCAAAATATGTTGTCTCGTCTGCACTATACACGCAATGAGGCTCTTTCCAGTCGGTCAAACAGAAGAACGCCTTGGCAAGGTCGGGCTGTCCACCAATAATTTTGGTCTGTTTGCTACCAATATGATACTCGACACCACTTGTAGCCTCCTTGCTATCAATGTATCTAATGCCACCTCGTGTGTACTTGATTTTGAAGCGCAGTGCTACAGGTTTGATATTCTGATCTATCTCTTGACCAAAATAGACCTTTGCGTTCATACCGAGAGTTTCGCCATAATAACCAACAAAGAGGTTTCCGGCGGCAAACTTTATCTTCGCCACCAACTTTGATCCCATATAGGCGCTTACCTCTCCCGAGGAATCACTCGGAACATTGCTTGGGCTGGCACTCTTATAGACAGGATAGGTGAGGTTGTTCTCCGCGCCCAATATCGTGCCTCCCGGATTACCCGTTCCCCAGAACATATCCTGCACAGACGAGAATGGATACCAGCAAGGACCTGCAATACCCTTGAACAACTCATCTCGATTGTTGGAGAACTTCGCCCACTCCTCCATCTGCGAGTTTGGAATTTGGTAGAGTGATGCGGTGGTAACCTCAAAAATTTTAGATGGTATCTCCGACAAACCCTCGTCTGTCCGGGTATTTGCCCAACCCTGCACCTCATATTCGGTATTTGGCTCCAATCCACGAAGCACCGCCTTGACAGCCCCCTGCTCGTAGCGGTTGAATGGGCTGTCAGCCTCTGCCGAAGCGTACCAATTCTCCTTGGTGTCAATCCACTGCTCCTCGCCCTTCTTGCGATACTTGAAGACGATTTCGCTACCATCAATAGCATTTGCCTTCACCCAAATAACATTTGCTCCGGCGGCGATATATTGGAACTCCGGCTCTGCCAATGTTGGAACAATTACCAACTCCCAGATAGTTGAACGGTCGTGTGCAGTAACGGTAATAGTTGCCGATTTGTCGGCATTGTCGAAGTTTGTCGGCATCTGCGCAACTTCGGGGTAGTCGTATGTCGGGCGTGGTCCAAATCGTACCTCGGTTGTCTTGACATTGCCGAGAGGTTTGTCCTGACGGCGTTTTACGATGGCACGATGTCCTTCCAAGTCCCACTCGGTAGTACCAATCTGACCATCGACTGTCCAGATGCGGTTGATAGTCTGTGTTGCCACGATTTTCCACTCGTAGCTCTGGAAGTAGGAGAGCGTAATATATTCAGGCTCTGCCATATTGATAACGCGGTTGTTCAAATCCTTCGAGACGATAATCTTCGAGTCGTCAGCCGTGTAGTTGATGTTTGTGACTACATCGGAGCCGAAGGTTATGGTGTTGAACTGCACCGCCTCGATATTGGTCTCCTCGGCAAGAGGAATGGTTGCGGTATAGGTCGAACGGTCGAGGACAATATCTCCGCTTGTACCCTCTACATCGAGCGAGGCGATATACAAATCAACCACAGGCTTCGGCAAGTCGTTCTTGATACACGAAGCGAGTGTGAATGCTACAAAGAGTGCTATAATTGTTCTTCTATTCATATTGTAATCTCAATTTTTGTTCATTCTTCTTGCCCCACAGGTGTACAGTAACACCGATATTAATCTCGGCAATGTTGAGGCGGAAGCGCAACTTCGAGAAGTTTCGTGTTCCCCCCGTAGGATTTCCTTCAGCATCGAACTGCTTTATGTGGTTGTACTGCAAACCGCCCAAACCAAACGACACCGTAGCGCAGACATTCGGGAAGATATAGGCTGCAATACCCGGGTTGAAGTTAAATCGCACCTTGTAGGTGTCCGATATGGAGCGATTCCACTCATCGTTAAACATAAAACTAAACTTCGAGCGACCATACGAGCCCTCCAACTCCAATTCGCCAAAGACGCCGAAGCGACCACGCTTGTCGAGTGGCACATAGGCACGATGGAATACGGCAAACGAGTAGGCGTTACTCAAATAGCCGAGTGCAATACCCTCGGTCGAGAACTCAATGCCGTTTATAAAGTTGCTGAGATTGACGCTTGCATTGTCGAAGTTACCTACCATATGGGTATATCCAAATCGTGCGCCAATTGCGAGGTTATTGCGATAGAAGTAGCCCACATACGGCTTTACCGAGACAATCGAACCTCCGAGTTTCAAATCCTCAATAATGAGAGCAATATCGCTGTCATCGGTCGAGAGAGTTCCGTACGAAGCCGATACGCCACAAATCCACTCATCTTTGTAGGCAAATACATTTTTATCTATTTCGCGGTCTATGCGATTAACCTGAATAAGTCCTCCGGGCTTGCGTTGTACCTTGGTGGTGTCGCGTTGAATACCAAAAAGAATGCTCTGCGCCTCTGCTGTATATGTTGATACTGTGCTTGCTACAAGCACTGCCATAAGTATTGTAAATATCCTCTTCATAAAAGTTGCCTCCTGTTTTTATAGATAGAATGATGCACCTAATCCGATGGAGAAGATGTTTACCTTAAAGTTCATTTGCGAGGTGGAGGTCGTTCCCGACACCACCTGATTGGTTATCTGTCGCGTGTTCGAGTAGTTGAAACCAAATACTCCGATATTCACCTCGATAGCCATATTGTTGGTAAGGAAGGCTGCTACACCCGGATTAACACCGAGTGCAAGGTCGAAACTTGTAGCGTATGTTCCACTCAGACTCTGCTGCGGTCCTGCCGCCAACTTCTTCTGTGAGCCTCCCATCGCCAATGCCACCTCTGCAAAGAGTGCAAATCGCTTGCTCTGTCCCAGCGGGATATACTTGCGCCACAAAGCTTCCACATTGTAGGACTGCTTGAGCGAGTAGTAGAATGAGTTGTCGAGCGATGTTATCGAGAGCGAGGCGTTATCCAGCTCGGTCAAACCGCGCGAGTAGCCAATGCGTACACCCACCAATGAATTGCGCGAGTAGGCATAACCTACGAGTGGCGAAATTTTGAATTGGTAACCATTCGACTTAATATCCTCGACAATCAGGAATGTGTAGTCGTTGTTGGTATGGGTCGAGTACGACACCGAACCACCGAATACCCATTGTCCCTTTGGCACAAACTCGTTTTTGAGGTTTGAAACACCTCGATTTTGACGGCGCTGACTGTGGTTGTACGCAATGTTGGTGCTATCTGCCTTTACCACCTCCTGCGCCATTACTGACGCGGGAAGTAGAAGCATCGCAACCACTAATATCTTTATAAATTTATTCATTTAATAATGTCTATTATTTAGTAAACAAGTTCGATATCATCAACATACAACCACGATTCTGTCGAGCCATCGAAGAAGTCGCCATATCCCGAGCAGGTGAATGTCAAAATGATGTGTGAAGGCACCTGATTCGGGTCCTCGCCATAGAAGGTAAATGGAATGGTAATCTCCTTCCACTCGGCTTGCGACTCGGTGCTCTCCATATATGCCGAGTAGAGTACCTTGTCGTAGCGAGCATCGCCCGACTTTATGTCGGCATCGCTTGGGCTAAATGTGGTCTCCTTACCATTGCTACTATCCACCAAATGTGTGTCGGTTGTTAAGCAGCAGAAAATTTTACAGAGGTCTGGGTCGCCCTTCTTGGCTACGCCCTTATCTATTTTGTCTATCTTTCCGCAGTTCCACTTTGCCCAGAAGCGAATAGCCTTTGGCTTGGCGTTAAATTCGAACGGTTGACCAAAATATACCTTCGCATTGGTACCGTTGCTCATACCGCCCCACGAGCCGATATAGCCGTTGCCTGCGGCGAACTTCACCACGATATACTCCGAGTCCATATACATAGACTTCGTACCCTTCGAGCCTGGGCGAACATCGTTGCTACTCTGGGTGATGTTCTTGCTCAAAATAGCCGTTCCGTAGTTACCCGTACACCAATAAGGGTTGTTCGAGGTGTGGTAAGGGATAATTACACCATCGCCATTTTTGCACCAATCCTCCAAATTGCCATTCGGGATTTGGTTACCATTAGGCGTTGAGAATGCAAGACTTGTGCCTACGGTTTTACCATCTATCACAAGATTGTATTCGTAGGTGTGACCGGCACAAATACCCTCTACTTGTGCTGTGTAGGCGTTGTTGTCGCTTGCTACGGCAGGGAAGTGTTGCCACTCGCCTTCGCCCTCACGGCAGATGATTTCTGCGCTTGTCGGCGAGCCGAACACCATTGCCGATAGCGATGCTCTACCAAGCCAAAGGTTGGCTTGCGCTCCATTGTAACTCTTAACACCCTGCAAGTTGTATGGCAAATCCTTTGTTACGGCTCCGCCATCAACATCCTCCACGCGCAACTCAATAATTTGCGAACCGCCACTCAAAGCGTTGAAGAAATCCTCCGAGAAGGTTATGTAGAGTTGTGGGGTATTCAATCCCGAAAGCGTGACACCTGCAACGACACTCTCCACAGGGTTGTACTCCTTGCCACAAGCGTTAATCAACACCTTGCAGAAGTTTGCAGGCGAGGTTGCCACATACTTGCGCTCGCCACCCGAGTAGTTGTACGGAACAGCAATATCGGAGCCATCGGCACATTTCAATACAGGGTCGGGGTTAAATGCAAAGTGGTCATCGCGCTCCTCAACACTCTCATCAACAGTTACCGACAAGCCACCAAGTAGTCCTGTTGCATCTTTCGAGAACTTGAACGATAGTTTATATCCCTTCTTCAACTCGACATTTGCAAGTGTTCCACTCTTATCGATATTTACCAACTCGCCATTGTCGTCATACTCAAAAGTACCAACAAAGTGCCACGATAGGTCGGTTACACCCGAAGGCATAATAAAGTATCCCTTTTTGCTCTCGGTGTAGGTAAGTTTTACATTGTTGTCGGCCTTGACCTCCACATTGTAGCCATCGTGGAAACCATCGATAATGGTCTGGTCAAAGACAACCTCAACGGGTATATTCTGTATTACAGCCACAATATCAACCGTAGTCGATGCTCCTGCCGTAATATCAAAATCCTTCTCGCCATAGAGGTAGAGTTCCTTCTCGTTGAAGGTAGCCGAAACCGCTGTGCCACACTCAACCTTTGCGGTGTAGTTGCCCGCCAAAAGCCAAATATATTCAGGCTTTTGCATACTCTCTTTCGAGGAGTCGTACTTGCGTACAAGAGTCGATTTGCCACCCTCGTTCTTGTAGATTGAGAGGATATAATCGTACGCTGTGCCACTCTCGGTGCGTGAGCCCACATTGATTGTCAGTACACCCTTCTCTTCCGATGGGGTGTTTCCGCCCGACAAATCATTGACCTTGTCATCGTTTACACACGAAGACAAAGTAAAGAGAGCCAACACGCATATTGATAATATGTTATAAAAACTCTTCATATCCTGTTAGTTAGATGTGAGCATCAAAGACGGAGTGATAGTTTTTCCCTCGTTGTCCGTGATTGAAAAATGGAAGTCGTGGTTACCGGAGAACGCCGCTAACGCACCCATAAAATCGGTAATCGAGAAGAGGATTTCGGTTTTGTTGATAATATCATCGCCATACGGGAAACCGAGAAGTCCGCCGGCACTTACTGGCGCAAGCATCTTTTTTAGGGTTGCCACTTCGTCAGGGGTTAGTGCCTTATCCGGATTTGCCGAATCGTAAGATTTCTCCGGATAGGAGAGGTTGATTACATCGACAAGTCCAACGGTCGGTAAAATAGCCGCCAACGATTGTGAGTCGATACGCACAACCAACTCTTTGATGCCCTTATCGGCATAAATCATAATCTCGCCGGTGGTCTCCTCGGTTATTGTTACGCGCTGTGCAATATCATAACCGATCCACTCAACCGAAAGCCCCGAATTAGTCTCGCCTTCATTACCACCATCGCTCTCCTCTTTCCACTCCTCTTCGCGAATAAGGTCGGCAACATTACAAGGGATTATCTCATCGACCACCCAATCGCGAATAGTTGCACTCACATTGATATTGCCATCGGCAGAGTGTTCGATGTAGAAATGCACCTTGCTATATTGACCTGCCGTTACATTCTTAATCTCCTTGGTCATATTTACCGTCTTCTCATTAACCAAGTCGGCAGCGTAGGTACCCTCGATTGAAATCTCGATGGTGTTGTTTAGTTGTGGCGCAAGGAAGAAGCCCGAGCGAGTTTCGTTCAACGAGTACTCCAACGAATTGTTTCCGACTCTCACGGTTGTCAAGGTCTTTGAGCCCAAACGTTCCAAGAGGTCTTGAGAGTATGAGATTGATACCTGAATCTGCAACAACGAGCAGACAATCTCCGAAATCTCGGTTGTTTCGTTGCGCACAATCTTGAACGGCTTTGTCGAGCCATAAACAGGGCTCTCCCATGCTGCACCCGGAACTTCGCCCGACTGAATCTTGAAGATATAGTCGCCCGTTTCGAGTTCTACAGCCTCGGTGGGTCTGTCTGCATATTTGAACGACATCACAACTTCGTTTTTCTCGTTGATAATCGAGCAATCGAAGGTGTTTGCATCTACTGCACGAGTTGCGCGAGTCGAAGCGGTTGAGGCAGCCGGATCTATACTGCCATCGGGCGTATTCTCCACGACACGGCAATCAACCGCGAGGTTTGAGATAGAGAGGAGTCCCATATTTGTGGTGGTGTTGAGTTCCTCGTCACCGAAAGAGACCTTCTCCTCCAAGCAGCTTGTCATAGCAAGCGCCACAAAGAGTGCTACTGCTGTAAATTTCACGAATTTCATATCTTTAAGTTTTTTCTTATTATTCAAAAATTAGGCGTTTTCGTTTAACTCGAACTCGAGTTCTTCGGTCGAGACAATTTTATCGTCAAACCTCACATTTACGGTGGCGTTGCCCGCTGTCGAGAGGTCAAATTGCACCGTATGGCGATGTGTCGGCTTAAGGGTTACGGTCTGTTCGAGGGTTACCGACTTTCCCGTAGGACGCTTTGCTGTGCAGACGATAGTCGCTTCGCCGGCACTTACAAAGAGCATCTCCTCCTTTGTAGAGTCCCACTCAATGCCGTTGATTGTAAATTTAGCCTCCGAGAGGTAACCATTGAAGTTTTCGGTGGTATCAATTGCGACAATCGAGTTGGCAAGAGCAACCGAAATCTCGGCATTTGCTGTAAGTTTATAGCCCGGAACTTCTACCGTAGTCGAGCCTTCAAAGTAAGGCTTCGACCAACCCTCTACACCTTTATCGCCGTGCGAGAGAGTTACGGTATAAGGCGCAGTAGCAAAGAGAAGTCCGTTGCTTGCTGCGGTGTTATACTCTTCGAGGGTTGCCCAAGTGTAGGTTTCGTTATTGCCGACAATCTCTACACGGAGGTTACTCTCCGTAGGTACAAGGCTCTCGTCCAATACAACCTTACTATTTGTTGAGGAGAGGTTTTCGCTCACCTCGCCTCGGGTTGTCGTCTCGATAGCGATTTTTCCGAGTTGTACGGTGTTGCTCTCGTCTGTGTTGTGGCACGCAGTCGCTACGAGAGCAAGTGCTATTGCAAAAAGTATCTTTTTCATATCTCTCGGTCGTTTTTATTGTGCAATTGAAACTCGGATATTGTCGATGTAGAGGTAGTAGTGAACATTACCCATCATAATATACTGATCTTGGTTTGTTCCCGGCACCCAAGTCAAACGAGTTGCATTCGAACAGCCGTTTGCCGTGAATGAGTAGGTTGGGAACGAATCTCCAAAACTGTTGTTGCCATAGTTTGGCGCGATATGGCCTGTTGAGTAGCAGTGCTTTTCGAGTTTTGGCGGAATACGCGAAAGGTCGTTGTCTGGGTGGCCAAATACAACTCTCTCCGACCAACCATTCAGTGTTGAAGACTCCGATTGGGTGTTTGTTCCTGTGATACAATAGAGTTCGCTGTTGTGGTCGTAGCCCGATTCAAGAATATATGAACCCATATCAAACTCCACTTTGAGTTTTACTGTTGCACCCGATTTGAGAGCCTTCATTGCCGGCGAGTCGAGACGGCCATTTGAGCGGGTTGAACCACCGGTACTCTCGTGGCGTACATTTATACGGACACACTTTCCTGCTACAGCTTTAATGTGCGCACCATTCCAACCCGATACAGATGTAGAGAAGAGCTTACCATTTGCCGAGTTCAATGAGCTTCCATTGTGGTCGTCTTTGTCAAAATCATCAACACCTGCAAAGTTGTCATAGAAAAGATATGGCACATCAACAGCAGGAAGCGTATGAACAGCGTATTCGTTGATGGTAGGTATTGTAAATTTGCTCTCCACAATAGCATTCTGACTCTCGAAGCGCATCGTAAATGTTTTTCCCGAATATGTACGGAACGCACCAGAGTTAAATGCACCATACTCTATCAAGTCGTAGGTGTTGCTTGCGTTGGTTGCAAAACTTCCGATTTGTGTGCCGTTGTGGTCAAATATGGTAATATTCTTCACTGCCTCGCCCAAGTAGTTTTTGCCGAGAGAGAGGCGGATAATGGTAATAGGATCAGGAATAGTAAGAGATAACGGTGTTATATGTCCCTCTTTGCAATCTTTTGAAAGGTTGAAAGACCTCTCTCGGGTTTGTTGTCCGAGAGCCGACACAGCGTAGTATGACACCGTTCCCGAGATATTTACAGGCAGAATGGTTGCCCAAGCACTCTCTCCCTCATCGAAACCGTTAGGAATGTTTACAACCAACTGATTATTAGTTTCACTAATTGTAGGGGCGCTTTCTCCGTTTGTTACATCGACGATTGTCTTGCCGGTTACACCCGTAGGGAAGGTAAATACAACCTGCGAAATTGCGGTAGAGAAGGGGTTCCCTCCCTCCGGAATAGTCATTTTCAAGATGTGCGTCTTGTGCTTAAAATCGAGCGCGAGACTGTTTACCTTTTCGGTCGAAAGAGCCTCGGCTTTGATTGGCTCGGCAACCATAATATCGTATGACCCATTAAACGAGTCGCCCTGCTGTACGGCAGGGATAGTGTAGGTCGCTTTTCTGTTGTTTACCGATTCCGGTTTTGGAGATACGGCATAGTAGGTGTAGGTGCCATCGGAAATTGCATTGGCGTTTGATGTAAAGACGGCAGACTGCAACGAGTGCCAATAGTACATCATTCTGAAATCAACCCCATTGAGGGAGAATACGCCAACTCTGTTCTCTGCCCATAGGGTGAAAGTGTCGCCCTCAACCCACGAGGCTTTGCCCTCTTCGTCCACTGCGGTACGGTTGATACCGATAGGCAGACCGATTGAGAGTTCCGATTTTGCGATATCTACATAGCCCTCGCCATCGACTGCTGTCGAGCAACCCCCGAACACTGCAAGTGCGGCAATTATCGCCATCAAGTAGATTTTCTTCATAGTTGTTCATCTTAAATCATCGCAAAAATATGAGAGTTATATTTCATATAAAAATAATTTCAACGAATGCCCGATTTTTCCCCACGAATAGGCAAAAAGAGGGCGGAGAAGTTGTATTCTCCACCCTTTCAGCAACAAAATACTCTATGTGCCTATTTCAGATATCTGTCTAACCACCCGAAGAACTCTCTGTTCCAGACCAACGAGTTTTGTGGCTTGAAAACCTGATGAGCCTCATTCTCAAACGACACCAATCGCGCAGGAATACCGCGCAGACGAGCAGCCGTAAACGCCTCGAGCGACTGTGTGTAAGGAATTCGGTAGTCCTTCTCACCCGTGAAGATAAGTATCGGCGTATCCCACTGACTCACCGCCTTGTGTGGAGAGTTGGCGTAGGAGCGCATAGCAGTCTTATTATCCTTTTCCCAATAGGCTCCACCATAGTCGTTATTTACGAAAAACAGCTCCTCGGTGTGTCCGTACATCGACTCGAAATTGAAGATTCCACAGTGTGCAATAAACGCCTTAAACCTCTTTTGATGATGTCCGGCAAGATAGAATACCGAGTAACCGCCATACGATGCACCAACACAACCAAGTCGCTCATTATCAACCCACTTCTCTTTTGCTACATCATCAATAGCAGAGAGATAATCGCGAATGTTCTGCCCCGAGTAGTCGCCCGAAATCTGGTCGAGCCACTCCTGTCCAAACGAAGGTACTCCACGGCGATTTGGCGCTACGACAACATAACCTTGTGCCGCCATCAGTTGGAAGTTCCAGCGATAACTCCAGAACTGCGACACCACGCTCTGCGGACCTCCCTGACAATAGAGTAGCGCAGGATATTTTTTTGTTGCATCAAAGTCGGGCGGAAGAATTACCCAAGTGAGCATCTTTTTGCCATCGGTGGTCTTAACCCAGCGCTTCTGCACCTCGCCCATCTTGATATTGTCATAGACAAAATCATTTACAGCTGTAAGTTTTGTCATTGCACCGTTTGCAAGGTCGAACTCAAAGAGTTCAGGAGCCATCGAGATTGTCATCACCGAGCCAACACACTTGCTACCGCACAACTCGAATGTGTTGATATCGTGGTCGCCTTTGGTTATAACCTCCACCTCGCTTGTTCCGTCAGCCTTGACACGACAAATCTGATGTGTTGCCTCGATTGGTGCGATAAAGTAGAGTGTTTCATCGTCTGCCCACGCCACATTCGTTGCGTGATAGTCGAAATTTTTTGTCGGATATACGACATTGCCTGAAGCCAAGTCGTATATCATCAGGCGTTCTTTGTCTGCTTCGTTTCCGGCGCGCTCTTGTGAGCGAAAAGCAATCTTTGAGCCGTTTGGCGACCATATAGGGTACTTGTCGTAACCTACAAATGGAAGGTGTGCAACTTCTTTGCATAGGTTGCGAGTAGTGCCATTTTCGAGGTCGTAGATAAAGATATCCGAGTCAGTAGATACGGCGTACTCCGTACCGGTAAGCGGTTTGCAGGTGTAGGCAAGTTGCTTGCCATCGGGGCTCCACGAAATCTCAGAATGGTCGAAATATGGGGCTAACGGAGTATCCCAAGCTGACTCTTCGCCCGTGATATCCTTGCCGACACCAACACCGTTTGATAACAAATCTGCAACAAAGATATGTAGATATTTTCCGCTATCCCAGTAGTCCCAATGGCGCACCATCAAATCATCGTAGATACGAGCCTTCGACTTTGCCATATCCTTGTGAATATCGGCCGAGTTGATATCCTTGGCGTGAACATACTGTGTGTAGTAGATGTGTTGCTCATCGGGTGCGATTCCGAAGCCCTCGATACCGCCTTCGATGTTGGAAATCTGCTTTGGTTGCGAGCCATCTGCCTGCATTTTCCACAACTGCATATCGCCACTGCGGTTTGTTGCAAACCAAATATCCTTTCCATCGGCACTCCAAACCGGAGAAACCGAGGTAGCATCGAGGTCGGTAAGTTCTTGCTCCTTGCCCGTTGTGAGGTTGCGACTTACAATGACTGTGATGCCACGATTCTCCTCCATATTATAGCGTGTGAGGGTGTAGAGGAGTGTCGCGCCATCGGGTGAAAGTGCGTGTTCGCCAATGCGCCCCATCTTCCACATAACCTCGGGGGTAAGGCGAGCCGAGGCAATCTCCTCGGCAGTTAATGCGTTGTCGATTTTGAGGGGCTCGGGGGCTGTGTTGCACCCTGCAAAGCCCGAAAGTAACAATGCCATAGCAATAAATTGTTTTTTCATATCCCTATTTTAAGTTAAAATTCCTATCTTTGTCTTGCTCAAAACGAAAACAGAGATGCGTACCGAGATATATTTCGCACATAAAGTGCTGATACTAACCGATACTCCCGTAGAGTTTGACGACTACTATCGTATGCCTTCGTCAGAACTTTCAAGGGCGAATGTACTTAAAATTTTTGAAACCGCCAACACCATAGTCGTTCTCGACTCGATGATAGAGTTGTATAGAGAACGATTTATGGCCGAATTTAAGTATGTAGAAGCGGCGGGTGGTTTAGTCGAAAACGAGAAGGGCGAAACGCTGATGATATATTGCTACCGCCATTGGGATCTGCCGAAAGGGCATATAGATGAGGGCGAGAGTGCCGAGGAGTGTGCCGTGCGCGAGATTGCCGAAGAGACAGGTGTCGAAGGAGCGAAAATTGTCCGATTTTTGTGCAATACTCTCCACACTTACAACGTTTATGGAGAGTGGGAGTTGAAGCAGACTTCGTGGTATCTGCTCTCGGCAAAGAGCTGTCCGACCAAGCCTCAAAAAGAGGAGGATATTGCTATTGCCAAGTGGTGTTCAAAGGCGGAGTTAGAGGAGAATTTGCGCTCGACATACCCCACAATACGCAATGTTTTTGCAGCTAAAAACGAGTAGATTATGGTAAAGATTCTTTGGGTTGATGACGAAATCGAGTTGCTGAAACCGCACATTATGCTCCTTCAGGGCAAGGGGTACGAGGTGGATACCTGCAACAACGGCTACGATGCTATAGATATGGCAACGGAGACCGCTTACGATGTCATTATCCTTGATGAGATGATGCCCGGAATGACAGGACTCGAAACCCTGCCACTCATCAAAGATGTTCGCCCGACTACGCCCGTAATAATGGTTACCAAGAGCGAAGAGGAGGATATTATGGACAAGGCTATAGGCTCGAAAATTGCCGACTATATCGTCAAGCCTGTACACCCCTCGCAGATGCTTCCGCTTATCAAGAAACATGTTCATTCACAGCAACTTGTAACCGAACAGACCACCGCCGACTATCGTGCCGAGTTTGGTCGTATTGCGGTGTCGATGCAGAACGCTTCGACCTTCCGACAATGGAGTGCCATATATCGCAAACTCGTAAATTGGGACATAGAACTCTCGGGTGGTGACGAGTCGATTCGTGAGATTTTGCAATATCAAAAGGCGGAGGCAAACCGCATCTTCGGTCGCTTCGTCTGCGACAATTACAAGAGCTGGATAAACTCGCGCGATGAGGATACTCCCGTGATGTCGCATACGCTGATGCGCAACAACATCTTTCCGGTGGTGGATAGCCATAGCAAGACCACCCTGCTCCTTATCGACAACTTCCGCTATGACCAATGGCGCACCATCAGCAGTATGTTGCGCGGTTACTTCGACATAGCTACCGATGACTTCTACTGCTCCATTCTACCTACCGCTACGCAGTACGCTCGCAACGCTATTTTTGCGGGATTGATGCCGTTGGCGATAGATAAACTTATGCCACAAAAATGGCTCAACGACAACGAGGAGGGTGGCAAAAACCAATATGAGGAGGAGTTCCTCGCGCGACAGATTGCGCAGGCCGGCAAACGCTATAAGTGGTCATTCGACAAACTTGTGCGCCCCGAGGCGGGAAGAAAACTTATCGACAATATCCAACATATCTACGATGCCGATTTCTCGGTTATCGTCTATAACTTTTTGGATATTCTCTCGCACGCCCGTACCGAGACCGAGATTATCCGCCAACTTACCGAAGATGATGCCTCGTTCCGTTCGCTTACGCGTTCGTGGTTTGAACACTCCGAACTCTTTACCCTGTTGAAGATGCTCTCCGAGCGAGGTCATACCGTAGTGATAACTTCCGATCACGGTACTGTGCGTGTCGATAACCCTGTCAAGGTTACAGGCGACCGCGAAACCTCTGCAAATCTCCGTTACAAGACAGGTCGCAACCTTGCCTACAATCGCAAGGAGGTATTCGAGATTACTCGCCCCGAGGAGGTGCAACTGCCTTCTTCCAATCTCACCTCAAGTTACATTTTCGCCTACAACAACGATTTTCTCGTCTATAACAACGATGCCAATCGTCATATCCGTTACTACCGCGATACTTTCCAGCACGGAGGAATCTCGATGGAGGAGATGGTTGTGCCGTACATAGTCCTCTCCCCAAAGTAAAAAAATCGTTCTGAGCGGTAAATTTTGCACTGCTCTTCGGATGGCGAAATGCTCACATAGGCTTACTATGCTCCGCTTTCGCCACCTCGTTTAGCACAAAATTTCCTCGCTCATTTACGATTTTTTGGTTTCCGGTAGAGTTCTGATGCGCCCTTTTGCACTGCTCTTCGGATGGCGAAATGCTCACATAGGCTTACTATGCTCCGCTTTCGCCACCTCGTTTAGCACAAAATTTCCTCGCTCATTTACGATTTTTTGGTTTCCGGTAGAGTTCTGATGAGTTCTTTTTGCACGAGTGTGTCGGACACTGAAATGCTCACATAGGTTTACTATGCTTCGCTTTCGCCACTCCCTATTATCCCTAACACCTCTAACGCCCCTAACGCCCCTACCCCCTCCATCCACCAAAAAAATGGCTGCCGCAACGCTTGGTTGGACAGCCACTTTTTTAGTTGACGATCAGTCTATTTCTTCAATCTGAGAACGAAAATAGGAGTCATCTCGCGATATTTCGCATTTTGGAAACGACGACCACCGCGTTGCTCAATCACACCTCCGACA
>JAZPYA010000028.1:0-20046 GCA_045543935.1 Alistipes sp.
AAATATGATTTAGGTGGTTATAGCGGTGAGGTTCCACCTCTTCCCATTCCGAACAGAGAAGTTAAGCTCACTCGCGCCGATGGTACTGCGGTTTTCCCGTGGGAGAGTAGGTAGCCGCCTCTTTAAGCCAAGCCCAAAAGGGTTGGCTTTTTTGTATTTATACAAAAAGCCAAACGGGCTTGGCTTAAAGAGGCAGATGCTATTTTCCATTGGAAAATAGCAATACTATTCGATGCGAATGAGCTTAACTGCTCTGTGTAACAGAGGAAAATCGTGCAAGCCGAATGCAGAGGATAGTAGTGATATACTATGCTGAGGCGCAGCCGATCTAAGCCGAGCGATAATGGCAAAGCGATGCTCGGCAAGTTAAGCGAACGAGTAGGGGCATTAGGGGCATTAGGGGTAATAGAGGCGTTAGAGTCGTTAGAGGCGTTAGGGGCGTTAGGAGAAATAGGGATAGAGATATTCGTATTGAATAAAAAAAACATATGTACTCCTACAGGAATACATATGTTTTGTAATGTGAATACAATTTTCATTCACTTATTCTCTATTTCTCTACTGCTATCCCAAGTGCGCCGATAATGCTTTGGTGGTCTTCATCATCTAGATCCATTCTGAGAATAATATTCTCAAATTCCTTGTCTATAATATATCTGTAATTTCCAATATCTGAGTGACCACCTTTTGTCTTACATCTAAATCTATGAGAAACCTCCCAACCAATTATTTGGGTAGTATCAAGTTTTGTGTTAAGTACTTTTAATGTATCAATCATTGCACTAGATAAATTGTATGCATTTTTTGTCTTTTCTAGATACTCCTCTTTCTCTTTCTTGTACTCGTAGTATTTTCTATCAGATCTAGCACTTGAATAGTATGAAGGAGGACCATATATGTCCATATAATCTTGGGCATCTTTTGCTTTCTCTAAATATTCTTTGGCTTCTTCAAATGCCAATTGAAACAAGGAAGCATATTTCCAAGCATCTTTGTTGTTAAATAAAGTGTTTTTTGCCTCTTTGATAGTCGTTTCAATAGGTTGATAACTATCGAAGTCATAGAGGGTTTTTGATAATTCCGCACGAATTAGTTCATTCGCTTTTTCTTCATTCGATTTGCAACTGGTTATGCACAATGTTGCAATGATTGTTAGTAAAATAATACACTTTTTCATAATAGTGTTTTTTGTTCCTACGATGCCGATAGAAATTTTGTAAAATAAGAAAGCGTGACACCGTATGCCAAATTCAAGTGTGAAGGTGCTAGGAATACCTCTGTGTATGAATATGGTAACAGCCTCACGCTATATGCGTGAAGACAGTTAAGCAATTCTTGTACACAGTGATTAAGTTTCCTAGGCTTTTCACACACAAGAAAAGACATAACGCCTCTTTTGAAATATGTCTGCCGAGAATTTGCACTCTCGACACTACAAATATACAAAAAAATCACTATCTTCGTGCTACAAAACAATAAATTATCCCTACAATGAAGCGAATTACTATTTTCTTGGCAATGGTGGTGGCTGCGGTTGCGGTGCAGGCGCAGACACTTGAATGTATGCAGTGGTTTAACGAGCCAGAGTCGTGGAGCATTAAAAACAACAAACTCACGATGCAGGTAACCCCTCAAAGCGACTATTGGCGTATCTCGCACTATGGTTTTACCGTTGATGACGCTCCATTCCTCTACACTACGCGCGGTGGCGAGTTCGAGGTAAAGGTCAAAATATCAGGCGATTATAAGGTGCGTTTCGACCAAGCAGGTCTTATGTTGCGCACCGACAAGGAGAACTATATCAAGGCGGGCATTGAGTTCGTTGATGGCAAGTACAATATCTCGTGCGTGGTAACCCACCACACAAGCGATTGGTCGGTCATCACACTCGACAAAAGCATCGATTTTATTTGGATTAAGGCGGTACGCCGTCTTGATGCGGTGGAGATTTTCTACTCGTTTGACGATAAAAACTATGTGATGATGCGCAACTGTCACCTCGCGGACAATACGCCTGTAATGGTCGGAATGATGGCGGCTTGCCCTGATGGAAATGGCTTTGAGGCTCGTTTTGAGAACTTTAAGATTACTCATCTGCCTGACCTTCGTCGCTTGGAGTGGTTGAAAAAGAATAAGGAGTAGAGGCAATAAGTTCGATTTTTTTTGTAATCGAATAAATTTCATTATATTTGTAGAGTGAAGTAAGATGTTTTAACCAATTTTAAAATAATCGCGCTATGAAAAAAAGTCTAATTGTAACAGCTTTAGTAGTTGTTGTAGCACTTGTTGCAGGCTACTTTATTGCAAATCGAGTACCAAAAGCTGGATTACCTCTTAACGATGCGGTGGTAGAGATTTTCAACGAAGGAGGTTGTATGTCGTGCCACTCGGCAAATCCCGACCTTCCATTCTATTTCGATATGCCTATTGTTGGCGATATCGTAATGACAGATGTCAATGAGGGCTATCGTGCCTTCGATATGGAGCCTATGATGAAGGTCTTGACTTCGGGTGAGGGCGAGTTGTCGCCTGTAGATGTGGCGAAGGTTGAGAAGGTAGCTTTGGATAAGCGTATGCCTATGGCGAAGTATTTTTTGGTGCATTGGGGAAGCCAGATGACCAATGCCAAGCGCGATATTATTCTCGAGTGGGCTGTGGCATATCGTATGGCGCACTACAACGATGGTCTTACGGGAGAGCGTGCTGGCGAGCCTATTCGCCCTATAGATTTGTCGTTGCCTGTTGATGTAGCAAAGGCAGAGTTGGGATTTCTACTTTTCCACGATACACGCCTTTCGGTTGATAACACCGTGTCGTGTGCATCGTGCCATGGCTTGAACACTGCTGGCGTTGACAACAAGCAGTACTCGGAGGGTGTTGCTGGACAACTCGGAGGAGTAAATGCTCCGACCGTATATAATGCAGTCTATAACTTTGTGCAGTTCTGGGACGGTCGTGCTACAACACTTGCAGAGCAGGCTGCAGGTCCTCCGGTAAATCCAGTTGAGATGGCATCGCCAAACTTTGATCAGATTGTCGCAAAGTTGAAGCGTGACCGCAAGATGGTGCGCGCCTTCAATGCTCTCTATCCGGAGGGAATCACCGAGGCAACGATTACAGACGCTATCGAGCAGTTCGAGCGCACGCTCATTACTCCTAACTCTCGTTTCGATAAATATCTTCGTGGCGATGATTCGGCAATTACAGCCGAGGAGTTGGAGGGTTATGAGTTATTCAAGAAGTATAGCTGTGCAACTTGCCATGTCGGACAGAATCTTGGTGGCGAGTCTTACGAGTTGATGGGCTTGCGCAAGCACTACTTCGCTGACCGAGGTTTGGAGTTGACCGAGGAGGATAATGGTCGCTACAAGCAGACCAAGGAGGAGCGCGATCGTCATCGCTTCAAGGTTCCCGGTTTGCGTAATGTACTCCTTACCCAGCCATACTATCACGATGGTACTCGTGCGACATTGAAGGAGGCTGTTTGCGATATGGGAACATATCAGTCGGGTGTTGCTTTGACCGATGAAGAGGAGGAGAAAATTGTGGCATTCCTCAATACTTTAACAGGCGAGTATAAGGGTAAGCCATTGACAAATGACAACTATAAATAGAGAATTAAAATAGAGATGAAATCGTTATTTTGCATAGTTGTTGCATTGACAGCCCTTGTTTTTGGAGCTTGTTCGCATAGTGAAAATGAGGTATTGCTGGGGGAGAATAACTATTCGTTGACAATTGGTATGCCGGAGCAACCGATGGTTAGAACTACATTGGGCGAGGTGACCGATGGTGAGCGTGTGGTATATTGGTCGAGTGGCGATTGTATTTCTGCAAATGGAGTGACCTCTTACGAGGCGCAAATCAGTGGAGAGAAGTCGAAGGTTGCGACCTTCAATTTCGCTCAGACTCCCACCTATCCGTGCGATATTCTCTACCCTGCATCATTCTATAAAGATGCAACGACCATAACCCTGCCAAAGGAGCAAGCTGTTGCTGTTGGGAGTTTTGCGACAAACACTCTTCCTATGGCGGCTTGCGTTGCCGAGGAGGGTGGCTATGTATCGTTGAACTATCTTGCAAGTGTAATACATTTGCAACTCAAAGATGTGTCGGGAGAGAATGAGGGCAAGCACGCCGATGTGTTGAGAGTTGAGTTCCGAGGCAATAATGCCGAGGTTATTTCGGGCGATTTTGTCATTAACTATGCCGATGCTACGCTTGTGCCTGCAGAGGGTGGTGTGCAAAATGATTTCACGGTTGCGCATGTCAAGCGTACTTTGTCGTCAACGGAGATTATGGATATATTTATAGTAGTACCATCACGAGAGTATGCAAATGGTTTTACTATTCAAGTTATAGATAAAGTAGGACATTTTATGGATAAGAAGGCTCGTGCTATAGAGTTGGAACGAGGAAAAATCTATAAAATGCCTCTCTTTGAGTTCGTGCCAACAGGCTCACATGTTAGTGTTGGTATAAAGTAGGAGTGTCAGATAGAACATTGCCATCACCTTTTTGAGGTGATATCCTATGTGTCGGGTGTTCGACTCGGCAGATGATATGGTGCGCGTGGCTACACAATCAGAGTATGGATTTTAAGCTTGTATCGGACTATGCGCCTATGGGCGATCAGCCCGAGGCGATAGATAAGTTGGTGGCGCACCTCAAACAGGGCGTGCCAGCTGCTACTCTGCACGGAGTAACCGGCTCGGGAAAGACCTTTACAATGGCAAATGTTATTGCTCAACTCAATCGCCCCGTACTTGTTTTAAGCCACAACAAAACCCTTGCAGCGCAACTCTATAGCGAATTTAAGAGTTTCTTTCCCGAGAATGCAGTCGAGTACTTCGTTTCGTACTACGACTACTATCAGCCCGAGGCTTATATTCCTTCAACCGATACATATATCGAGAAAGATCTCGCCATAAATGCCGAGATTGACCGTATGCGCTTGTCGGCGACCTACTCGTTGTTGTCGGGTAGGCGCGATGTGATTGTTGTGTCGAGTGTGTCGTGTATCTACGGTATTGGCAACCCTAACGACTTCCACAGCACGATGATACAGTTGAAGGTTGGCGATGTGATGGCGATGAAACATCTGATGTATCGCCTTGTCGAGATACTCTACACTCGTGTTGAAGGCGATTTGGAACCATCAACATTCCGCGTTAAGGGCGATACTATAACGGTGCGCTCTTCGGTGGGTAATCACTCCTATCGCATAACCTTTTTCGACAATGAAGTAGAGGAGATTTCGCTTATCGATGCCGAGACAGGACAGCGTAAAGATTCGTTGGAGCAGGTAAATATTTACCCTGCCAACCTCTTTGTGCCGAGCAAGGCGCGTGTTGAGCAGGCGGTGTTGCAGATAGAGGCAGACCTCGAGAAACAAATCGAATTTTTCGAGCGCGAAGGTCGCGATGTCGAGGCGAAGCGCATCGAACAGCGTGTAAATTACGACCTCGAGATGATAAAGGAGTTGGGCTACTGCTCGGGCATCGAGAACTATTCGCGATACTTCGATGGCAGAGCCCCGGGTATGAGACCATTCTGTTTGTTGGACTACTTCCCTGAAGATGCGTTGATGATTGTCGATGAGAGCCATGTAACCATTCCTCAAGTGCGAGGAATGTATGGTGGCGACCACTCGCGAAAGGAGAATTTGGTGGAGTATGGCTTCCGATTGCCAGCCGCACGCGACAATCGCCCTCTGCGTTTCGAGGAGTTTGAGGGGTTGCAGAAGCAGACTATATATGTGAGTGCTACTCCTGCGCAGTATGAGTTGTTGCGTAGCGAGGATAGCGTTATAGAGCAGTTTATACGCCCGACAGGAATTATCGACCCTGCATTGAAAATTTGCGACTCGACTCACCAGATAGATCGCTTGATGGAGGATATCGAGGATTGCGTAAGTCGTGGCGAGAAGATGATTGTAACCACCATCTCGAAGAGAATGTGCGAGGAGGTGTCGGCATATCTCGAGAAGATGGGTGTGCGTAGTCGTTACATACACTCCGATCTCGACACCTTGGAGCGCGTGCAGATTATCGAGGATATGCACGCCGATTTGTTCGATGTGCTGTGTGGTGTAAATCTCTTGCGCGAGGGTATCGATTTGCCCGAGGTGTCGCAAGTATCGATTTTCGATGCCGACAAGAATGGCTATCTGCGCAACTATACCGCAATGACACAGGTGGCAGGTCGAGCTGCTCGCCACGCGCAAGGTAGGGTGGTGATGTATGGAACGACTTGTACGGAGGCTATGCGCCGTACTGTTGAGGATAGCAATCGCCGCCGCGAGCGACAGATTCGCTACAATATCGAACACGGCATTATGCCTCATCAGGCGAAGCGCAACTCGGCACAGCCAAGTCCTCTGCTCGATGGAGAAGGTGGTGTAAATGTGGGTGGTGTGACAGATGTGACAGCTATATATGAGGCTTATAGTACGCCACGAGTGGCGATGGTAGCCGATACGGAGAGTGGTTATAATGTGGGAACAAATCTCGATGCGCTTATCGAGCAGGCGCGCAATGATATGGAACGCGCCGCCAAATCGTTAGACTTTATGGCAGCTGCGCGCTATCGAGACAGAATGTACGAACTCCAACAGATTAAAGAGGAACAACTCCGAAATAGCTACTAAAGGTCTATTCGGCGAGTAGTTTTTCGACTCTTCGTTGCTTGCACGACTTGTGCTTGAGCGAAGGGTCGAAAATTTTATATCCTATGGAAACTCCTATTTTCGATGGTAACCACTCTGCCGAGCCGTTGAATGGATCCGGGTATTTAGGCTCGTGTTGGTGGGCGGGGTATAGGTTTATCTCGCCATTTGACTTGTAATCGTTGTACCAACTCCACATACGGTCGAATGCGAAGAAGGCATCAACCACCCAACGCTCCTTGAAAGTGTGGGTATATCCTATGCCGATACCTGTCATTGCTCCAAAACCGCGACCAAATCCCGGCTCGAAGGTTATCAACTTGTCGTTTCGGAAGAAGAATGGACGAGTCAATTCAAACATCTGTACGCCGGCGTGGGCGCTGACATAGAAACCTCGCGCCTCGCGCTTGATGTAGAAGCGGTACTCGGTTTGCAGAATGCCGAACATAGCGTGGATATCATCGCGCTTGCCCCACTTGATAGTCTTATGAGGCGAGAATGTCGGGTCAATCGAAATCGAGGAGTGTGGTCCAACGATAAACTCGAGTTGTGGATTTATCACACCTACAACAGCGTATAGAGCGTTCAACTTGGCGTAAATCTGCGACTTAGCCACAGCAGGCATCGCCATCATAGCCACAACGAGCAATACTCCGTATAGTCTATTCTTCATTGGTTTCGGTTATTTATGTCACAAAGATAGTAAAAAACGGAAAACGGAAAGCGGAAAACGGAAAACTTTTAATTTAGTTAGGAGTTAGGAGTGAGGAGTTGAAAAAACTTATAGCGCTCCCTTACTAGCCCTTACTGGCCCTTAGAAAGCTAACAGCTAATAGCAAAAAAAATATAGACACTCGATTGAGTGTCTATATTTTTCCGTGAAGAGTAGTGATTACTTCTTCTTATCGTAGCGCTTTGCGTAACGGCTCATAAACTTATCCACACGACCGGCGGTATCAACCAACTTCATCTTACCAGTGTAGAATGGGTGCGATGTGTTGGAGATTTCCATCTTATACACGGGATAGGTTTCGCCGTTCACCTCGATGGTCTCTTTTGTCGAAACGGCGGACCTGCACAAAAACACGTGGTCATTCGACATATCCTTGAATGCCACTAAACGATAGTTTTCCGGATGAATTCCCTTTTTCATCTTTTTGTGTTTTTATAATTAAGTACTTAATGCGGTGCAAAGGTACGAATAAATTTCAAAATGCAAAATGCAAAATGCAAAATTTTCTATTTTTTCTCTGTTCTCTCCCACAAATCGGGGCGATTTTCGGGCAAACATCAAAATAACCGAGCAAAGGCTTGTCTATTTTTATTGCTTTTCCGTTCTCTTTAAGCCGAGGCGCGGACAACGGTGGAACTCGCGTGTGCGGTCGAAGAGGAAGCGATATGTGGTGTGCATCTTGTGCTTTGTAGCGCAAACATAACGCTCTATCATTCTGTTCATTACAGGGTTAAAGTCGCCAATCCACGCAAACTCAAACGATTTGTAAGGACTGCGCCCTGTGCGGATATAGGTCTCGAGGATATAGGTCATAATGGCACTCTCGATACCCTTACCCTGAAACTCGGGTGTAATGCCGAAGATGATTCCAAAAACTCGGTCGCACGACTTACGCACCTTCAAATCCCACATCAGGCGCAACTTCTCCATCAAGCCGAATTTGCCGTTGAACTTGCCAATTACACGGTTTAGGTCGGGTACCATAACAAAGAATCCTATCGGCTCGTTGTTGTGGTAGGCGAAATATATCAAATTGGGGTCTATAATCGGGCGAAGCGTGCGCATCAACTTCTGCGCCTCCTCCTTGGTCATCTGCTTTACGCCCGTAAAGAGCGACCACGCCTTATTATATATGGTGCGCAGATTCTCGGCTGCCACTTCGAGGTTTGCACCCGTAATATCCTTGATTTGATACTCCGGGTTGGCGAGTACGCGATGAGCCTTTTCGAGAGCAATCTCGCTCAAAACACCATCCTCGGCGCGCCAAACATAGGAGTTCTGATTAAAGTAGTTCTGAAAACCGTAGTTCTCGAACAGAGCCTTATAGTATGGCAGGTGGTATGGATTGCCGTAGAGGGGTTGGAACTCAAAACCCTCAACCAACAAACCCCACCACGAATCGCGCGAGCCGAAGTTTACAGGTCCGTCCATACCCTCCAAGCCTCTGTCGGAAAGCCACTCCCTCGCAGCATCGAATAGTAAGTTTGCAACCTCTTGATTATCAATCGACTCAAAGAAGCCGCAGCAGCCCATATTCTCGGTAATCTTTGCCTGCTCACGGTTGTAGAATG
This sequence comes from Alistipes sp., assembly GCA_045543935.1. Taxonomy (GTDB): domain Bacteria; phylum Bacteroidota; class Bacteroidia; order Bacteroidales; family Rikenellaceae; genus Alistipes. Next base: position 8,972 of record JAZPYA010000028.1, read on the forward strand.
CAGCGATGCGACCTACCGCCTCGCCCTTCTCATCGAGCGCTATCCAACGAATCGCCTCGCCACCCTCGAAGAGGTGATTGCGCTCGGGATTAAAGACCTTTTCGATGTCGTCATCAAGCGGACACACCCAATAGGGGCAATCCTTATATATTTTGCGGTCGAGGTGTAACCACTCCTTCGCATCGCGAGGAGTTACGACCTCTTTAAGATGAAATTTTGCCATTGCTTTGTATTATTTTACAACCTCCGCATACAGATCGAAATCGTCTGCATCGGTAATCTTTACATCGTAGAATTTGCCCTTCATCAGGCGTTTGTGACTCGAAATCAGAATCTCCTCATCAACCTCAGGCGAGTCGTACTGCGAGCGACCAATATAGAAATCTCCCGACTTACCATCAATTATCACTCGCTCGACATTTCCCACTCGCTCCTCATTCTTCGCATGCGAAATCTCCGCCTGAATAGCCATCAGATGCTCGGCACGATAATCCTTCACGCGCTGTGGAACATTGTCTTTTAACTTCGTAGCCGAGAAAGTTCCCTCCTCCTCCGAGTATGGGAATACTCCAAGGCGGTCGAAACGAAGTCGCTTAACCTCCTCGCATAACTCCTCGTAGTCGGCAGCGCTCTCATTAGGATAGCCCACCAACATCGTGGTACGAATTGCGATATCGGGTATAGTCGTACGCAGTCGCTCAATCAGTTCGAGAGCCTCCGCCTTGGTGTGGCGGCGGTGCATCAACTCCAACTGATTATCCGAGAGGTGTTGCAATGGAATATCAAGGTATTTACAAATCTTCGGCTCACGCGCCATAACCTCGATAACATCCTGCGGGAAGTCGGTCGGATAGGCGTAGTGAAGGCGAATCCACTCTATACCCTCCACCTTGCACAACTTTTCGAGCAACTCCGCCAAGCAACGCTTGCCGTAGAGGTCCATTCCGTAGTAGGTGGTATCTTGCGCCACCACCATAATCTCTTTAACGCCCTTTGCTGCAAGATTTTGAGCCTCCTCCAACACCTGCTCCATCGGCACAGAGCGATGCTTGCCACGAATCAGCGGAATAGCACAGTAGCCGCATCGCCAATTGCAACCCTCACCGATTTTGAGGTAGGCGTAGTGTTTCGGGGTGGAGAGTTCTCGCTGTGTTTCGACCTCTGCGCGGTAGTCGCCCGTTAAGGTGCGCACCACGCCATCGAAGGTTCTTGCACCGAAGTAGTCATCTACTTCGGGAATCTCCTCGCGCAACTCGTCAGCATAACGCTCCGAAAGACAGCCGATAACGAATAACTTTTCGATAAGCCCTGCCCGCTTTGCCTCAACGCAGTTGAGAATGGTGTCGATACTCTCCTCCTTGGCATCGCCAATAAAGCCACAGGTATTTACCACCACGACCTTTGCATCGGTGCGGTCGCTATCGAAACGAATCTCGTAGCCCGCCTCCGCCAATTGCGCAGCGATATGCTCCGAATCGACACGATTTTTGGCACAACCGAGCGTTATGATATTTACAATCTTCATTGCGGACTATTTTCTGCCAAACAACGCCTTAACAAACTGATGACGGTCGAAGATGCGGAGCTGGTCGATGCCCTCGCCAATGCCGATATAGCGCACCGGCACTTTGAATGTGTCGCTGATACCAACAACTACACCGCCCTTTGCCGTTCCGTCTAACTTTGTGATTGCCAACGATGTAACTTGCGTTGCCTGAGTGAATTGACGAGCCTGCTCGAAGGCATTTTGTCCCGTTGAGCCGTCAAGCACAAGCATCACTTCGTGCGGAGCGTCAGGGATAACCTTCGCCATAACATTTCTAATCTTGGTCAATTCGTTCATCAGGCCAATCTTATTGTGCAGACGACCTGCTGTGTCAATCAGCACCACATCGGCACTGTTCGCCACCGCCGAACGCAGTGTATCGAATGCCACCGATGCAGGGTCCGAGCCCATATCCTGACGAATCATCGTAGCCCCGGCACGCTCCGCCCATACGCCGAGCTGGTCGATAGCCGCAGCACGGAAGGTATCCGCCGCACCGATATAGACCTTCTTGCCGGCACGCACAAGTTGCGCTGCCAACTTTCCGATTGTGGTGGTCTTGCCTGCGCCATTTACGCCGACAACCATAACCACATAGGGCGTACCCTCCTTGACATCGAGACCAAAGGTGTCGGCTTTGCCCTCGGCAGCCTCCATCAACGAAGCGATTTCATCGTAGAGGATATTGTACAACTCATCGCTATTCACATACTTGTCGCGAGCCACACGCTCCTCGATTTTGCGGATAATTTTAACGGTGGTATCTACGCCCACATCGGAGGTTATGAGCGCCTCCTCCAAATCATCGAGCAGGTCGGCATCAACGGTCGAACGACCAGCTACAGCACGATGCAACTTCGAGAAAAAGCCCTCCTTGGTCTTTTCCAAGCCCGTATTCAACTCCTCCTGTTCGGTCTGCTCGGTCTGTTGCACCACCTCGGGTGCAACTTCGGCAACCTCCTCGCTCTTTTTCTTCTTGAATATATCAAATAAACCCATTATTCGAGTGACTTTGCTATCAACACTAATCCCACTCTCCACCTTCGATGGTCGAGTCATCGTCCATTCCTGTTCCCAATGAGGCCGAAAAGCCCACCTCTGCCAATACAGAGTGTATATCTATTTCAGGTGCTATATATCTTTTCATAACTATTTCTCAATAAATTTCTTTTTTCTTAACTCAATCAATAATTGCGGGCGGTTGGTATTGAAGTAATCTGCACCAAGTCCCATATATTTCAGCATACTTGCCTTTGAATCCACATCGTTCCATACCAAGACCTTCACCCCTGCCTCGTGTGCGCGCTTGATGCACGAGTAGTCCTTATTAACCGTATTTGATTTATAGTTAAGCGTAATTCCGTCAGCGGCAAGTTGGGCGTATGTCTGCACTACATCATCATTTGGATGGAAGAGAACCATATCCTGTGCTTCGCTCTTGCACTTTTCTATAACACTCTTAGCATCTGCATACGTGCTAATTAACCAATCTGCCTTGTCGAGAATACTCTTTTCGCGCAACATTGCAATAATATCATCTATGCACGCAGGATCCTTCACATGTATCATCAACCTTATAGAGGTGTTTTTGAGATACTCGTTAAGGTATGATTCGAGAGTTGGCAACTTCTCGCCATTAGAGAGCGTCTTATCTGCAATATCGCTGTAATTTGCCGTTTTGATGGTTACTCCTCCTATCGAAGAGTCGTGGTTTATTACCAACACTCCATCTGCTGTCCTCCATACATCGAACTCCGCAGCGTAGCAACCCTCCAACGTTTGCGCTCTTTGCAATCCGGCAATAGAGTTTTGCGGAACATTGTTAACTCCATCTACATACCAATATCCGCGATGGGCAATAGACTTGGTCTCATGAGGCAACTCGGCATCAGGATTAACCGTAAATGAAGTAACGGCGATTTTCAACTTATCCTCGCCTCTATGCAAAACCACATCGTAGGTATCCGAGAGTAACCCTGTCGGAATTACAATTGTAGCGCGACCTTCGTCAGATGTTGTCGTGCAGTTGTAAACCTTATCTGACGATGACGATTCGAGCGAAATGGTGTCGCCGGCCTTTATGCCATTGCCATATATCGAGTATTTCCACCCCTCGGCAACTTCAACCATAGGGAAGTACTCAAGATCTGTTACTTGACCGATTGAAGATGAACGAGGCCAACTCTTCTGCGCCTCTGAATACAACGAAGTAGCCTCGGTAGCAGAGAGTGGTTTATCGTAGATACGCGCGATTGCAATATCGCCATTCAAGGCAGCATCAACCGTAGTGGCTGTGGCTGGATCTCCACCTATAACAAAATTCAATACACTTGGGTGTCCGAAAGTACCTGTATGACCAGTAAGGCGATTCGTCTGTTTTCCATTTATATAGCATACGACTTCGCCAGTGGATTTATTCCACACTCCTACCAGATGGTAGAACTTGCCAAGTTCTATTGTTGATGCCTCATTTCGAGTATCTCTATATGCCTTTGCAACACGAGGACAGAAGCCGACTGTTTTTGTCAGCGTTACATTTTCTATAACTTTGTCATTCGTAGCATCAAATCTAAATGCAGTTCCTCCGCTTTGATGCGAAGAGAAAAGGCTCTGTTTTGCATCTCCATTATGGACCGATACAATTAATTCGAGTGTATGTCCATCGGCCTGCTTCACACCAAAGGCGTTTGTTGCCACATAAGGTACTCCATAATATCCCGAAGAGAATTTAACGCCGGTAGGATTTGTAAATCTCGCCACATATCCACCATTCGAGTTTGGATATGTCCACAAGGTTGAAGCTGGTTTATAGGTAATCTCCGACTGCATACCCGAAGCATCGTAGGCTGTACCGTCCTCGTTGAATATAACATCGAGCATATCTGCCTGAGGCACTGTGGACATTGTCAAATCGACCTCTGCAAGTACCTGCTTATTGGTACCACGCACGAGTTCGACATTATAGATTCCGCTGACAAAGTCGGAAGGAATAGTAGCCGAAGCACCATCAGGATAGATCTTAGTTTCGCACTCGTAAGTTTTGGAGTGAGAACGAAGGCGCAAAATATCGCCCGATTTAAAATCTGTACTCTTAACCATATAACTATAACCATCGCTAACGGTTTCGGAGTTCATACAACTAACCTCCTTAACCAACTCCAAAGTGGTGCGGTCGCGATAGCTCTTGTTGTAGAGAGCCGTAACCTCCGCATCGGTAAGAGGCTTGTCGTATATACGGGCAATAGCAACATCGCCGTCCCAGCCCTGACCTGCCACGCCCTTGGCAGCATCGCCACCTACGCATACCCAGTGATACACAGAACTTGCGTTGAGGAAGAAAACAGCGCCATCATCAACTGCCTTAGTACCTTTTTTCACGCCATCGACATATATCGACACATACTTCTGCTCCTTGTCCCAAACACCCACAACATGGTACCATTGACCTCGCTGCGGAACAATACCACTATTTGCAGTAACCCAAGCCGATGAACCTGAGGTTGTTAAATTCACCGAGAAGTTGAGATCGTTTCCACTGTCCGCATCGCTTACAGCAAAACCAACTCCTCCACTCTGCCGGGCACAAAACCACTTACTATCTGAACTTTCTACTGGAGCCTCTGCGTCCATCATAACTAATGTCTCCCACGAGTGACCATCGGCAAGTCGGCTCTTAAAGTCGGCATTATTGGCAAAATCGACCTTGTAATATCCGGTAGAGTGCGAACCTGTTGTATTATTCACAAATCGTTCTGCGTGGTCGAACGAAGCGATATGTTGCCCTTGCAGATAGTCGAAGTATGTATTGAGGAGTTTGCTATCAGCAAAGGTCTGCACCTTCATTCCGCGTGGTGAGATATCCTTTGCAGTGCCATCTGCCATAAATACAACATCGAGCATATCGGCAACCGGAATATCCGAAACCTTATCCGTTGCTACATAGGCAAAGGCAGGCATCTCAACAACCGTATTACGCTTGATTGTGCGATTGAAGGTGTGATTCTTCGTCATTGCATAGCCCGCATTGTCATAGATTGTTACCGAGAAGCCCTTACCCAATGCAACAGGCGGTATCGACACGAAGAAGTGCTTGGCCTCATCGGTCAGGGTTACAGGTGCATTGAGAGTAATAGTATCGTCCGCGCCACTAAGACTTACGACAGGCTCTCCATTCTCGAAAGAGACCTCCGCAGTACCGGCAATCGCCTCATGACCGATACTCTTCAACTCAATCTTTGTAATAGTTTTCGAGCCCGTTAGCGACAGACGAACAACGGCAGTAGCATTTTTGAAGTTCAGACTCTCCTTTGTGCCGTTAGCAACCATCAGATAGGAGCTTTTGTCGTAACTCGCCTTGTCTGCTCGCCAACTCTGCACAGCCGGATATTCGACCGTAAGAGCCTCCTCCGAAAGCGCGACATCTTCGCTATAGGGATAGACAGCGAAAAATTCGCCTTCACCCAAATTGACCGAACCGCTAAATTTACCCGAATTGCTCTCTGCTCCCTCGATAAGAGTAAAAGATGCATTGCTGTTTGTGCCGGGGAAGACAGATATAGCATCATCTGCCTCCCAAGAGTGTTTATAACCACCCTCTGCACGCTCAAAACTTGCACGCGAAAGCTCTGAATCATCGGTTACTGCCGAAATAACATGTGTCGTTCCCACAGGTTCAGTGGTTGATGACACTTCATCAAAATGCGTGCAACCAGCTAATCCCACTGATACTGCACAAAATAGTAATAATCTTTTCATTCTATCTGAAATTTTGTGTTCAAAATTAGGAATTTGCATATAAATCCACGCACAAATATACAAATTTTTCTTACATTTGCGTTGAGATTTATAAAAAATAGAGTGTACGATGAGACGAATTATGTTACTTATAGCAGTACTTCTGTTGGCCAATGCCGCTATGGCACAGGACCTTTTGGTCAAGCGCAATGGCGAACAGATGAAGGTTAAAATCTTGAAGATAACCAAAAAGAGTGTGCAGTTTGTGCGTTATGGCACCGAACTTCCCGTATATAAACTTCCCGTTTCGGATATCGACTATATAGAGTATCCGATGGGCGACCGCGACACTTTTAGTCACAATGCAAAGGCTCAAAAAACGACTACCTCACCAGCCAAAACAGATAAATGGCACGGCTCTGTACCACCACCAAAAGGCAGTTCGATAGCACTACAGCCCGTGGAGAAGCACAACGCAGAGAGTAGCAAAGAGAAGATTTATGCCATAGGAGAGATATACGATAAGGACGGCGTAAAGGGCATTGTGGCAGTGCTTTACGATGGTGGCAGACACGGCGTTGTGATGTCGTTAGACGAGGCGTGTTTGTCGTGGAATACTCTCTCTCGCAAAAAGCAGAAGATAGTCGGAGCTACCGACCACTATGATGGTATGGCGAATATGCAAGCGGTGGAGAAGTTTATTGCCAAGAATGGTATGTCGTGGAGCGATTTCCCGGCTTTCGAGTGGTGTCGCAACAAGGGCGAGGGGTGGTATTTACCCTCTATAAACGAGATATGGAGTGCTGGTACGATGTATATGGGTGGCTCGCGCAACATGGCAAATCGCCGTCACCGCAAAAATTATAATACCAATCTCGAAATGGCAGGAGGAAAAGTCATTAACAATCTGATGTACTACTACTCCTCGACCGAGGATAAGGATAAGCGTTACGCGCTCTACTCTCATATGAACTCCGAACCCCCATATACCAATAGCGAGTATAAGGGTGAGGAGCTATTCGTTAGAGCTTTCCACAAGTTCTAACTACAACAGAGTTACCAACAACACTATCGCTGTAATAGCCAAAACAATGCCTACGGCTACGCGAATTGCCAACATCTTGCAACCGCGAGGCATACGAATACCGCAGTATGGGCATCGCTCCATACTTACAGGGATTGGTACTCCGCACTCGGGGCAGATTACAGTAGGCTCATTGTTTGGGTTTATGTCTTTTGGACTTGCTACCATTCTAATTAAAAATTAAAAATTAAAAATTAAAAATTGAGAACCGACGCTGCGGAGCGAGAGCAGAGGGTGCTTGCACACTTTGCCGAGCCGCAAGGAGGAAAAGCCTGCATAGCAGGGTTAATTGAGAATTGAGAATTAACTCCTAACTCCTAACTCCTATCTCTTATCTCCTCTCTACTCACTACTCACTAATTCCAAGAGTTCTATCGGTTTGTCGGCAATGTAGTCTGCGCCATTCTCCTCCAACTCCGTGCGTGGGCGAAATCCCCACGAACAACCGATTGAGCGAACACCTGCTGCTTTGGCGGTCTGAATATCGACACCCGAGTCGCCAACCATAAATGTCGTGTTGGGCGTAGCATTGCTCTCCCTCATAATAAGGTCGAGCAGTGCCTTATCTGGCTTCAGCGGAAAACCCTCGCGATTGCCATAAACAACCTTAAAATCTATCTCAGGGAAGATATCGGAGATAAGTTTCTTCGTCCCTGCATCAAACTTATTCGATGCTACCGCCATACTCCAACCCTCCTTTTGCAGGGTGTGCAACACCTCACGAACACCCTCGTATGGGTGGGTGTGGCAATCTATATGGTCGATATAGTAGTCGATGAAATCGCGTCTTGCGTCTGCCACATACTCTGGAGTTCGCAACTCCTCGGGGAGTGCGCGCTCCACCAATCGCAGAATGCCATTTCCTACCATCTTGCGATACTCCTCGCACGAGTGTGAGCCAAGCCCACGCAACTCCAACATATGGTTGCACGCCTCGGCAAGGTCGCCAATCGTATCAAGCAGTGTGCCATCAAGGTCGAAAACGACCAATCTGTTCGGTTGCATCGTCATAGCAAGAAGCCTTCTTGGACTATTACTCGTAGATGCGCTTCTGGCGAATGACCTTTCCCTCCTGCTCGATGAAGTAACGGCGCGACTTGAGCAGGTTTCGTGACTGCAGAACCATAGTCTTGGTCTCGGAGATGATACCGAGGAACAACATTCCTGCGCGCGAGTTTGACTCGCCTACGTTGATTCGAGCCAACTCCTCTTTAGTCGACTGAGCCAATCGTTCGAAGAGGTTGTCACGCATAACAAGCACCTCGTCAATAGTAGAGAAGTCGTTAGAGGTAAACATATAAATAATGCGCGAATAGATCTCGTTTACATCGGCATTTATAGACATCAGCGTATCGGACTGAATGTGACTCAAACCTGTGTGGTTGTTGTCAATATGCTCGAATGAAGGGCGGGTGATATGCACCAATGCCTTGGTCATCTCGTTCAGGTAGTCGAGAATCTGCACATAGTAGAGCGAGAGATTCAAATCCGAGCCATATGTTGTACGCAGTGTCGAGGCAATGGAGTACTTCAAACGGCGATTCTCCTCGTACATTTCGGCAGCCTCGGCATCGAGTTCCTTCAGAGCCTTGCGGTTCTCCTTCATCAACGCTACGATTGTGCGGTTGTAGATGCGGGTTGAGGACTTGATGGTTGCCGACACGGCAGTCATCGTGTCGTTTACAAGGTTTTCGCGTACCTCGGCATCGTTCTTCTTCTTCTCCTCCCTCTTTTTCGGCATAAAGTTGCTGTGAACAAACATATATACACAGAGGATTGTGATTGCACCAAATGCCCATACATCACCCCACATCAACAGTAAACCGAGAGCAAAGGCGATGATGAAACCTCCGAAACCTGTTACAAACCAACCCATCACCACGGTGATTACACCCGTGATACGATATACGGCACTTTCGCGTCCCCACGCCTTGTCTGCCAACGATGAACCCATCGCAACCATAAAGCAGACATAGGTAGTCGAAAGTGGCAACTTGAGCGATGTACCGAGCGCGATAAGCAACGAAGCAGTGGTCAGATTTACGGTCGAGCGAATCATATCGTATGGCGCGCCACTATGCTCGATATCTGCCCACTCGAAACGCTTCTCCACAAACTGCTTCACAGGCTTGGGAGTTACGCGGTTGAAGAATCGCGAAGTATTTACTGCGGCACGCACCACGGCACGCGAGAACAACGATGACGAGAACTGCTGGTCGCCGCCACCATCAGCCGATGAGAGCGACAACTCGGTCTGCGACACATTCATCGCCTTGCGCGATGTCCAAAGCGTAATTACCATTATTATACCCGATAGTACTATATAGATGATATTTGCTCCTGCGCCCGATGAAGGCAACGAAAGGACCTCCATCAACATACCATCGTTTCCTCCGGCATCTTTAACTGTTGTAAATGCCTCCAATCCTGCGATAGGCACACCGATAAAGTTCACAAGGTCGTTACCCGCAAATGCCAACGCCAACGAGAATGTTCCTGCGAGGATAGTGATACGCAGTATATTTACGCGGAAGAGTTGCAGGAAGAACAGAATGAGCGAGCAAGCCACCCAAGTAGCAGCCAATGTGAGCAGAAGGTGTTCATTTACCCACTCCACGAAGAGAGTGCCGGCCAACTGCGATTTCAACCCCTTGAATACTGCGAAGTAGAGTATCGAGGTGAGCGACATTCCGCACCATACGGCACCAAATCGGCGCAACATAGTCATATATCGGAATGAGAACAGCAATCGCGAAATCCACATCACGATAGTACCTGACACGAATGCCAAAATCACCGAGAGGAGAATACCCGAAACGATACCCATCGCCTTGGCGGTATTGATGTAGTTGCCGAGTTCCAAGTATGAGATGTTAGGGTCTGCTCCAATTTTGAAGAGTGACACTGCCACCGCCGAGCCGAGCAGACAGAAGATGAGCGACACGGTGGTCGAGGTTGGCAAACCGAGCGAGTTGTAGAGGTCGAGCAGAATGACATTCGCGAACATCACACTGGCATAGAGCATCATAACCTCTTTGAATGTAAATAGTTCGGGGTGGAACATACCGTGTCGGGCGACATCCATCATACCGCTTGAAGTTACAGCACCTATCAAGATACCGATTGACGCAACAGTCAGAATTGTGCGGAATTTAGCGGCTTTGGAGCCGAGTGCCGAGTTGAGAAAATTCACGGCATCGTTTGTCACGCCGACATAGAGTCCCGAAATTGCAAGAATCGCAAGAATTGCGACCATTACATAGTAGATTGCTTCCATACTTAACGAAGTTTAGGCAGTTTCAATTAACACAAAGGTATTACTTATTGGTTGAATTGCCAATTGGTGTAGCGAAATTTAACGATAATTTAACATTCGCACGCAGAGTGCATTCTGGCGGGGTTATATATAAATAAGGTGAAAAATATGTAAAATTTTTTATCGAAATAGTTGTTGATAAAACAATTTGTTTATATCTTTGCACCAGAGATTACAACAGTTAAGGCGCAAAATCCCTCCCTCGAATTTTTTCGGGGGGGGGATTTTGGGGTTTAAGACGCTGAATAACAGTAACTTACAAGGGTTATTTGAAGTAGTGAGTAACGAGTAGTGAGTAGTGAGTAGTTAAAAACTTTCAGCGCACCCCAGTAAGCGACCAACGGGAGCGCCCCCAGTAAGGGCGGAACGCCCGCCCCCAGTAAACCCCAGAATGG
>JAZPYA010000029.1:0-12192 GCA_045543935.1 Alistipes sp.
TCTGTAAAATAGCTACTACAATTCTTGCAAAAGTAGCGAGAATAACCATCTCGCTTACCCTTCTTAATAGTGTCAAGAAAACCACAATGAGGACACCTGATTTTGCGCTTTTTTGCCATAAAAAATAGAGATTAGTAGAAACCGGTTTCTACTAATCTCTAAAATATCGCTGTAATTTGCAAATTTACAAGCACTTATCTTTTTGTCTAAGCGCCGCTTTTTGCATCATTACCCTTTTTTGTATATCCCAAAGGGGAGAGAATTGCTAATTGCAACTATTTCTTGTTGGTATATACCTTTGGTGGTGCTACAGAAATAGCATCATTATCATCGCTATCCGATACCAGACGGGCAGATTTTATCGGTTTGGTAGGATTTACGATTCTGATGCGACCATTCTCCAAATCGCCCGCACGCTCGAATTTGCGACCATCTTTGCTGACTTCGAGATAGCCTTTGCGGATAACTCTTTTAAGAGTTATGCTACCTGTTGCGAACTCTATTGCACGACACTTTACAGGATACTCAAATTCAAACAATACCCAATCTCCCTTCTTAAATGCTCTTGCTGTACGCGCTGATCCTTTGTACTCTTCAAGTCTCGAATAAGGAGTCTTCTTGTAAGCCGGCACAGACGATGTTACTACTACGCCGGGCTTATCTGTTACATAGTGCGATGCATCTGCCGACTCAAATGATTTAATCCCCTTATACTCACTCCAAAACTTATACGCAGCAGGGGTTTTACATTTGAAAGGTCCGGTATAGAGGTTTCGCTCCGAAGTACCTTCTTGCTTATAGTAAATGGTTGAGTTGTCATCTACCGAAGCGATGAGTTTTCCGCCCTCAAACTTCACATTCGGAGGTGTCAGGCGGTAGTTGATACCCATTGACGACATACGGTCGTAGTGGTGATTTACGAGCGTTGCGTAGAAGTTATCCCACGCTCCGCCATTCTTGCCCCAGCCCTGCTCTGCCAAGCCACACAAGCGAGGGAAGGTCATGTATTCGATGTAGTCAAGAGATGTATCCCCTCCATTTGATAGGAACAATTCGCTCCAAAATGGTGCCTCAAAACCCTCAACATACTTCATATTCTCCGCCGTAAATCCTTTCTCGGCAAGGTCAAACGAATAGAGATGCTTAACATCGAAGTATTTACGACTGCGGAAGCCCTTTTCGTGCTTGCCTTGATACATATCCAAATAGAAGTAGTCAGCAGGCATAATAACGGTTTTATAGCCATTATCTGCCGCGAGTTTACCTTGCTCTGCTTTCTGCCACCCTTGCACAATAGAGCCTTCGAGCATCTCGCCACCAAAATACCACATAATAGGCTTCTTGTCGTACTTTGCAATGATGCTTTGGATACGCCTCATAAAGTGCGCCTGCAACTTGTGAGGTTTTGCATCGCCATTCTCCTTCATCCATGCCGAACAACTTGGGCACTTCTGCCACTGCGCAAATTTAACCTCATCACCTCCAATGTGTATGTACTGCGATGGGAAGAGAGCTGCAACCTCTCTGAATATATCATCGAAAATTTGGAAATTCTCCTCGCGTGTTGCACAAACCACGCCTCCGCCACGAAGAAATGAACCATCTCTATTCTTACAAAGTGATTGCGGATATACTTTGGTGAAAGTCCAACTATGTCCCGGAAGATCTATTTCAGGAATAACCTCCACATTGCGAACTGCAGCATAGGCAACAACCTCCTTAATATCCTCCTGAGTATAGTAGCCACCATACTTCTCGTACCACTTACCAAGCGATGCTCCTAAAAGTTCGCCGGGGCCACGGAAAGCACCTTTCTCAGTCAATTCAGGGTGCGACTTAATCTCGATACGCCAACCTTGGCCGTCGGTCAAGTGCCAATGAAATTTGTTTATTTTGTGGTATGCGAGGTAGTCTATATAACGCAACACATTCTCCTTCTCCATAAATGTTCGCGCCACATCGAGCATAAAACCGCGGAAATGAAAACGAGGAGCATCATCAACCTCACAACACTCTATTGTTGCAGGTAGAGCCAGATTCTTCTCGTAAACATTGCTCGGCAAGAGTTGGAGCAGTGACTGCACGCCATTAAATGCGCCGCCGTAGTCGCCTGCCACAATTTTAACGCCATTATTTGTTACCGACAAGCGATAGGCCTCTTTCGCAAGAGTGCTATCAAGCGAGAGCGAAATTGCACCATCATCTTGTGACTTTACGGCAACCTTTACATACTCCGACAAGTAGTTTGCCAATGGGGCCAACTCCTCTGCGCTATACGAAATTGTAGCCGATGGAGCGATTGTAAATGTTCCCGACTGCTTGGTGTAAGATTTCGGAGCAGGAACAATAGTGTTAGCTGAAACCACAAAAGCCGAAACGGCTATTGCCACGATTAGAGTTAATAGTTTTTTCATAATAGTTAAGTATTGTTACTTTGGTTAAAATATCTCTATTATAGTACAAAGTTAAACAAAAAAACACAATATCAAACTTTGCAGATACATTCTCCATTCTATTCTCGCCTTATCCTCGCCGCCACGAGGCAAAAAAAAGCGGAATTATTTGGATATTATTATCTTTTAATTTAATTTTGCAACTACAAACATACAAGCTTATATCTAACTTAAAAAAACAAAAACGACATTTACTATGAAGAAATTTATTGTTTTAATAACCGCATTACTATGCTACTTGGCAGCCGATGCGCGAGTAATTTGTGGCGATGAGCGCATTGATGTATGGATGCCGATGTTGAGAGGCAAGAGAGTGTGCCTCTTGACAAACTACACCGCAACAATCGACGGCAAACATATTGCAGATGTTATGTTGGAAAATGGTATCAACTTGGTAGCTATCGCAACTCCAGAGCACGGCCTAAGCGGTAGAGCAGATGCTGGTGCTCATGTTAGCAACTCGGTGTATGGAGATACTGGTATTCCAATTTGGTCGCTCTATGGCAAAACAAAAGAATTAACTCCAGAGCAGGCTGAATGGTTTGATGTTTTAGTATTCGACATACAGGATATAGGCGTGAGATTTTTCACATACTATTCTACATTGGTGCACCAATTCAAAATCCTTGCAGAAAAAGGGAAGAGATTGATAGTCTTTGACCGTCCAAACCCTATCGGAATGCTCGTAGATGGTCCTATCCGCACATATAAGTCGTACAATGCACCACTGCCTATTCCACTTTCTCACGGAATGACTATCGGCGAACTTATGCAGATGGCTGTGGGCGAAGGTTGGACTCCATGGGTAGATGTAGAGGTGGTATGTTGCCAGAATTACACCCACCAAACTCTCTATCAATTACCTGTTAAACCGGGACCAAATGTACGAACTATGCAGGCGGTATATCTCTATCCTTCGACCTGCTTGTTTGAGGGAACGGTATTCTCGGAGGCGCGCGGTACCGAATTCGGTTTCGAGGCTTATGGTCACCCCGATATTGCCCCTACGGGATTTTCATACACTCCACGCTCGATAGAGGGTGCAAAAAAACCAAAGCATCTGGATAAATTGTGTCACGGAGTCGATTTGCGCAAAGTGCCAAAGAAGCAGATTCTCAAAGAGGGACTTACGCTCAAATATGTAATCGATGCATATAATCGATTTGGCAGAGGAGAGGAGTTCTTTGCAGGTAGAAGAAAAGCGAAGTTCTTCCGTCTTACAGGTGTAACTTATATCTATGATATGATTCTTGCAGGCAAATCGGCAGAGGAGATTAAGGCGACTTGGCAAGATGATGTAGCGCAGTTCAAAGCTCTTCGTCGCAAATATCTGCTTTACAAGGAGTAATGTCCATTTTGAAGCAACCAAAAGAGTTGAGAGATAGCCCCTGAGCGGGTTATCTCTCTTTTTATACCACAATCTTAGGCTCATTCATACACCCAAAACGGCCATTATTAGCTATAAATCAGCGTAAAAGAGAATAATTTTTTACATTTTAATTCTTAATTCTTAATTTTATTTGTATCTTTGCACCGCTTTGGCGTGATTCGTAGTAAGGCGAATACGTACGAAGTATTAAACTATTAAATAACTTAATTTTAATTTTTTACTATTATGGCTTATTTAACAGCAGAGAAAAAGCAAGAGCTTTTCGGTCAGTACGGCAAGTCTAACACCGATACAGGTTCTCCAGAGAGCCAGATCGCGTTGTTCTCGTACCGTATCAGCCACCTTACAGAGCACCTCAAAAACAACCGTCACGACTTTGGTACACAGCGTGCCATGTTGAAGATGATCGGTAAGCGCCGTCAGTTGTTGGAGTACTTGAAGGAGGTAGATATCGAGCGTTATCGTGCTATCGTTAAGGCTTTGAACCTTCGTAAGTAAGAGGTCAGCAGAATGGGGCAACTCGCCACAAGGGAGTTGCCTTCATTTTGTCTATTCAGATGTAGATGAGAGAAAAAAGTAAGAGAAATTTATTTTTTGACGATTTTAGATGATTATGGAAGAAAAGAAGTTGTACAATGCTGTACAGAAGTTTATCCCGCTGGAAGGTGGCCGCGAGATAATGATTGAGACCGGTAAGTTGGCAAAGCAGGCTGACGGTTCGGTTGTCGTAAAACAGGGCGATACAATGTTGCTCGCAACGGTAGTGGCTGCCAAAGATGCAAAAGAGGGTACTGACTTTATGCCTTTGCAGGTCGAGTACAAGGAGAAGTTTGCTGCCGTAGGTCGCATACCGGGTGGCTTTATGAAGCGTGAGGGTAAGGCTGGCGATAACGAGATTTTGGTTGCTCGTTTGATTGACCGTGCGCTCCGCCCACTCTTCCCTGCTGACTACCACGCAGAGGTCTATGTAACCGTAAACCTTATCTCGGCAGATAAGGATATTCAGGCTGATGCCCTCGCAGGTTTGGCTGCTTCGGCTGCACTCGCAGTATCGGACATTCCATTCGGAGGTCCTATCTCGGAGGTGCGCGTAGCCCGTATCAATGGAGAGTATTGTATCAACCCAACATTCTCGCAGATGAAGGATGTTGACCTCGACATTATGGTCGCAGGTACTATCGATAATATCTTGATGGTTGAGGGTGAGATGAAGGAGGTTAGCGAGGAGGTTATGCTCGGCGCTATCAAGTATGCTCACGAGGCTATCAAGGGACAATGTGCTGCACAGATTGAGTTGATGAAGGAGCTTGGCAAAGATGTTAAGCGCGAGTATTGCCATGAGACCAACGATGAGGAGTTGCGTCAGACCATCATCTCGGAGTTGTACGACAAGGCTTACGCTATCGCTACAAGTGGCACAATGAAGCACGAGCGTTCGGAGGCTTTCGAGGCTTTGGAGGCAGAGTTCGCATCGCGCTATACAGAGGAGGAGTTGGAGGAGAAGGCACCACTTATCCACAAGTACTTCCACGATGATGTACAGAAGATGGCTATGCGTAATATGATTCTCGATGAGGGCAAGCGTCTTGACGGTCGCCGCACTGACGAGATTCGTCCTATCTGGTGCGAGGTTGATTATCTCCCATGCGCACACGGCTCGGCAATCTTCACCCGTGGCGAGACTCAGTCGCTCTCGACCGTAACTCTCGGTACAAAGCTCGACGAGAAGCAGCACGATGAGGTGTTGTTCCAGGGTTCGGATCAGTTCGTACTCCACTACAACTTCCCTCCATTCTCGACTGGTGAGGCTAAGGCATCGCGTGGCGTTAGCCGCCGTGAGATTGGTCACGGTCATCTCGCTTGGCGTGCATTGAAGCCTATGGTTCCTATGGGCGATGAGAATCCATACGCTATCCGCGTAGTTTCGGATATCCTCGAGTCGAACGGTTCGTCTTCGATGGCTACCGTTTGCGCAGGCTGTATGGCATTGATGGACGCAGGTGTTAAGTTGAAGAAACCTGTTTCGGGTATCGCAATGGGACTTATCTCGGATTCAGCAACAGGTCGTTGGGCTGTATTGTCGGATATCTTGGGTGACGAGGACCACTTGGGCGATATGGACTTCAAGGTAACAGGTACTCGTGATGGTATCACCGCAACACAGATGGATATCAAGGTTGATGGACTCTCGTATGAGGTGTTGGCACAGGCATTGGAGCAGGCTCGCGTAGGTCGTCTCCACATCCTCGACAAGATTACCGAAACTATCGCAGAGCCTCGCGAGGATTACAAGCCATTTGTACCACGCATCGAGCAGATTGTTATCGATAAGGACTTTATCGGTGCAGTTATCGGTCCTGGTGGCAAGGTAATTCAGGATATTCAGAAGACTACCGGTACAACTATCACTATCACCGAGACCGAAACTTCGGGATTGGTTGATGTATTCGGCGTAGATAAGGCTTCGATTGATGCTGCTATGGCTCGTATCAAGGGTATCGTAGCTATACCTGAGGTTGGCGAGGAGTATCACGGAACTATCAAGTCGATTGTAGATTTCGGTGCTTTCGTTGAGATTTTGCCGGGTAAGGAGGCATTGCTCCACATCTCGGAGATCGACTACAAGCGTTTCGAGACTATGGCAGAGACAGGTTTGAAGGAGGGCGATGAGATTGATGTTAAGTTGATCGGCATCGACCAGAAGACCAACAAACTCCGTCTTTCGCACAAGGCTCTTCTTCCAAAGCCGGAGGGTTGGGTAGAGCCAGAGCGTAAGCCACGCGCACCACGCGGTGACCGTCCAGAGCGTGGCGACCGCGGAGATCGCCGTCCACGCCGCGACCACAAGGAGTAATTCCACGATTAGACTATAACACTGCAAACCTCGCCTTCGGGCGGGGTTTGTTTTTTTAGGTTGTGCGGAACTCTGAAGCATATCACGGCGCAGCCATTTTAGGGGCGTTAATCCTGCTTCACAGTCTTTTCCTCCTTGCGGCTCGGCAAAGTGAGCAAGCTCCCTCTGCGCTCGCTCCGCAGCGTCGGTTAGGGGCGTTAGGGGTGATTGAGAATTGAGAATTGAGAATTGAGAATTAACTCCTATCTCCTAACTCCTATCTCCTATCTCCTCACTACTCACTAAAACAAAAGTTTTCCGTTTTCCGCTCTCAGCTCTCAGCTCTCAACTCTCAGCTCTCAACTCCTCACTACTCACTCCTCACTCCTCACTCCTCACTACTCACTAAAAAAAGATAGGTCCCCGAAAATTCGGAGACCTATCGTAGTCAAATATCGCTCGGACTATTTCAAAGCAGCGAGATTTACATCCTTTGCAGCCTTAGCCTTCAACGATGCGTCCTTCGATACTGCGCTATTAAGCTGAGCCTGTGCGCCCTTAACATCGCCCTCTTTGCAAGCGATTACAGCACGCAAGTAGTCAGCCTTTGCAGAGTTGTCGCTTGCGATGCTCTGCTTTGCAGCTGCGAGGTTGCCATTCATCAAATTTACGATAGCCGCATTGTAGCCCGACTTCAAAGTCTGTGCAGCAACAGCGTAGTCACCCTTTGCAGCAGCAACCAAAGCCTTAGCCTCTGCCGATGCGTTAGCAGCGTAACCCTCAGCCTTTGCAAGATCGCCCTCAGCTGCGTATGCCAAAGCGTAGTTGTTGTTCAACTCGGCAGCAACACTCTTGTCAGCCTTGTTCAAGCACTCAACAGCCTTCTCGTAGTTACCAGCCTTTGCATAAACCAATGCAAGGTTGTTCCAAGCGCGAGCATCGCCCGACTTTGTAGCCTCAACCAAAGCAGCCTCAGCAACCTCATCGCAAACCGATGCAATGTGGAGCAACTCCTCCAACTTCAAAGTCGATGCCTTACCCTCCTTAACGAAAGCAGCCATCTCCTCATCGCTCCAACCTGTTACATCTGCGCTATTTACAACCTGCGCACGGCGAAGCTGTGGCAATACATCAGTCTTGAGCGACTTGAATACAGTTGACATATTCTTAATCTCCTTCTCGCGCTCTGCACTCGAAGAGTACATCTTCAATACCTGAAGAATGAGGTCTTTATCAGCGATGTCCGAAGCAGCAACTGCAGCCTGGAATCCCTCCCAGTCCTCACCGTATGCAGCAGCATCAATGTTCAAACCTGCATCAGCAAGCAACTTCTCAACAGCCTTCAAACCGGTCTTTGAACGCTTCTCCGACAACTTGTCGTTGAACTTCTCTGGACCATCTGGCGAAGCATAACCATTAACATAGAGCGACTGTGCTACGCGGTCGTTAGCCTTGTTAGCCTCAACGCCAGCCTTCAATGCAGACAACTCCTCAGTCTCAACAGCCTTCTTTGCTACACGCGAAGAGTTGATTTTGTAAACGATGTCAGCCTTGGTTACAACAGTAGTAACGCGCTTGTAGTTGTTAGCAGCAGCCTGCATAGCCTCCGAAAAATCGAGGTCAGCCTGCAATGTGTTGATACCCTTTGCGATAGTCAAACCATACTCTGCAGGAGTGAGTTTAGTGTCAGCAGGGAGAACCTCGCCTGTGTTAGCATTTACGAGAGTAAACTCCTTGCACTTGCCACTCTTGCACTTAACCTCAACGATGAGTACAAGGCTCGAGTTCTGCATCTCTGGCTTGTATGCAAACTCTACATGACGCTTGATGCTGAGAGCCTCGCCATTCTTTACGAGCAAACCATTGTCAGCAACCTTCTCGCCCTGAAGGAGGAGAGTGTTACCCTTAGTTACGCCACCCTCATAAACGAGAGCAGGAGTCACCTTCAACGAAGCGGTCTTGTTGAAGTACTTTGCAGGAACTTCAGCTGCGATGTCGGCAACAACCTTACCGTTGTTGAGAACAAGCACATCCGGAGTACAAGTAACGGTGATAGCCGAAGGATTCTTCGCCATCTTCTTGAAGCAGTCGCAACCGGTCAAGGTCAAAGCAGCAGCCACAAGAACCAAAGTCAACTTAAAAAGATTTTTCATAGTGTTTTTTTGATTATTAAAAGTTTGAAAATTGTTATTTTATATTTTTCTTCTATTCGCCAAATGAGTATATACCTATTTTGCTACAAAGATATATATTTTTTTGAAAAATAAACAATTTATGCAACAAATTTAGCTCTCAAACGACTAAATTGGGTGTTAAACAGCATACAACACTAATTATCCAGCTCTCCGCGCAGAGAAGTGGACATTTTTTCGGCTAAAGAGAGACCCGACACGCCCTGTCCGAGAAGCCACATAAGTTTGGTAACCGCAGCCTCGGTTGTCATATCGTAACCGCTTATAACACCAATCTCCTGCAACCTCCTTCCCGTTTCGTAGAGCTGCATAGCCACCGCACCTCCTTGGCACTGCGTAATGTTCACCACAGCAACACCTCGGCTGATAGCTCCATGTAGCGCCTCGATAAACCACTCCGCCGTAGGGGCGTTTCCCGTGCCGTAGGTCTCGAGAACTACACCACGCACCCCCTCAATAGAGAGCATTGCCTTGAACGACTCGCTCGACAAGCCCGGGAATAGTTTTATGATTATAACTTTTTCATCTAAACAATCCATCACTCGCAAAGGGGCGATTTCGGTAGTTGCCTTTGCGATAACAGAGTGGTTATAGACTATATTCACTCCCACCTCTGCCAAAGGGACAAGGTTACGCGACTCGAAGGCACTCAACGCCTCGGCCGAGTATTTCGAAGTGCGGTTTGCGCGGAAAAGTCGATTCTGGAAGTAGAGGGCAACCTCTGGCACAAGCGCTCTACCCTGCTTGTCTGTAGCAGCTGCGATTTCGATGGCTGTAATCAGGTTCTCGCGACCATCGGTACGCAGAATACCCATCGGAATCTGACTACCAGTGAAGATTACAGGCTTTGCCAGGTTCTCAAGCATAAAGCTCAATGCCGAAGCGGTATAGGACATTGTATCCGTTCCGTGCAACACCACAAAGCCATCATACTTGGTGTAGTTATCGGCGATGATGTGCGCCAACTCCTGCCACCTTGCAGGTGTAACATTCGAGGAGTCTATCGCCTCCATCTTATGCACCGAGATATCGACATTGAGGTTTCTTACTGCCGGAAACTCCTGCTCGATAGTGTTAAAATCGAAAGGAACAAGCGTTCCATTCTCGTTACGGCGCATACCGATAGTACCACCCGTGTAGATAATTAAAATCGAAGACTTTTTCATATCTCGCTATAATCTGAAAATTCGTTTTGCATTTGCCGTGGTCTGTTCCGCCACTACCTCATAATCCACGCCCTGCAACTCCGCTATTTTTGCCACCACAAAGCGCACATACGAGGATTCATTGCGTGTTCCTCTATGCGGTGTAGGGGTGAGGTATGGCGCATCTGTTTCAACTACCAAATCCTCCAATCGCATCGCCTTGACAACCTCCGCCAAAGCACTTTTTTTGAATGTTACGACACCACCGATACCGAATACGAACTCGCCACACTCACGCAATCGCTCGTACATCTCGACATCTGCCGAGAAGGCGTGAAAAACACCTCGCAGACCGCGACCTCGATACTCATCGACAATCTCCGCCATCTCCGCCCACGCATCGCGCGTATGAACTACAACGGGCAAATCGTATCGCAATGCCAACTCCACCTGCGCGCGAAAAGCCTCACTTTGTTCCGCCTGCCAGTCGCGACTCCAATAGAGGTCCAAACCAATCTCGCCAACGCCATAAAATCGTTCGATGCCTTGCGGTGGCATAGTCAGCAATCGCTCCACCTCTGCCAACTCCTCGCGCCAACGAGGATTATCATTTACCGATGTCGGATGCAAGCCCATAAGTGGCACTACATAGTCGCCATACTCCCTGCACATATCGAAGAGTCGTTCGTTGCTCTCGCCATCTATCGCAGGCAGAACAATGCGCTCTACGCCCTCGGCACGAGCGCGCTCAACAACCTCTCGGCGGTCATTATCAAAAGCTTCATCGTATATATGTGAATGGGTGTCTATCAACATATTACATATCTCCTTCCCGGTAGTTGTCGTACTAAACCCGACAACTCCATATTGAGCAACATTGCGCTGAGTTCCGAGATTTGGAGTTGCGTTTTGTCGGCTATATTATCCATTGTAAGACCATCAGAATTATCCGCTAACACAGCGAGTACCAATTGCTCCTTATCGTTTACTTCACGCGGTGCATAGCGCATCTTCTCGGGCATAGCACCCTCAATCTCCCAACCGAGTGCATCAGCAATATCTTGTGCCGAAGTTACGAGTTGCGCAACACTCCTTTTTATCAGATGATTTGTACCCTCCGAGCGCGAGTCGGTGATACGCCCGGGTACAGCCATAACGGTACGCGAGTAGGCATCTGCAGCCTTCGCAGTCGAAAGAGAACCACCATTTGCAGGCGACTCCACCACCAATAAGCCCTCCGCAACACCTGCGACAATGCGATTACGAGGGATATAGAACGAGCCGTTCTGTTTCGATTGCGAATGAATTTCAGTAATTATCGCTCCGCCATTTTCAACCATATCTTTGGCAAGGTTACGGTGTTGTGCAGGCACTATATCGGGCAATTTATTTGCCACCACACCCACAGTTCTGACACCTGCCGCCAACGCCACACGATGAGCTGCAACATCAACACCAAAGGCTAAACCGCTAACAACCACCAAGTCGGGAAACATCTCGGCAAGTTCGGGTATCACTTTGGCGCATACACTCTCGCCATAAGAGCTTATACGGCGCGTACCTACCACCGAAAGGATATGCTTTGAGGAGAGTGCCTCGAGATTGCCTATCGAGTAGATAATATGCGGTCTGTCGGGGACTTCGCGCAGAAGGTAGGGATAGTTCTCATCAACACAAGAGGTTATGTTTATGCCGTTCTCCTCGCAATATCGCATCTCGCGTTCCGCCTCGGCATAACCTGTTTTACGCACAATACGCTCGGCGATATCTTTGCGCAACTCGGCACACAAAACCAATTTGTAATCCGGTTGAGCATATACCGCTGTGGCATCACCATACAAATCTATAAGGTGCGCCACCCCTCGTGAGCCGAGGTCGGATATAAAGGTCAAAGCGAGTTCATCAAGAATCATAATACAAAGATAGCAAAAAAATAGTTAAAAGTTAAAAATTAAAAGTTAAAAGTTAAAGCGCGCCCCTAACGACACTAACACCTCTAACGCCTCTAACGCCTCTAACCGACGCTGCGGAGCGAGCCAGAGGGAGCTTGCTCACTTTGCCGAGCCGCAAGGAGGAAAAGACTGCGAAGCAGGATTAACGCCCCCCAAAAAGAAGGCCCGAGCAAAGCTCGAGCCTCCCACCAATCAATAAATTAACTTAAAAACAAAACAATGAAAAA
>JAZPYA010000030.1:0-9146 GCA_045543935.1 Alistipes sp.
CTCCTTGGCTCACAGAACGACATGGCTACGATCCGACTTGTTCCGCCCTTACTGGGGGCGCTCCCGTTGGTCGCTTACTGGGGTGCGCTGAAAGTTTTTAATTTTTAATTCTCAACTCTCAACTCTCAACTCTCAACTCTCAACTCTCAACTCTCTCAGTATCCTCCTCCTAACGCCTTGCAGAGGTTTATATAGTTGATATATTGCTGTGCGACCAAGTTCTCGAACTGCATCTGCGAGGTGTAGAGCGAACGCTCAGCATCGATAACATCGAGATAACCCGACAATCCGTTGCGGTAGAGCGCATAGGTCATAATGGCTATATTGCGATAAGACTTTACCAGCCCTGCATAGCGTAACAACTCCTCGCGCGATGAGGTTATCGCCACCAATGCACTCTCTACATCACTCAACGCTTCGATATAACTCTGCTCGTAAGCGAGAAGGCTCTGTCGGTACGCCTCGCGTGTCGCCAACTCACGGCGGCGCAATCCTCCAAAGTTGAATATAGGTTGTGCGATTGATGCCATAGCATCTGCCACCCACCCTTTACTCGAAAAGAGCTGGCTGACCTTGTCGGTTGCCGTACCGCCAAAGAGGGTAAGCGTTACCGAAGGAAGTCGTGCCGAGCGCGCCAAACCCACATTTGCAGCGGCTTGTTGCATTGAGTAGTATGCCGACATTATATCGGGGCGGCGGTGCAAGATGTCCGAAGGAACACCAATGGCAATATCGTATGGCTGATAGTCGTTTGTGATGGCGGAACGACTATCGATACCTACATTGATAAATGTTTCGGGCGTGTCGCCCGTAAGTGTTGCAAGCGATAGTAGCGTCTGCGCTATGGCTCGCTCATATAGCGGAATATCTGCCTCTGCGGTGTAGAGTAGGCTGTGAGCCTGTTCGAGATTTACGCCCGATGCAAAGCCATAGTTGTAGAGCGAGTCTATCAGAGTGACCATCTCACGGCGCAGTTCGCTACTGCGTTGGGCAATCTTCAAATCCTGACGATATTGCAACAGCGTGAAATAGGTGGTCGCAACCTCTGCTTCGAGCGCAAGTCGAACTCCGCGATATTGCCACACCTCGTAGTCAATAGCCGCCTTTGCTCCGCGTGTGGCGTGGCGTAACGAGCCAAAGAGAGGTATCTCCCAACTTGCCTGCGGAAGGATTTTGTATGTCTGCGCAATGTTGTCGGTGGCACTCTCATATTTTCCTTCGGCGGATATTGCACCCAAAATTGAAGGTAGATAGGTTGAGCGTGTTACAACAAGGTTGTGGCGTGCCTGCTCGATGCGCGAGGCTGCTATTTCGATATTTTTGTTCTGCGACAAAGCTTTGACGACAAGACGATTTAGCGTGGTATCGCCAAACATTTGCCACCAATCTTGCCCAAGCTCTATCGAGTCACGCGAAAATCCAGTGCCAAAGATATACTCTTCGTGCGTTGCGAGTTGCGGTGCAGAGAGACGCGGATTGCAACCGAAAAACAGAGTCGCAATTGCTATATATATAATATAAGGTATATTACGCATAGTTCTCCTTCTTTTGTCGTTTTTGTTCAAATCGTGCCACCTTGCCCACCATATAGTAGAGGGCAGGGTAGAGCAGTATGCCGAATATCGTGGCAAAAAGCAGACCTCCGACCAGCGAAACCCCCATAATGTTACGCGCAGTGGAATATACACCTGAGGCAAATACCAATGGCAACATTCCGAGAATTGAGGCGAAGGCTGTCATAAGAATCGGTCTCACACGCATCTTTGCGGCATTTACCGTGGCATCGAGCAGAGATTGTTGCTCCTCGTGGAATAGTTTGTCGGCATACTCAACCACCAAAATAGAGTTCTTGGCAGCTAAACCAATCAACATTGCCAACGAAATCTGCATATAGATATCGTTTATAAATTTTGGCTCGATAAGGTGTGCTAACCCTATGGCACACAACGCTCCAAGTACGGCAAGCGGTACGCCCGTAACGATTGATAGTGGCAGACTCCAACTTTCGTAGAGTGCCGAGAGGGTGAAGAATACGAATATAAAGGCTATCGCAAATACCCAACCGCCTTTACCACCATCTTCGCGCTCTTGGAACGATACGCCACTCCACGCGATGGCGGTATCATCGGGAAGAGTGTTGTCAGCAATCTGCTCTATTTTATCCATTATCTGTCCCGTAGATACCCCCTCGTCAGGGGTTACATTTATACCGATGGAGCGATAGAGATTGAACTGCGATACATACTGCACACCCGTAGTGTCGCGCACCTCGACAAACGAGGTGAGAGGTACGCTCTCGCCATTACCATTTTTGAGGAAGTAACCTTCAAGCGAAGCGGCATTTTCGCGATATTCGGGCGCAGCCTGCAAATAACTTTGGTACAACCGACCGTAGAGGTTGAAGTTGTTAATCATTCGACCTCCGAGCAGTGTGGCGGTCTCGGCATAGAGCGAGGAGAGCGAAACTCCACTCATTAGGGCGTGTTGCTTGTCGATGTCGAGGTGCTTCTGCGCTACGCCGTTGCGGAACTCGGTGGTTGCCGATTTGATGCGTGGCTCGTTGCGCAGTGCTGTGAGGAGTTTGTCGCTCTGCTCGGCAAGATAGTCGATACCTTTGCCTGCTCTATCTTGCAACTCGAATGTAACTCCCGAGGTTACACCCAAGCCCGGAATCGAGGGCGAAACAAATGCCCCGCACTCCGCTTCTGGAATGGCGGAGTATAACACCTCGTTCAACTTTGCTACCGCCTCCATTGCAGACATCTTGCGCTTGGCGAAGTCTGTGAGTTTGACGAATACCACTCCGCTATTTGTCGAGGCTACGCCCGAAATCATGTTGAAGCCCGACACCACGCCCGTACTCTCTACGATTGGCAATGTTGCTTTGGTTACAGAATCGACCTTCTCCATAATCTTCTCGGTGCGGGATAGGGCGGTATTATCGGGTGCATTCACCGAGATTGTAAAGAAACCTTGGTCCTCATCGGGCAAAAAACCACGAGGCAGAATGCGTAACATTGTAACTATCGCCACCGCCATTATTGCCACCATAGCTATTGTGGTGCGCCAGCGAGCAACAACACGACTTATGGTTGTGCCGTATTGTCCCATACTCTTATCGAAGATGTAGTTGAAACCTCCGAAGAAGCCTGTCTTGCGCTCCTTACGCGGGCGTAACAACTGTGCGCAGAGGGCAGGGGAGAGAGACAAGGCGTTTATCATAGAGAAGATTACCGAAACCGAAATAGTAACTGCGAACTGCTGAAATAGTCGTGCTGATATTCCGCCCGAAAAGGAGATTGGCAGAAATACCGCTAATAAAACTATGGTTGTGGCTATAATTGGCGAAGTTACTTTGCTCATTGCCTCCTCGGTGGCAGCTACGGGCGAAAGACCGCGTTCGATACCCGCTTGTGCTGCTTCGACCACAACGATAGCGTCATCAACCACCAAACCAACGGATAATACCAAACCGAGTAGCGATACGATATTAATCGTAAAACCCAACAGCGGAAAGACCATAAATGTTCCGATAATCGAAACGGGTATGGCGATAAGAGGTATAAGCGTTGCTCGCCAATCCTGCAAGAAGAGGAAAATTATCAAAATTACCAGAATAAGGGCGATAATCAATGTCTCGAAAATCTCGCGAATACCTGCCGAGATACTCTTCGTTCCATCGACCAGTACCTCATACTCCACACCATCGGGCATACGCTCGGCAAGTGCGCTCATCTTAGCCTTGACAGCCTCGCCAAGGGCTACGGCGTTGGAGTTTGGCTCTTGATAGATTGAAATTATTGTTGTCGGCTTATCGCCAAAGCGAGAACTTGCGCCGTAGTTCTGATTGCCCAACTCTACGGTCGCCACATCGCGCAAGCGTACCTGTGTACCGGTGTCGGTGGTGCGCAGTAGGATATTACCAAACTCCTCGGGCGAGGATATCTGGCGAGGCATAGTTACCGTATAAGTATATTGCGTGGAGGGCGGTGTTGGCTCGGCTCCAAACTGACCGGCAGGGTATATGCCCGCCTCTACGGCTATGGCGTTGAGAATTTCGCTTACCGATATATTATAGTAGGCAAGGAGGTCGGGGCGTAGCCATACACGCATAGCGTACTCTCCCGCGCCCATAATCTCCACCTTGCCAATGCCGTTGATTTTCAGCAACTCGTTTTCGAGGTTGATATAGGCGTAGTTCGAGAGGAAATTCTCGTCATAACGACCATCGCTGTATAGGGCATAGACCATCAAAAAACCAGTCTGTGTCTTGCGAGTAACAACGCCTTGTTCTGTTACCGAAGAGGGGAGTTTTGCCATAGCAGTAGCGACATTGTTCTGTGTAAATATGGCATCGAGGTCGGCATCTGAGCCGATGTCGAATGTTACCTGCAAGGTCATCGAACCATCGTTGGCACTTGTCGCCTGCATATAGAGCATATCGCTCACACCCATAATACTCTCTGCCAAAGGTGTCGCTACGGCATTGTTTACCGTTTCGGCATCAGCGCCTTCATAGGTCGCTGTCACCTCCACTACGGGAGGAGTGATGTCGGGATATTGCTCAATCGAAAGACTCCCGATGGATATACCTCCCAACAATACAATAACTACGGAGAGCGATATGGCAAATATCGGTCGGCGGATAAAAAAGTTTTTCATCTTTGTATCGGCTTATTTTGTTGTTGGTAAAACCTTCATTCCGTTGCGGAGTTTCTGCAATCCTGTGGTAGCAACCACCTCGCCCTTTTCGACTCCACTCTCAACAATCCACCACTCGCCGGCGGTGTTACCCAACTGCACTTCGCGATATTCGGCTGTCGAGTCGGGGCGAATTATCCATACGGAGGAGATATTTTGAATCTGTGTTACGGCTTGTTGGGGTACGACAATGCGCTCTTTGTTACCACCAAGCGAGGCGGTCACGCGAGCAAACTGCCCTGTCTTTAGGGCGTAGTCGGGGTTGCGAAAACCTACCACGATAACGATTGTACCCATCTCGGTAG
This sequence comes from Alistipes sp., assembly GCA_045543935.1. Classification (GTDB taxonomy): domain Bacteria; phylum Bacteroidota; class Bacteroidia; order Bacteroidales; family Rikenellaceae; genus Alistipes. The sequence continues at coordinate 5,007 of JAZPYA010000030.1, forward strand.
CGATACTCTGTCGGGTGAATTTGTAAAATCCTTTTTCGGGGTATTCACTGCCATCTGCCACTCGCAGACGAATATCCGAGAGGAATGAGGCGTTGTCGTAAGAGAACGATGTGCGCCCCGAAGTGGCGAGATATTCGCGCATCGGAATAGCCAAATCGACCGCTACGGTGTCGATACTCTGTATGGTTGTCAAGGTCGAGAATTGCGTACCCGGACCTATATAGTCGCCTGCCGTAGCGGCTGACGATGATATGATACCGCTTATTGGTGCGTATATGCGCGTGTAACTCTCCTCCAATCGGGCATTGCGCAGATTTTGTTCGGCAGACTTTACCGAGGCTATGGCTGCAAGATTCTCGGCAGTATATTGGTCGAGTTGCGTCTGGCTTATAGCATTTATGCGCGCCAACGGAATGGCTCGTTCGTAGTTGCGCTTCGCTTCGGCAGCCTTCGCCTTTGCCGAGGAGAGTGACGCTTCGGCGGCAAGTCGGTTGGCGCGTTGAGGTGCATCATCGAGTGTGAATATCAAATCTCCTCGTTTTACGGGCATACCATTCTCGAAGGTCGATGAGAGGAGAAAGCCCGAAATGCGGGGTTGAATGGTTGCCGAGTAGTTGGCACTGATGGGTGCAATAAATTGCATTGTATTCGGCAAGGTCTTGGCTATAACCGATGAATACTCTACGGATAGAGGTTCCGCTTCGATTTTGGCGCGTTGCTTGCAAGATGCAATTGATGTGATAATTAGCAGTAAAACAATCTGTTTGAACTTGAGTAACATAGCTGTATATTTAGTGTAAAAAACTCTTCAAAAGCTCTTTTTAACAAAAAATATACCCTATATGTTGAATAAAAAGTAAAAAAATGCAGATTTATAGAGAATTATTTCAAAAAAATTTGTTTGGTAAAAAAAAATCATATACATTTGTGTCATAAACCATTAAAACTAAAATTAAAAGGTTATGAAAAATTTAGTAGATCAGATCAATGCACAAGTAGCTGCTTTCCAGGCAAATGCTGCTGCACAGGTAGAGAAGAACAACAAGGCTGCTGGTACTCGCGCTCGTAAGGCTGCTTTGGAGCTTACAAAGCTCTTGAAGGAGTTCCGCAAGGTTTCTGTTGCTGAGGCTAAGAAATAGTCTTGCTCACTTGTAAAAAAATAGGCGTATCTTTCGAGGTGCGCTTATTTTTTTGTTGTAAACTATTAGTTCTTTTGGCTTAATAGTTGCGGTAAGCTTATGTGCTATGATGAAACAACTCCTCGAAATACTGCGCGAATACCGCTTTATCGACCGCGCCATTCTCTTTTTACGACTCTTTGTCGGAGTGCTTATTGCACTGCATATCATTGATAAACTACAAACATATAACTTTGTCCTTACGGGCTATCCAGCACTACTTTTCGAGAGTAGTTGGGCAACCTTTGTTATCTTCACGCTTTTGGAAGCGATATTTGCCGTTATGATAATTCTGGGTTGGGGGACTCGCTTTGCAGCATTTATTATGGCACTCGGCATGTTTGTCGAGATATTTATCATCTACCCCTCGCTCGGGTGGCTTGGCGTGGAGCGACAGATACTATATATAGGTATATATGTAACCCTTGTTGTATCGGGTAGTGGTCGCTATGGCTTGGAGTCACACCTCGACCGCAAACGAAAAAATGTGAAATTCTAAGGAGCTATTTTGAAATAAATTCTTATATTTGTACCGATAACGAATAAAAAAACAGAACAGAGATGAAAAAAATCTTTTTATTGCTGGTTGCTATATTTGTAGTGTCAGCAGTTGAGGCTCAAGTGCTTGAGACTCCTCGTAAGGTCGAAAATCTGACTATTAATGACATCAATGGTAATCCAACAACCCTTCCGGAGTTTGGTCAAAAAAATCTATTGATCTTCTATGTCGATCCCGATAGCTATATAAAGGGTGGCGCAAATAAGAAACTCTCCGATGAGTTGGAGGAGAATGGCCGTGCTGCAGGTGCTGCTATTCGTGGTTTTGGAGTGATGAACTTCCCGGATACAGGACTTCCAAAGAATATGATGCGCAAGGAGGCTCGCAGGCGCGCAGCAAAGAATGGCGCAACAATTCTCGATGACGATCAGCAACTCTTGAAGAAGGCGTGGGGCTTGGGCGATTGCAATAATAAGTTTGTCCTGATGGTCGTATCGAAAGAGGGCGAATTGGTATATTGCGCTAAAGACGACCTCGATGAGGCTGGTGTTGAGGCATTCTATCAGTTTATTGATAAATATCGTAATTAGTTAATGATTAGGCGTATATCCATATTTTTGTCGTTGTCTGTTCTGCTTTCGCTGACGGCAACTGCTCAAAACGATAGTATCCTTGTCACAGGCAAGGATACTGTCGCTTATAGATATACGCCTATAAATATCGCTACTCCCACTGCAAAAAAAACAAAGGGCGGTCGTTTTTTGCGCTATCTCGCCGAGAGTTCTATCGATAGGAGTTTCGAGCGCAAGGTCGATATGACCTTCGTACCGGCACTCTACTACTCGCCATCAACTTCGGCGGGCTTGGCTGTGATGGCTTCGGGGTTGTATCGACTTGATAAGAGTAATCGCAATATCCCTGCATCAGATTTTTCGGTCTATGCAACAGCTTCGCTTACGGGCTTCTATCGTGTGGGCGTTAAGGGTAACAATATCTTTAAGAACGACAACCAACGCATAGTCTATAATGCCGAATTTTACTCGATGCCGACCTCTTTCTGGGGCGTGGGCTACGATGCGGCAATGACGAATGGAGCAATAAAATATCTCGCATCTCGTTGTATAGTAGAGGGTAAATTTCTGCAAAAAATCACAAAAGGACTCTATGCTGGTGCTGGTATTGACTATAATTATCACTTTGGTAAGTTCGGCGGTAAATATACTTCGCAGGAGGCGTTAATGTCGCGACTTGGTGGCGAAAAAATCAACTATAATGCTACGGGAATTTCACTTTATATCGAGTATGACACTCGTAATGCTATCTCTGCACCGCAACGAGGTGTCTATATTGCCGTTCAAGGCAAGGTGCGCCCGAAGGGTATGAGTAATATCGGTCAGACTGTGTGGAGTGGTCGCCTTGTTGCTAACTACTATCAGCGATTGTGGCGAGGCGCAATTCTCGCATTCGATTTGCGAGGGGAGTTGAATAGCAAAGGTACGCCTTGGATTTATAACGCTTCTATTGGGGGGTTGACCTCTATGCGTGGCTACTATGATGGTCGTTTTAATGATTTGTGTGCTGTGACCTTGCAGGCTGAATTGCGCCAACGAATATACAGAGGTTTTGGTGCAGTAGCGTGGGGTGGTGCAGGAAATGTTTTCTCTACATTTGGCTCGTTTGATTGGCACGAAACTCTGCCAACTTATGGTGTAGGCTTGCGCTATGAGGTTAAACGCGGGTTGAATATCCGCTTCGATTATGGCTTCGGAGGTCGTGACTATCGTGGAAAACTTATCCACGGAGCAGTGTTCTCATTCAATGAGGCGTTTTAATAATTGACAATAAGTGATGAAACAACGAATTTTATTTGTCTGCCTTGGCAATATCTGCCGTTCGCCGATGGCAGAGGAGATTTTTCGCCAAAAAGTTTTTGCGCGTGGTTTGGCAGAGCAGTTCGAGATAGACTCCGCAGGAACATACTCGGGACACGCCGGCGAACTTGCCGACCCCCGTATGCGTGAGGCGGCGCACTGCCGAGGTTACTGCCTTACGCATCGCTCACGCCCATTTAGAGTATCTGATTTCGACGATTTCGACCGCATAGTGGTTATGGACGACAGCAACTACGAGCGTGTTTGTCGCCTTGCACCGACACGCGAGGATATCGACAAGGTCTATCGTATGCGTGACTACTTTACAACCTACCGCACTGCCTACGACTATGTTCCCGACCCCTACTACGAAGGTCGTGAGGGCTTCTACCTCGTTATCGATATGCTCGAAGAGGCTTGCGAGGAGTTGCTCGATGAAATTGCAGAAATAAAATAATTGCTACCTGTATACAATATATATATTATATATAGACATTATCAAATTCGGTGATGTCTATTTTTTTCTCCCTATTACCCCTTACGCCCCTAACGCCCCTAACGCCCCTAACGCCCCTAACGCCCCTATTCGCCC
>JAZPYA010000031.1:0-13999 GCA_045543935.1 Alistipes sp.
ACCCCCGTGGAGTAATTGAGTAGAATGTTTAACAATTAAATTTTTGAGAAGATTATGAAGAAAAATATAATTTTGAGCTATTCTGCTCCAGAGGTAGTTGTTTTTGATGTTGTAGCCGAGCGTGGCTACGAGGTCAGCACATCGTATCCAAGTTTCGAGCTTCCGGGCTTCGGAACAGAAAGCGACGATTGGAATTAAGAAAAACAATTTTTCATTGTTTTGTTTTTAAGTTAATTTATTGATTGGTGGGAGGCTCGAGCTTTGCTCGGGCCTTCTTTTTGGGCTTTTAGGGCGGTGGAAACTCCGAGCCTTATCACGGCGCAGGGAGAATAGGGGCGTTAGAGGCGTTAGTGTCGTTAGGGGCGTTAGAGGCGTTAGAGGTGCGCTTTAACTTTTAACTTTTAATTTTTAACTTTTAACTACTCACTACTCTCTCCTCACTACTCACTAAAAAAGGCGCGCCCGTTCGGACACGCCCTCAAATAGAAAGAAAAATCCCGCGACTATACAGTCATAATCTCCTTCTCCTTCTTCTCGAAAGCTGCATCGATTGCCTTGTTGAACTTATCGACAACCTTCTGTACCTGTGCCTCGCCATCTTTGCCCTCGTCCTCAGGCATACCCTCTTTCACCGCCTTCTTGAATGCCTCGACAGCATCACGGCGTGCGTTGCGCAACGAGATACGCGCATTCTCTGCCTCGCCCTTCGACTGTTTTACCAACTCCTTACGGCGTTCCTCGGTGAGTGGTGGCATCGACAAACGAATACTCTCGCCATTATTCGATGGGGTAAGACCGATATTCGAGTCGATAATAGCCTTCTCGATAAGGCGAATCATATTCTTATCCCAAGGTTGAATAAGGATAGTCTTTGCATCGGGTACAGTAACACTTGCCACGCCCGAAACAGGAGTCTGCGAGCCGTAGTAATCTACGAAAACGCCATTCAACACATTTACCGAAGCCTTACCCGCACGAATGTTCGACAAGGTCTCCTCCAAGAAATCAACCGCCTTCTGCATACGGGCAGTTGCATCATTTAAGATAATTTTAGTATCCATAGTATCTACTTTTTAATTGTTTCTTCAATCAGTTTGATGAGTTCGGCAAACTCTGCCTCATCGTAGCCTACACTCGCCTTAACAACATTTCCCTGCTTGTCAATCAGGAAGTTACGCGGAATGTATGTCTCGGCATACTCGGCATATACGCGACCATCGGTATCCAAACCCATAGGGAACGAGTAGCCCATTTTCTCGCGGAAAGCGGCTACGGTAGCCCTCTTCTCGCCACGCGATACAGGCAAGAATACAAATGGCTCGCCTTTGAACTTCTCGATAATATCCTTCTCCACGCGAGCCAACTCGGCACGGCAAGGAGGACACCAAGTTGCCCAAAAGTTCAACAAGACAACCTTGCCCTTCAAATCGGCAAGCTTTACGGTCGAGCCATCGAACATCTCCACCTCGAAAGCGGGCGCTTTCTGTCCATCTTTCACAAGTGTTGCCTGCTCGGGGGTTGGTCGATTTTGCGCATTGGCAGGTGTAGGATACAACAATATAAACGCTGCGATTGCTACTACCAATACCAACATTGCCACCAATGTTAAATTACTCTTTTTTTGATGTCTTCGTGTCATAATTTTTATTTTTTAATTGTCAATTGTCAATTCTTCAATTGTCAATTATTTATGTACCAATGTTCCGATATTTTCACCCTTCAAGACCTTCATCAGGTTGCCCGGAGTATCCATATCGAAAACGATAATGTTAAGACCATTCTCCTTGCAGAGTGTGAAGGCGGTCATATCCATTATCTTCAAATTTCGTGCATAAATTTCGTCAAACGAAATCTCATCGAACTTTGTAGCAGTAGGATCTTTTTCGGGGTCTGCGGTATAGACACCATCTACGCGCGTACCCTTGAAGAATCCGTCAGCCTCAATCTCGATACCGCGCAGTGCCGAAGCCGAGTCGGTCGAGAAGTAAGGGTTCGATGTTCCACCGCCGATAATCACGACATAACCCTCGCGCAAGTACTCGAGCGCCTTATCCTTCGAGTAGTACTCGCCAATAGGCTCCATACGGATAGAGGTCAAAACCTTACACTTCACCCCCTCGTCAGTCAGTACAGCCTGCAATGCCAACGAGTTGATAATGGTTGCCAACATACCCATCTGGTCGCCTTTCACGCGGTCGAAACCCTTTTTTGCGCCCTGCAATCCACGGAAGATGTTACCACCGCCAATTACGATACCAATCTCTGTGCCAAGAGCTTGCGCCTCTTTAATCTGCTCGGCATATACGCGAGCCTGCTCCATAGAGATACCATATTTTTGCTCTCCCTGCAACGACTCGCCACTCAATTTCAGAAGTATTCGTTTGTATTTCATACCCTACAATTTTTCATTCATAATACAAAGATAGAAAATAAAACGGAAAACGGAAAGCGGAAAACGGAAAACTTTTGTTTTGAGTTGAGAGTTGAGAGTTGAGAGTTGAGAACTGAGAACTGAGAACTGAGAACTGAGAATTGAGAACTGAGAATTGAGAATTAACTCCTAACTCCTATCTCCTAACTACTCACTACTCACTAAAAAAAGGCGCGCCCCTAACGCCTCTAATGCCTCTAACGCCCCTAACCGACGCTGCGGAGCGAGCGCAGAGGGAGCTTGCTCACTTTGCCGAGCCGCAAGGAGGAAAAGACTGCGAAGCAGGATTAACGCCCCTATTCTCCCTGCGCCGTGATAAGGGTGGGAGTTCCCACCAACCTAAAAGCCCACCAAAAAGAAGGCCCGAGCAATGCGCTCGAGCCTCCCATCAAACATAAAAAATTAACTAATACCTTAAAAACGGTGTTTATTCACCCCATTCGCCATTTTCTGTTCCCAAGCCCGGGAGACCGAAACCCGGCTCGGTTGTGCTGACCTCGTAGCCACGCTCGGCTACAACATCAAAAATCTCAACCTCTGGAGCAGAATAGCTCAAAATTATATTTTTCTTCATAGTTCTCAAAAATTTAATCGTTAAACATTCTACTCCTCTAATCCTAAGTACTTGTCTGGCGTTAGTATAGCCTCGAGTGAGCTGTCGTAGATATTGCCATCGTATCGGATAGCACCTGTCCAATCGGTATCCTTGCCACTACCATATATATACTTATGGTGGTTGGTTGCATCAAGCATTGCTGGAGAATAAAATCCAGCCTCGCCCTGTGCTGAATTCGATTTCCAGAACAAACCACCTACGCGGCAATCGTAAACCATAGGATTGCTGGAGTCGCGTTCTGTACCGATAATCATACCGATATTCGAGCGACCGTCTGCCAGAATCTCGCACGCACTCTTCACGCCGATAATCTTTGGATTGAGGCTGGTAGCCTCAGCAAGGCTTCCGATTACACCACCGATATACATATTCGCTGCTTCTGCATCCTTCTCAACGATAATTGGACCACGGCTGTAGATATTTCCGCCCTCGATAGTGCCGCCTGATGTGTTGCAACCACCTAACAAACCGCCTATATAAGCAGAGCTTGTGACATTGGTGTTCTTATCTACCAAAATAATACCCTCGTTGATAATATCGCCCGAGAACATTTTTATACCATTATGACGACCAATAATACCTCCTATATGTAACTCTTTGGCTATCGTACCATTTGCTGTGATATTTCCATAGTTGTAAACTTTGTGTAGACCTATGTCGTCTGTACTTACATTAATAATACCACTTACATAGATACATCCACCGGCATTACCTTCGTATGTAACATTACCATAGTTCTTTACATTGTTGAGTGTAAATCCATCTGATGCCACTTCGCAACCGATACCTGCTACAAATGCATTACTGGTCATAGTTGTCATAGTAAGCTTGATATTACCATGGTTCTCGCAATTGTCAACACTAACCAATTTGCTTGGCAAACCAAATATACCTGCTACATTAACCCCTCCAGCTTGATTCTTCTGCTCTCCGCCAACATCTATATTACCGTAGTTGTGGCTATTTTTGATATTTGTTGCCTGTTTAGAAGATATGCCACCAAAGTAGTTTGTTTTGTTGAGCGTTCCACTAATGGTGATATTGCCATATTTGCCAATCTCACCATCTTTGTCCGAACCATTGATGCAGTTTGTAATATCCCCACTAAGTGCAGTTATACCACTTACGGCGAATTCAAATGTAGCACTTGATGTTGGATTTACACTGATATTTCCAAGGTTTTGACAGTTGTCAAGCGAACCCGCTGTATAAGATACGCAACCTGCAATATATTGTGAGTTTTGGATATTTCCAGATACATTGATGTCTGCCTTGCTCACAATATGTGAGAATTTCCGTGTAGAGGTTGTATAACCAACAATACCACCAATATAACCAAGTTTTGCCATTCCGTCAGGAATGTCTATAGTACCACTCACTGAACAATTGCTGATAATCGCAGATGTATTATTCAAGAAGCACACCAAAGCGCCCATGACAACCCAATCCTTGCCACTAATCTGGTGGATAGTTTGGTCATAATATTTCATCTCATCAAACTCCAAATGTACATTTGTGATGCAGCCTGTCGTTGTTGCTCCAAACAATGGAGCTGTCAAGCCTTTAATCGTGCGACCACCACCATTGAACATATTGCCTGCGAAGCCCTCGATTGGAGTCCACTCCTTGCCTGTGAGGTCGATATCTGCTGTAATCTCAACATTGTTTGTTTCACTTGCAGCAGTAGCAACCCAAGCTATAAGTTCATCGGCTGTGCCAATCTTTGTTGTCTCTGCGAATGCGTATAGTGGAGCATCATCAACAGAGTTGTCAAGCCAACCATACTTGTATGTCTCTACAAAAGTCTTCTTAGTTGCTTCGTCTGCAGGCTCGTGGTTGTGTGCAAAGTTGAGATAGTTGTCAATTGTCAAAGGCGTATAGTCTGTAGCCTCGCTTGATGTCCAAATAGAACCTCCATAGTAGAAATTGTCATAAGCTGAAGCTGTTACTATAGTACCGTCGCAAGGAGAGCCAGTGAGCATACCTACATTTGTATATCCAATAGCTTTAATATCACCATACGTTCTCCAATCTCTTTTGGTGTGGGCAGAAACAATTTTTGCAACACAGCCTCCAACATAATTTGTGTTGTTTGCCTGACCAGCAACTTTAATATCGATATTTCCTGTATTTACACAACTTTTGCATGCTTGACCCAACTCTCCGACCACACCTCCAATCATGTGTCCGTCTTCAAGTTCGGCATCACTCTCTACTACGATATTGCCTTTGTTGATTATGTTAGTCAAAGTTACACTGTTCGTAGGAGCATAGCCGAGTATTCCTCCAATACGAATGCTACCGCTGTGGGTTCCATCGATACTAATATCCTTGTTATTTGTGCAGTTTGATAGATTGCTCTTACCCTTCGATCCTACACATCCACCAAGCTTCAGATCGGTAGTATTAGCACTATTGGTAAGCTCTATTTTACCGTTGTTGATGTATCCTATAGTAGTGTCGCTGTTAGTTGCCTTATTGTTGTATGCACAACAACCTCCGATACATAGACCTTGACAAGCGCCTGAGATAGTTATACTTCCCTCGTTTACTATATTCTCTATTGTACCTTGTTCTGCATGTCCAAAACATCCTCCGATACGGAACTCCGATGGTGTTGTCAGAGTTGCACCATCTTTGATGTCGATATTTCCATAATTAACGCAGTTCTTAGCTGTTTTAGACCCAGGATAAGCCATACCGGCAATACCTCCGATAGGAGAGGCGTTAGATGTAGTAATAGTTGTTGAGGACCCTTCACCAAACACTATATTTCCATAATTTGTTGCATTAGTTAAGTCTGAAAGCTCTCTCCAATCTCCAGCTATTCCACCCATTAATAAACGACCAGTCGAGATCTCTCCATTGATATTTATATGACCACTATTCACTACATCAGAAATTGTAACGTATTTAGAATAACCCAATATGCCTCCTATGTAAAGGTGTTTAGTGCCGATGCTTAATGTCTGATTTTCGGCAAGTGTGATATCTCCGCTATTCGAGCAATTACTTATTGTAGCCTTAACACTCGAGAAAGCGCCGAAGCAACCTGCAATAAACGAATTAAACTCAGTACCAGTTTTATCTTCAATATAGATAGCGACCTTATTCGTTAGGTTGCTGTAACTACATGCTACTGGTGTGTATCCAACTATACCTCCGATATAATATGCTTTATCTCCATTTACGACCATTTTACCACTTACCGAACAGTTCGATATGGCGCTACCTCGATAGGTGCAGACTAAACAGCCAAAATACTGCGATGCTGTCTCAACGATATTGACATCGAGATTTACATTGCTGATTGTAGCACTTGTAGTGCCGAACAACGGAGCTGACAAACCGGTGATTGTGTGATTAAGACCATCGAATGAACCGGTGTAGCCCTCGATTGGAGTCCACTCCTTACCTGTAAGGTCGATATTTGCTACAACCTTTGCATTAGAGTAGGTGGTGTCGAAGTTCTCCTCAGCCGCATTTACTCGACTTGCAAAGTTGCGCAACGATGCCTCATCGTAGATCAAGAATGTGTCACTCACTGCACTCGGAACATAGACGATAGGGGTGTTGAACTCGCGAACTTTACCCGCCTTGATGCTATTGTTGTCCTCCTCACTATTTTTGTATGTGCTAAATTTTGCAGTGAAACAGCTGTTGTCGGTGTAGAGCGTAACGCTAACTGTACCATACTCGCCCGCAGGAACAGATACATAAACAGGAGTAGGCTCTGAAGTAACTGGCAAGCCCTCCTCGCCAAACGATACGGTTACGGTGTTGATTGCGTCTGCGTGAGCAGTCAAGTCACCTGTAGCGCAATCCACATCGAAGTTACCGGCGATAGAGCCGTGATTAACCTCTACGACCATCGACTTGAGAGTGGTGTTCTCTACGCCCTCGCCACACTGTACCAAGAAGCGCAATACGCCTGCAAGGTGGTTCAATGTAGTGGAAGCACTCTCGTTAGCCACATAGCCATACATCGGCACTGCACCCTCGGCAAACGAGTTTGCATTGTGTGCCTGAACAGATGGGAATGTTACCACTTGGCAACCCTTTGCCTGCGCTTTTACACCCTCCGCAGGAGCAGGATAGACAATCTCATACGGATAGTCAAGCACAGCATTTACCTTGAAAGTTGCACTTTTTGTCCCCTCGAGTACACCTTTTAATGGCTCCGAAGGTCTACCATTTACAGCGATTTGGTCGTCCTCGCTCCAATACATTAGATACTTACCCTCGGCATCTGGCACGCCCGTGATGTGGGTACGCGAATCCTCCAACGAGATGCCGATTGTTGTTGATTGACCTTCGCCGAGATTTACTCCGAGGTCCTCAGTTGTGTCTGTAACGCAAGAGAATGCCAGCACTCCCGCCACAACTGTCGTGAAAATTTTTGCTAAATTTTTCATCGTGTTTTTTTTTGTTGTTTTTAAGTGTGTTATTTTATTAAAAAAAAAGTTTTTTAGTGTCGGTTAGGGGCGTTAGGGGCGTTAGAGGCGTTAGAGGTTATTAGTGTTTTATCTCTCAACTCTCAACTCTCAACTCTCAACTCAAAAAAAGTTTTCCGTTTTCCGTTTTCCGTTTTCCGTTCTCCCACCGTTGTCACGGCGCAGCCATTCTGGGGGATACTGGGGGCGGGCGTTCCGCCCTTACTGGGGGCGCTCCCGTTGGTCGCTTACTGGGGTGCGCTGAAAGTTTTTAACTTTTAACTTTTAATTTTTAACTTTTAATTTTTAATTTCGCCTTTGTAAGTTGCTGTTATTCAATATCTTAAACCCCAAAATCCCCCCCCCGAAAAATTCGGGGGAGGGATTTTGCCCAAAATTGCTTAATTCACTAATGCAAATATATGAAAAAATATCGATATCCAAAAAAAAGACGAAGAAAAATTCTTCGCCTTCTATAAAATATATGTTATATCGATTTACAAGTTATCCTTCTCGATATCTTTGAAATAGCGGTAAGTGCCAACCTTCAACTCTACGGTTGCAGGCTCATCGCAAACTACCATACCGCGTGGGTGTACCTGAATTGCCGATGCGGTATAAACGTGCGAGTATGCTCCCTCGATGCAGTGGTGCAAAGCCATAGCCTTCTTATGACCGAATGCCTGAATAATAACCTCCTTTGCCGACAATACGGTAGCAACACCTACCGACATAGCCTGCTTTGGCACCTTGTTTACATCGTTGTCGAAGAAACGAGAATTAACGAGCAAGGTGTCGTAGGTCAAAGTCTTAACGCGAGTGCGCGAATTGAGCGAAGAGAATGGCTCATTGAATGCCAAGTGTCCGTCCTCGCCAATACCGCCCAAGAAGAGGTCGATACCTCCTGCTGCAACAATCTTTGCCTCATACTCCTCGCACTCCTTTGCAAGGTCTGGTGCGTTGCCGTTGAGGATATTTACATTTGCAGGGTTGATGTCAACGTGCTTGAAGAAATTATTCCACATAAACGAGTGGTAGCTCTCGGGGTGCTCCTCCGGAAGACCTACATACTCGTCCATATTGAATGTTACAACATTCTTGAACGATACCTTACCAGCCTTGTACAACTCGATGAGGTGAGCGTAGGTTGTAAGAGGCGTAGAACCTGTTGGTAAACCGAGAACGAAACGACCTCCTGCTGCCTCCTTCTCATTGATGCGGTTTACGATGTACTCTGCGGTCCATCGACCTGCATCTTGCTGATTGTTCTGAATAATCAATCTCATAATGATTTTGTTTAATTGGTTGAAATATAAATTAAAACATTTTAACGAATACCTCTATGGCTTGATACTCAGCCATTCCAAGATCGTTATATTGTTTTGCTGTCGTTTGTGTGCGCTCCTCGCTGCGCTGCCAGAATTCGCGTGGGTCATCGCCCGGGAACGGAACAATATCCTTCTGCGAAAGGTGGCGATATATAGCGTGGCGCTTCATTATCATCTCGTTTGGTGAGAGTGGCACTGCCATATCCACCGAGCCGAGGTCCCACTCCATCCACGCTCCACGATAGAGCCATAAGTGGCAATCTTTGAACCACTCCTCGTTGCGCACCTCCTCAATAGCCTCCAAAACTATCTCAATACAAGTGCGGTGTGTGCCGTGTGGGTCCGACAAGTCGCCTGCGGCGTAAATCTGGTGAGGCTTAATCTCTCGCAACAGATTTACTACAATATCGATATCGGTCTTTGTGAACGGGCTCTTATGAATACCTCCTGTTTCGTAAAACGGCAAGTTTAAGAAGTGGGCATTGGTATCGGGGTTTAATCCGAATGAACGCACCGAAGCACGAGCCTCTGCGCGGCGCAAAGCTCCTTTGATATTGAGCAACTCTCGTGGCTCAGGCTCTCCCGGGCGCTTGCCCTTGATGATGCTCTCGACCTCTGCGTACTTGTCGGCAAAGCCCAACTCGTGTGCAACATCTATATTCTGCAATACCACATCATCGTGTACCGCTACATTGCCCGAAGTCTCGTATGCCACATGAACATTGTGTCCCTGCTCTACAAGACGGATAAATGTACCACCCATCGAGATTACATCATCGTCAGGGTGTGGCGAGAATATCAATACATTCTTTGGAAATGGTGTCGATTTTACGGGGCGTGTCGAGTCATCGGCATTAGGCTTGCCACCCGGCCAACCCGTAATAGTGTGTTGCAGGTCGTTGAAGACATCGATATTTATCATATCGTAGGAGCGTCCTTGCTCCAATAACTCGCCAAGCGAGTTTTCGATATAGTCTTTGTGTGTAAGTTTCAATATAGGTTTATTAACCACTCCGCACAACCAAACTACCGCCTTGCGAGTGAATTTTGGAGTCCATTGGCACGAGCCTACAAGCCAAGGTGTCTGTACGCGAGTGAGTTGCGATGCTGCACCCTCGTCAATTATCATCTCGATGTTGGAGTGCTCCTGCAGATACGATGCAGGAACTTGCTCCGAGATATTACCTTCGACAATGCGGCGGATAATCTGCGACTTACCCTCGCCCCACGCCATAACTATAATGCGCTTCGCCTTCATTATAGTGCCGATGCCCATCGTGATAGCCATCTTCGGCGTATTCTCCAATCCGTTGAAAGCTTTGGACTGTACCTTGCGAGTCTGATACGACAACTGCACCAAACGAGTGTTCGACTTGGCGTATGAGCCAGGCTCATTGAAGCCTACCTGCCCATCTTCGCCCACGCCGATAATCATCAAATCGATATCCCCCTTGCAGTAGTTTGCGCAGAAGTTTGACAACTCCTCGCGAGGGAGTGTTCCATCAGGGAAGTTGATATTCTCAGGGCGGATATCGATATGGTCGAGCAACTCCTCGTGGATACGATAGTTGCGACTCTGCTTCTCGGTTGGCAGAATAGGGTAAAACTCATCTAAACTATATACCGCAACATTGGCAAAACTAACCTCTCCTGCCTTGTAGCGCTTTACGAGTTCGCGATAGAGACCGATAGGGGTTTTGCCTGTAGTAAGTCCAAGTACAAAAGGGCGTTGCTCGGTGTGCGCATTGATTGCAGATACTATGTTGTCCGCAGCATATCGCACCCCGACATACTCATTTTCATAGACCTGAAGCGCTATCTTCTCGTAGCGTCTTGTCAAATCTTTGAATGCCTCATCGGCAATTAAACCACCATCTTTGGGTAGAGCATACTTATTATTCATACCGTTATACTCTAAATAAAAATTTACTCCTCGCTCTCGGTCTCGGCCATTGTGTGGTAAACATTTACCACATCATCGTCCTCCTCCAACTTCTCAACGAGTCTTTCGATAGATTCGCGACCCTCTGCATCAAGTTCCTTTGTGTCGGTAGGAATACGAACTGACTCTCCCGATACAATCTCGAAACCTTGGTCGTCAAGCCATTTCTGGATAGTACCGAACGACTCGTATGGAGCATAGACATTGATGCCGTCCTCCTCTACATAGAACTCATCTACGCCGAGGTCGATCATCTCAAGCTCAAGTTCCTCCGGATCTGCACCCTCTGCCTTGAACTTGAATACGCACTTATGCTCGAACATAAAACCTACCGAACCCGAGTTTCCGAGTGCGCCACCACACTTGTTGAAGTACATACGGATATTCGCTACAGTACGATTGGTGTTGTCTGTTGCAGTCTCTACCAAGAATGCTACGCCGTGAGGACCATATCCCTCATATACTACCTCCTTGTAATCTGCTGCATCCTTCTCTGTTGCTCTCTTGATTGCTCTCTCCACATTCTCCTTAGGCATATTCTCTGCCTTCGCATTCTGCATCAAGATACGCAATCTCGTATTTGCCGATGGATCGCTACCACCTGCCTTAACCGCAATCTCAATCTCCTTGCCAATTTTCGTAAAGACACGAGCCATGTGACCCCATCTCTTCATCTTTCGTGCTTTGCGATATTCAAATGCTCTTCCCATACTTTTTTCTTTTTTATTTTGTTTGTTAACTTATTGCTCTTTGTTCCGTAAATCGTTCCGATGGACTCTTTTTGTACTGCTCTTTCAAGAGCAAAGAGTCATTTCAACTCGCAAAGTTACAAAATATAGTGCGAAATTTCAACTTTTTGCGAAAAATTTTGCAAAATAGAAAAAAGGTTGTACCTTTGCGCTCGGAAAGATGGCAGAGTGGTCGAATGCGCCGGTCTTGAAAACCGATGAGCTGAGAGGCTCCGGGGGTTCGAATCCCTCTCTTTCCGCTCAGAGCAGTAGAGATACTGCTCTTTTTTGTTATGTTGATACCGCCTGCAAATCTTGCAGGTTTTTTTGTTTGATAGCCCATCTCGTAAATGAATTTACGGAGTGTGCTATCAAACAAAAACAACACAGAGTGTTGTGGTATCAACATAACAACGAAAAGAGAGGGATTGCAAACTTTGTGGAGGGGGTTACCTCCTCGGCTAATCGCGAGCCGCAGATTGCGACTACGCTACCTCGTCGGTGACGGCTTTGCCGTTCGAATCCCTCTACTGCTCTGTGCAAGGAGCCCGCCGGCGAGGCAAGGGAAAGACGAGCAGACGCGAAGCGGCTACGAAGTCAATCCCTCTTAACTGCTCTTTTTTTTGTGGCAGAAAGAGAGGGATTCGTTCAGTCGGTGGCGTCTCGGGCGACTTGTCTTCGCTCGGTTGTTGTCTGCTGTCGCAGATATTCGTGTTTGCGTAGCGATTATGTTTGAAAATAAGTTTTCACACATCGCCACACAACCCCGACAATCTTCGATTGCAACAACCTCACTTCGGTCACCTCTCAACTGCTGCGACCGTTCAAATCCTGGTTGTGGGCGCGAATTAATAAGGGGTAGTAGCGGATAGTAAGGGCAAGTAACGGATAGTAAGGGTGCGCGACCCTATAATCCCTATTACCCCTATCCTATTGCGTCTTGACCGTGTCACCTCTAACGCCCCCAATGCCTCTCCCCCCCCACGCTGTAATATGCTCCAGAGTCCCCTCAACAAAAAAAGCGATGAAATTTCATCGCTTTTTCAGTCCTCGCTCCTCTGCTAGCCGTTCCATTAGTGAGTGGGCGGCATCATATTCGTTCGGTATCTCGCCATCGAGAATGGCATTTTTGATTATCTCCTTTATCTCGCCAAGCACCGCACAAGGGGCAATATCGTACTCCTTCATTATTATATCGCCCGTAATTGGCGGTTGGAAATTACGAATGCGGTCGCGCTCCTCCAAGTCACGCATCTTCTCGCGCACCAACTCGAAATTCGCCAAAAAGCGTTTCACCTTGCTCTCAATGCCCGATGTAATATCCGCCTCGCAGAGAGTCATCAACTTTTCGACATCATCGCCCGCCTCAAAAAGCAGACGGCGCACCGCCGAATCGGTTACCACATCCTCCGCCAAAATAATTGGTCGCAGGTGCAAAAAGACCATCTTCTGTACAAACTTCATAGTCTCGCCAAGTGGCAATTTCAGACGGCGAAAAATCGGTTGCACCATCTTCGAGCCAAGCACCTCGTGACCGTGGAACGACCAACCGATACGAGGGTCGTAAGATTTGCATTTCGGCTTTGCGATATCGTGCATCACAGCCGCCCAGCGCAACCACAAATCATCGCTCTTACGAGCCACATTATCAAGTACTTTCAGCGTATGTTTGAAGTTGTCTTTATGGGCGTGATTGCCCCTGCGCTCCACACCGCAGAGGGCGTGCATTTCGGGGAAAATTATCTCCAATAAGCCGGTCAGTTCGAGCAGTTCAAAACCAATCGAAGGAACGGGCGATGCGACAATTTTATTCAGTTCTGTTATGATGCGCTCCTGCGACACAATTTTGATGCGCTCACGGTTGCGCTTCATCGCCTCGAAAGTCTCGTCTTCCAACTCGAAGCCGAGTTGCGAAGCAAAGCGAATACCACGCATCATTCGCAGAGGGTCATCGGAGAATGTTATATCGGGGTCGCACGGGGTGCAGATAATACAATCTTCGAGATCGTACATTCCGTCAAACGGATCGACTAACTCGCCAAAGTTTTTGCCATTGAGCGACCACGCCATAGCATTTATGGTAAAGTCACGGCGGCGTTGGTCATCTTCGATAGTGCCATCTTCGACATGCGGTTTGCGCGAGTCGGGCGAGTAGGACTCCTTTCTTGCCCCCACAAACTCCACCTCGTAACCATCAGCGTGCAACATTGCCGTTCCGAAGGTCTTAAAGACCGACACTTTAGTTTTAAGCTCTCGACCAAGTGCTTCGGCTATCTCGATACCACTACCCACAACCACCACATCGATATCGGTACAAGGGCGATGCAGATAGTAGTCGCGGACATATCCACCCACAACATATGCCTCCACACCTCGTTCATCGACAAGGCATGAAATGCGCTTAAATATTGGTAGTTGCAATGGGTTAGTCATTATTGTTAGCTTTTTCGTTTTCTGAACTCTTATCATTATCACGGCGCAACGATTTCTAGGGGCGCAGTCTGCAACTGCTTTATGGGGG
>JAZPYA010000032.1:0-3966 GCA_045543935.1 Alistipes sp.
CCGTCTTGCGGGCGAGGTTGATTCGTCTGTGAGCTTCGACAAGGTCCTGCTCGTAGAGAATGGCGGTCAGGTTAAGGTTGGCGCACCTGTTGTAAAAGGCGCTAGCGTAAAGTGTAAGATTCTCAAGCACCTCAAGGACGACAAGGTCTTGGTGTTTAAGAAGAAGCGTAGAACTGGTTATCAGAAGTGCAACGGTCATCGCCAGTATCTTTCGCAAATTTTGATTGAGGACATTGTTGCATAACCTAAAAAACTGTTAGAGAAGTATGGCACACAAAAAAGGTGTTGGTAGTTCAAAGAACGGCCGTGAGTCGGAGAGCAAACGACTCGGTTTGAAGCTTTTCGGTGGTCAGTTTGCTAAGGCAGGCAACATCATCGTTCGTCAGCGTGGTACAGTTCACAATGCAGGCGAGAATGTAGGTATGGGCAAGGACCACACCCTCTTCGCATTGGTTGACGGTACAGTAGTCTTCACAAAGAAGCGCGACAATCGCTCTTATGTAAGCGTTAAGCCTTTGGCTTAATTCACTTAAGGGTGCAAAAAGATAGAGATGGGCTTTTGAAGTCCATCTCTATTTTTTTATCAATAACTATCTCTGCACCCTACTCTATCAGCCCCTCGGGCAGAACAAATTTGATGGTGCGTTTATCGAAATCTATCGCTGCGATAAACTCCTCAACGGCAGGAATAAGGTGGCGTTTGCCTTTTAGTTCAATCTCGAAGAGTGGGTTGAACTCGTTGTCGTAGAAATCGACCAACTCGCCCTTGGCGCGACCGATGCGCACTTCGAAACCGATTAAATCGTCAAAGTAGAACTCGTCATCATCGCTCTCCTCAACCTCAATCATAAGTTCGTGGTCGAGAATCATCTCGGCACGCTTCTCGTTGTCGATATCGGCAAATGCCACAACAGCACTGCGCTGACCGCGGCGAGCGAATGAGTCACAAAAAAGAGGAACTACCAACTCCTCCACTTTCGTGAAGAAGGGTTGTTCCTCCCAGTTGAAGTTGTCGGGCAGGGTGTCGTAGAGGTTTATTACGACCTCTCCCTTTACTCCGAAGAGTTTGGTTATGCGCCCTACCGTCAACATCTTTTGACCTACTCCTCAGCAGGTGTCTCGGTTGCCTCCTCAGCAGGAGCCTCCTCAGTTGCCTCAGCAGCTGCGGCAGCAGCCTCAGCCTCAGCAGCAGCCTTGCGCTCTGCGATAGCAGCAGCACGAGCCTCCTTAACGGCAGCCTCAGCAGTAAGGCGAGCCTTCTTGTCAGCGTTAGCCTCAGCAGCCAACTTGTTTACCTTAGCGGTTACCTTGCCCTCCTTCTCACCAAGCCACTTGTTGAACTTAGCCTCAGCATCGCTCTCCGAGAAAGCGCCCTTAGCTACGCCACCGAGCAGGTGTTTCTTGTACAATACGCCCTTGTACGAAAGAATCGCACGAGCAGTATCAGTAGGTTGTGCGCCCTTCATTAACCAACCCAAAGCTTGCTCGAAGTTAAGGTCGATCGTAGCAGGATTCGTGTTTGGGTTGTAAGTACCAAACTTCTCGATAAATTTACCATCACGTGGCGCTCTGCTATCTGCAACGACAATGTGATAGAAAGCATAACCCTTCTTACCATGTCGTGCCAAACGAATTTTAACAGCCATAATGCTATAAAATTTTAATTGTTAATAAATGGTTTTCACTAACCCACAATAGGTTAATCGGCTGCAAAGGTACAAAAAAAACTTAAAACGGAAAGCGGAAAGCGGAAAACTTTTTGATTTTTCGACAAAATCGTGTGAGAAGGGGGTTGTTTTCACAAGGAATATTTGGCGAGAAAAGAATAATTTCTAATTCTTAATTCTTAATTTTTTGCTTTGCACCCATTTTGCTATATTTGCAGGGAGAAAAGGCGATAAAATATGACGATTTCAGAGATTACACCACTACTATTGATACCTTTTGCAGGCACTGTCGTAGGTGCAGCATCGGTGCTACTTGTCGGCGAGAGATTTGCCGAGCGCATCCAACGAATACTCCTCGGATTTGCCTCGGGAGTGATGGTTGCGGCCTCTGTATGGTCGCTCCTAATCCCTGCAATGAACGAATCGGCAGAGATGGGGAAACTCGCTTGGGTGCCCGCAACAGTAGGCTTCCTGCTTGGCGTACTCTTTATGCTTCTCCTCGACACCTTCACCCCTCACCTCCACCCCGACAGCAACGTTCCCGAAGGGCCAAAGTCGAAGTTGGGACGCTCCTCGATGTTGGTACTTGCCGTAACACTCCACAACATTCCCGAGGGTATGGCCGTAGGAGTTGTCGCTGCGGGACTTCTAACAGGAGAGGTTGGGATGACCTTCGCCGGAGCGTTGGCACTCGCCATAGGTCTTGCCATTCAGAACATCCCCGAGGGGGCTATAATATCGTTGCCTCTGCGAGCATCGGGCAACTCGCGCAAACGAGCCTTTGCCTATGGTGCGCTATCGGGAATTGTCGAGCCTATATCGGCCATTATCACGATTCTCTGCATCGAATACCTCACGGGGGCCTTCCCGTACATGCTTGCCTTTGCAGCAGGAGCGATGATATATGTTGTTGTCGAGGAGCTTATTCCGCAATCACAGCACGGCGACCACTCCAACGCCCCAACCATCGGCTTTGCCGTCGGCTTCGCGCTGATGATGGTACTCGATGTGGCGTTAGGATAGGGCAATAGATTAAAGGCTACTAAGGGATTTAGAGAGTTTAGAGAATTTAGGGAGTTTAGGGGACGTCTCACCAAGCAACTGCTCTCTACTCGTTAAAAAAGTTTGGGGCTAATCGGTAAGAAATCGATTAGCCCCAACGCTTAATATCTCAAAATCTGTTTAGTACACGAACTCGTCGCTCTCGGTGCCGAAGCCCGGTAGAGCCACACTATCGCCGTAGCCGCCCTCAACAGCCACCTCGAAAACCTCAAATTCTGGTCTCAAATAGTTTTTCATAGTCGTTAATGGTGTTAAAGGTTATTGCTCGGTTGTAGTGGTTGATGGGGTTGGTTTTTCGGACAAGAAGGAGCAACCATCATAGTTGGAAGTTCCCTCCCAATTTGTCTGATTTCTGCTACCATAAATATAGTTCTTGAAGTTGGAACCATCAATAGTTATCTCCTTAAACGACTCGTCAATCTCGTCGATACCCATCGTCTTACCGCCAATCTTGCAGTTTGCCGCCACTACGCTACCATTCACTCGGACAGAGCCGGTAACCCAACCTATATTCTCGGTGTAGTAGTCCGATTCGAGGCTGCAATAGCTGTCGGCATTCGAAATTGATACCGCAGTGTGGCCCACGACACCTCCTACAAAGACATTGTTTGCCGTATTACCCTCGTTGTTCACAACAATATTACCCGTATTGAAGATATTATTCTCTACAACCGGCGACACGTGCGTCGCCTGGCCGATGAGACCTCCGAGGTACTCAATGCAAGATATTGTGGCACCCTTCTCGATAGTGATATTTCCGGTATTGTAGCAGTTGCTGAGAGTTTGTACGATATTGGCATTTCGCGAATACGCCATCAATCCACCAATTCGGAGAGCCTTCGTCGCCTTTGCAGTTGCCGAGAATGTGATATTACCCTTGTTATAGCAATCTACCCAGGTCTGGATAGTGTTGCTATCACCCTGCAAACCTGCAATACGGGTGTCGCCCGCACAGTTGGCATTAACGGTAATGTTACCCTCGTTTCCGACGCGTGTAAGGGTGGTGTTCGATAGATTCGAGTGCGAGTAGCCACCACTAATCAGAGTAAGAGCAGCGATGGAGCCATTAACAGTGATATCGCCCTTGTTGAGGAGATCCACACCATTAGCACTTACATAGCCGCAGATACCTGCAATATAGGTATTCGAGCCATTGAGGATGGTTACATCGATATCCGCCGTGTCGTGGTTCGTAAGGTTCGAACCTCCGGCATTGAAAGTCGGAGGCCAAGCGGTC
>JAZPYA010000033.1:0-25757 GCA_045543935.1 Alistipes sp.
CGTTTCGTCAATATAGTTGATATTCACCGCCTCGTTCATCAACTTTGTGGCGTACTCGTCCATATAGGTCGTAACGAAAGTTGCGAGGTTAAGGCGAGGTTGTGTCTGTGGATATGTTTCGTCTTTAACCATCTTATACGCCACCTCGGGAGAGGTTGGCGATTGTGGGATAAACTCGGTAGGAGCCACTGTAAGACGACCATCAGTAGTGTCAATGGCACAAGTGTCGGTTGTGCATTTGGTTGTTGTTTTTTTCATAGTAATATGTTTTAAGGTTTTTTGAAATATCACCCTAAACCATCGCACAAACCATACCACAAAAAATAGCGACCGAGAGTTTCGGTCGCTATCGCTTGGCTGTGAGCCGTTAGCCATTGGCTGTTTAGGAAATTTTAGCTAAGAGAACTGATCTATTTAAGTGTCATTGTCCTCCAACTATTTGTTGCAGATGTACTAGTTGCTACAATCGGAGTCTGTGGTTTGTCATTGATTAGAAAAGCCTCTTTCTTTACATTATAGTTAATATAGGTAGCCAATTCAGAGTAAGAAACATTACCTGCTGTTTCTTGCAACTTTTTCAATAAGAAATAGGTAAACATTCCGTGACCTTTTTCAGGGTATGTCATTGCCGTTTCATCTCCACTGGAAGCAGAGAAGACAACAGAGTTTCCTTGCAGAGTCTCCTTTTTTGCTTCACGAGCAACTCCACGAGCAGCCACCAACATACTTCCCTCCTTATTGGCGCCTGTAAAACAAGCGTCCATAAAATATGTTATATTCGATGCCTTTGTGTTTGCCAATGCGGTATAGAGAGAATTTAGGCTATAACAAGTGGTAGTATTTGTTCCCTTACCATCAACCGGGATAATGTAGGCATCTCCAGTTTTTTCATCTGGAATACCATGACCACAATAGTAAACAATCGCTTTTGCTCCATCAAAATTATTAAGGGCGTATTTCAACCAATCTACACTTCCCGAGATAACTCCATACGAAGCATTTGCACAATAGCGTATTTGTCGTTCCGGAATACCTAATGTCTTAATACAATACTCTTTAAACACCTCTCCATCGTGTGCTGCAAAATTAACATCGTCAACAAATTGATAATCTTCGTTCGCAATAATCAATGCGTATGTCTCATTTGACTTGGTGTTGGTTTGAGGGATATTTTTATCAACATCGGATTGGATTGTAACCTTATTTTTCGCATTCATTGGTTGAGTTATTGCTGCATAATAGGCAGGCATAGGAGTGGTGGTATTATCCAACTTGGCTATTAAAGTAGTTGTTTTGGAATTAACATCATTCCTAAATTTTTTCATTATCTCTTTGACTGCTTCTACCATACAGACAGAAGCATCTTTTCCATAATACCAACCCATTGTAGATTGCCTATTTGCCTCATATTCATAAGTATCCAATACATTTCCATTAATATCCCTTAAAGTAAAAGACAATATGACATCGACTTTATTAACCGCAATTGGTACACCCAAAAGATTTACTGAATATAATGTAAAAGCAGATAAAACAAGCGGTACTAAATTACACTTTAGGTGCAACTTTTTGAACTCCACATCAATACTTCCTTTCTTTTGTCCTGTTTTGGATAGAATATTGTGGTTCATTTCGTTACGAACAATCGTTTTTGCAAAATCAACATTTGCACCTTTGATATCACCAGTGTACCACTCAACCTCCATTTTTGGCAGTTTCTGCTCTATTGGGTTCTCCGTTGCATTCGACATAAATGGTTTGTATGTCGTACATCCTGAAATAATATAGCATAATGCTACAATAAGGGTAAATATTTTTCTCTTCATAATAGTTTGTGTTATTTGTGTATTTGAATTGTTTTTTCTATTGTCTGCATTGTCTCGTCATTGATACGATTGCGGCGTAACCATTTCTGAAAATTCTCAACCGATAATTCGGGAACAAACTCTCCTGCTTCTGTTGCAGGCATTGAGAATGATTTTTTCGAAAAGACAAGAATAAAAGTATCAAACTCAACCGTCTTATCCGTAACTAAAATTGTTTGTTCTTTGTATGGATAAATTGGGTCTTCCGTAGAGAGGTATATATATTCTTTGTTGCTTTTAACCTCTCTTGCAGTACCGTTCTCATTCTCGTACGGCATCATACAAGAAATAACACCTGCATTATCATCACGGAAGAATATAGCCACATATCCACTCACAGGAGATTTCAGTTTAATTGTAACTTTGTCATTGCTCTTAAATCGGTCTGTTTCAATACCATTGTTAAGTATTTGCATTTTCAGCTCTACCTCTGCGGTTTTCAGCTCTCTGACTTTGCCACACACCGATGCGGTTATCACCATTACATCGTTTTCGTATGATATATCAACCTTTGGCTCGGCTGTATCACTCAACCAAACTGCCCTCGATTCGGTCGAAGCATAACTGTTAGATTTAACACTCGACTTTGCTTCCGTGGTATGAATAGTTGTGTTTGTTGACTGCGACACAACTTGTCCGAATTCGTTGGCAATCGCCGCATTTCGAGCTTTGTCAATGGCGATCTGTTTTGCTCTATTTAATGGCACATCACCAGGTACAACATATCGATATTCTCCACTAACAGTAACTACACGCTGTGCTGTTGCCGAGAAAAAGCAAAACATTGACAATACAATAATTATCAGTTTCATTACAGGCCTAGTGCTTTATCCAATTGTTCGTGCAGTTTAGCTCCTTTTTTCTCAAGTTCACTACGCACCGCGTTTTTTGCTGCTTGCTTGGCCATTTCACCGCTATAGGCGATGCGCACCATTACTTCTCGATTCTTATTATTCAGAATGCGATAGCACTCCACTACGACAAGCGTTCTGCCAATTGATTGACTAATCAAATTCTTACTAGCCATCACTGTCTCGGTAATACTCGCAGCTTCCTCTGCTGAAAGTTGCTTGTTTGCGACAGTGTTTTCGATCAGAGCAGTCACCTCCGTTTGAATTTGTCCGGCCAAATTAGTAATTGCTAATGAAGTTGCCGCTGTCTTCGCAGCATCATAATTTTCGGCAATAGACTGAGCATTTGCCATAATATACTTAGGGAATAAATTGGCATCATACTCATACTCCATTCTAAAAGAGCGCTCTAATTGCTTCTCTAATGGTAGTGCGCCCGGAGTTACCACCCAACCCTCTTTTTTTAGGCGTTTCGCCTCTTTTTGAGTGGTCTTGTCAACCTTCGAGGTCAACTCACTCTTCGCTAACCGACTAATTGTTTGTCGCTCTTTACGAATCTCTTTTGCATCTTGTGCAAAACTTGCAGGGCATGCCATCAACATTGCCATTGCAACAAATAAAACTTTTCTCATAACAAATTTAAGTTTCCGTTACCGTAGCAACTCCTATGCGGTGGGTTATTTATAAAAAGAAAGTGTGGAGTTGAATTTCCGTCTATCTAATCGAAGGTTGTGGAATGACCTGACAGTAATAAACGATACAATGCCCCACACCTGTATATAGCTATAAATTGGCATAGAACATACCAATCGCATATATACAAGAAATAGGTGTTGTCCGTTGTCCTACTGTCTTGAAAACTTCCACATTTTCGATTAAGGACTGCGAAAACACTTTCTATGTCTGCCGTGTGGTTGCACAAACAAACCACTCAGCGCTACAAAATTAGAAAATATTTAGCAAATAGACAACACCAAACAGGACATTGTATCCAAAAAAATAGCGACCGAGAGTTTCGGTCGCTATTATAATTAAGAATTGAGAATTAAAAATTAAAAATTATTTTTCTTATGTAACGCAGAAGTTCGCCTTTTATTTGTTTTCTGGTAGGGCTTTGAATACCGCAAGGATTGTCCCCTCCCGCATCAACATCAACATATCATAGTCAATATCGTAGTGGGTGGTTTGCGAGAGAATCTGTATCATCTTCATCTCCAAATCCTCATTGTGCGGACAGAGCATCTTGGTTGAGCCGAGATGTGAGAAGCGCAAAGCGAACTTATCGCCCGTAGCGTACTGACCGAGCAGGCTGTTGCATGCACCACGACCACCGAGGGAGTTTTCATTCAAGATGATATTAAACTCATCGGCAGGGAAGGTGTAACTCTCGCCACCAATCTTCACAAGATGCCACACGGTACCCTCCAAAGGCTTGGCATTCTTATAACGCCAACGACACGACGAGCAACAACCAACCGCCAATACGGCAACCATCAATAGAGCAAATATCTTTTTCATAATACTAATTTTTTGTGACCTCACGGCGATTCATCAACGCCTGTGTAATGGTCAATTCATCAACATATTCCAACTCATCACCAAAGCCGATACCTCGTGCAATGGTGGTAATTTTCAGGTGAGGAAAGCGTTTCAGGCAGTTCATAAGATAGAACATTGTCGTTTCGCCCTCAACCGATGCCGAGATAGCGATTATCACCTCCTTCACCTCGCCCATAGCGATACGGTCGAGCAGAAGGTCTATGCGCAAATCGGACGGTGCAATGCCCTGCATAGGCGATATAACGCCACCTAAAACGCTATAAACTCCACGATATTGGTGAGTCTTTTCGATAGATAGTAGGTCGGATACCTGCTCCACCACGCAGATTGTCGAGGTGTCGCGCGTTGTATCGGCGCATACATCGCAAATCTCCGTATCGGAGAGATTGTTGCACTTGGCACAACGACAAATCTTTGTGCGGAAGTCAATCATACTCTCCCCCATCGCCACAACATCTTCCTCCTCGAGACGCAACAGGTGCATCGCCAAACGCAGAGCCGTTCTGCGACCTATACCGGGCAAGCGAGATAACTCCCCAACAACATTATCCAATAGTTTCGACATAAATCTTCTTTTAGACGAAAGACGAGAGACGAGAGACGAGAGAATGCAAAATGCAGAATGCAGAATTATTTTTCAACTACTCACTACTCTCTACTCACTACTCACTTATTAAATCTCTTCTATATTTTTGCGCTCGGTCCAACCCTTTTTGCCATCGGCAATAACAACCTCAACCCACTCATCAACCTCGGTGAGTACCTTAACCTTTGTACCCTCATGCAAGACGAACAAATCGGTAGCCGAACGGTCGGGCGAACTCTTGACCGATATCGCCGTTCCCATCACGATAGCCTCATTGTGCGAGAGCATATCGTTGCGTGAAGATACCGCAAACGAGGTCGTTGCAACAAACAACACAAAAGCACACAAAGCACCATAGAAGCCTACCTTGCGCCATCTGACTTGCGATGCCAGCAGAAATAGCAGACCAAACGCCAACATTGCACCAAACATCAATAGCGACAACACACTCCACGCCGTACAACTCATCGAGTTACGCAGGGTACGCAACCAACGATTTAAGAAGAACTCGGGTATTACCGCAATACGGTCTTTGGTTTGAGCCTCTGCCAAGGCGAGGTTGTGGCGAATATCCTCCTGCGAAGGGGCTATGCGCAACGCCTTGTTATAATATAGTATAGCTTTACCATTTGCCCCTGCCTTAAAGTAGGCATTGGCAAGGTTGTAGTACAACTTCATCGAGTACTCACCACCATCAAGAATGGCGGTATACTCCTCGATAGCCTTATCGTAGTTACCCTCGATATAGGCTCTGTTTCCCGCCTCCCAACGCTCTGCCGAGGTCTGCGCCATAACACCAACCACCGACATCAAGAGCAAAGCCGTCAATATGATTATTCTCTTCATCTTTTGCTACTTTTTAATTGCCGACTCGATTTTCGATATTGCATCAATACCCTCTTCGTAAATATCCTTCATCTCCGCAGTTGTTGCAGGCGAGTATTGAGCCTCTTCGCAACGAGCAATAACCACAATAATGCTCTCCGCCTCATTTGAAGCACCTCGCTTCGACAACTCCTCACGCACAACCTCACGGGTAAGGTCTGCCACAGGGATATTGAACTTATCGCCAAGATAACCCCACAGCGCACGCAACATCTCCTCGTAGAATGCCCTGCGGTCCTGCTCACGCATATACTTCTCGGCAATGCGGAAACGCTTGATTGCCATTTTGTTGGCTCGTTTACCCTTGACAAGTACCACATTACGACTATCGCGGATATACTTTCTCACAACAAAATATACCACTGTCGCCACAACCGACATCAGCATCACAACCAACCAATAGAGTGGCGAGAGAACGAACGGCGCAACCACCGAGCGCAGTGCCGGCGCACCAAGTTTGATAAAGCGAATATCCTCGCCCAAAAGGCGTACATCTTCACGCTTTACACCCATCGACACAGATTGTTGAGTCGTAGTTGCTGCATTTTTGTCGGGCAGTACAACTATGTTCAAAGGTGGTGTAGCAAGGGTTACATACTTTTTCTTCTCCAAGTCGAAATAGGTAAATTCGACAGGTGCGATTTCGTAATCACCCTCGGCACGCACAATAAACGGATAGTCAAAACGGCGATATCCCACACTCCCCGAAGCCGAGGTCTGCAACTTCTCCTCGCTCTTAACATCGTACAACTCAAACGATGTAGGCAACGAGAGTGTTGGAGCCGATATAAAGTTGAGATTTCCCGTACCCGAGATTGTGAGTTGCAGCTTTGCTGCCGAGTTTGCAGCCACACGCGATGCCGAAAGTGCGTGCGACATAGTGTAGCGACCTACCGCACCTGCAAATGAAGCTGGAGCACCAGCAGGGAACTCCTTGACTTGCACCTTTACTTCGGGTGTTTTCAGCGCACGGCGCACATTATAGACCTCGTGACCACCTCCAAAGAATGGATCAAAGCCTCGATTTGAGCGCACCATAACCTGTGCCACAACAGTCAATTCGGCAGGCTCGATGGTGAGCGTTCCCGACTGCTGTGGATAGAGCAGATACTCGGCGATATTGTATGCCTCATAGACCTTGCCGTTCAGAGTTTCGCGGAAAGGACCTTGCTCGATATCAACCTGTTGCGACCAGAAGCCGTTGAATGCCGGCATCTTCGCCCCCTCCGAGCCGGCAATGTTGGCACGGCTATAGAGTTTCAGAATTGCACGAATCGGCTCTCCACAATAGGCTGTTCTCTTCGATAATTCAAGTCGTAGCAACAGATCCTCTTTTGCAACACTGCGATGCGCCTTGCTCTCAAGCGACTCGCCCTCCTGGCGGTTGTTCTGCTGTGATGCACCACCCTCCTGCTCGCCACTGCGCACCTCGATCATTGTCTGCTGTGTCGAGTAACTCTTTTTCTTGACCTCGATAGTAGCCGGAGCAATGGCAAAAGTTCCCGCCTTTTGAGGAAGAAGCACATAGGTTATCGCATAACTTATGCTCTTGGTCATTTCGCCGTTGATAATCTGCACCGAGCTACCTTGCGATACCGAAGGTCCAGCCACGACATCGAAACCCTCGAACGATGGCGGCACAAACGAATCTCTATCGGGCTTGGCATTGAGTTCAAACTCAATGCGGAACGCCTCGCCCACCGATGCTATCATCGGCGCATTGAGCGTAAATGACACCTCCTCGGCAGCTGTTACCGAGAAGATGGCAAGAAGTGCGAAAATTAAAGTTAGTACCTTTCTGAAAAGCACCATCTGTCGAATTAAGAATTAAAAATTGAGAATTAAGAGTTATTTAATTCTACTCTACAAAGTATTAACGCAACCCACAACCAAAAAATTGCTTATGAGTACCAACATATTCAAAATCGTCAATGGTTAGGCTAAAATACCACAACCTTAAAATTGCTTTTAGAGGAGGATTTTCAAGGCTTGCAAGGCGCTGAGTGCGTAGCATAGTAAGCCTATGTGAGCAACTCAGCGACCGAAGCGTAACGCAGAAAATACCCTATAAAACAATTTTAATGAGCGAAATCTGCGAAGAAATCGTTACCCTTATCATCTACGATGATGAAGGCTGGGAAATTCTCCACATAAATCTTGCGGACAGCCTCCATACCGAGTTCAGGGAAGTCAACAACCTCTACACTCTTGATAGAGTTCTTAGCGAGAATTGCAGCAGGACCACCAATTGAGCCGAGGTAGAAGCCACCGTTGTCGTGGCAAGCATCGGTAACAGCCTTGGAGCGATTACCCTTCGCTACCATAACCATAGAGCCACCGTGCTTCTGGAAGAGGTCAACATATGGGTCCATACGACCTGCGGTAGTAGGACCAAACGAGCCAGATGCATATCCGGCAGGAGTCTTTGCAGGACCTGCATAATATACAGGGTGATTCTTGAAGTATTCAGGCATTGGCTTACCCTCGTCAAGCATCTGCTTGATACGGGCGTGAGCGATATCACGAGCCACGATAAGAGTACCCTTCAAATTAAGACGAGTCTTGATTGGATATTTCGTCAAAATCTCACGCACCTTATCCATACCCTCATCGAGGTCAATATCAACAGCAGGAGTCATTGCAGGTGCCTCTGCAGGGAGGAAGCGAGCCGGATTCTTCTCCAACTGCTCCACAAAGATACCCTCAGGGGTAATCTTCGCCTTGATATTACGGTCTGCCGAACAGCTTACACCGATTGCAACAGGGCAAGAAGCGGCGTGACGAGGTGCGCGGATAACGCGAACATCGTGTACGAGATATTTACCACCAAACTGTGCGCCGATACCCATCTCCTGACAAATCTTGAGAATCTTCTCCTCCCACTCCAAATCGCGGAAGCAACGACCACCCTCATTTCCCGAAGTTGGGAGTTCATCGAGGTAGCCTGCCGAAGCCTTCTTCACGGTTGCAAGACACATCTCTGCCGAAGTACCACCGATGCAGACTGCGAGGTGATATGGAGGACACGCCGAAGTACCGAGGTCCTTGATATGCTCCTTGAAGAACTTTACGAGCGACTCCTCATTCAACAACGCCTTGGTCTGCTGATAGAGGAAGGTCTTGTTTGCCGAGCCACCACCCTTTGTGAGGAAGAGGAACTCATACTCCATACCCGGGTGACCACCGTAGATATCAATCTGTGCAGGGAGGTTTGTGCCACTATTATGCTCATCGGTCATAGTGATAGGCACAACCTGCGAGTAGCGGAGATTGCGCTCCTTGTAGGTTTCGTAAACACCACGCGAGATATACTCTGCGTCCTCTGCGCCGGTCCAAACATCTTCGCCCTTGTGAGCCACGCAGATTGCAGTACCTGTATCCTGGCAAGTTGGCAACTCGCCCTCGGCTGCCACGCACGAGTTCATCAACATTGTGTAAGCCACGAACTTGTCGTTGTCGGTAGCCTCCTTGTCCTCCAAGATGTTACGCAACTTCTGCAAGTGTGCAGAACGGAGGTAGAACGATACATCGGTGTAAGCCTCCTTTGCGAGGAGTTCGATACCCTTTGGGTCTACCTTCAAAATCTTACGGCCATCACACTCAACGACCTTCACATAATCCTTCGTCACAAGACGATACTCGGTGTTGTCACGCTCGATTGGGAGCGGCTCCTGATAGATAAATTCTGACATAGCTTTTAATATTTATTGTTTTGTTTGTTGTTTTCCTTTATGTTGTTGCTCCTTTGTAGCCACTGTGTTTAGAGGCGTTAGGGGCGTTAGAGGCGTTAGTGTTTTTTGCTTTCCGTTACTCTTTCGAGCAAAGATTTCTTCGCCGTGCCGACTACAAAGTCTTTAAGGTAAAACGGCTCGAAGTAGGCTACATCCTCGGTCTTACCATCGGCAAAAGCCTGCTCTGCCAATCGCGCCATACCTCGTGCCGAAGGGATAACCTCTATAAGTGTTGCACCCTCCAAAACCTCCGCGCACTTGGCTGCTCCACTGCCGAAAATCACAAACGGCTTACCCGAATTGCGCTCGTCAGAGAAACTCTCTCCGTCTATTATCTTTGCCTCAACATCGCTCTGCGCCACGCCCTCCGAGTTGAAAGTCTGCGTATAGACCTCCATACGGCGTGCATCAATCATCGGACAGAGTGTCGCATCGTTCCAATTCTCAACATCGATAATTCCCGCCTCGTAATCCTCGCGTGCCACCTCGACCAACGAGTCGAGCGAGCCCACCGCCACAAGCGGAATATTCTGTCCATAGCACAAGCCCTTTGCGAACGACACACCGATACGCAGGCCCGTATATGAGCCCGGGCCCTTCGATACCGCCACTGCGTCGAGTTCATCGGCTGCCACACCGCACTCTCGCAAGAGCTCATCAACAAATACGGCTATTTTCTTGGCGTGGTTGCGCTCCTCATCGCTCTCACGCAGTGCCACGAGTTCGCCATCACGAACTAACGCCACCGAACAAATATCCGTTCCTGTCTCTATTGCTAAAATCAGTGCCATATTCTATAATTCAAAATGCAGAATGCAGAATGCAGAATGCAGAATGCAAAATTATTTTACTTATCCTTTCTTAAAAATCATAAATGATTAGGCTATTTTTGTGCGTTACGCAGTGGCGGAAAGCGGAGCATAGTCGACCTATGTGAGCATTTACGCCGCAAGTAAGGTGCAAAAAGAGTCAATCAGAATGATTTTTACTTCCATTTCTTCATTGCCTGATCCATCTCACGCTTCGCGTCATTCTCTTTGAGGTACTCTCGCTTGTCGTATGCCTTACGACCTCGGGCAAGTCCGATAGCTACCTTTGCCAAACCTCGCTCATTCAAAAAGAGTCGCAATCCGACAATGGTTAAGCCCTTATCCTGCAAGGAGCGTTGTAACTTCGAAAGCTCTTTGCGGTTGAGCAGGAGCTTGCGATCGCGCTTGGGGATATGGTTGTTGCAAGTACCCCACGCATACTCGGAGATGTTCACACCGCGAATCCATAGTTCGCCCTTCTCGAAGTAGCAGTAGCAATCGACCATCGAGGCTTTGCCAAGGCGGATAGACTTGATCTCTGTACCCACCAAGACAACACCTGCTATATACTCTTCGAGTATCTCGTAGTCGAAAGTCGCACGCTTATTGCGGATATTTATCTTCTTATAATCTGCCATTACTACATAATATCGCACAAAGGTAGAAAAAAAAGTTGAGAGTTGAGAGTTGAGAGTTGAGAATTTTGCCAAAACTTTTAATTAGAAATTAAAAATTAGACAATCTATTCAAAATCGGAGATGATGAGACTATTTTTGTGCGAAGCAAGGGAGCGAAAGCGCAACCGACGCTGCGGAGCGAGGGCAGAGGGTGCTTGCACACTTTGCCGAGCCGCGAGGAGGAAAAGCCTGCGAAGCAGGATTAACATACTTGGCGTATGTGAGCATTTCGCTATCCGCAGATTCGTGCAAAAAGAGCTCATCAGAACGATTTTCTCGCAAAGTGGAATAACTATTAACAAAAAAGGAGGGTGGGCGTGTGCAAACAGAAAATAACAGAAAGATGTGTAAACATATCAAAGATAAAGAATAATTACCTTTTCCCACCACTCCCTTTGCCCCAAAATAGGGCAAGAATTATGCCGAACGGAAAACTTTTTGAGTGGAGAGTTGAGAGTTGAGAGTTGAGAGTTGAGAGTAGTTAAAAGTTAAAAGTTAAAGCGCGCCTCTAACACCTCTAACGCCCCTAACGCCCCCAGAAACCCCTGCGCCGTGACCGCGCTCCCCTACTAGCCCTTACTAGCCGTTGCTAGTCCTTAATTGGTTAGCGCCTTGACCACGCTCAGAGTTTACCTCTTCCCCTCCGAAAAGTATAGATTTTCAAAAAATTATCAATTATAAATTGTCAATTGTCAATTTTTTACTACCTTTGCACCCACATCAAGGCGGATATGGTGTAATTGGTAGCCACGCCAGACTTAGGATCTGGTGCCGAGAGGCGTGGGGGTTCGAGTCCCTTTATCCGCACTTCAACCGAGCAGAAAAATCTGCTCGGTTTTCGTTTGATAAAGGCACTCGGTCAATTGGTGGCGGTGTGGTAGTGTTGTCTGCGCTTGTCGAATGTGCTGAGTTGCTACGCAACTTTGGAACATCGTTTGAGAAATATCTGCTCAAACAAGTTTGGCATCTATTCTCAACCAATCTTCCAAACCTTCGGTTTTTCTGCACATTCTTACACTCTTGCACTACTCAAACCTGCGACAATCGTTCAAGTCCCGTTGATGTGATTTCGATAATCTGCCACGATATCGCACTATTGCTACGCACAAGCGACTGCCTACAGACAGTCGCTTGTGCGTTTGATAAAGGCTCTCGGTCAGCGTGTCGCGCCTCGGCTGTTGCCGTTAGAGTCTAACTATTGTAAGTTTTGCGAAAAAGTACTAAATTTGCACTTCGTAAAAACGAATTGTATGCCAAAGATTGTAAACCTTACTCTCTCGCCCAAGCAGGCCTCTGATGCGAAGTTCTATACTCCGTTGGTGGCGCGTGAGTTGCGTATCAAAGAGAGCGA
The DNA here is from genome assembly GCA_045543935.1 of Alistipes sp. Taxonomy (GTDB): domain Bacteria; phylum Bacteroidota; class Bacteroidia; order Bacteroidales; family Rikenellaceae; genus Alistipes. The sequence goes on from JAZPYA010000033.1 coordinate 12,316, forward strand.
CATCGCATTATTGCGCATTGTAAAACGCTCGGTTGACGCAAGGCGCGGAGCTTTGAAGGTTAATCTTTCGCTCGAGGCCTACATCGACAATGAGAAGCAACCCGCACCACTCCACTTCGACTACCCATTGGTCGCAGGCAAGCCCGAGGTTGTCATCATAGGTGCAGGACCAGCTGGATTATATTGCGCCTTGCGACTTATCGAGTTGGGCTTCAAACCGATACTTTTCGAGCGAGGTAAAGAGGTGGTGGAGCGAGGCAAAGATATCGCCAAAATTCAGCGCAATCAGGGTGTAAACCCCGACTCGAACTACGCCTTTGGCGAGGGTGGTGCAGGAACATTCTCCGATGGAAAACTCTTTACCCGAAGCAAGAAGCGTGGTGACTACAATCGTGCATTGCAACGCCTTGTCTTTCACGGTGCATCACCCGAGATACTCTACGAGGCACACCCTCATATCGGCTCGGATAAGTTGCCACGAATAATTGCAGATATGCGCGACACCATACGCGCAGCAGGAGGCGAGGTACATTTCGAGCGAAGAGTCGAGGAGTTGATTCTCCGCAATGGTCGCGTTGATGGTGTTATCGCAGGTGGCGACAAGGTCGAGGCGCAAGCGGTGGTTATCGCTACAGGACACTCCGCACGCGATATATACTATATGTTGCACCGAAGCGGTGTGCGCTTGGAGGCAAAGCCCTACGCTATGGGTGTGCGCATTGAGCACCCTCAGCAACTAATCAACGAAATACAGTATCATCGCTCCCCCGATATGGAGTATCTCCCTGCGGCGGCGTACTCGCTCGTAGCGCAGATCGGAGGGCGAGGCGTCTATTCGTTCTGCATGTGCCCGGGCGGTTTTATCGTGCCGGCACTGACCGATGAGAGCGAATCGGTAGTAAATGGTATGTCGCCCTCGCATCGTAATTCTCCATACGCCAATTCGGGTTTTGTCACCGAAATTAGAGCAGAAGATTTTGCTCACCTAACCGAAAAATACGGAGCATTGGCAGGCTTGGTTTTCCAACAGCAGTTGGAACAGTCAGCACGAGCGCAAGCGCCTGAACATCAGTCTGCTCCGGCACAACGCGTAGCAGATTTTGTAGCAGGGCGCAAATCGTCATCATTGCCAAAATGTTCGTATGTACCGGGCATTGTCGAGTCGAGATTAGACGAGTGGTTACCGCAATTTATCTCTTCGCGTTTGCGCAAGGCGATATCGGTATTCGATAAGCAAATGAAGGGCTATATGACCAACGAGGCGGCGGTTGTGGGCGTGGAGTCGCGAACATCAACACCTGTGCGTATTCCTCGCGACCGCGATACTCTGCAACACCCCGAAATCGCAGGTCTTTACCCTGCAGGCGAGGGTGCAGGTTTTGCCGGAGGTATAATCTCGGCAGCACTCGATGGCGAGCGTATTGCCGAAAAAGTTGCAGAGCAGATAAAATAGTGACGACAAGTTGTTGTTTTTCACTTTTTATAACTACCTTTGATAGATTAAAATTACAAAATACTAAAAACTATAACGACTATGGACATTAAATTGGTAAAAGAGGCATTTGCCGACCATTTCGAGGGCAAATGTGGCGTCTATGCTTCGCCGGGCCGTATTAACCTTATCGGTGAGCATACCGATTACAACGGTGGTTTCGTATTTCCGGGTGCAGTAGATTGCGGTATCGTAGCAGCAATTCTCCCTAACGGACTTGACAAGGTTCGCGCCTACTCTATCGATATGAACGAGTTGGCAGAGTTCGGCTTGAACGAGGAGGACGCTCCACAGCAGGGCTGGGCAAAATATATCTTCGGTGTATGCCGCGAGATGGCAAAGTTGGGCGTTGAGGTTAAGGGTTTCGACTGCGCTTTCGCAGGCGATGTACCTCTCGGAGCTGGAATGTCCTCTTCGGCAGCATTGGAGAGTACCTTTGCATTCGCATTGAACGAGTTGTTTGCCGATGGCAAAATCGACAAGTTCGCTTTGGCAAAGGTGGGACAGATGACCGAGCATCACTATGTAGGTGTAAACTGCGGTATTATGGACCAATTCGCATCGGTATTCGGCAAGAAGGGCAACCTTATGCGCCTTGATTGTCGTTCGATGGAGTTCGAATACTTCCCATTCGACCCACAGGGCTACAAGTTGTTACTCGTAAACTCGGTTGTTAAGCACGAGTTGGTAGATTCGCCATACAACAAGCGCCGTGAATCGTGTGAGCGCGTAGCAAAGACTCTCGGTGTGGAGACTTTGCGCGATGCAGAGTTCGAGGATCTGGAGCGCGTGAAGGGCGAAATCTCGGAGGAAGACTACAAGCGCGCAAAGTATGTTATCGGCGAGAAGCAGCGCGTACTCGATGTTTGCGAGGCACTCATTAAGGGCGACTACGAGACCGTAGGTCAGCGTATGTACCAGACCCATTGGGGTATGTCGAAGGACTACGAGGTATCGTGCGAGGAGTTGGACTTCTTGGCAGAGTTGGCAGAGAAGTGTGGTGTAACCGGCTCACGCATTATGGGTGGCGGTTTCGGTGGTTGCACCATCAACCTTGTTAAAGATGAGTTGTACGACAACTTCGTAGCAACTGCAAAGCGCGAGTTCGCAGCAAAGTATGGTCACGAGCCAAAGATCTACGATGTTGTAATCTCTGATGGCGCACGCCGTTTGGAGTAGGCAACGCCAACCAATAATAACAGATAAGGTAGCCTCGAGGCTACCTTATTTATTATATTATGGAGAACTTTCGCTCCGTTGGCGATAAAACCTCAATCCGTACTACCATTGCATCTTCAGGCAACAAATCTTCAATAAGTTCAGGCCACTCAATTAGACACAAATCGCCTGAATAGAAGTACTCTTCATACCCCATATCGAAGACCTCCTCAATGCGGTTGATACGATAGAAATCGAAGTGATAGACCACCTCATCAGAAGCTGTACTATACTGATTGACAAGCGCAAAGGTTGGACTTGTAACGGTGTCGTCCGAGCCGAGATACTCCATAATCGCACTTATCAGCGTAGTTTTTCCTGCACCCATAGCACCGCAAAAGGCGACCACATTACGCCCATCGAGCGAATTGACAACCTCCTCCGCAACATCGCGCAGGGCATCAAGAGAGTCTGCTATAATCTCCTTCATACGAAACTTCTACTTCAACAACTTATCCAACAACCACTCACTGCGAAGTTTTCTCTGCTCCGGATAGGTGTAGTGGCGCGATTGTGGAACTACAAACAACTCCTTCGGTGCTGTGGTTACATTGTATGCGCACTGCATAGATGTAGGACATACGACCAAATCGTTGTAGCCATAGGTAAAGAGTATCGGAATGTTCAATCCCTTGGCAAAATTGACTACATCGTAGTACGAAGCTGTTTCGATGCGCTCTTTCGTGCCATTTTTCTTGTCACGGAAGATTCGTGGCCACGCATCGCCTTGGTCGTAGAGTCGGCCTGTAAGGTCGCACATTGCAGGATATATCGCAGCTGCATACTTCACTTTCGGATTCAAATACGATGTTACGATAGTCAATGCTCCACCCTGGCTTCCACCTGTAACAGCGATTTTGTTCTCATCGACAAAGTCGAGTTGAGCCAAGAAATCGACTGCACGAGCGCAACCTATATAGACACGGCGATAGAAGTATTGCTCCTTGTTGTCGATACCGAGAAACCAATAGTTATTAAGTCCGCCTCGGCGCAAATTGGTGTACATATCGGGTATATCGTACAGCGTTGTCGGAATGCCGTGAATACCTATTTCGAGAGTTACTACACCTCGTTCTGCCTCCTCTTTATATCCGTAACGCGCGCGACAACCTGCCCCCGGAACGATAAGAATGGCAGGGCATTTACCTTCGTGTTTCTTTGGCACACAGAGAGTTCCGTAGATAAACGAATTCTCGCGGAAGTTCTGGAATTTGGCAAGATAGACATCAACTTTCGAGGTGCATTGCTCCGGAACGAGTGTCAACTGTGGCAACATCTCGAGATTCTCATTCAGTTTGAGCGACTCCTCCCAAAACTGCTTGAAATCGGCAGGCATCTTGGTTGTAGGAACGAGTTTATCGACATCAAAGCCTGCGGTTGCACACTCCTCATACTTCTCGCCACCGACCGTAGCCCATACCTGACAGCGGAGAAATCCAGGTTTATTTATCGTGTAGCCTTTGATGGTTGCAGTACCATCTTTCAGAACCATATTACCCTTTGCAATTGGGGGCAACATATCCTCCGACACCTCGTAATATATCTCGGCATTCTCTACCGGCGCATTACTACAGGTGCGTACCGAAACAGCAAATTGAGGTTTTTCGCCACATTTGTAGAGCCAATCGGCGTGGTTGGGAGTTACCTCAACTTTGATAAACGATACTTGCGGTTGTGCTATAACTACCGAAACGCAGAAGCACAAAAGGGTTAAAATAAGCGACCTTTTCATAATAATTACATATTTGTTTGTCAAATATAGCAATTTTGGGCAGATGAAACAAATAATTCACCAAAAAATAGTATATTTGCACTATGAAACTATCTATTGTAATATCGACATATAATAACTCGAATTCACTAATTCGCACACTCGAATCTGTAGTAGCACAAGATGCTGATAGAAGCCTATGGGAGTGCATTGTGGTAAATAATAATTGTACCGATGACACAGCACTTCGTGTCAGTCAGTTTATCGAGGAGCATAACTCTGTAAATATCAAACTTGTCGAAGAGCCGAAGCAGGGTTTGTCTTTCGCCCGCAATTGCGGTATTGCCAAATCGACAGGCGAAATCATCGCCTTTATAGACGATGACGAGACCATAAACAAGGAGTTTGTATCTGCATACATCGACCTCTTCGACAGCCACGGAGCATTCGTTGCTGCAGGCGCATTGAAGGTGTGCTACGACAGCCAGCGACCAAAGTGGATGTCACACTACACCGAGAAGATGATTGCCAACCCTCTCGACTTGGGCAAGGAGATTGTTACCATAACAAGCAGTATCACTCCTGCAGGTGGCAATATGGCATTCAACCGCGAGATATTCAGGTTGTATGGTGGTTTCGACACCAATCTTGGTCGCAAGGGCGACTCCCTCTTGGGTGGTGAGGAGAATGATATATTTGCTCGTGTTCGCAACCTTGGAGAGCGCATATCCTACAACCCTAACGCTATCGCTTACCACCATATTGCCGACAGCAAGCTCACTCCCGAGTACTTCGATAAGTTGTCGTATAGCGTAGGAGTCAGCAAACGCCTTCGTGCCGAGAAAGATGGCACACTTCAGGCGTTGTATAGTGACGAGAGCAAAAAACGATTCTACACATTCGTACTCGCAATACTCTATACCCTCTCCTTCCAGCCACAAAAAGCAAAGTGGCTCTGGCGTATGCGCCGAGGTATCTCGAAGGGCGTATTTGAGGAGAACTAAAAGAGTTGAGAGTTAGGAGTTGAGAGTTGAGAGATTCTCAACTCTTTTTTTTGTAGGGGGGGGGTAGGGAGTTTAGGGGCGCGATTTGATAAGGGCCAGTAAGGGATATTAAGGGCCAGTAAGGGAGCGCGCAATTCTTTACTTGCCTTACTTGCCGTTAATTCTGTTACGCCGTGATAAGGGTCGGAGTTCACAATAACGAAAAAACACTAATATCCTCTAACGCCCCTAACGACTCTACTCCCCCCATTTCTCGTCAGAAGTTGTGAGATGCGGTGCATTACAAAAGAAACACCTTCGGGATAGTACAATGAGTACAGCCCGAAGGTGTTTACTTTTAGGAATGTGCCGCAGATTGCGACTTATCACGAGAAATTACTCTGCCTTGCCGTCAGAACCAAGTACATTCTTAATCTTGTGGATGTACTGCTTCTTCATATTCTCACGAGCAGGACCGAGGTACTTACGAGGGTCAAACTCTGCAGGATTCTTTGCAAATACCTCGCGAACAGCTGCAGTCATTGCAAGACGCGAGTCAGAGTCGATGTTAATCTTGCAAACTGCCGACTTAGCAGCCTTACGAAGCTGCTCCTCAGGAATACCTACAGCAGCCTTCAAAGCACCACCATACTTGTTGATAGTCTCAACCTCCTCCTGTGGTACAGACGATGAGCCGTGGAGTACGATAGGGAAGCCCGGAAGCTCCTTCTCGATAGCTGCGAGAACATCGAATGCCAATGGTGGCGGTACAAGACGACCTGTCTGTGGATCTACTGTGCACTGCTCAGGAGTGAACTTGTAAGCACCGTGCGAAGTACCAATCGAGATAGCCAACGAGTCGCAACCTGTCTTTGTCACGAAGTCAACAACCTCCTCTGGCTTTGTGTAGTGGCTCTCAGCAGCGCAAACCTCGTCCTCAACGCCTGCCAATACACCGAGCTCACCCTCAACGGTTACGCCGTACTGGTGTGCATACTCTACAACCTTCTTTGTAAGAGCAACATTCTCATCGTATGGAAGGTGCGAGCCATCAATCATTACAGACGAGAAGCCCATATCAACGCAAGACTTGCAAGTCTCGAACGAATCGCCGTGGTCGAGGTGAAGAACAATCTGTGGTTTCTCCCAACCAAGCTCCTTTGCGTACTCTACAGCACCCTCTGCCATATAGCGGAGAAGAGTCTGGTTAGCGTAGTTACGAGCGCCCTTCGATACCTGAAGGATAACAGGCGACTTGGTCTCTGCCGAAGCCATAATAATAGCCTGCAACTGCTCCATGTTGTTGAAGTTGAATGCAGGGATAGCGTAGCCACCCTCAACTGCCTTTGCGAACATCTCCTTGGTGTTCACAAGTCCCAATTCCTTGTACGAAATCATAATCTCTTTAGTTTTATGTTTATGAATTAAAATGACTTATTTCAAATCGTGCCAAAGGTACTAATTTTTTTTGAAAAAGAGTCTAAAATACCAAATTATAAATAAAGGTAACCCCGATAAGCAATGTAGCAACCCACTTCAACAAGAACACCAACACCCCGAAAAGTGGTGCGCGGAGTGTGCCATCGTTTGATATCTCCTTGCGGAAAACTTTTTTGTCGAGATACCAGCCTGCAAAGATAGAGGTAAGCAGACCTCCGAGAGGCATCAGCACATCGGCGGTAATCATATCGAAGAAGTCGAAAATCTTGCTCGACCACAAGCAGAATATCGCTGACACTACGGCAATGGAGGTCGATAGAATAGCACTCTTCTGACGAGAGAAGTCGTGATGCTCTTGGAAATACTCCGTTATAACCTCATGGAATGTTATCGTAGAGGTCAGTGCTGCCAATGCAATCAGCAAGAAGAATAGTGCCGACCAGAACTCCGGCATAGACATATCCTTAAAGACAAATGGTAAAGTTTCAAAAATAAGTGTTGGACCCTGCGTTGGCTCCAAGCCCTCGACACTGAATACAGCAGGGAAGATAATCATACCCGACAACACCGCCACAAGGAAAGTAAGCATCGAAGATGACCACGCCGTAGTGGAGAGGTTTGTACCCTTCTTAAAGTACGATGCAAAGGTTATTAAACAACCCAAACCAATCGAGAGCGAGAAGAATGCCTGACCTATGGCGCTAACTATGGTTTTAACCGTGAATGCTTTTGAGAAGTCGGGCTTGAAGAAAAATTCGTAACCCTCCTTTGCACCGGGCATCATTGCAGCGCGTATAGCCATAGCTAACATCATCACAAAGAGTATCGGCATAACCCACTCCGCCGTGCGCTCCAACCCCTTGCGCACACCTCGTGCCACCACGATATGGGTAACAAGAAGGAAGAGCATCGTATAAAATGGCTCTCGCCACGAATTGGTAAAGTTCTCGAATATGGAGTGAAACTCTCTGCCTGAATAGAGTGTGCCATCAATCGAAGCAACAAAGTAGTAGAGCGACCATCCCGCCACAATGTAGTAGAAGCCCGATATAAGAGTCGACACTATGATACTGTTGTAACCGAGAGGTTTCCACCACTTCGAGAACTGTGCGTAGGCCTTTACAGGACCTTTGCGCGTGTATGTGCCAATGGTGAACTCCGACAACATAACCGGAATGCCGAGCAACAATACACAAATTAGATAGAGCAATACAAATGCTCCACCACCATTTTCGCCTGCGATATACGGAAAGCGCCAAATGCTACCCAAGCCTATCGCACTACCCGCAGCAACCAACACCGCACCTATTTTACTACCAAATGAATCGTTGCTTTTTTCACTCATATAACCTAACCTAATCCTCTTAACCTCGACTAATTTTGCATTTTGAATTTTGCATTCTGCATTTTCAAAATCACGCTTACTTTTGCCACCTTTCCTCCCAGCGGTGGGGCAATTTTTGTCACTCGACACTCCGTTTCGCAAATCTGCGGAAAACGCTCGTGCAGAGCATCTATTATATTTTGTGCTACTCGCTCGATGGTATGTTGCGTGCGTTGCATCTGCTCACGCACCACCTCATACACCGTCAGATAGTTCACCGCCTTCGTTACATCGTCCTCCTCGGCAACCGTTCCCAGTTCGGTTGTCAGGCGCAACGACACCTCGAAGTGGCTTCCTGTCTGTTGCTCCAACTCGTAGCAACCATGGAAGGCACGGAAATCCATGCCCTCCAACTCGATTGTATATAATCTCTTTGCGCTCACTACTCTACAATTACAAGATAGTAGTTCTTCTTACCGCGCTGTACCAAGATATACTTCTCGGCAATCAAATCCTCGGCGGTAACTACACGCTGAATGTCCGACACCTTCTCCTTGTTGAGCGACACGCCGCCACCTTGAATCATCTTGCGGCACTCGCCCTTCGATGGGAAGATAGAGGACTTCTCGGCGCAGAGGTCGATAAATGAGCAGCCCAACTCCTCCTTCGATACCTTGAACTGAGGGACGCCATCGAATACCTGCAACAAGGTCTGCTCATCAAGACGGCGTAACGCCTCCGAGGTCGATTGCCCAAAGAGAATCTGCGAAGCCTCAACAGCCTTCTCATACTCCTCTCGTGAGTGAATCATCGTGGTAATCTCCTCTGCCAAACGCTTCTGCAAGAGTCGCAAATGTGGTGCCTCGTCGTGCTCCGCAATCAACTTCTCGATAGTTTCGCGGTCGAGCAGGGTGAATATCTTGATATAACGCTTTGCGTCATCATCGCTTACATTGAGCCAGAACTGATAGAACTTGTAAGGCGATGTGTAGCGAGCATCGAGCCATACATTGCCACTCTCGGTTTTTCCGAACTTTGTTCCGTCTGCCTTTGTGATAAGTGGGCAGGTGATAGCAAATGCCTCAGCCTCCGAGCCAAGTTTGCGGCGAATTAACTCCGTACCCGTAGTGATGTTACCCCATTGGTCTGCACCTCCCAACTGCAACTTACAGTTCATAGTCTGGTAGAGGTGCAAGAAGTCGTAACCCTGCAAGAGCTGATATGTAAACTCGGTAAAGGACATACCATCGCCCTCACCATTAAAACGCTTCTTGACCGAATCCTTCGCCATCATGTAGTTTACGGTGATACACTTACCGATATCACGAGCGAAATCGAGGAACGAAAACTCCTTCATCCAGTCGTAGTTATTCACCATGATAGCAGCATTTTCAGCATCAGAGTCGAAATCGATAAGGCGAGCCAACTGTGCCTTGATAGCCTCCTGATTGTGGCGCAAAGCCTCCTCGTTAAGGAGGTTACGCTCCTGCGACTTGCCCGAAGGGTCGCCAATCATTCCCGTAGCACCACCGACCAAAGCGATTGGGCGGTGTCCGCACATCTGCAAGTGCTTCAATATCATTACGCCCACCAAGTGACCGATATGCAGTGAGTCTGCCGTAGGGTCAATACCGAGGTAAGCGGTTGTCATCTCCTTCGCGAGTTGCTCCTCTGCGCCGGGCATAATCGTATGAATCATACCGCGCCACTGCAACTCCTCAACAAAATTCTTTCTTCCCATCTCTTCTATCTTATTTTACCAATTATTCAACATCTATATCCAATGCTTTCTGCATATAATCAAACTCCGGCGTAACTTTGCGGATATGCTCCACTCTGTCCTCCAACTTTATCGGCTTGAGCTTGAAGTCCATCTCCTTGACCTCAATCTTCATATCCAACGAACCCTTAACCCCTGCTATTGTGGCAATCGAGGTCAATATCTCGTAGCGCATACCTATCAACTCATCGCGCAACGACTCCGAAGGCACTGCCAACTTGACAACATTCTCCTCAAAGTCAATATTCTCGAAAGCCGACACAAAGCGTGGGCGCTCTTTACACATTTGAGCCACTATGCGCTCCTTTACTTGCGCCATCTTTGACTCACTTGCTGGGTCTATCGAGATTTTTGCACTCTTGCCATCAACCTCCGACTCATTCGACACCTTCTCGAGCAACGATGCTATCGAGCCACCAAGTATTACCGAAGATTTAGGTTTAACCTCTGCCACAGGCGTAGGTGCAACCTCCACCTCTTGAGACTCTATCTTTTCAACGGTTGGCACCTGCTCCGATATTGGTTGAGGAGTTGGCGCAGGTGCTACCGTAGGTTGTTCTATCTTTTGTTCAACAGTAGGCTGCGGAATTGTTGTCGCCTGCGGTCTTGGCGCATTCAAATCGGGCAAATCATACTTCGCCTCGATGGGTGCGGTCAGTTCATTGTTTTTTTTTTCGCCGAGTGTCGAAATTTTCATCAGTGTAAGTTCGACAAGTAGGCGTTGAGATGATGAAGTGCGCAACTTCGAGTCCGCCTCAGTCAAGAGCGATATCGCACCGAAGAGGAATGCCGGCTGACATACTGCAGCCTGCTGGCGATACTTCTCGAGCAAAGAACCTGTATATTCAATCAACGACACCGCAGGACCTTTCGCAACGAGCAGGTCGCGGAAGTGCTGATTCAGGCCACTCATAAAAATTTGTCCCGAAAAACCTTTCGACAACACTGCATCGTACTCCAACAGTGCATTTACATAGTCGCCACGCAGAAGTAGGTCTGTAAAACGGAAATATGTTTCGTAATCGAGAACGTTCAAGGTTGCTGCTACGGCGTGATACTCCAACTTTGTGCCGCAGAACGACACCGCCTTGTCGAACATCGACAACGCATCGCGCATACCTCCGTCAGCCTTTTGGGCGATAAGGTTTAGCGACTCATCGTCAGCCTCTACGCCTTCGTTTTGGGCGATGTAACGCAAGTATCCTACCGCATCTTCTACACGGATACGGTTGAAGTCGTATATCTGACAACGAGATAAGATGGTCGGGATAATCTTATGCTTTTCGGTTGTTGCGAGGATAAAAATCGCATGTTTTGGTGGCTCCTCCAAAGTTTTCAGAAAGGCATTAAATGCTGCCGAAGAGAGCATATGAACCTCGTCGATGATAAAGACCGAGTATTGTCCGATTTGCGGAAGAACTCGCACCTGCTCAATAAGGTTGCGAATATCCTCTACCGAGTTGTTCGATGCAGCATCAAGCTCGTGGATATTGAGCGAGCGATTCTCGTTAAACGAAAGGCACGAGTCGCACTGATCGCACGCCTCTGCACCTACGGGGTGCTGGCAGTTGATGGCCTTCGCGAAGATTCGTGCGCAAGTGGTTTTACCCACGCCACGAGGTCCGCAAAATAGGTAGGCGTGTGCCAACTGACCACGCTCGATAGCATTTTTCAATGTCGAGGTGATATGATTCTGTCCCACCACACTTGCAAAGGTGGCAGGGCGATACTTTCGAGCCGATACGATAAACTTCTCCATAATCGCCACAAAGTTAATAAACTTTGTTTATTTCTTGGCAAATTTCCGACAAAATGTCATCTTATACCACTTTTTTAACCCATTAGGCTCGGCTACCGAGTATAAACGCGGTAAATTTTGGCAGAAGGCGTTTCAACAAGTGGAAAAGTCCAACTCCCAAAAGCAGTATCACAGCAAAGGTCGAAAAGTAGATAGCGAAAAACTCCACATCAGTTGTAGGCTTGAAAAATCTCAGTGCCAACCGTTGCAACAACGCCAACGGAACATAGTGATATACAAAGATAAAAAAGTAGCTCGAGCCAAGCCATACGGGCACTCGCCAACCTCGACTACCTGCCAGATAGTTAGCGAGATACATTACAAGCATCGAGCCTACAAGTATAGCTACCTCGTATGCGATATTATCCATCACACCCCTACCAACAAATACCCCCGCAATAGCGAGAGCATAGAGCAACAACCCTACTGCAAACACCCCAATTCGGAACTTCGGAACAGCAACTTTGTGTATCGCAAACCACGCTCCCAACGAGAAGAAAAATACAAATTTTGGAAATAGCCAAATCAACGCCCTATTCAATGGCAGGCACGATAGCCACAAGCACAACATCGTAGCGATAAATAGCACGCCAACCACCCTATTTTTCAGCAGTAGATAGACCAATGGCGAAAGCACAACCATAACCAAAAGGTTGCGAACATACCACAATGGTGGATTTATAGGGCTTATCGTACCATCAACGCGCCAAAACGCCTTAACCCATTCAAGCGGAGTGTAGTCGCAGACTCTCGTATTCTCGCCCGAAAATAGTTGCGGAACGAGGCTCTGCCCCACGAAATAGAGCAGAATCACTACCGCATTCCAGAAGATATAGGGGATAACCACCGAGCGCAATCTGCGCTTCAGTTTGTCACAGTAGAGGCGAGGGGTAAAACTCTCTATATTGCGAAAAAAGAGGTAGCCCGATATAAGCAAAAAGTTCGGCACAGCCACCCTTGCAACAATTTTCGACAAGAGAAATGAACTCTTCGCGAAGCACTCCACCTCGACATTTGCCATCGCACTCGAGATAAACGAGTGGCACAGCACCACACACACTATCAGCGGAAAACGCAAGAAGGAGAGTGTTTCGAGCAGTGATTGCTCATCGGTAGATGACATTTTGCAACTTTTCATATTGCAAAGTTACATTTTTCCGACAAAATGTCGCGCTTATGTCACAATTTTTGCCATAAGTACGGACAAAAACCGCCAAAACGACACCCAAAACTGCTTGGCAGAAGATTTGCGAGAAACGGAAAACGGAAAACGGAGAACTTTCAATTAGTGAGTAGTGAGTAGAGAGTAGTGAGTAGTTAAAACTTACAGCGCACCCCATAAAGCGACCAACGGGAGCGCCCCCATAAAGGGCGGAACGCCCGCCCCCAGTAACCCCCAGAAACTCTGCGCCTTGACAAGGGTAGGAGTTCGGAAAACAAAAACTTACAGCGCACCCCATAAAGCGACCAACGGGAGCGCCCCCATAAAGGGCGGAACGCCCGCCCCCACTAACCCCCAGTCGGAGGCCAAGGGGGTTAGGAAGGCAACACTTGAAACCAACTCCTTGGCTCACAGACGGACATGGCTACGATCCGACTTGTAGGAGTTCGGAAAACAAAAACTTACAGCGCACCCCATAAAGCGACCAACGGGCGCGCCCCCATAAAGGGCGGAACGCCCGCCCCCAGTAACCCC
>JAZPYA010000034.1:0-7839 GCA_045543935.1 Alistipes sp.
GATACGGTTCTTACCGGCTACAGCAAACAACTGCGAGAGTTTCTCCTTATTTCCGGTACGCGAGTTTACCAACTCCATACAAGTCGGATCGTAGCCATGTCGTTCTGTGAGCCAAGGAGTTGGTTTCAAGTGTTGTCTTCCTAAGACCGCTTGGCCTCCGACTTGATACGGTTCTTACCGGCTACAGCAAACAACTGCGAGAGTTTCTCCTTATTTCCGGTACGCGAGTTTACCAACTCCATACCCTCGGTCAATTTACCACGAACTACGCGGAAGAAGTTAATCTCACCGATATGACCCTCCATCTGTGACTTGAAAACGAAGAGTGCCACAGGTGCAGTCTCGTCTGCAGCAACCTCCGAACCGTCGGTTGCAGGGAATGCAGGGGCTACGGTTGGGCCCGGAGCTACATTGATGATGAACTCCATAAGTCGCTTTGTACCAATATCTTTCTTTCCGCTTGCGCAGAATACAGGCATAGCCTTACGCTTTGCAACACCAATCTTCAATCCCGAGCGAATATCGTCCTGTGTCAAGGTGCCCTTCTCGAAATAGAGCTCCATCAGAGCGTCGTCGTGCTCGGCAGCGGTCTCGATAAGTTCGAGGTTCAATGCCTTTGCCTTCTCCATCTCGCTCTCCGGAATATCGAGCTCCTCGCGTGTTCCATTCTCGTCGGTGAAGCGGTACATCTTCATCATCAATACGTCGATGAATGAGTCGAAACCAACACCCTGATTGACAGGATATTGAACGATTACAGGCTTAACCGAAGCCTTGTCCTTAATGGTCTCGAAGGAGCTCTCGAACGACGCCTTCTCTGCGTCGAGCTGATTAACAACGGCGATAAGTGGCTTATTCAAGATGCGAGCATAGCGGCCCTGAATGACATTACCAACCTCCCAGCCGGTCTGTGCATTTACGAGCATTACGCCCACGTCACCAACCTTGAATGCCGAGAAGAGGTTTCCGCAGAAGTCGTCCGAACCCGGGCAGTCGATAATATTGAGCTTGCGACCCATAAACTCGGTGAAGAGGGTAGTCGCATAGATCGAACGCTGGTATTCGTGCTCGATGTCGGTGTTGTCCGACAATGTATTGTTGTTTTCGATACTACCTCGGCGGTCGATAACCTTACCTTCGTAAGCCATAGCCTCTGCCAAGGTAGTTTTACCCGAGCCTGGGGCTCCAATCAGAACGATGTTCTTAATCTCTTTTGGTGAGTAATTTTTCATAATAATATAGTCTTAAGTGTTCTACTTTTTCCCGTTTGTTACCAAATCGTTTTATAAAGTTATGAATTTTTTTTGGAACTGCAAACTATTTATCCGAAAAAATGTGAAAACCCCCGAAAAAATCGACTTTTCGGGGAGTACATAATATATAATATGTATTCGAGAAGTCTCTACTCTACTATGGCGTGGAGTATTGCATCGACATCGTATCCGCACAAATGGCGCAACTCCGCCACCGTGCCGTGTTCGACAAATTTGTCATCTATGCCGAGTGTTACCATAGGAGTTGTGATGCCATTTTCACTCAACAACTTCACAACTGCCTCGCCTGCTCCGCCACGAATAATACCATCTTCAACGGTCACAATGCGCTTGAACTTACGAGCTATATCCAAAATCAGGCTCTTGTCAAGCGGTTTTGCAAAGCGCATATCATAGACCGCGGCGCTAACACCGATAATCTCCGCCTGCTCTGCCGCCTGCTCTGCATCGACACAAAGAGTTCCAAAGGCAAACACCGCAACATCACTACCCTCGCGTACCTGTCGTGCCTTACCGACCTCGATAGCCTCAAAAGGCATATTGCGCCACTCCGTACCTCGTCCTGTACCTCGCGGATAGCGAATTGCAAACGGCACATCGCTCTGCAACGCCGTAAACATCATATTGCGCAACTCCCACTCATCTGACGGAGTAGCAACAATCATATTAGGCACACAACCGAGATAGGCAATATCGAATGCGCCGTGGTGTGTTGCTCCATCTTCGCCCACCAAGCCACCTCTGTCAAGGCAGAAGATTACAGGCAGATTTTGCAGTGCTACATCGTGAATGATATTGTCGTATGCGCGTTGCATAAAGGTCGAGTAGATATTGCAGAATGGTCTTTCGCCCACAGCTGCCAGACCAGCCGAGAAGGTCACAGCGTGTCCTTCGGCAATTCCCACATCGAAGCATCGCTCCGGCATCTGCTCCATCATTATCGTCATCGAACAGCCCGAAGGCATTGCGGGGGTAATACCCACTACGCGCTTATCAATTCGTGCAAGGTCGAGCAGAGTTTCGCCAAAGACATCTTGCATACGCGAAGCCTTCGACTCACTCTTCACACGCTCGCCCGTATCGGGATTAAAACAGCCCGGTGCGTGCCACACCGACAAGTCGCTCTTTGTCGGAGCGTAACCGTGTCCTTTCTCGGTTATAACATGCAACAATTTCGGAGCATTAATAGACTTCAATGCCCTCAATATACGGACAAGACGCTTGACATTATGCCCATCTACGCGACCAAAATAGCGAAAACCAAGACTCTCGAAGAGGTTGCTATTCTGCAACAATCCGTGTTTCACGGCATTGCCGACCTTACGACACAGATTCAACAATCGCGGAGTTCGCGACAATAGCGACCACAACCCCTGCTTGAAACGGTTATATTTCGATGAGGTCGAGAGACGCAACAAGTAGTGATTGAGCGCACCCTGCGACTTGTCGATAGACATATTATTGTCGTTCAGAATAACCAATATATCGGTCTTCTTGTCCGAGCCTGCATTATTCAGCCCCTCGAATGCCAAACCGCCCGCAATCGAGCCATCGCCGATTACAGCGACTATCTTCTGTTGCTTGCCCTGCAGTCGTATCGCTTGCGCCATACCGAGAGCCGCCGATACCGATACCGAGGAGTGACCTGCGCCAAAAGCATCGTACTCGCTCTCTGCCATTCGCGGAAATCCACTGATACCCCCCAAACGGCGATTTGTTTTGAAGGCATCACGGCGACCTGTGATAATTTTATGGGCATAGGCCTGATGTCCTACATCCCAAATCAACTTATCCGCAGGAGTATCATAAACATAGTGTACCGCAACAGCCAACTCCACCGCACCAAGCGAAGAGGCGAGGTGTCCCGGATTTACGGCACACTGCTCGATGATATATTGTCGCACCTCATCGCAATATCGAGGAAGCTCCTCAATAGATAACTTGCGCAAATCGGCAGGCGAGTTGATGTTGTACAGATATTTATACTCAAGTTTTGTCATATCTTCTTCACTATTTAGAATGGGTAGCCCACACCAAAGTTCAATGATGTATTCTTCCACTTGAAGTTGTGAATCCAGCGCTGTCCTTCAGGATTATTCGGATTGTGCAACTGAATACCCCAATCGAGACGCAAAATTGCAAACTTAATATCGAGTCGCAAACCTATACCCGTATTAAATGCCAACTGCTTGTAGAAACTGTTGAAATGGAATACAGAGGATTCGGGATAGGTTACATCTTTACGCCCTATGTACCATATATTACCCAAATCGAGGAATGTTGCGCCATGGAACATACCCCATATCGGAAAACGAAACTCGACATTCGCCTCCAATTTCATATCTCCGAGCTGTGTCGGATAGACCACATTCGTAGGTGCAGGAGACGAACCTGGACCAAGAGTTCGCGGAGCCCAGCCTCGCATACTATTACTTCCTCCGGCATAGAACAAGCGGTCGAAAGGTACGGCATCAGAGTTACCATAGGCATACGCCATACCCGCATACAATCGAGCCGCCAAAGCCGTAACCTTGCCGAACATAATTTTATGGCTGGCATTGACATCGGCACGCACATATTGCGAATATCTGATTCCGAAAAGTTCGTAGTAATCCTTACCCGAAGCTGGTTGCGAGAAGAGATGCACAAGTCCATTGAGCAGATTTCCCGACAACTCGCAATTTGCTCGCACCGTAGTATAGTTATTAGGCGCACTCTTATAGCGTTTGTTCAGCACATACGAACCAGAAATCGCCACGATAAGTTGCGATTGGAAACTATACTTCAGGTATTGATTCTGCAACGAGTTGAAATAGTTGCTGTTGATGTACGAAACATCGACCAAGTTTATACCAATTGGTCGCACCACAAACGAGGAGTTTGTACGGTTGCGCCACGAATATACCCACGACACACTCGACAGGCCACGCTGGTAGTACGGACGGTCTTGGTAGTTATACGAAATTTCAAATTTGGTCTTTGGTGCTACGATATTGTTCTTGAGGGCATAGTTTGCCAACAAGAATCGAGGGAACGAGAGCGAAGCTGCCAATCCGAACTCCATCGCGTGGCGTTTCTTCGAGTTAGGCGCTTTCATATACTCATATCCCGCCGTACCTGTAACCTCCAACATCTCCGCACCACGAAAGACATTTCTATTCTGATAACCAAGTACAGCCTTCAAACCATAGAAGCTCGATGTGGTCGATGCCTCCAACTCTGCCTTGATACCCTGTTGCAACGCAGGCGTGCAATAAATATCGCAATCCAGATAGCCTTCGCGAGTGTAGTTCACGGCAGACGAACTCTTCGCATTGTCCGCACCGATGTGCGTAATCATACTCCTCTTCATCACCGAGTCAGGCACTTCCGTAAAGTTGATGCGCGCGCTCTTGAGATAGCCCATTGCCATCAAATTCGAGTAGGTACTATTGACCTGCGAATAGTTGTATAGGTAGTTCGGATAGAGAGGTATCGCCAGACGCAAAACCTTCGGGCGCACCTTCGACTGCTTGCCCATAAACATCACATTCAATCCGCGATAATCGACCGAATCAAATCGTTCAAAATAGCCTTGGCGACTCTTTGCAGCTACAGCGTTATAGTTCGGTATGATGTTTATGTTGCGCAGACGATAGACCACATTGTTGTCGTAAATCGCCTCGCCTCGAGCATTATATCCCGTCAAGTTCTGCTTGATAATAACCTTTACACCGACCTTGTGGTCGCCACCGAGCGTATCTGCCACATACTCCACATTATTGACCGAGAAGTTGTAGTAACCTCTATCTTTCAGGTAGAGAGCAATGCGCTCACGCTCTGCATCGAGTACCGAGATATCGAAAACATCGTTCCGATGCAGTAAGGTATTAACCGTATCGGGCAAGAGTATCGGCTCGAGGAATTGGTCGCGGAAATCGTACGATATCGAACTTATGTAGTAAGGCTTGCCCTGCTTCAACGAGTAGGTAACCTTTGCTCGCTTACGGCGATAGGTGGTATCGACCTTGAAATCGACCTCCGAGGAGTAGTAACCTCGCGACTCGAGATATAGTTTCAAGTTCGACACAGAACGCTCCGTATCGCGCATATTGAACAAGACAGGCTCCTCGCCCATACGGCGTTTGAGGTCATTCCACCAATTATCCTTCTCGGGGTTTGCCATCAGATATATCCAAGCATAGAAATCTGTACCGAGGAAGTGTTTATTTGGTTTCTGACGAAGATACTTCGTTACATCATCGCTCTTCACGCGCTCGGAACGAGGTGTATTCTTGTCCTCCTCAATCTTCACGCGCTGTAGGAGATAGGCATCAGATGGGATATGGCGCGTAACATTACAAGCCGAGAGCAACACTCCCGCCAGCAATACAACCAACACATATCCAAACCTTCTCATAATCTCATCTCTTATTACTCTCGACACTCCTCTCTGCATACAAAGGCAAACCTATCGCCCTCGCACACAATCTCCCCTTTCGAGATATAGGAGGCATTACCTATCAACTGCGTATGCAGTGCGCCCTCTTTGTGGCAAACACAACGCACCCTGCCACCACGATTCAGCACCTCTACAACCGCCTCGTAGTCGCAACGCCCACCCAGAGCCATTGCCGTTGCACTCGAGGTCATCGCCGTACCGCACGATGCCGTAATTCCTGCTCCGCGCTCATAGGTCGCAACAAATATCTCATTCTTGCCCAAAACCTTCACAAGCGATACATTTATCCCCTTTGGGAACTCCTCGTACAACTCCAATACGCGCTTGCCAAGGTGTGTCAAGTGGTTGTAGTCTATCTCATCGACCTCTGCCACAATATGCGGATTGCCGACATTTATCGCTGTCCAGCGCAACTCGCTATCCAACGCCTCGATGCGTTGTGATACAAAGCACGCTTCCCCCTTGGCAAAGCCGAAATCATCACTTGCAAGTCGCACCGCCAAATCGACTCCATAGGTCGGCACGCCCTCGTCAATATCCTTTTCGTGCGTTATGTGGTAGATGTTACCACCCGAGAACATATCGAACTCTCGCTTGCCGATATACTCCTCTGCCAAGCGCGCCACGCAACGAATACCATTGCCACACATCTCCGCCTCCGAGCCATCAGGGTTGAACATTCGCATACCGAACATATCGCCCTCGCGCACCAACAACAGCACACCATCACTGCCTACTGCACGCTCTCTATCGCAGACAAAACGGGCAAATTCCGCGAGGTTGACACCCTGCAAATTGTACTTTACGGCATCAACCATCACGAATTCATTTCCCGAGCCGTGGCACTTTATGTAGTCAAATTTCATTCAAAAAAACGGTTATAATCGTTCAAAAATACAAATTATTCAAGAATTTTCCATACTTTTGGGGTGAAAAAATTAAAAAGAGTAAAAAATGGTCGAAAAGTTTATTATGGCGGGCGATACAGCCCTGCATATTTGCGACTCGGAAGCGGGCGAGAAGGTTGTTGTCCTACTGCACGGCTATCTCGAAAATATGCTTGTGTGGGACAATTTTGTGCCACTCCTCTACAAGGAGGTGCGCGTCATCACACTCGATATCCCGGGACACGGCATATCGGAGGTTAAGGGCGAAATTCACACTATGGACTACCTCGCCGACACCCTCGCTGCCGCACTCGAGAAACTTGGCATCGAGAAGGCGACCATTGTCGGACACTCTATGGGCGGATATGTGGCTCTCGCCTTTGCCGAGCGACACCCCGACCGCACCGAGGGGGTTGTACTGCTCCACTCCACACCTTATGCCGACAGCGAGGAGAAGAGACGAAATCGCCAACGCGAAATCGCGCTTATCCGTTCAGGCAAGAAGGAGTTGTTGGCTCACACCGCACCCGAGGCAGGCTTTGCCGTTGAGAATCGCAACCGCTTTCGCACCGAGATAGAGGACCTACAGCAGACCGTTTATCTCACCGAAGATGCGGGCATCATTGCGCTTTTGAATGGTATGATTGAGCGCAAGGCTCAAAGCGATATGCTCCACAACCTGCACAAACCGATACTCTTTATCCTCGGTCGCAAAGATGGTTATATAGTGGCAGAGGTTGCCGAGAAGATGGTAGCCGAACACCCCGAGGCGGAGGTCGTATGGCTCGAAAATTCGGGGCATATGGGCTTTATCGAGGAGCCAAACGCCTGCGCAAAGGCGCTGTTGGAGTTTGTCAAGAGGTAGACTCGGCGAGTGGGGACAAATTGACAAATTGACAATTGACAATTGACGAATTGACAATTGAAGGTATTTTTATTCGGAATTATATAGTTTAGTGTTGTAAAAAATCGTCATTGTGAAGGAGCGTAGCGACTGCGACAATCTCCCTTATATTTTTATTAAATTAACAGTGGGAGATTGCCACGAGCCTATCGGCTCTCGCAATGACGCTCTTGTTTATTATCTACAACACTAAACTATATAATTCCGATTTTTTAGGGTGTGGGCTACGCCCTTTACGGGGGACACTCGCTACGCTCGTTCTACGAGGGATATTTTTCTCCCCAGTACTCCCCCAGTAAAGCACCGAAGGTGCGCCCCCAGTAAACCCCTACC
>JAZPYA010000035.1:0-19024 GCA_045543935.1 Alistipes sp.
CACAGGCAAGAGCACCCTACTACGTGCTATTGCAGGTCTGGGGGATATTGTCGATGGCAAGATTATCATAGATGGCAAAGATATAACAACTCTCACTGCCGCCGAGATGGCCACCCGAGTGGCATTTGTCACAACCGACAAGGTGCGCATTGCCAACCTGCGTTGTCGTGATGTTGTGGCTTTGGGACGCGCTCCCTATACGAATTGGATAGGACGTATGCAGCAGAGCGACACCCGCATCGTCGAGGAGTCTTTGGCCTCTGTCGGAATGAGCGAATATGCCGACAAAACGATGGACAAGATGTCGGACGGAGAGTGTCAACGCATTATGATAGCACGTGCATTGGCACAGCAGACGCCCATAATATTATTGGATGAGCCTACTGCATTCTTGGACCTGCCGAACAGATACGGACTATGCTCGTTGCTGAAAAAGTTGGCTCACGAGGAGCGAAAGTGCATACTCTTTTCGACCCACGAATTGGATATTGCAACAACGCTCTGCGACTCCATTGCGCTAATTGCACCACCGCAACTCTACGTTATGCCTACTTCAGAGATGATTCAAAGCGGTCACATCGAGCGATTATTTTCAGGCGACAATAGCTCTTCTCTTATTATCGAAAACCTGTTGCGTCGCACAAAATAAGGTAACGTTGCCAAAATAACATCCCAAGAAACAATATGAGGATAAGACACAGAAAGTCCTACCCTCATATTATATAAAACATTATAACTCCTTCTCCTACAACTTGTCGCCGAATGCCAAGTCGCCCGCATCACCAATGCCGGGAACGATGTATGCCTTCGACGTAAGTTCGGCATCCACAGCACCAACCCACAACGTTGTACTCTTCTGCGGAAGATGCTTCAAGGCGTACTCTACACCCTGCTCGCTGGCAATAACCGACGCGACGTGAGTATGCAAAGGCGTTCCGCACTTCTCCAGCAATGCCTCATAGGTCAAACGCAACGACTGACCCGTAGCCAACATCGGGTCCACCAGCAACAACACCTTACCCGTCAAATCGCACGAAGAGACATACTCAACCTTCACTGTAAATTTACCACTCTTCTCATTCTTGCGATAAGCCGCAACAAAGGCACTCTGCGCATTGTCAAAATAGTTAAGAAATCCTTGGTGCAGAGGCAAACCCGCACGCAACACAGTCGCTATGACCAACTTATCGCTAATAAGGCTAACCGACGCCTCACCAAGTGGAGTTTCAACCTGACGCTGCTCATAATTAAGAGTCTTAGAAATCTCATAACTCATAATCTCGCCTATGCGCTCCAAGTTACGTCGGAAACGCATCGAATCGGTCTGCACCGATTTATCGCGCACCTGCGCCATAAATGTGTTGAAGATAGAATTCTGCTCACCTAAAATATGAATCATAGCGTTTGAATTTATTAATTTTTAATACAAAAAATTATTAAACGGGTAACGGCCTGCGTGAATCTCGCGCACCATACCATAAAGGTCCGAGCGCAATTTATCGATATTCTGACGCTCGACGGCTGATATGAATATGCAGGGAGTATTAGCCTTGGCTATCCAACTCTTCTTCAAATCCTCCAAAGAAAGGTTCTTGCGCGTTGCAGGTGTCAAATCATCCTCATCCTTCTTCTCATAGGTGTAGGCGTCAATCTTATTAAATACCAGATATACAGGTTTATCGCCTGCGCCTATATCCTGCAAAGTCTGCTTCACGACGGCAATTTGCTCCTCAAAATTGGGATGCGAAATATCAACAACGTGCACCAACAAGTCGGCCTCACGCACCTCATCCAACGTCGATTTGAACGACTCTATCAACTCGGTAGGCAACTTACGGATAAAGCCCACCGTATCAGACAACAGGAACGGCAGATTATCAAATACAACCTTTCTCACCGTTGTATCCAACGTTGCAAACAACTTGTTCTCTGCAAAAACCTCGCTTTTTGAGACAAGGTTCATCAATGTTGATTTGCCGACATTGGTATAACCCACAAGCGCCACACGTACCATCGAGCCTCTATTCGAGCGTTGAACAGCCATCTGACGGTCTATTTTTGAGAGTTCCTCCTTGAGTTTTGATATACGGTTGCGGACAATACGACGGTCCGTCTCAATCTCGCGCTCACCCGCACCGCCACGAGTACCCGTACCACCTCGCTGACGCTCAAGGTGGGTCCACAGACCAGCCAAACGTGGCAACATATACTCATACTGCGCCAACTGCACCTGCGTCTTGGCATAAGCCGTGCGCGCACGAGCCATAAATATGTCGAGAATCAGGCGTGTACGGTCCAGCAATCGGCAAGGCATAACCTTCTCGATATTACGTGTTTGCGAAGGCGAAAGTTCGTCGTCGAAGATTACTACATCTATCTCATTATCGGCACAATACGTTGCTATCTCCTCCAACTTACCGGGACCGACATATATACGCGACGAAGGTTGCGACAGGCGTTGTGTAAATCGACGTACGGTCACAATATCTGCCGTCTCGGCCAGAAATTCCAACTCACCAAGAAACTCTTCGGCCTGCTCTACGCTCTGGCCGTCACGAATAACCGCAACAACAACCGCACGCTCTCGCAAATCGACCTGTTCGTCACTCTGTGTCGTAATATTATCACTTTTAGGCTTTACCATCCTTCACTTATGGGTAAAAAAAAAGCATCCCGCAACAAAAATTACGGGATACTTTATATTTATTATTAGTTAGAAATCGTGAACTGAACAGGCAAAGTATACTTTACACGTACAGCCTGCTGCTGCTGCATACCCGGCTCCCACTTAGGAGAAGTCTGCAATACACGTACAGCCTCATCAGCCAACGAACGGTCAGGAGTCTGCAATACCTCGATGTTGGTAAGCGAACCATCCTTCTCGATTACGAATGCCAAAACTACACGACCCTGAACACCATTCTCCTGAGCAATCTGAGGATAACGAACCTTGCTCTGTACCCAGTTACGGAATACGTTCAAGTCTCCACCCTGGAATGAAGGCATCTTCTCTACACGGATGTAAGGAGTATCCTCCTCAATCTCCTCCTCCTCAACTTCTACAACCTTGGTAGTAATCTCCAAGTCGTCACCGAAGTCCTCGAATGAGATATCGGTAGTAATCTTGGTATCGTTAGTCACGATATCAAGGATATCAGACACAACCTGAATCTCAATCTTCTTTGGTACCTCAGGTGGCTTCTGCTCGTTACGGGTAATCTCTGTGATTTCCTCCTCGATAGGACCATAGTTAAGGTCTACCTGCTCGATACGATACTCCTTGGGAGCATAGAGGAAGGCAGCAATCACAAACAACAATGAGATAATCATTCCAATCTCAAGGAACAAACCCTTCTTATTTTGAAGGTCTGCTTTAGGTGATTTTTTAAGTTCCATACTGTAATTTTATTTCAATTTAATTTGTTTCAATAGTCTTAGGCTCTAAGACGCTGACTCGACCAAGCACGCGACAATCACTACCGCCAACGCTCAACCACTTATCTATCAACGCCATAACGCGCCAAACACACCCCGCAAGCACCCTCGACACGCGAATATGCCCGCAGTTGTTTTGGCAAATATAATCATAAAAATCCAAAAAAGAACGCTGAGCCACTAAAAATCTTCAAAAAATTTTTACTTTTGTCGTCGGAGAGAATATTTTGATATACCGATTATGACAAAAGAGAGCCTCTACGGAAAGACGCTTAGCCAATTAACAGCACTATGTCAGGCCGAGAATTTACCGCGTTTTGCAGCCAAGCAAATCGCCCGTTGGTTGTATGTCCGCCACGTTGATGACATACAACAGATGACCGACCTCTCGCTGGCGGCCCGCACTCGACTATCCAAGAATTACACTCTGGGCTTATCTTCACCTCTGTGCGAAAGCATATCGACAGATGGTACAAAAAAATATCTTTTCGAAACTCAACAGGGCCAATACATCGAATCGGCATATATCCCTGACCGTGACCGCGCCACATTGTGCGTCTCATCGCAAGCGGGATGCCGTATGGGTTGTCGTTTTTGCGCCACAGCAAGGCAAGGTTTACAACACTCGCTCACGGCTGGCGAGATAATAAACCAGATTATATCGCTCCCCGACAGAGACCGTCTCACCAATATCGTATTTATGGGTATGGGTGAGCCATTGGATAATCTCGACAACGTATTGAATGCCATTGAGATTCTAACAGCCGAGTGGGGGTTTGGCTGGTCACCAACACGTATCACACTATCAACCGCTGGTGTAGCAAGCCATCTCTCTACATTCCTCGATAAGACAAAAGTACACCTTGCCGTCAGCCTGCATAACCCATTCCACGAGGAGAGAGCCGAGATTATGCCTATTGAGAAGGCCTATCCCATACGCGAGGCGTGCGACATCCTGCGCCGATATGACTTCACAGGGCAGAGACGTGTATCGTTTGAATATATTGTAATGGAGGGCCTAAACGACTCTCCTGCACATATAAAGGAGTTATGCCGACTGCTCAATGGCATAAAGTGCAGAATCAATCTTATACGATTCCATAAGATTCCCAATTCGCCCTATTTCTCTCCGTCGAATGAACGTATGATTGCATTTCGTGACGCTTTGACGGCCAAAGGGATACAGACAACAATCCGCGCCTCTCGCGGTGAGGACATAAAGGCGGCCTGCGGCCTGCTTTCGACAGCCGAGAAGAATACCATAAACAACTAACATAATCCAGCAATGACAACACTTATAACAAAATATTTTCCCAATATCAGCGAAGAGCAGCGCAGGCAATTTACAGCGCTGTACGACCTCTATGCCGATTGGAATGCCAAGATAAATGTGGTGTCACGCAAGGATTTCGACCAACTCTATCTGCGTCACATACTCCACTCATTAGCCATTGCCAAAGTGTGTCAGTTTGAGGCAGGCGCGAGGGTTCTTGACGTCGGTTGCGGCGGTGGATTTCCGAGTGTACCACTTGCCATAATGTTCCCCGAAACGAAATTCATATCAGCCGACTCTATCGGCAAGAAAATCACCGTCGTAAAGGGCGTATGCGAGGGTGCGGGCATCAAAAACATTGACGCCCGCAATGTGCGCGTAGAACAGATTGACGAAAAATTTGACTACATCGTATCGCGTGCCGTTACCGAGATGCCGACATTCGTAAAATGGATTTGGAGCAAGATTGAGCGAGGACAACGAGGCTCGCTTCCCAACGGAATACTCTATCTTAAAGGTGGTGATTTGACCGAAGAACTTGCCGCCACAAGGATGCAATGGCAGCAATACAATATCTCCGATTTCTTCGAAGAGGATTTCTTTGAGACCAAAAAAGTGGTTTATACTGCAAAATAATATAGTCTATGTTTCGTCGATACT
The DNA here is from genome assembly GCA_045543935.1 of Alistipes sp. GTDB lineage: Bacteria > Bacteroidota > Bacteroidia > Bacteroidales > Rikenellaceae > Alistipes. Next base: position 5,369 of record JAZPYA010000035.1, read on the forward strand.
GTCTCTCAATACTCGTTATGGTTATATTACATCTCGGAGCCATAGCACAACCGCGTATTGAACAAGGCAACACCCAAGTGTGGTATGGCCGAGTTAATCAATGGACGGTGTCACGACAGATTCTGCGTGACGAACTAAATCTGATGAAGGAGTGCGGCGTAAATGGCTATATGATTGAATTAGCCGTATGGAATGGTGTTGATGACAAATGGAGCAATGAATGGATTGTTCGCACTCAAAAAAATTACCGCTGGCTGCTACGAAAATGTCGCAAACGTAAAATATGGCTTTTCGTATCAATCATCAACGACAATATGGGCAAAGGGAAATATGGCGACACAGGCCCGACGCTCGAAAAGGTATATGAATCGGCTCTACAACTTGCGTCTATCGTCAAGAGAGGTGGGTCCAAAGGAGTCATAGTTCAGCCTGTTGCCGAAACCCAAACCCCGACAGGCCAACGTTTTGAGCAGGAGTGTAGAAAAATGTTAGAAAACTTCACTCTTGTTTACAATGGAGAGAGCGGTCACCCAGAATCCACACCCGAAGGTTTCCATTTCAGGGCCGTTCACCCAGCGCATATAGTTTCAAGTGTAGCCGACGACACATTAGTCATATCCGACCACGGCCTAATTATCAGAGAACTCTCTATCGACGGAGGCTTGGAATCAAGGGGTAACCCTCAGAAAGTTGTAACGTGGGTGAAACGACTACAACAGCAAGGCATTGCCGTGGTGGGTTACTATGCCTTCAAGTACGACCAATTCGACCCAGCAACGATTCGCGCTTTGGGTGAGGCTCTAAAGTAAATTCCCTGCATACGTTTTGGCCACAATATTTTACAAAAAGCCATCAAATAATCATTTTCGAATATCAATATTCGGAATAAAATTCTTATCTTTACACAATTAATCGCAGCATTTGCCTAAACTCAAACATCGGATTATGACAAAGCGTGTAAAAATTGTGTGTGTAAACAATGGTCTCAATACAGAAGTAAAGGCCGACACATCGTTACTTGAATTACAGCAGCAGTTGGGTATAGAGAGTAAATACCCCATCTTGGCAGCCTATGTCAATAACGTATTTAAGGATTTGAATTACAGAATCTACAAGCCTGTAACCGTACAATTTATCGACATCTCTCACTTCGAGGGCTATCGCGTTTATCAGCGCACCATATCATTCATCCTGCAAAAGGCCGTCAGCGACCTTTACGGACAACGCACGTTCTATATTCGTCATACCGTTGGTTGCGGATTCTACTGCGAGTTTGGTGACGATGAGAAGGTGACGGATGATGAGATAAAGACCCTGCGTCTTAAGATACAGGAGGTCATCAACCGCCGCTTCCCCATTCATCATCACAGCCTGCCGACAGCCGAAGTACACAACATCTACGAACGTTGTGGATATACCGACAAACTATCGTTGCTACACACTCGCAAACGCCTTTATAGCGAGATATACTTCCTTGACGATACAGTAGGCTATTTTTACGGTGCATTGGCTCCCGACACGGGTTACATCCATCTGTTCGATATCAGACGTTACCACAATGGATTCTATATCGCTCTACCCACACGTAGCAACCCCGCCGAGTTAGACCTAAATGTACATTGGGACCGTATGCTCGACGTCTTCGGCGAATATCACGAGTGGGTAAATATTATGGGAGTTCCGACTGTTGGCCACCTCAACGAGAAGGTACTACAAGGCGACGCAAGCGAACTAATAAAGATTGCCGAAGCCTTCCACGAAAAGAAAATTGCCAATATTGCTGACCAGATTCTCAAGGCAAACAAGACTCGCGGAACTAAGGTTGTATTATTGTCGGGCCCATCGTCAAGCGGCAAGACCACGACGTCAAAACGTATAGGTATTCAACTGCGTATTTTGGGACTCGACCCCGTTTTAATCTCACTTGACGACTATTTCGTTAATCGTGAGAACACCCCGCGCGACGAGTCGGGCGACTACGATTATGAGGCTTTGGAGGCTATCGATTTGAAGTTGCTCAATAGCGACCTGCAACGCTTGATGGCTGGCGAGAGTGTCGATGTTCCCCGTTATGACTTCATCACAGGTACGCGCCAATGGCACGAGAAACCGCTTAAACTAAACGAGCGTTCGATACTTATTATGGAGGGTATTCACTCGCTCAATCCGCGCCTTACACCGAGTATCCCTGATACGGCAAAGTACCGCATCTACGCCTCGTGCTTTACCTCGGTGGCAATGGATAATACCTCTCGCATACACACCACCGACAATCGCTTGTTGCGCCGTATGATTCGCGATAACGCCACACGCGGAATGAGTGCTGCCGACACCATCGCTCGTTGGCCGAGTGTGCGCCGTGGCGAGGAGAGAAATATATTTCCTTATCAGGAGGAGGCCGATGTGATGTTCAACTCATCGCTCTTCTACGAGATTGCCGTGTTGAAACCCTTTGCCGAGCCTTTGTTGCGCGAGATACCTAACACCCGCCCCGAGTACGCCACAGCGCAGGGAATGTTGAAATTCCTCGATAATTTCCACACCATTGGAACAGACGAGATACCGCCAACCTCCGTTTTGCGAGAATTTGTGGGCGGTAGCGCGTTTAAGTATTAGTGTTACCGAAAAAAATATAAAGGACTGCGATTGCAGTCCTTTATATTTAATCATACTCGAAATTCTGATTAGTTGTACTTGAAAGTTGCCTCGTCCGAAACAGTCAACTTCTTGCGACCCTTTGCGCGGCGAGCAGCCAACACCTTGCGGCCATTCGCAGTAGCCATACGAGCGCGGAAACCGTGCTTGTTGATGCGCTTGCGGCGCGATGGCTGGTAAGTTCTCTTCATTGCCATAATTCTATCTTTTTTATTGTTTTACTCTCTAATTACAGCGCATAATATCCCTATGCGAGGTGCAAAGGTACAACCTTTTTCCTAATTTGCAAAACTTTTTGAAAAAATCGTTCAGAATTTCATTCAGAATTTCGGAAACTCCGACTCTATTTCTTAATTTTGATAGCCGACTTATTCATCAGGAAGATTGGAGAATCCCACATAGGAAGTCCCGAGCAACGAACATTGCCACCCTCCTTACCTCCACGAGTCATAACTGTACGGAGGTCGTGTACCATACCTGTAATAGGCTCAACATAGACAAGGTTATCTACATCGAAATCGTGAAGAATCATACTTACATTATCCTTGTCGATTTGGTCGGTTGGCGTAAGGTCGCTATACCACAACATTGCACCGATAACCTCGTTGTCCTTGTTTGCCAAACCTACACAAGTAATCTCGCGATTGCAGTGTGCAGTACACTTAAGCTCCACCGCGTGCAAATCATCGGTCAAAATGCTTGTAAGGTGCTGAATACCATAGTATGAAGGACGCTTGTACATAGGCTCATGCAAGAGGTTCATACGCACCTTACCAAACGATTGAAGCATATTTGGATATTGCAAATCAACGAGTGTAAAGATGTTCGATGGTACATTGTTGACAAAGTCGTTCGCAAAACGGCGCAAATCCCACTTTGCCTGCTTAATCTCACTCCAATCCTTATATTTGAGAGCGTGAGCATACTCCAATGTTGCAGGGCAACCACTCTCACCCTGGAAGATATCAAGACGCTCGTCATAAGATTTTACAACACGGCGCAACTCCTTGATACGCTCGGTTGCATTGTCCGGATTCTCGAAATATACATGGAACGAAACACGGTCAAAAAGGTGAAGTTTCTTCTCCTTCTTTACAATATCCAACACATCTGCAATATACTCGCACATGTAGTCCTTGCAAAGACCAAACGCCAAAATCTCAGCCTTAGGATTCTCCTTGCGGATAACCTCGCCTGTACGCATAAGGAGGTTAGCTACCACTGCCGGTGTATTTGCCTTCTTTCCATCCGGCTCATTCCACACCTCGTACATCATAACCTTGTCGCCATAGTGACGCACAATAGCACGAACATAGTTGCACCAAGCCTTCATAGTCTCCTCGTCTGTCCAAATCGATGAGTTCAAAGTAACACCGTCCTTGCTATAAATAGGGTTACCGTAACTGAGGCTCAACCAAGGCTTTACACCCTGCTCCAAGCAACCATTGACATGCTCGTCAAGCCAGGTAAAATCGTAAACGCCCTTCTGCTTCTCGCACTTTGCCCAGCCACTCTGCAAACGAGCCCAACCTACACCAAGAGGTCCAAGGAAATCCTTATACTTCGAGAAAGTTGCATAGTCGCGGTCGAGAGTCTCGCAACCTACCGACCAACGAGAACGATTTGAACGATCTTCGCTCGACACATCAAGGTGACCAACAATTGGTAGCATCGTGTGATGCAATTTGAGGAGGTTGTACGATACCTCTGGGTGTTTCGTCTTTGGCGGGATATAAGCCAAAGCCATCGGCACAACAAATGCCGAAATCAAAAGGGTAAGAAATAATCTCTTCATAACTGTTTTTTAATTTGGTTAAACTTCTATTTTTGTAAGGTCTATCTATACAATGTCTGTAGTTTAGTGTGGTACAAAGGTATATCTTTTTTTTTAATTATACAAATATATTCCCTATATTTGCACAAATTAAAGAAGAAGTATGGACATAGCTCAACAAAGACGAAAAGAGAACATTGCAGAGTACATATTGTACCTGTGGCAGTTAGAGGATTTATTGCGTGCTTTGCAGTTCTCGCCCGAGGCGATATACACTACCCTTGTCAAACCCCGCAAACTCGATACGACACAGGAACAGATACTCTTGGCGTGGTATATGGATATTGCCCACCTTCTCGCGCAGGAGCAGAAGGAGCAGTCGGGACATCTCGACCACACTCTGCACCTTATCCACGACCTGCACGACCTGCACTTGCGACTGATGCAACAACAGGAGTTGGGAGCAGATTACCGCTTGCGCTATGCCGAGTTGTCGCAACATCTGTCGGCACTTCGTGCGTGTCTTGGCAAGGAGAGTGAGATGAGTGACACGGAGCTCTGTTTTCGCGCACTCTACGCCGCAATGCTCTACCGCATCAAGGGCGAAGGCGAGAAGGCTGTAGCAGATACTATAGAGGTTGTGTCGCCTGTAATTGCGCTTTTGACCGGCTACTACCACAAGGTCGAGCGTGGCGAAATAGATCTATTCAAAGAGTAACCCCATTGCGTTTTCACTATTGATATGGCAAATATCTCAAACGAAGATATCCTGAAGGGGTTAAACCCTGCACAACGGGCTGCTGTCGAGGCGTATAACGAGCCTTCACTGATTATTGCAGGTGCAGGTTCGGGCAAGACGCGTGTGCTGACCACCCGCATCGCCTATATGTTGGCGCAGGGCGTTCCGCCACACGCGATTCTTGCACTGACATTTACCAATAAGGCTGCTCGCGAGATGCGTGAGAGAATTGAGGCGATGGTCGGGGCGAATAGTCGCTATATATGTATGGGTACTTTCCACTCGGTCTTTTCTCGAATTTTGCGCGAGAATGCCGAGATACTTGGCTACCCGAAGGAGTACACCATCTACGAGCCTACAGACTCGAAAAATCTGCTCAAAACAATTCTCAAGGATAGAGGTTTGAGCGATGATAAGTACAAACCCGGGCTTCTCGCCTCGCGTATCTCGATGGCGAAGAACAACCTTATAACCCCGGGAGCCTATTTGCAGAACTCAATGCTCGCCACCGAGGATAGGAAGTTGCAGATTCCCGAATTTGGAAATATCTATCTCGAGTATTGCAAGCGTTGCAAGGCAAATGGTGCAATGGATTTTGATGATTTGCTGTTGCAGACAAATTTCCTCTTCCGCGACCACCCCGAGGTGTTGGCACGCTATCAGGAGCGTTTTCAATATGTCTTGGTCGATGAGTATCAAGATACCAATCAAGCACAATATATCATCATTCGCCGTTTGGCACAGCACCACTCACGCATCTGCGTAGTGGGCGATGATGCGCAGAGTATCTACTCGTTCCGAGGAGCAAAAATCGAGAATATCCTCTCCTTCCAGCGCGATTATCCGCAGGCGAAGGTCTTTAAGTTGGAGCAGAACTATCGCTCTACGCAGACCATTGTCGATGCAGCCAATTCGGTTATCGACCACAACTCACGAAGATTGAAGAAGCGTTGCTTCTCGGAGGGTGCTACGGGCGAGAAGATTCGCATCTTCAAGGCCTACACCGACCGCGAGGAGGCTGATTTGGTGGTATCGGACTTGCGAGATAGGGTGCGTGAAAATGGTAGTGATTGGAGCGATGCTGCAATTCTCTATCGCACCAACAACCAATCGCAGGCGTTGGAGAATGCGTTACGCCAAAAGGGCATTCCTTATAAGATATACAAAGGTAGTTCCTTCTACGACCACAAAGAGGTCAAGGATATGCTCTCGTATATCCGCCTTATCATAAACCCTCGCGATGATGAGGCATTCAAGCGTATTATCAACACTCCGGCACGAGGTATCGGCGATACAACGGTGGCTCGTATCGAGGCGATAGCGCAAGAGCAGCAGGTGTCGATGTGGGAGGCTGTCGATACGATGGTCGAGCGAACACCTGCCGACTCGGTTGAGAAAGCAATAGTGAAGAAGGTTACCGAGTTTGTCGGATTGATTCGCTCGTTGTCGTTGGAGCGCGAACATAAGGGGTTGTACGACTTCGGTATGGAGGTGGCAGTACGAAGTGGATTGTTGCCATTCTACCGCTTGCAGAATACCCCCGAGGCACAGTCGGCGGTGGGCAACTTGGAGGAGGTTGTCAATTCGATGCAGATGTTCAACGAGCAGGTTGAGGCGGAGATTCGCAATGGCGAACGCGAGGAGTTTGAGCGCGCCACTATCGAGGAGTGGTTGCAGTCGTTGATGCTTCTGACCGATATGGACAACAAGGAGGGCGAGGAGGATAAAGACCGCGTAACGCTGATGACGGTACACTCTGCTAAAGGTTTGGAGTATGAGTATGTCTATGTTGTGGGGTGCGAGGAGAATCTATTTCCATCGTTGCGCGCACTCGAAACGGTTGAGGGCATTGAGGAGGAGCGAAGATTGTTCTATGTCGCTCTCACCCGCGCCAAGTCGTTGGCGACACTATCGTGTGTCGATATGAGATTTAAGTGGGGAAGTATGGAGTTCTCGAAGCCAAGCCGTTTCCTCAAAGAGATTGATGAGCAGTATGTGGAGTGCGATTTCAATCTTCACGCAAAACCTCGTGGAGAGCAGGGCGGAGCGAAGGTTGTCGGAGGCTCGAAAGATGAGTCAGCGATAGATGCACTGCGCCGCCGCTTCGATGTCAGATACCAGCAAAAAACGAGAGACGAAAGACGAGAGACGAGAGACGAGAGAAAAGTTCTCAACTCTCAACTCTCAACTCTCCACTCTCCGCTCTCCACTTCACAGCGCGATGTGTCGGGTATGCGCCGTGTGAATACCTCAACTGTAGGTCAAGTTACATCGGAGCCGTGTGCCTACTCTGCAGGCGAGCGTGTTGAACACCCTAAATTCGGCAAGGGCGAGATAGTGCAAGTTGTACCACTCGCTACCGACCATAAGTTGGTTGTTCGTTTCGTTTCGGGCGAGGAGAAGACTCTGCTCTCGAAATTGGCGAAATTGACAAAATTATAGTGCTATGACTCCGCTTGTTTCGGTTATCGTTACTACCTACAACCACGAGCCATACTTGGCAGATGCGCTCGAAGCAATACTCTCGCAGGAGTGTGACTTTGGTGTGGAGATAATCGTAGGCGAGGATTGCAGCAGCGACAATACTTTAGGGGTATGCAAAAGTTTTGCACAGCAATATCCCGATAAAATAACACTGATTTCTTCGACCGAAAATGTTGGTTGGCGCAGAAATTATCGCCGTTGTGTAGAGAGTGCGAAAGGCAAATATATCGCTTTTTGCGATGGTGATGACTATTGGTGTGATAAGAGCCGTTTGGCAGAGCAAGTGGCGCTGATGGAGCAAAATCGAAATGTCGGTTTGTGCTATACGCTTGCCGAACGCCGAGATAGAGAGGGCAGATTGGTCGGTCGCTTTCCGATAGGGGAGGGGCATACATCGCTCGATGCGATGTTGCACGATTGGTGCGTGGAGAACTGCACTACTTTGGCACGCCGAGATTTGGTGCTGGACTATTATGCCACCGAAAAACCCGAAAATCGCCCCGAATGGCTGACCGAGGATTTGCCGATGTGGCTCTATGTAGCTGCACACTCCGAGGTGGCATATATCGACAAAGCAACAGCGGTGCATCGCGTATTTCCCGATAGCGTAAGCCATAGCACAAGCCTTGCAAAGCGACTCGCTTTTTGTGATTCGTCATCGAATATAAAGTTGTGGTTTGATGAGCGTTACAATAACTCTCGCCAACGCCGCCATCTCCTGCGTGAGAGAATGAATACTGCATTGTGGGTATATTCGCATATCGGTTCGGTGGGCGATTTCGTAAAGCGTTGGTGGCAAGAGGTTAAAGAGGATAAAATGGGGGTATGCAACATTATTGCATATGGTCTGTTTGTGAAGAAATTATTTCGTAAAACGAAAATTGGAAACTAATCGTGCGACAACAAAAATGACATTTAATGGCATTCGGGCTTTCAGCCCTGAATGGCAATCGCAGTCTAACGACTGCTGAATGACAAGTCGGAGGAGTTTTTTGTTATTTTATTTGTCATTAAATGTTATTAAATGCCATTCAGCGAGCGATAAGCGAGCGCATGCCATTTATTGCCATAAAAAAAATAAAAACTATGAGAAGAGAGGAGCGATATAAGGGTGTAATTGAGTACTTCGAGAAGGCGATGCCTGTGGCGGAGAGCGAACTAAACTACGAAAATCCATATCAATTGTTGGTGGCTGTGATTTTGTCGGCACAATGTACCGACAAGCGTGTAAATCTTACCACGCCTGCACTCTTCAAGGCGTACCCTACACCATTCGATATGGCAAAGGCTTCGGCGGAGGAGATTTATCCATATATCAAGAGCATCTCCTACCCGAATAATAAGGCGAAGAACTTGGTAGGTATGGCGCGTATGTTGGTTTCGGAGTTTGGCGGTGAAGTGCCGAGCGACATCGAGGAGATGATGCGCTTGCCCGGTGTTGGTCGCAAGACGGCAAATGTTATGGGTGCAGTGATTTGGAATAAGGAGGTTATGCCTGTCGATACCCATGTCTTTCGTGTATCGGCTCGCATCGGTCTATCGGTCGGAGCAAAGACTCCGCGTGCCACAGAGTTGCAACTCGAAAAGTATATTCCATCGCACTTGTTGCCCATTGCCCACCATTGGCTTATCCTGCACGGTCGTTACACCTGCCTTGCCCGCCGTCCAAAGTGCGAGCAGTGCGGCATAACAGAGTGGTGCAAGTATTATAAATCGAAAGCACGATAACCAAATAAAAATCGTATCTTTTATCTCGCAGATACAATTTTTTCTGTTTTAAAGTTTTTTTACTACTTTTGTAGTAATTGAAAACAACTAAACCTTAAAGCTATGTTTGATAAATTTGTAAATCGTCATATCGGTTGTAGCAAAGCCGATACCTTGAAAGCGATGCTCGACACTATCGGTGTTGGCTCGGTAGATGAACTTATCTCGCAGGTTATCCCTGCGGATATTCGCCTTAACTCTCCTCTCGCACTCTCCGAGGCGATGAGTGAATATGAGTTTGCCACCCACATTCAAGAGTTGGCTGCTCGCAATCAGCAGTTCCGTTCCTTCATAGGTATGGGTTACTACCCTAATGCCGTATCGGCAGCCATTATGCGCAATGTCTTTGAGAATCCTGCGTGGTACACCTCTTACACCCCTTATCAGGCGGAGATTTCGCAAGGTCGCTTGGAAGCACTCCTCAATTATCAGACCGCAATAATCTCGCTTACGGGTATGGAGATTGCCAACTGCTCGTTGCTCGACGAGGGTACAGCCGCAGCCGAGGCTATGGCTATGATGTTCGCACTTCGCTCTCGCGAGGCGGTGAAGGAGGGGCGCAACCTTCTCTTCGTAGATGAAAATATATTTCCGCAGACACTCGATGTATTGCTCACTCGCAGTGAGCCATTTGGCATTGAGTTGATTGTCGATAACTACGCCGACTACACCTTTACGGGTAAGGAGTTTGGTGCGATTGTGCAGTATCCTGCTGCAAATGGCGAGGTGCGTGACTACTCCGACTTTGTGGCTGCGGCTCACGCCGTAGGTGCGCTTGTAACTGCCGATGCAGATTTGCTCTCGTTGGCACTTCTCGCACCACCGGCAGAGTGGGGCGCAGATATTGCCGTAGGTACTACCCAGCGATTGGGTTGCCCAATGGGCTTTGGAGGCCCTTCGGCTGGTTATATGGCTACAAAGGAGGCGTTCAAGCGCAATATGCCGGGAAGAATTATCGGCGTTTCGGTGGATAGACTTGGTCGTCGTGCTTTGCGTATGGCATTGCAGATGCGTGAGCAACATATCAAGCGTGAGCGTGCTACATCAAACATCTGCACCTCGGTAGCACTTATGGCTTCGATTGTCGGCTTCCACTGCGTATATAATGGCGCAGAGGGCTTACGCCGTGCCGCATTGACCGCACATCTCTCGGCTTTGACCGCTGCAAAGGGCATCGAGGCTTTGGGATATAAATTGACCAACAAAAATTTCTTCGACACACTCGATATCGAGGCGGAGGCTTCGGTTGTGGAGTCGGTAGCGGAGGAGCATCACATAAACTTCTACTACCCATCGGAATTCCGTGTGCGCTTGTCGTTTGACGATGTTACCACCCCTGCCGAGGTTGAGGAGGTTATCGCCATTTTTGCCGAGGTTAAGGGCAAGAAGATGAAGAAGGTTGCCCACGCAACCGAGCCACAGTCGTTTATGGCTCGCAAGTCGGCATACCTCACCGAGCCTGTATTCAACCGCTACCGTTCGGAGAGCGAGTTGATGCGCTATATCAAGCAGTTGGAGTTGCGCGATATCTCGTTGGCAAACTCGATGATTTCGCTCGGCTCTTGCACAATGAAGTTGAATGCTGCCGCTTTGATGCAGCCACTCTCGTTGGCTGGTTTCCAGAATATCCACCCATTTGCCCCTGCCGACCAGCGCGAGGGCTATACCGAGATGATCGAGGAGTTGGAGCGCGACTTGGCAACCATTACGGGCTTTGCCGCTTGCTCCGTACAGCCAAATTCGGGTGCTGCAGGCGAGTATTCGGGTTTGATGGTTATTCGTGCTTATCACCAGAGTCGCAATCAGGGCTATCGTAATATCGTGTTGATTCCTGCTTCGGCTCACGGCACAAACCCTGCTTCGGCAGCAATGGCGGGAATGAAGATTGTTACCGTAGCGTGCGATGCGCACGGCAATATCGATGTTGATGACTTGAAAGCAAAGGCGGAGCAGTACTCCTCGGAGTTGTGCGCCTTGATGGTAACCTACCCTTCGACACATGGCGTATTCGAGAGCCGTATTCGCGAGATTGTAGATACTATTCACGATGCAGGTGGCGAGGTCTATATGGACGGTGCAAATATGAATGCGCAGGTCGGTTTGACCAATCCGGGCTTTATCGGAGCCGATGTCTGCCACCTCAATCTTCATAAAACCTTTGCAATGCCTCACGGTGGCGGTGGTCCGGGTGTAGGTCCTATCTGCGTGGCTTCGCACCTCGCACCATTCCTCCCATCGCACTCGGTAGTACCTACGGGTGGAGACGAGGGCATCACAGCCGTATCGTCATCGCCTTGGGGTTCGGCAATGTTGTTGCCTATCACCTACGGCTATATCAAGATGCTCGGAGCAGAGGGTTTGCGTAAGGCGACCGAGATGGCTATCGTAAATGCCAACTATATGGCTTCGGCAATTAAAGATGAGTTCCGCACCTACTATTCGGGCGAGACAGGCCGTGTAGGACACGAGATGATTCTCGATTTGACCCACTTCAAGCGCGACTATGGCGTAGATTGTGGCGATGTAGCACACCGCTTGATGGACTACGGCTTCCACGCACCTACACTCTCGTTCCCTGTTCACGAAACGCTGATGGTAGAGCCTACCGAAAGCGAGCCAAAGGAGGAGATGGACCGCTTTATCGAGGCTTTGGTGCAGATTAAGCGCGAGGCGGAGAAGATAAATGGCGAGGCGGACAATGTGGTGGCAAATGCACCTCACATTGCCGAGGAGTTGGCTGGCGAGTGGTCGCACCCATACTCTCGCCACGAGGCGGTATTCCCATTGCCTTGGGTGGCACGCTCGAAGTTCTTCCCATATGTTACAAAAATCGACAACGGCTATGGCGACAGAAACCTTGTTTGCAAGAACGAGGAGTAAAAATATGAAAACAACTATGAAATATAGGTTTATAATATCGGCATTTTGCGCTCTGCTGTTTGGTGCTTGCACTAACGAAAACACCAAAGATAGGCTACCAGATTTACCAACCGAACAAATCGTCGTTTTGTACGATAACGATGTTCATTGTTCGGTCGATGGATATCCTGCACTCGTCTCGCTTCGCAATGAGCATCTATCGGGTGGGAACTATGTTTCAACGGTATCTTGTGGCGATTTTGCGAGTGGAGGCGTTGTGGGTGCTATCTCGCAAGGTCAGCAAGTCGTTGAGATTATGAATTATGTGGGCTACGATGTGGTTGCTTTGGGCAATCACGAGTTGGATTATGGCGTGCCACAGATGTTCAAACTCACCGAGTCATTAGAGGCATCTGTTGTGTGTGCAAACTTAAAGAATGTTCAGACCGACACATATCTCTATCCCGCCTACCACATTATTCGTTATGGCGAAGTAGATGTGGCATATATTGGATTCACTACGACAACCAGCGGCACGGTTAAAAGTTTGAGTGACGAGCAGGGCAATCCGCTTTATAGTTTTATGCGTGATAAGTTCTATGAAAACGCTCAATACTTTATTGACGAAGCCCGCAGTAATGGTGCTGACTTTGTCATTGCCCTCGCTCATTTGGGCGATAGCGAGAAGCGTGGCGGACACCCAAATTCCATTGGGTTAATAGGCAACACTACGGGCATAGATGCTGTGATAGATGGACACGACCACCATGTTATCGAAGAACAATTAGTGAACAACAAAGAGGGTAAGCCTGTGTTGCTTACCTCGTCTGGAACTAATTTTCAATATGTGGGTCGGCTTACAATCAATCCTGATGGTTCCGTACACTCTTCGCTTATCGATATTACAGATAATAGGGTGAATGCCGACAGCAATACCCAACAATTTGTTGAGCAGATAAAGGAGGAGACCGTCAGTCAGGGTAATTTCGTCATTGGTCGCAGCGATGTGGATCTTATGATTTATGATTCCGAAGAAAACCGCATTGTCCGTAAACAAGAGACCAATATTGGAGATTTCTGTGCTGATGCACTCCGCAGTTTTACCGATGCCGACATTGCGATGGTGAACGGTGGTGGTATCCGTACCAATATAAAGCGGGGCGAGATTCTGTTTAACGACTTGTACAATGTTATGCCTTTTGGCGATATGATTTCTACGGGTACGCTCTCTGGAGAACAGTTGCTCGATGTATTGGAGTTCGCAGTCTCAGCTTTGCCTGCAGAGGCCGGTACATTTATGCAGGTCAGTGGTCTGCGGTTTACGGTTGACCCAGATATTCCATCTCCAGTGATGAAGGATACTGAAACAGGAATGTTC
>JAZPYA010000036.1:0-54314 GCA_045543935.1 Alistipes sp.
TGTACCATATATTTCCGAGAGTAGATAGCTGCTTGCCTACGGGCTGCTCGCCCTTCTCTGTCGGGTCCCACACTCTAACTACAAGTTTCTGCGCGCCCTTCTTATTGAGTGCCGCAGTGATATCCATACTGAACGGTGTGAAACCTCCCGTATGACTACCTACAAGAACATCATTAACATATACATCGGTCTTCCAATCCACCGCACCAAAGTTAAGCATCACTCTCTGCGATAGCCACTTTGCCGGTACGGTAAATTCGCGCTCATACCACAAATACTGCTTCTCGTTCAGGGGCTTCATTACACCCGATAATGCCGACTCAACTGCAAACGGCACCAAAATCTCGCCATCGAAAGTTGTCGGTTCTGCCGACTTCATATCCGTAATGGCATAGTTCCACAAACCATTAAGATTTTGCCACTCGCTACGGACAAGTTGCGGACGGGGATACTCCGGCAAAACATTTTCGGGATTTACCTGCTCTGCCCACTTGGTGCGAATCTTGTCGCCTGCAATTTTCCACTCTGCCGAGGCTGTCGTGATGCCGACTGCCAACAATGCAACTGCTAATAAGCTCCTTTTCATAGTTATTTGGTTTTATGTTTTTAGGTTTATAGTTTCTGGCTTAAAAATAGCTCCGCTTTTTGTAAATCTTCGGGAGTATCGATGCCTACCGTTTCGACCGTTGTAATGCCCATTCTGACCTTATATCCACTCTCAATCCAACGCAACTGCTCCAACGACTCCAGTTTCTCGAGTGGAGTTTGGGGCAACGAAGTAATCTCTTTTAGCACCTTTGGTCGAAAAGCATACATACCGATATGTTTGTAGAAGGTGTGATGCTTTTGCCACTCTTTGCGCTCAATACCTCGAATGAAAGGGATAACCGAGCGAGAGAAATAGAGTGCATACATATCGTTGTCGAAGACCACCTTCGGAGAATTCGGATTTTCGAGAGCCTCGATGCCCTCACTCTCGTCAAAAGGTGTGGCAAGGGTTACGATATCGGTCTCCTCCCCTTTGAAACCCTGCTTCAGCAGTTCGATATGCTCCGCCTGTACGAAAGGCTCATCGCCCTGTATGTTGATAACAATATCAACATCGCAACCTATCTTCTCCAACGCCTCGCAACAACGGTCTGTACCGCAACGATGCTCCGACCTTGTCATTACGACATTTCCGCCAAACTCTTTTACGGCATTATATATGCGCTCGTCATCGGTTGCGACATAGGTCATCTCCACGCACTTTGCAACTTGCTCATACACGCGCTGAATGATAGGTTTACCTCCCAATTTTACGAGAGGTTTTGCCGGAAAGCGAGTACTTGCGTAGCGCGCAGGAATGATTGCAATAGCTTTCATATCAAATTAAAAATTCCTTTAATTGTCAATTATCAATTGTCAATTGTCAATTACTCTTGCAACGCAAGAGCAAGCACTTGTTCGTTCGAGCGAACATAGTGGAAGGTTAAGCCCTCGATATACTCCTTTGTTATCTCCTCGACATCTTTGCGATTTTCCTCAGGCAGGAGGATAGTGTGAATGCCCGCACGCTTTGCTGCCAGAATCTTCTCCTTCACACCACCGATTGGCAACACTCGACCACGCAACGAGGTTTCGCCCGTCATTGCGATACGCTCCTTGACCTTGCGACCTGTGTAGGTCGAAACAATCGAGGTTATCATAGTGATACCTGCCGAAGGACCATCTTTCGGTACTGCACCCTCGGGGACATGAATGTTGAGGTCATTCTTCTCGAATATCTTAGGGTTGATGCCCAACTCCTTGTGGTGAGCCATAACCCATTCGTGAGCAATGGTTGCCGACTCCTTCATCACATCGCCCAAGTTGCCCGTAAGCGACAACTTGCCCTTGCCCGGAGTTAAAACGCTCTCGATATAGAGAATGTCGCCACCAACTTGTGTCCAAGCCAAGCCCGTAACCACACCGACCATATCTTTAATCTCGTACTCGTCGTTGCGGAACTTCGGCTTGCCGAGTACCTTCTCCACCTGCTCGGCAGTGAATGAAGGCGAGAACTCCTCCTCGAAAGCAATATCCTTAGCACGCGAACGAGCCAACTTTGCCAAGTGCTTGTCCAACGAGCGAACACCCGACTCACGAGTGTAGTCCGATATGATTTTCTTTACAATCTCGCGCTCAACAACCATCTGCTCCTCCTTCAAGCCGTGCGCCTCGCACTGCTTGCGAATGAGGTGCTTCTCGGCAATCTCAATTTTATCCTCGAGAATGTAGCCCGGGATATTTATCAACTCCATACGATCGCGCAGTGCAGGGTTTACCGCACCGATATCGTTTGCCGTAGCGATAAACAACACTTTCGACAAATCGTACTCCGTATCGAGATAGTTGTCGTGGAATGTGGTGTTCTGCTCGGGGTCTAATACCTCCAACAACGCTGACGATGGGTCGCCGTGGTTGCTGACCGTGATTTTATCCACCTCATCGAGAATAATTACAGGGTTAGACGAACCGCAGCGTTTAATGGTTTCGATAATTCGTCCCGGCATTGCTCCAATATAGGTACGGCGGTGACCTCTAATCTCCGCCTCATCGTGCAGACCACCAAGGGCAATACGACCAAACTTGCGACCGAGAGCCGTAGCTACCGACTTGCCGAGCGATGTTTTACCGACTCCCGGAGGACCATAGAGGCAGAGAATAGGTGATTTCAAATCGCCCTTCAACTTGATGACTGCCAAATGCTCCAAAATACGGTCTTTAACCTCCTCCAAACCGAAGTGGTCAGCATCGAGCTGCTCGCGTGCGCACTTGAGGTCGAGATTATCCTCGGTAAACTCGTTCCAAGGCAGATCAATCATCAACTGCAAGTATGTCATCTGCACCGAGTACTCGGCAACGGCAGGGTTGAGTCGCTCCATTTTTGAAAGCTCTTTCTCGAACATCTCGGCAGTCGCCTTGTTCCACTTCTTCTTTGATGCTGCCTCGCGCAGACGCTGTATGTCGCCATCTTCGTCATCGCCCAACTCCTGCTGTATGGTGCGCATCTGCTGTTGCAGATAGTAGTCGCGTTGTTGCTTATCTATCTCCTGTTTGACCTTACTCTGAATATCCTGCTTTATCTCTAGCAACTGCTGTTCGCGGATAAGTATCTCAAGCAATTTGCGCGAACGAGCCAATAAACCCGGTGCTTCGAGCAGGGTTTGACGGTCATCATCGGAAAACTCCAAATTCGAGCAGATGAAATTCACGATACCTCGGCGAGAATCGATATTCTTAATGGCGAATGTCGCCTCTTTCGGCATTGTAGGCGAGGTGTTGATGATGTTTAGTGCAACATCTTTGATAGACTCGATAAGTGCATCAAACTCCACGCTGTTATTCTCCGGTGCAGAGTCGAGCAACGGAGTAACCTTTGCCTTGAAGAATGGCTCGGTCGAGATATACTCGCCCACCTCAATCTTCTCCAAGCCCGAAAGGATAACGGTGAGGTTTCCATTCGGCATCTCGAGGATTTTCAGTATTCGCGCTGCCGTACCTATGCGGTACATGTCGTCAGGTGTCGGAGTCTCAATCTCGGCATTCTTCTGTAATACTGCTCCGAGTAAACCGCCCTCTGTCTGTACGGCACGCACCAAGGCGATGCTCTTCTCACGACCTACCGTAATAGGGGTTATCGCACCCGGAAAAAGCACCGAACTACGCAGTGTCAGTATCGGTAAAATCTCGGGCAACTGCACCTCCTCTACCGTATCGTCATCACCACCTGCGATAATCGGAATAACCTGATGTTTCTGGTCGGTAATATCGGGTGATAGTCCCAAATCGTCAATAATTGTAATCTCGTTATTATCTCTATTTCCCATAGTCATTTTGTCGTTTTTGCCTCGCATACGCGCACTCAATACGCGCGCACATATACGCAGTTTGCAAATATAGTACTTTTTTTGCAAAGATGGATAGTAATTGTTGCCAATTTTCTGTTTTGTGCGATATTTTTCATATATTTGTGTAGAACTTTCAAAATTATAAGCGTATGAAAAGAGTAGTAATGTTTCTTGTGCTGTGTGTATCGGCAGTGGCAAGTGTTTGGTTTGTGACTGAGTCGCAGAAGAAGAGTGGAGTGGTTGAGGCTATCGAGGCTCGCCGTAGTATTCGTGCCTACAAAGATGCGTCTGTCGAGCGCGAGAAGTTACAACTTCTTGCCGAGTGTGGAGTGAATGCTCCGAGTGCTATGAATCGTCAGGAGTGGGAGGTGCGTATCGTTGATTCAAAAGAGTGGATTGATACTTGTACAGCCGATTATTTGAAGGCTGTTGAGGGTACGGATAAGGCGAAGTATATGCTTACTCCGACCTTCAAAAACATCTTCCGTAATGCTCCTGCGGTGATTTTTGTCGGCGCACCTGATGGTGTATTTGCAGGCGAAAATGTAGGCTGCTTGGCGCAGAACATTATGTTGGCGGCCACCGAGTTGGGCTTGGGGACTTGCTTTTTGGGCAGTGTACAGATGATGTTCGCCGAGCCTGCAATGGCGAAGTATGTGGAGTCGTTGGGTTTCTCCGATGGCTACCGTTTGCGCTATGCTTTGGCTGTCGGCTATCCCGATGAAACGCCCGATGCCAAACCTCGCGATTTGACAAAAATCAAGTTCGTAGAGTAACGGAAAGCTTTTAGAGTTGAGAGATTTTTTATTAGTGAGTAGCTGAAAAGCAACTTTTAATTTTTAACTCTGTCACACCACCACAAGCAGACCGAATTCGTCAACGGACACAAAAAAAGACGACTGAAAAGTCGTCTTGATTTAGTGGTAATCCATCGTTATACCTATCCTTATTCGCAAGGATTCGACCGGCGGCAGAAGCCGAGAGCAGACCGAAGGGCGGTTATTTCAATCGAAGATTGTCGGGATTGAAGAGCGATGTGCGAAAATTTGTTTTCGGTCACAATCGCTATTCAAGCACGAAGATTTGCGCAAGCAAACAATAATCGACCACAGATTAGTCTGCCGAGGCGCCACAAGCTGACCGAATTCGTCAACGAGCACAAAAAAGACGACTGAAAAGTCGTCTTGATTTTGTGGGAGTTGACGGATTCGAACCGCCGACCCTCTGCTTGTAAGGCAGATGCTCTAAACCAGCTGAGCTAAACTCCCTTCGTGTTTGCAGTGCAAAGGTAGCCAAAATTTTGTTATCCGCAAATTATATCACTATTTTTTGTCTTTTTTTACGCCCCAAATGAGACAATTTGATATCCCCAAGGAGAGAATTTAAGAATTTTATAAATTTTCGAGTGAATTTTCATAATTTTACAAAAAAATTTATATCTTTGCATACACAAATTCAAAATCACAGATTAACCTATGGGACATAAAAGCGAAAGATTGAACCTCATCAGACGAATTGTCGGAGAGGAGTTTATTGGCTCGCAAGAGGAGCTTATAAAGCGTCTTGCCGAGCATGGTGTTCAAGCCACACAGAGTACGCTATCGCGTGATTTCAAGGAGATTAATATCTCGAAAATGCCACATCCCGAGAAAGGGTACATTTATGTTTTGAGCGAAAAACTCGGCTCGGAGGTTGTTGCAAATACAGCCAACCTTGGCGATGCAGTCGTAGGGATAAAATTTTCGCATAACATTGCAGTAGTATCTACCAAGTCGGGCTATGCAAGTGCTGTGTCGGTAGTTATCGATGGTCGCAAGAGTAAGGATATCTTGGGTACTGTAGCGGGAGATAACAATATAATTATGATTCTGCGCGAAGGTGCAGACCGCGCAACCATCTTCGAGCAGATGTGCGCAGTATTCCCAACATTGAGATATACGGAGTAGGTCGTATTCTAAAATAGAAATGAGCGTATCCAATAAGTTGTTTTGGATACGCTCATTGTTTGTAAATCAGGGATTTGTTACTTCTTGTTAAAGGCGTTCATAGTGCGATCGAGACCTACCGAGATGTAAGATAGAATAGCATCGCTAAAGACCTTCAATCGCTCGTCCATCTTTTCGCGCTCCTCCGCGCTCCATTCGCCCAAAACATAATCGACCTGATGCCCACGCGAGAAGTCGCCTCCGATGCCGAAGCGCATACGGGCATAATCCTCGCCACCGAGCAACTCGGTGATATTTTTGAGTCCGTTGTGACCTCCTGCACTTCCCTTCTTGCGCATACGCAACTCTCCAAATGGCAGGGCTATATCATCGACCACAACAAGCAGTTGAGCCTTGTCGATTTTCAGCTCCGTAAGCCAATAGCGCACCGCTTTACCCGACAAATTCATATAGGTTGACGGCTTCAGCAGTGTGACGATATGACCGCGATGGCGGAACTCTGCCACCGAGCCGTAGCGCCCCGAAATAAAAGAGGTGTTGGTTTCGGCAGCGAGCCGATCCAACACCTTGAAACCTATGTTGTGGCGAGTCTCGGCGTACTCTGCACCGATATTACCCAAGCCTACAACAAGATACTTCATAATATCCTATTACTGCTGGTTAGCACCCGCACGCGAAGCACGAGTTACACGAACAGCGCAGACAGCCTGAGTAGCTGGCGAGAGGAACTGCAAGCCCTCGAACTGGAGATCGCCAACAAAGATTGTCTGACCAACCTTCAATGGAGTTACATCAACAACCAACTCGTCTGGGAGGTTCTCCATCAAACCGCTAACAACCAACTTACGAGCCGAGAGAGCCAACTTACCGCCGACCTTCACACCCTCAGCGTTACCGGTGAGGCGTACAGGAAGAGCGATAGCAACAGGCTTGCCATCAACTACACGGTAGAAATCAACGTGGAGTACCTGCTCACGGATTGGGTGGAACTGAGTCTCACGCATAACAGCCTTCTCGATCTTGCCGTTGAAATCCAACTCTACGATAAACGAGCTTGGAGTGTAGATCAAAGCGCGGAGTTCCTTCTCATTAACAACGAAAGTTACATTCTCACCTGCACCATAGAGGTTGCAAGGAACCATACCCTCGCGGCGTGCAGCCTTGGCTGCCTTCTTACCGAACTCTGTGCGGAGTTCAGCCTTCAAAGTTAAAGTCTTCATAATTGTTTAATTTTTAATGTGTTACCTTGGGCGGCACTCAACACAAACCCGTAGTTTGTATCCCATAACCGCTTGCATTTCGGGCGCAAAGATAATAATAAATTATTATTTTGCAAAATCCTTCGACACTACCTTTCAATCTTATATGTTCCACTTGTGTAGAGCGTAGCCTCCTGCTCACCCGGAAGAGTTACGCTTGCGGTTGCGCCCTCAGGAATTGTGAACTTCCAAATCCACTTATCCCCCTCGTAACGCCAAGCACTCTTGATAAGACCTGCCGCCGAGTTATACTCCGCCTTCACAAAGCCTAAACGCTTGTCAGGTACAGGTTTCATAACGATATGCTTGAAGCCCGGAGCCGATACATCGGACGAGATACCCGCTGCGGTTTCCCAAATCCACTCACAGACACAACCATAGGCGTAGTGGTTAAAACTATTCATACCGCCTTTTGCAAGTCCGTGCTCCTTGGTGTAACCGTCCCAACGCTCCCAAATAGTAGTCGCACCATTATCAACCGAGTATAACCAGCTTGGGTTTTTGCGTTGGAAGAGTAGCGTATATGCTACATCAACCATTCCGTTATCTGTCAAAACAGGCATCAAAAGCGAAGTACCAAGGAATCCTGTTTGCAGGCAGTCTCCATGCTCCTTGAAGTTTTGGCGCAGACGTTCAATCATCGCCGCCTTACCATCACCCTCGACAACACCAACCCTCAAAGCAAAGAGAGCAGGGGTCTGCATTGTGTTGAGTATAGGAGTTGTGAATGTACCATCGGCATTTACGAACTTCGCCTTTATATAGGCTTTTGCGCGCTCTGCCATATCGCGATATTTAGCCTCATCACGACCGGTTGCAGCCGCCATATCTGCCATATACTCGGCATCGATAGCCCAATATGATGCACTCATAAAGTTCCAGTAGTTGAGCGCATCTTCCGGAATATAAAGCCTGCCCGAAGGTAATATGCGTTTGTTTTTATACAAAATCAAATGGCTCTCCAATGGCTCGAAACTTACCCAATCGGCATATTGTCCTTCGTGGTTTTCGCCGATAAGTGTCATATGGTCATACTTCGACTCATCGACATGTTTCATGAAACGCTCCATCGAATCCCAATGCTCATCTATAATTTGGGTATTGCCAAATTGCTTCCACACAACCCAAGGCACAATAACACCTGCGTCTGCCCAACCCAAACGCATATAATGGTCACCATGAGGTCCTGCAGGAGCAACACCTGCATATCCGCCCAACTCATTTTGGCAGTCGCGCATATCGCGTAACCATTTACGGAAGAACTCCTGCGTATCGGCGAAGAATGAACCGGCCTCAGCAAATACCTGTGCATCGGCTGTCCAACCAAGTCGCTCATCTCGCTGTGGGCAGTCGGTAGGTACGGAGAGATAGTTCGACAACTCACCCCAATAGGTATTTGATATAAGTTTGTTTATCAGTTCATTACCCGTAGTGATTTTTCCAATCTCCATATCCTCGGTAATCGATGTTACAGGTATAGACTTAACACTCTTAATATGTAGCGTATCGGTTGCCGTAACAGAGATATAGCGATAGCCAAAGAATGTGTAACGAGGAATATACGACACATACTTTTTGCCCCCTGCAAAGGTGTAAATCAAGCGTATGCCATCATTTTGAATACGCAAGTTATAGCGATGAACACTACCCTCCGGACCGTCCATACTTCGTTTCTTGGCACCATTACCATCGTTGAGCATCTCGGCAGGAAGGCAAGTTAAGGTTGTTCCTTCGGCTGCCTTAAATTCGAATGCAGGTACAGCAGAGCAGTTTTGACCGAAATCTACCACGAGAGTCTCGCCTGCACAGAGTACAATCTCTTCGTTTGGTTCGTATGTACGCGAAATAACGACCTTGCCATACTCCTCCTCCTTGACATTCTCGACCTCCTTATAGACATAAGTCTGCTTAGGCAAGAGTGTAAGGTCGTGGCGCAGATATATCTCCGCACCGGCAGATGGCAAAATCTCTCCTGCAAACTCGGTGTTCTCCTCGGGAACAGATAACTTTTCAGGAGTTTCAAAGCCCAATTTTTCGCGAGCATCATACTCCTCACCATCATAAATGCCCGCATGCTTCACCGGACCTGCAATACCAGCCTTCCAATCGGTTAAGTTTGTACCATACAATTTTGTCGAACCATCGGCAAAGGTGAGTTCCAATACTCCTCTGAAAGCACACTTCTCGCCCGTCATACCGATATTGTAGCGTGGCGATACAATACGGTCTGCCCACCAACCGGGAGTAACCTGTGCTGAGAGAGTATTTTCAGCCCCCTCTTTGGTCTTAAATGCATCGGTTATATCGTAAGTAAAAGAGCGTTTAGTCTTATCGGTACTTGTATATCCCGGTTTTAGAAACTCGTTACCCACGCGCTTGCCATTGACATACAACTCATAGACACCCAAACCTGCGGTCATCCACTTTGCCGAAACAACCTTTTTTTCACTCTTTACGGTTGACACAAACCAGCTTGCTCCATCGGCAGCACGAACAATATTCGGAATTTTTGGCGCAACAGGAGCATCGACTACCGAAATCCACTTCGACTCCTCCCAAGCAGAGTTGTCCAACGCCTCTACCCTTTTACCTACATACTCTTCTCCACTGTTACAGCAGCCTACCAGCAAGATAGATAATGATGCAATGGTCAATAAAATTCTATTCTTCATAGTTTAAGATTGTTTAAGATTTGATTTCAATTACTATTTAGGAAGGTTAAATGCTACCGATATTTCTCGCATCTGCTCCTCGCTCATACCCTCAGGCTCGAAGCCCATATTTTTGGAGGCTATGTAGATAAGAGCCGACTTATTCAAAACATCAATTTGGTCGAATGCTTGTGGCTGCCTTCTTACCGAACTCTGTGCGGAGTTCAGCCTTCAAAGTTAAAGTCTTCATAATTGTTTAATTTTTAATGTGTTACCTTGGGTGGCACTCAGCATTTATCCGTAATAAATGCCCCATAACCGCTTGCATTTATCTAAATTCAAGTGCAAAGATAGTCTAAAAAATGCAAAACTAGCTCTCAACTCTCCACTCTCAACTCTCCACTCTCCACTCTCAACTCCCCTCTATCCTCTCGGTTTTGGTTTTTCGATGCGGAGTTTTTGTCCCGGGCGGATAATGGTTGATTTGAGTTTGTTCCACTTCATCAACTCCTTCACGGTGCAACGGTTGCGCTTTGCAATCAGACCGAGGTTGTCGCCACTGCGTACAGTGTAGAAGTAGCCCACGCCCTCGGCGCGCTTCTTCTCCAAGTTGGCAGGGTTGATATACTCCTTCAGGTATAGTGAATCTTTGCTGTGTATATCCTTCTCGTTCTGCACAAACTCGCTGATGTAGCGTGTCGGCAGTCGCAATGAGTAACTCCTCTTTGTTGCAGGAATGATGTCCAACTTGTACTGCGGATTCAAATCGCGCAGTGTCTCGATAGGGATATTCAGCGTTGATGCCACCTGTCCGAGGTGCATTACGCGATTGATTGTTACGGTGTCGGTGGCGACACAATCGGGTATGGCTGTCGGGGTTATATTGTGTGCCTTGTGGTAGGTGTAGGCGTATGTAGCAGCGATAAATTTCGGCACATATCCGCGTGTTTCGCGTGGCAGAAAGTCGTAGATATCCCAATAGGTTTTGCAACTCTCGCCAGAGCGAGCCAAGGCGCGATTGACATTGCCCGGACCGCAGTTGTAGGCGGCAATAGCAAGTGTCCAATCGCCATATACTTTATATAGGTAGGCAAGAAACTTGCAGGCTGCGCGTGTCGATTTCATCACATCGCAACGCTCATCGACCAGCGAGTTAATCTCCAAGCCGAGATTTTTGCCCGTAGCAGGCATAAACTGCCACAATCCCACAGCCCCCATACGCGAGGTGGCGCGAATGGAGAGGTTCGACTCGATAATTGGCAGATAGCGCAACTCCAAAGGTAGCCCTGCAGCGTGCAACTCCTCCTCGATAATCGGGAAGTAGTAGCGCGACAAACCCAATACTCTCGATAGCGGACTCCAACGACCATTGAGGTATTGATTGATAAAGTTGCGCACTATATAGTTGTATGGTAGGTGTACGGGTGAAACCATATCCAGCAATCGCTGCTTATAGAGCGAATCGACAGGGAGCGACCTTGTGGTCTCGTCATCGCCTGCGTATGTGTCGAAAAACAGCTTCTCACTCTGTTGTTGGTGTATGATGTTCCACGCCTCCACCAGCGAATCTATCTCGGCAGGGGAGTGCGCAGGGCGCAGTGTGTCGATGCGTGGCGCGGGTTTAGGCTCAACCTTTATGGTGTCGGTTACGACAACTCTGATGGTGTCGTAGATGGGGATAATGGTTTGAACCTCGTTTCTCTTGCGTTTGGCACTAATGGTCGTTATAGGGGCGCACAAAGCAAGTGTAACGAGCAGTATAAGAGTTCGTTTAAGCATAGTCGTTGTTAGAATGTAAGTCCCAGATTTAAGCCTAAAGTTGTTCCTCCGCCACTGTAAGGCGACATACGATTGTAGGAGTAACCCACGACAGGTGTCAGGCTGACGCTCAAATCTTTAGATATGTCGTAATCGCGCAGATGGGCATCGACATGGGCATCGACCACCTGCAAGATATATAGTCCTGCCGTCAAGATTATACACAAATCTCGGTTACGGCGGTAACTATTACGCAGATTTTTTAGGAATGTAGTCGAGTAGCGTCCTCCAAATTCATCTTGTGAGCCGTTAGGGTAGAGGTCGGGGTTAGCATCGAAATCCGCTTTAAGTCGATAAGCCTTCTTAAATCGTTGATATCCTCGGTTGTTCCAATCTATACAGTATATTGTCGTAGCGAAACCTCCGACAACGATAGGTACGCGCCAATAACTCTGGTTGAATATCTGTCCTGCTCCCGGGCAAATCATTGCGAGTGTGGTTGCCTTATTAATTCGCGAAACCTCATTTGTGGAGTATTTGATGCAGGCATCTCCAATAAAGTAGAGATATGAAGCGATTGTGGTAACCATAAACACCTGCTTCATAGTGTTATACTTTATCATCTCGCGTTGCAGTGCATTCAGCTCGGGCGTACGTTGCAAACTCAAGTCGGTCATCGCATCGAATTGACTCTTCAGGGGCTTGTATTTGCTGTTGCTCCACAGACACAAGCCCAATGATGCTCCGACTGTTCCGTAGAGGATAGGCAGTTTCCAATACTGCTTGTTGTAAATTTGACCGAATCCGGGCAACACCAACGAACTCCAACATACCCTTCTCAACGACATTGAGTCGCTGAAGAACGGTTTGTGATTTTCGCGTCTTTCGAGGCGCTTGCGCTGTCGCTCGGTCAGTAGGGTATCCTTTGCCAAGGAGTCGAGAGCAAGACTATCGCGTAGTTTGAGGCTGTCACGAGCCATCTCGATACTGTCACGCCCAAATATATGTCTGCGCAACGAGTCGGGTAACTGCTTGCGAATATTCTCTTGAACATTTGCTAACGAATCGGGCGTCATCTTTTGCAGTGTATCGACAAGATTTGCCAATCGTGTGGAGTCTGCACGCGCTCGTTCGATAGAGTCGGGTTTGTATATTTGACCACTTCGGATTATAGTGCGCTCTCCTGTACGCTGACGAGCAAAAGGATTTACCTGCGCCGAAGCCGATAGGGAGGTGCAGACAAACAGCATACAGAGCAAGAGTGTTATTACTCTGCTTTTCGCTACCTGCTTGATATGTGCGCCTATAGTGTTCAAAACAAAAAGCTAATGACTAAATTTTACAGTTTGCTGAACTTCTTTACAAACCTCTCGATATCGGCATCTGACGAGAAGTCGATAATGATTTTACCGCCACCATTCTTACCGCGCTTGATGGAGATATCCTGCGAGAAGAACTTCTCGAGATGTTCAACCAAGCGACCATAAGACTCCGGATACTCCTCATCTGCGATAGGGGTGCTTTTCTGCTTCTTCTCCGAAGCAAGGCGTATCATATCTTCGAGCTGGCGCACTGAAAGATTGCTCTTAACACATCGTTTGAGCCACGACAACTGCTTCGTCTTGCTCTCTGCCGAGGCAATAGCCTTGGCGTGTCCCATAGAGATAATGCCACCCTTGATGGCGAACTGCACCTCCTCGGGGAGATTTAACAAACGCAAGTAATTTGCTACGGTTGAGCGCTTCTTGCCAAGTCGCTCTGCAAGAGCCTCCTGTGTTAAACCGCACTCCTCGACAAGTCGTTGCATACCGAGTGAGATTTCGATTGCGTTGAGGTCCTCGCGCTGAATGTTCTCAACGAGAGCCATTGCGTGGAGTGTGGTATCATCTACCTCGCGGATATATGCAGGAATAGCCTCCAAACCGGCTCTCTCCGATGCGCGCCAACGGCGCTCTCCGCTGATGATGATATACTTGTCGTCACTGCGCTTTACTGTGATAGGCTGAATAAGTCCGAGTTGGCGAATTGACTCTGCCAACTCCTCGAGTGCCTCCTCGTCAAATTCGGTACGTGGTTGCGCTGGATTCGGAATAATATCCGAGAGACGAATTTCGCTCATCTCCTCCATAGGCTTCGCCTTAACCTCGATATTCTCGCCGAATAGGGCACTTAAACCTTTGCCTAATCCCTTTTGCTGTTTCATTATTTTGTCTGTTTTTTACGGTTTCTCTTCAAGAACTCCTTTGCCAAAAGGAGATAGTTTGTTGCTCCACTTGCCGAGGCATCGTAGAGCATAATAGGCTTGCCGTGCGAAGGCGCTTCACCTAAACGGATATTTCGCTGAATTACCGTATCATAGGCAAGTGTGCCAAAGTGTTCGCGCACCTCGTTTGCCACCTGATTGTTCAGGCGATTGCGCATATACATCGTGAGCAGAAAACCCTCTATCTCGAGCGATGGATTGAGGTTGCTCTTTACGATTTTGATTGTGTTGAGCAACTTGCTCAATCCCTCCAATGCGAGGTACTCGCACTGCACCGGAATAAGCACCGAGTCGGCAGCCGTGAGGATATTCACGGTGGTAAAACCGAGCGATGGCGAGCAGTCGATAAAGATGTAGTCGAATTTGTCGCGCACGCTGTCGATAATGCGCTTTACGACACGATGGCTATCCTCCATAGCAGGTAACTCTGTATCGGCAGCCACAAGGTCGATACTCGAGGGTAAAACCCAAAGATTTTTGACATCTTCGCTGTGGAGCATCACCTCTTCGGGCTTTCGTGCGCCTGTGATACACTCGTAGATGCCCTCTGAGTTGATGTCGAAGCCCAAACCCGAAGTGGCATTCGCCTGCGGGTCGGCATCTATAAGAAGCACCTTCTTCCCCAGCAATGCGATTGATGCCGAGAGGTTTATTGCGGTGGTGGTCTTTCCTACGCCGCCTTTCTGGTTTGCTAATGCTACAACTTTACCCATATAGGTCCAACTCCTTATTGAAAAGTTATTATAAATAATAATCGGGCAAATTTAGTAATTTTAATTTGATTTTCACAAATAAAATTCCTCTTTTGTCCCAAAATGCTTAACTTCGCACTCGAAAGCGTAAGGAATATGAATAGTTTGACCAATACCCGAAAATTTCCAACCATATTGGATATGGTGGTTATGTTGTTGCTCTTCTTCGTGGCACAGATGCTCTCGGGAGTATTAGTGCAGAGTGCCGGAATCACTGCCCCAACCACCTCTGCTATAGATGCTGTCGATATCGAAACATATATGAACGAGCAGGAGGCTCTCGGTCGCTATACGGCTATTGTCTATCCGATATCGTTCCTGCTGTCGATAGGTGTTTTGTGGCTCTATGTGCGACTGCGAGGAGGTAAAAGGGCGATACATATCAACCACTCGGCATCGGGCTTCAATCCGAGTGTAGTGCTAGTTGGAGTGCTGTGGCTCTTGTCGGCGCAGATTATTCTCGAGCCGTTGATGTCGGTCTTGCCACAGAGCGAAAATAGCGGACTTGGGCGTGGCTTTTGGGCTTGTTTTACGGCGATTGTATCGGCTTCGGTATTGGAGGAGTTGTTGTGCCGAGGTCTTATATTCGAGGTGTTGCATAAGCGATTGGGTGTCAAAGCCTCGATACTCTTCTCGTCGCTATTCTTTGGGTTGATACACTTCGAAGTTGCGACAGCAATAGTTGCAGTGGTTGCTGGTATAATCTTCGGACTGTTGTATATCCGAACATCGTCACTCTATACCACCATCATAATCCACGCAATAAACAATGCGTTGGCATTTGCAATGATATGTTTCGGAGTCGGTAATATGTCGCTCTACGATATTATCGGTGGCGGAGTAATCTATTGGTCTATTTATGGTGTTGCAGTTGCCATCTTTGTAGCGTGCAGCATCGAGGCCTACTTTAAGGTCTTCAGAAAGGGAAACAAAAAAACTTTTAACTCTTAACTTTTAACTTTTAACTTGAAGAAGCGTGTTTTTCTCACTGGTGCAACCGGTGTTATGGGCTCGGCAGGATTGGCTGAATTGTTTGCCCGAAGAGATGAGTTCGATATTACGGTGCTGGTGCGCGACACCAAGCGCAATCGCCGAAAGATGGCAAAATATGGCGATGCAATCCGCATCGTTTGGGGCGATTTGATGAACTATGACGATGTTCTAAATGCGACATCGGGTGCTGACTATGTTCTGCATGTGGGAGGTATGGTCTCACCGCGAGCAGATTATAAGCCAAAGAGCGTCTTAAAGGTCAATGTTACAGCTGCCGAAAATGTGGTTAAAGCCGTTAAGGCTCAACCAAATAGCGACAATATAAAGGTCGTCTATATCGGTAGCGTGGCGCAGACGGGTGACCGCCGTGAGCCTCTCCATTGGGGGCGCACAGGCGATCCGATTTTTCCTTCGATATTCGACTATTATGCTATCTCTAAATGTCGTGCAGAGCGCATTTTTGCAGAGTCGGGCTTGAAGCATTGGGTGAGCCTTCGACAGTCGGGTAT
Source organism: Alistipes sp. (assembly GCA_045543935.1). GTDB lineage: Bacteria > Bacteroidota > Bacteroidia > Bacteroidales > Rikenellaceae > Alistipes. Next base: position 16,004 of record JAZPYA010000036.1, read on the forward strand.
TCTCTATCCTGCAATTCTCAAAAATATGGACCCTATAATGTTCCATGTGCCTATTTGTGGCGTGTTGGAGTGGGCTACGGTTGAGGATTCGGGACGATTGTTGGCGAATGTCTGTGGCGAGGATGTGCCAGAGGAGTTCTGGTGTAAGTTCTATAATATCGGCAGTGGCGCGGAGTATCGCTTGACAAACTACGATTTCGAGTGCTATCTGCTCAAATCAATCAACTGCCCTGCACCCGAAAAAATGTTCGATGTGAAGTGGTTTGCAACGCACAATTTCCACGGTCAATACTACCTCGATTCGGATAAGTTGGAGGAGTATCTGCACTTCCGCGCAAATGTGCCTGTCGGGGAGTATTTTGCGCAGATGGCAAGCACTCTGCCGTGGTTATATTCGTTGGCAAAACTCGCTCCTGCGTGGTTGCTGAAGCCTGTTATGCGATACATTGCAAGCGATAAAATCTTCGGTACGCTCGGCTGGCTCAAGACCGATAACGAACAGCGCATAAAGGCGTACTTTGGCTCTCGTGAGGAGCGCGAGAAGATTGGCTCGTGGGAGGAGATGCGAGATATTCATCTTGCAGGCGAGGAGGTAGCCGAACGACTCTCGCACGGCTATGATGAGTCGAAGCCTCTCGCCGAACTCGATATTGAGGATATGCGTCAAGCTGCGGAGTTCCGTGGCGGAAAGTGTCTATCGGAATCGATGGCAAAGGGTGACTTGACGACAAAGTTGGAGTGGGAGTGTGCCTTTGGACATCGCTTCGAGGCTTCGCCTGCGTTGGTGTTGCTCGGAGGTCATTGGTGCGAGGAGTGTATGCCTGCACCTTGGCGATTTGACGAGGAGGCGGAGCGCAATCCGTTCCTTGCGCAGGTGTGGAATAAGATGCGCCCAAATGGCGATGGCGGACAAACCTACGGCACTGCAACACCAGAGGACTACAAATAGTGAACTTAGGGAGTTGAGAGAATTTAGGGAGTTTAGTTTGATTGTTGGTCGCTAAATTCCCTAATTTCTTTATACCCCCACCCTCTATTTTCTCAATAAACTTTCAGCGCCCCCTTAATAGCCCTTACTAGCCTTTAATAACCCTTAATTCGTCTGCGCCTTCCTCACCGTCAGAGTTCTCATCAACCTCTTTCTTACAATAAAATTGTAAATCTCTCGTTTTATTCCCGAAATTGTCTTATCTTTGCAGGTTGTATGCGTAGATTTTTCGAAATAGTCACTGCTGTTCTCTTGCTCGCGTGCGTGAGTGCGTGCAACTCGTGGTCGGGCTTTAAGGCTGACGATGAGTTGGTTGCGCGTGTCGGCTCGACCTATCTCTATCGCTCTGAATTGGCATCTGTAATGCCTGCCGGAATATCGGCACTAGACAGCATCAACTACTCGAAGAACTTTATCGAAAAGTGGATTGTCGGTCAGCTCAAACAGCAAGAGGCGGAGAAGATGTTTTCGCAGTCGCAGTCCGATATCGACAAATTGGTCGAGGAGTATCGCCGTTCGCTGTTGGTACATCGTCTCGACCGCCACTATCTCGAAACCGAACCGTGCGGAGAGATTACCGACAAGGAAATTTCTGACTATTACAACTCTCACAAAGCCGATTTTCGCATCTCGCAACCTATGGTTAAGGGCGAGATTGTCGCTATTGGCGATAGTTTCCGCCGCCGTGAGCAGATGCTCAAGTGGTTTGAGTCGTCAAAAGCGGAGCACCGAGAGGACTTTGTGGAGTCGTGTCGCAAAAACAATTTTTTGCACCTTCAATTCGAGGAGTGGGTATCATTCTCGGACTTTTTGAGCAACTTGCCTCTGTTGCGCACCTCGCAACACGATGGTATGCTCGGCAACAGAAAGGTGCAGAAGATTCATTACGACAAGACTTACTACTACTTCCGCATAACAAATGCCTTGCGAGTGGGCGATGCGATGCCACTCGAGATGGCAAAGGAGAATATAAAACAGATTTTGATTAACCGACATCGTGCCGATGTGATTCATCGCCAAGAGGAGCGAATCCGAAATGCGGCATTCAACTCGGGACACGCTAAAATTTACAATCAAACGGAAAACGAAAAGTTGGAAACGGAAAACTAAGATGAAAAAGTTACTCTCAATACTTACTTGTACACTTGTGGTGGTCTCGGCTGTAGTTGCCGAGAGGCGTTTTGTGATGCTTGATAAGGTGGTTGCTGTGGTAGGAAACTCCTCGGTGAGCTACTCCGATGTGCAGCAGTACGCCAAGCAGATTATCGAACAACGCCGTAGCGAGGGCTACACCTCCGACCGTTCAGCACAGGACGAGGCTCTCGAGAACTTGATGATGCAGAAGTTGCTCTACAATCAGGCTCTGTTGGACTCGGTAGAGATTAGTCAGGGCGATGTGATGCAACGCGTGGAACAGCAGGTGCAGTCGATGATTGACCGCGAAGGCTCTATCACCGCTTTGGAGCGAAAGACTCATATGGCGATATTCCATATCCGTGACCTCTTCCGCCGACAAATAGAGGAGCAGTCCTATGCGCAGACTATGCAACAGACCGTAATCAGCAAGACCTCAATCGTTCCGGGCGAGGTGGAGCGTTTCTACAACTCGATAGACAAGGATAGTTTGCCGATTATTGCGGAGCAGTATATGTATGCCCAGATAACGATGTTCCCGAAGAATATGAAGGAGGCGAAGTTGCGTACTCGCGAGCGATTGGTCGAGATGCGTGAGCGTATCGTTACAGGCAAGACTCGTTTCGCTACATTGGCGCGTATGTACTCGGTCGATGGCTCGGCTATTCAGGGTGGAGAGTTGGAGCCTGCGCCATTGGCGGGCTTCGTAAAACCTTTTGCCGATGCGTTGGCTGAGTTGAAACCAGGACAGGTGTCGGAGGTTGTCGAGTCGGAGTTCGGCTTCCATCTTATACAGTTGATTGACCAAAAAGGACAACTCTATCACTGCCGTCATATCTTGTTGCGACCAACTTACACGGTTGATGAGATTATCGCACCGATGCGCGATTTGGATAGCCTTGTCAATCTCATAAAGAAGGATTCGTTGTCATTCGAGGAGGCAGCACGCAAGCACTCTGACGACAAGCACTCCAAGCAGAATGGAGGTGTAGTGACCAACCACGACCTCTTGGAGCGATACTCGGCATACGATGCAAAACTCACGGCGACAAAGTTCCTGAAGGAGGATTTTGGTGCTATGGGAGGCAAGAGTATAGATGACTACAACGCTATCATTCGACTGAACGAGGGCGAGATGTCGCAACCTTTCCGTTCGAGCGATATGATGGGTAACGAGTTGGTTAAGGTTGTGAAGTTGTTGAAGGTTATTCCTGCTCACAACGCCTCACTCGATGAGGATTATCTCCGCTTGGAGCAGATGGCTCTGTCGAAGAAACAGGAGAAGGAGTTCAAGGAGTGGCTTGACAAGAAGATAGCCTCCATGTATATCTATATCGCACCCGAGTTCCGTGGAGGCGATTTCGAGAATAAGAATTGGGTTAAGTATAGCAAGTAGTTGTGCGTAGAAGGGTAGTAGCCATATCTGTATCGCTCGTGGCATTGGCGAGTCTGGTATTTGCAGGAAGTACCGGTATGCCTTCATTATCCCTCTCGCAAACGGAACAACGCGCAGAAAAGCCCTCTATTTCGGGTAATACGCCCAAGCGCGACTATGTCGAGATGAAGTCCGATGAGGGTTGGCAGATGGAGCATAACGGTCAGAAGATAATGGTCGTTGTGGGTAACTTCGCAGCTCATCACAACGGTACGGTAATCACGGCAGATAGTGCAGTGCGTTACTCCGAGCGACATATCGAGTGCTTCGGCAATGTGCTGATAAATCGTGGCTCGACCTACATCTACGGCGACCGTGCAGAGTATGATGGCGAGACCAACGAGGCGAAGGTATATTCAAAAATTGTCAAGGTGGTCGATGGCGATGCAACGCTCTACACCTACAACTTCTTGTTCAACACGGAGAGCAGTATCGGTCGCTATTCGGGCGGTGGAGTCTTGATAAGTGGTGACAATATGCTCGAGTCGGATAGGGGCTACATCTACTCTGACGACCACGAGATAATCTGCGTGGATAGGGTGCAGATGCGCAACAACGAGTACGAGATGATTGGTGACTCGGTGGTCTATAATACCGAGACCGACTTTGCGCAGTTCTTCTCGCGCACTAACATCTGGAATAAGGCAGAGGCTGGTAGCGATAAAGAAGATGATTATCTCTATGCCGACAGAGGAACATTCGACAAACACAAGCAACTCTATACACTCACCCTGAACGGCTACATCTTAACCAACGACCAAGAGCTGTTGTGCGATACACTTGACTACTATCGCGATAGCGACTATGTTCGCTTGAAGCGAAACATTCAGATTGATGATCGCTCGCAGAAGATGATTATTTTTGGCGATTGGGGCGAGTATTGGAAGGAGCCGGGCAATGTCTTTGTTACGGACAACCCTTCGATTATCAGTTACGACCTTTCGCAGGGCGATTCGCTCTTTTTGCGCTCGGATTCGATGTTTGTCTATACGCACTATCCAATCCGCGAAAAGATAGAGCAGGCGCGTAAAGACTCTTTGGCGCAGGTGGCAAAGCAACAAGCCGCTGCCGACTCGTTGAAGAGTAAGAGTGCAAATGTCGAGGAGACACCAACCGCAGAGAAGGAACAGGGCGGTAAGGGTGCTGAAAAGCACAATAGACCCGACAAGCGCAAAGCCAAGAGTGCCGAACAAGGCAATAAGGCTACACAGCAACGCGAATCGGCTGTTGCCGAAACTTCGACTACCGCTTCGGCAGATAGCGCACCTTCGATGGGTACAACCGCTACAGTGCAGGCACAACCTGCAGACAGCACCAAGGTCGCAACGGACTCTACGGCTATATCCAAGCCGAGAGAACTTACTCGCCGTGAGATAATCGACTCGTTGATAAACGACACCATCAATCCGCGACCAAATCTCCTCGGAAAGTTGCTGAAGGAGGAGGCTGCCGAGTTGAACAATATAGTGAAGACCTATATCAAGGAGCAGATGCGTAAGCGCAAGGAGGAGCGCGCGGCTATGCTTGCCGAGCGACACGCCTTGTATGTTAAGTTGCTCGGAGAGGCACGAGTTCGCGATGCTGAGCGCGCACGTATTGAGCGAGAGATAGAGAAGCGAGTGAGTGACAGTTTGAAGCGAGCGAAAGATAGCTTGAAACGACTTGCTAAAATTAAGCCAGATAGTACGCAACTTGATAGCTTGAGGCGCGACAGTCTGAAGCTTGACAGCCTAAAGCGCGATACCATAAAGGTTGATAGTGTAAAGCTCGATAGTGTCAAAGTTGATACTATCCAACGAGATAGCGTCAAGGTGGATAGCGTGAAGGTGGATAGCGTCAAAGTTGATAGCACCAAGGTTGATTCGCTCGCCAAGTTCGATACGATGACCGTAAAGCAGGTTAAGGCATACTTTAAGGCGATATACGACAAGGAGAAGGCTGAGGAGGAGCGCATCAAGCAGGATTCACTCGATGCAAAACTCGACCGTATAGGTAGGGCGCGACAGGCTAAACGCGCTGAGCAGTATCGCAAGTGGGCTATTCGCGATTCGATATACTATGCCAAGGCGCAGGAGCGTGCCGATGAGCAGTTGCGCCGTAAGTTGGCACGTATGGAGAAGCGTGGTATCTTCATCCAGATGGCGGACTCCTCGGAGTTGCGTATTGTCGATTCGATATTGTTGGCGGAGTTTGGACCTCTCGACTCGATAGTAAATCACAGTCTCGACTCCATTATCGAAATTCTCTATCCGAAGGATATCCCATCACCTTCGGCTATCGCTAAGGCCGATTCGCTCAATATCGACTCGTTGTATCGTGAAATTCGCGCATATCGCCGTGTCAAGATGTTCCGTAGTGATTTCCAAACTGTGTGCGACTCGTTGACTATGACCACTATAGACTCGATTATACGCCTCTACAAGTTGCCTGTGATGTGGAATGGCAACAATCAGATAACCTCCGATAGTATGCAGATTATCACTCGCGAGAGTAAGTTGGTGCGCGCCAAGTTCGATGGTCACCCTCTCACCGCCGCAGAACTCGATACTGCCCACTACAATCAGGTTACGGGCAAGGAGATGACTGCGCTCTTCCGCGACAACCAAATCTATCGCAACGATGTGAATGGAAATGTGCAGACTATCTACTATATGCAGGAGGATAACTCGCCCGAAATAACCCTTATGGCGTATATCGAGGCGGGCGATATGACATCGTATATCGAAGACCAAAAAATTGTAGGTATCACCTATCGCGGAAACCCTACCTACACCTTCTATCCTATGGACAAAATTCCAGAAACACAACCGACCAAGTTGCAGGGATTCAAGTGGGAGGCAAATCGCCGACCTTCACAGGATAGTGTCTTTAACCGCACCATTATCCCATCTCAACGCGCCGAGAAACGCTCTCTACGCAAGCCACTATTCCCAATTAATGCGCTTCTCCAACAGCGTAAGTCCGACTATATTCGCCGCCGTGAGTGGCAAGACCGTACGGACACTCTGACCTACGAGACAATAGAGTGGCTCGAGTCGTTAAAATCGTTCTGATTGGTAAATTTTACACTGCACTTCGGATAACGAAATGCTCACATAGGTCTACTATGCTGCGCTTTCGTTCCCTCGTTTAGTGCAAAATTTCCTCAATCATTTACGATTTTAAGTGCAGGTATCGTTCTAATGAGTTCTTTTTGCACCGCACTTCGGTAGCCGAGATGCTCACATAGGTTAACTATGCTCCGCTCTCGTCTCCTCGCTTGGCACAAAAATAATCTCATTATTTACGATTTTAGGGGGCTTGGGACTCCGAAGGTTATCACGGCGCAACAGAATTTAAGGTTAGTAAGGGCTAGTAACGGTTAGTAAAGAGGTGCGCTATGCCCTTTCCTTACTTGCCTTTATTAGCCCTTACTTGCCGTTAACTCTCAACTTTAGTTCAAAAACACCGTCTTAAAGTACTCCTCGAAGAGTTTGCGAGCCTTATCGAGTTGTTCGGGTGTATTCTCCTTAACGCCTTTGAGCTTGTACTCCTGCCCCATAGCCTCGTACTTGTGAACGCCAAGGGTGTGGTACGGCAAAATCTCCACGCGTTCTAACATCTTATAGTTGCCGAAGTGTTCGCCCAATGCGCGAATATCCTCCTCTCTATCGCTATAACCCGGAACAAGCACATAACGCAACCAAAATGGCTTTCCGTTGCGCTCAAGCCACTCCGCAGTGCGCAGTGTCTGCTCGTTGCTACGCTCGGTCAGCAAGAGGTGTTGCGCGGGGTTATGCTCCTTCACATCGAGCAGTACCAAATCGACAATCGAGAACAACTCCTCGACATACTCGTTCCACACCGAGCCATTGGTATCTATACATATATGTATCCCCTCCTCCTTCAATCGCTTGCAGAGGGGTATCAACGCTTTCGCTTGCACGGTAGGCTCGCCACCGCTGAAAGTTATGCCACCTCGCTTGCCGAAGAATGGTTTTTGGCTCACTGCCTGCTCGATAATATGCTCTAAGTCGGTCGCTTTTGACTCGCCACAGAGGTCTATTGTGTCGGGGTTGGCGCAATATAAACAGCGAAAATTGCAACCTTGCAAGAAGACCACAAGGCGCAAACCCGGACCATCGAAGGTACCAAGCGACTCGTATGAATGAACATTTAATTTCATAGTTTTACTTTTCCTGGGAGTTCTAGGGACTCTGGGGGTACTAGGGGTTCTAGGGAGATTTTCCCCAGTGCCCTTAGTACCCCCAGTACCCCTATTATCCCTATTTTATAAAGACTACATTCTCTCGTGGAACGAACGCGAAATAACCTCCAACTGATGCTCGCGCGAGAGCTTTGTGAAGTTTACAGCGTAACCCGAAACACGGATTGTGAGCTGTGGATACTTCTCCGGGTGCTCCATAGCGTCCATCAACATCTCACGGTTCAAGACATTCACATTGAGGTGGTGCGCACCCTTTGTGAAGTAGCCGTCCATCATTGTTACGAGGTTCTCGATACGAGTTGGCTCATCAACACCGAGCGACTTCGGAACAATCGAGAAGGTGTTTGAGATACCGTCCTGCGAGTCACGGTAGCGCAATTTTGCAACCGACGACAACGATGCTACAGCACCACACTTATCGCGTCCGTGCATTGGGTTTGCACCCGGAGCGAACGCTACGCCCTTGGCACGACCATCTGGCGTTGCACCTGTCTTCTTGCCGTACATCACATTCGAGGTGATGGTCAGCAGCGACAAGGTTGGCTTTGCGCCCTTGTATATCGGGTGCTTCTTCAACTCCTCATTGAAGTAGTAAACCAAATCGACACCGAGGTGGTCAACGCGGTCATCGTTGTTACCGAACATTGGGAAGTCATTCTCAATCTCGAACGACTCGGTCAAGCCCATCTCGTTGCGCTTAACAGTTACCTTACCATACTTGATAGCCGAGAGCGAGTCCAATACAATCGACAAACCTGCAACACCATAAGCGAGGTTGATGCGAGGGTTGGTGTCGATGAGTGCCATCTGCGCCTTCTCGTAGTAGTACTTGTCGTGCATGTAGTGGATAATGTTCATAGCATCGTTATAGACACGAGCCACCTCCGACAATACCTTCTTATAGTTGGAGAGCACCTCCTCGTAGTTGAGCAAATCGCCCATCAAGGTAGGGATACCCTTTACAATCTGTGTGCCTGTGTTCTCACAACGACCGCCATTGATAGCGAGCAACAATGCCTTTGCAAGGTTGCATCGTGCGCCGAAGAACTGAATCTGCTTACCGATAGCCTGATACGAAACGCAGCAAGCGATACCGTAGTCATCGCTGAAGCGTACCTCACGCATCAAATCGTCATTCTCGTACTGGATAGACGAGGTGTCAATCGAAACCTTTGCGCAGAACTCCTTGAATCCCTCTGGCAACTCCGGACTCCAAAGCACAGTCATATTTGGCTCAGGCGATGGACCGAGGTTGTAGAGAGTCTGCAAGAAACGGAACGAGGTCTTAGTAACCTTTGTGCGACCGTCGTTGAAGCGACCACCAATAGCCTCGGTAATCCAAGTTGGATCGCCTGCGAAGATGTCGTTATACGACTGCATACGGAGGTGACGCACCATTCGCAACTTGATAACGAATTGGTCAATCAACTCCTGCGCAAACTCCTCGGTGATATTGCCCTTGTCGAGGTCGTACTGGATGTAGATGTCGAGGAACGACGATACATTACCGAGCGACATAGCTGCTCCGTCCTGCTCCTTAACAGATGCGAGGTATGCCATATAAACCCACTGCACTGCCTCCTGTGCCGATGTTGCAGGGCGGCTCAAATCCAAGCCGTAGTACTCACCCATAACAATCATATCCTTCAACGCCTTAATCTGATCGGCTACCTCCTCGCGCAAGCGAATTGTAGCGTCGGTCATAGGCGAAAGGAGCGACTTCAAATCCGCCTGCTTTGCCTCGATAAGGCGGTTGATACCGTAGAGTGCCAAACGGCGGTAGTCACCGATGATACGACCACGCGCATAGTTGTCGGGCAGACCTGTGAGGAAGCCCAACGAACGGAATGTACGAATCTCCTCGGGATATACATCGAATACACCATCGTTGTGAGTCTTGCGGTAGTGGGTAAAAATCTCCTTTACCTTCTCATCAACATCCACGCCCTGCTCCTTGCAAGCACGCGATACGACATTGATACCACCGAAAGGCTTGATTGCACGCTTCAACAACTCATCGGTCTGCAAACCTACGATAAGTTCGTTTTCGCGGTCGATGTAGCCCGCCTTGTGCGATGTGATTGTAGAAACGGTCTTATTATCGAGCGAACGAACGCCACCGCGTGCGCGCTCCTCTTCGAGTGCCTCGAGGCACTTATTCCAAACTTTTTTAGTACGCTCCGATGGTCCAGCCAAGAACGAAGCATCGCCATAGTATGGCGTAATGTTGGTCTGCACGAAGTCAGAGACATCTATCTTGCTCTGCCACAGACCACTCTTGAACTCATTGTGTATATCCATAATTAACCTAATTTTATAATCTCGTAATTTCGACTGCAAAGATAATATATACCTATTGTATAAACAAGAAAAACGCGGCTTAAAACCGCATTTTTCTTATTTGATGTTCGATAGTACTCTTTCCATCTTTTTGCGAATCTTGTCGTTGCAGAGGTTGCCGATACTGCCTGCGTGGGTGTGATGTATCTCGCGTGTCGGGGTGTAACGCCCCTCTTGTACGGCAATACCCACCTCGCGATACGCCTCGCGGAACGGCTTACCCTCCAACACCAAGCGATTGACATCCTCTACGGTAAAGAGATAGTCGTACTTTTTATCCTCCAAGATGCCCTTGTTGATGCGGATATGTTGCAGCATAAAGTCGCACATCTCCATCACCTCGCATATCTCGCGTGTCGCAGGGAAGATTATATCTTTCAACAACTGCATATCGCGGTGGTAGCCGAGTGGGAGGTTGGCAGTCAGCAGAGCAATCTCGTTTGGTACGGCTTGCAGACGGTTGCACTTTCCGCGCGTAATCTCGAAGACATCGGGATTCTTTTTGTGGGGCATAATGCTTGAACCCGTAGTAAGGTTGTCGGGGAACGACACAAAGCCGAAATTCTGGCACATAAAGAGACAGATATCCATCGCAAAGCGACCAATTGTCGAAGCCAAAGAGGCTACTGCAAAGGCGGTTGCGCGTTCGGTCTTACCACGACTCATCTGCGCCGCTACGGCGTTGTAGTGGAGCGTTTCGAAGCCGAGTAACTCGGTAGTCATCTCGCGATTGAGAGGGAATGATGAGCCATATCCTGCCGCCGAGCCGAGTGGGTTTTGATTGGCGGTGTCGTATGCCGCTACTACCAATCGCGTATCGTCAATGAGCGACTCGGCATAGGCCCCAAACCACAAGCCAAATGACGAAGGCATAGCGATTTGCAGGTGGGTATAACCCGGCATAAGGGTATCTTTATGCTCCTCACTGAGCGCAATAAGGCGGTCGAATAACTGTTTGGTATGGCGTGCGATATCGCGCAACTCATCGCGCATAAAGAGCTTCAAATCAACGAGTACTTGGTCGTTGCGCGAACGCCCCGAGTGTATCTTCTTACCCACATCGCCCAACTTGCGTGTCAGCATCAACTCCACTTGCGAATGGACATCTTCAACGCCCTCCTCGATAACGAAGTTGCCCTGCTTTGCCTCCTCCAACAACTCCGAGAGTGCCACGAGCAGTTGCTCCAACTCGCTCTTTTCGAGCAGACCGATTGTTTCGAGCATCTTGATATGCGCCATCGAGCCCTCGATGTCGTACTGTGCAAGTCGAAGGTCGAGCAGCTGGTCGTTACCTACGGTGTATCTCTCGATTGCCTTGTCAGGTTCAAAGCCTTTGTTCCAAAGTTTCATATTATAGCGTGTTCTTTAATTCGTCTAAAAGTTTGTCGTAGAGAGCGATGCCCTCCTCAATCTCGCTTATGAGGACATACTCGTCTGCCGTATGTGAGCGCGAAGATTCGCCTACGCCCATTTTCAGTGCTGGCAACCCCTGCATTATGGCGCGGTCGGAGGTTGTAGGCGAGATGAAGGTCTTGCGACCTATCGCTTGTGCTGCCTTTACAAGTGGGTGCGCGAGCGAAATTGCCGAGGCTCGGACTCGCGTGGAGCGAGGTACAGCATCGCACTCCAAAGCCGACTGCAACAACGCCACCACCTCCTCGTTCGAGTAGGCATCGGTGGTGCGAACATCTGCCACAAAACGACACTCATCGGGTACGATATTGTGCTGAGTACCTGCCACAATCTGCGTAACAGTAATTTTAATATCGCCCAACTGTTCGGAGGTGCGTTCGAAGCGGAAGTTACGCAGTCGCTCGATATCACACATCGCCTTGTAGATGGCATTCTCGCCCTCGTTGCGTGCTGCATGACCACTCTTGCCGTGGGCTGTGCAGTCCAAGACTACAAGTCCGCGTTCTGCCGTTGCTGCCTGCATTGATGTAGGCTCGCCCACCAAGACCATATCGACCTTTATCCCCTGCTCCTGCAAGTGGGGCAGGAACGAGCGCATACCCCTCTCGCCCATATTCTCCTCCTCGGCAGTGAGCGCAAGCAGAAGGTTATAGGGTAGCGCAGAGGTGTCGTAGTTGTTGCAGAATGTGGTAAGTAGCGACACTAACGAAGCCCCTGCATCGTTGCTGCCCAAGCCGTAGATGCGCCCCGCCTCGATTGTAGGCTCGAATGGGTTTCGCGTGTAGGCTTGTGATGGCTTTACCGTATCCTGATGCGAGTTGAGCATCAATGTAGGTTTCGATGCATCAAAACCCTGCGAAAGGGCGTAGATATTGTTGTAATGACGGCGCACAGCAACACCTCGCGCGGTGAGTTCCGCTGCGAGGATATCGGCAGTACCACTCTCATCGCCCGAGAGCGATGGCGTGGCTATAAGCCGTTGGAGTAGAGAGATTGCTTCGTGTGCAGTCATAATTCAAAATTCAAAATTCAAAATGCAAAATTCAAAATTCAAAATGCAGAATGCAAAATTAGTTTGTCTTGCGCTGCAGGCCTAAATAAAAATACCTTTAATTGTCAATTCGTCAATTCGTCAATTGTCAATTTGAAAACATTATTTTTGTTCCCGATTGTGGGTTGGTGAGTTGAGCCGAGTACTTAATTGTAACACTCGATACTCCCTGTTCGATAGCGCGAAAGGCGTTATCAATCTTCGGTATCATACCCTTCGAGATGATGCCCTCACTGCGCAGAGTGGGGTAGTCCGCCTTGGTAATCAACGCGATAACAGAGTCCTCATCCTCTACATCGCGCAACACCCCCTGCTTTTCGAAGCAGAATACCAAATCTGTCGGAGCGATTGTCGCTGCTGCCACCGCCACTGCCGAAGCCACACTGTCGGCATTGGAGTTTAGGAGCGAGCCTTTCGTGTCGTGAGTAATGGCACAGAATACGGGCGTAATGCCACTTTCGAGCAGCGTTGCGAGTAGTGCAGTGTTGATTTTGTCCGCCTCTATATCGCCCACAAAACCATAGTCGAGAGGCTCGGGGTTGCGCTTTACGGCTGGTATCATATTGCCGTCAGCACCCGAAAATCCGAGTGCATTGCACCCTGCGGCTTGCAACTTTGCCACGATACGCTTGTTCAACAAACCGGCATAGACCATAGTTACCACATCGAGCGTAGCGGCATCGGTTACGCGCCTACCCTCGACCATTGTGGTCGGTATCTCCAACTTCTCGGCAAGGCGAGTTGCGAGTTTGCCACCACCGTGAATCAAGATTTTAGGCGAGGGTAACGATGCAAAATCGGCAACAAACTGCTCCAATGCCTCCTCGTTGTCGATAACATTACCACCAATCTTTACAACCGTTATAGCCATTATTGCAAATCCTCCAACATTCGTTTCAATACAACCTGTGCCGAGATTTCGCGGTTAGCCGCTTCGGGAATTACAAGGCTTGTCGGAGCCTCGATAACCTCGTCAGTAACAATCATATTACGGCGTACAGGCAGACAGTGCATAAAGTAGGCGTTGTTTGTCAAAGCCATCTTCTCGGTATCGACTGTCCAATCCTTATCCACCGAAAGCACCTTGCCGTAGTTCTCGCCCGAATATGCCGACCAGTTCTTCGCATATATAAAATCTGCACCCTCGAATGCCTTGCGCTGGTCGTACTCTATCACTGCTCCGCGCGTGAACTCCTCGTCTAACTCGTAACCTTTCGGGTGGGTAATAACCAACTCGTAGTCGCTCTTGAGTATCCACTCGGCAAAGGAGTTAGCCACCGCCTGTGGCAAAGCCTTCGGGTGGGGAGCCCAAGTTAAGACAACCTTTGGTCGTGAGGTGCGCTTATGCTCCTCAATGGTTATCATATCGGCAAAACTCTGCAAGGGGTGGCGTGTTGCAGCCTCCATACTGAAGACAGGTCGCCCCGAATACTTTATAAACTGTTCGATAACGCGCTCCTCGTAATCCTCATTGCGGTCTTTTAACCCTGCAAACGAGCGCACGCCGATAATATCGCAGTAAGAGCCCATAACGGGTATAGCCTCCAACAGATGCTCCGCCTTGTCGCCGTCCATCACTACGCCACGCTCGGTCTCCAGCTTCCAAGCACCCTGATTGACATCGAGTACCATCACATTCATTCCGAGGTTCATTGCCGCCTTCTGTGTTGAAAGGCGTGTACGAAGCGAGGAGTTGAAGAATATCATCAACAGCGTCTTATTCTCTCCCAAATGCTTGTAGGCGAAGCGGTCGCGCTTCACTTCGAGAGCCTCGCGCAACGCCTCTTTCAAGTAACCTATATCCTCTACGCAAGTAAATTTTTTCATATCAAGTGAGTGGTTAATTTAATAGTGTTTTCAGTGCAATGAGGAACTTGTCAGCCTCTTTGCGAGTAATGGTAAGGGCAGGGAGCAGTCGAACTGTCGAAGCACCTGCGCCACCCGTAAATATATGATGCTCCTTCAATAGTCGCATACGCATCTCCGAGCCGGAGCCTTCAATCTCCATTCCAATCATCAAACCACGACCGCGCACCTCCTTCAACTGCTGAATTTTGCGCAGTTCGGCAATGAGATATTCGCCCACCTCACGAGCATTTGCCACAAGGTTTTCGCTCTCGAAGATGTCGAGTACCGCAATCGCCGCTGCACAAGCGAGATGGTTACCGCCAAATGTTGTGCCGAGCATACCCTTCGTAGCCTCGAAGTGGGGAGCAATCAACACTGCTCCCATCGGGAAGCCGTTTGCAATGCCCTTTGCCGAAGTTATGATGTCGGGGCGTATGCCTGCGTGCTGATGCGCGAAGAAGTCGCCCGTGCGACCATATCCCGACTGAATCTCATCGAGAATAAGCGATACGCCATATTTTGTTGTTACCTCTCGCAGCTGCTGTAAAAATTCAACCGTAGGGCAGTGGATACCTGCCACACCCTGAATACCCTCGATAAGCACAGCGCAGAACTCTCCCGTAGTGAGTTTAGCCTTTACTGCTTCGATGTCGTTCAACGGCACAAACTCCACATTATCGGTGCGGTTGAATGGCGATACAATCTTTGGGTTGTCCGTAGCCGCCACAGCACCCGAGGTGCGTCCGTGAAATGCCTTGCCAAATGCCAAGACCTTTGACTTTCCCGAGTGGAACGATGCCAACTTTATGGCATTCTCGTTGGCCTCCGCGCCCGAGTTGCAGAGGAAGAGCGAGTAATCATCGTAACCACTCGCTTTGCCTAACTTCTCGGCAAACTCCACCTGCAACGAGTTCTCCACCGAGTTGGAGTAGAAGCCGAGTTGTGCAACCTGCTTCGACACTGCCTCCACATAGTGAGGGTGGGCGTGTCCTACCGAGATTACCGCGTGACCGCCATACAAATCGAGATACTCCGTGCCATCGGCCGTATAGACATAGTTGCCCTTGCCGCTTACCGGCTCAATATCGTACAAGCTATATACATCAAATAATTTCATAAAAGTTTTCCGTTTTCCGCTTTCCGTTTTCCGTTTAGAATGCCGAAGGCTTCAAGTGCAATCCCTCTGCCTCGTCAAATCCGCAAATCAGGTTCATATTCTCGACCGCCTGTCCCGAAGCACCTTTGAGGAGGTTGTCGATAGCCGAAACGATATGCAACTTCGAGCCGTACTTCGCCACATATACGAGTGCCTTGTTGGTATTTATCACCTGCTTCAAGTCGATATTCTTCTCTGCCACAAAGCAGAAACGCGAGTCGGCATAGTACTCCTTATACAACGCCACAGCCTCCTTTGCCGAGAGTGAACACTCGGTATAGACCGAAGCCAAGATACCGCGTGCAAAGTCGCCACGCATAGGGACAAAGTTCAACGCCTTGTCGAACGATGGTTGCAAAGAGCGAAGGTTGCGACCTATCTCCAGCAAGTGTTGATGCTCGAATGCCTTGTAGGTTGAGATATTGTCCGTGCGCCACGAGAAGTGGGTTGTAGCCGAAGGCTTCACGCCTGCACCCGTAGAGCCCGTTATGGCGGTGATATGCACCTCATCATTGAGCAACTGCGCCTTTGCAAGTGGCAACAATGCCAACTGAATGGCGGTAGCAAAGCAACCCGGATTGGCGATGCGTGTGGCGGTGGAAATCTTCTCGCGTTGCCACTCTGCCAAGCCATAGACAAAGCCATCGTGTTCATCGCGGAAGTCCTGCGCCAAATCGACAATCTTCAACTCGGCAGGTACCTCGTTCTCCACCATAAACTTTGCACTCGCTCCGTGAGCCGAGCAGAGGAACAACACATCTATCGCCTCCAAGTCGTACTCTGCAGAGAAACGCAGATCGCACTCGCCGTACAAACCTCCGTGAATATCGCTTACAAGATTACCTGCATTGCTTGAAGAGTGGATAAACGAAATCTCCACCTGCGGGTGGTTAATCAATAAACGGATTAACTCGCCCGCGGTGTAGCCTGCTCCACCTATAATACCAACCTTTACCACGCTATTTTCCGTTCTTTTTCTGGTTATTGTAGTAGATTTTCAGAGGGTTTGCCATAATCTTTGTAAAACCCTTTACATCATCGGCACTCCACGCCTTATTTACCTCGCCATACTCGCCAAAGTCGGTCTTCATCAAGTCGAAGTCGGACTCAACACCTACGAGCGTATATGAGAGTGGTCGCAGAGTAACCTCTACCACACCATTTACATTCTCCTGCGAGTGGTCGAGCATAGCCTCGATGTCGCGCATTACAGGGTCCAAGTACTGCGCCTCGTGGAGGAACATTCCGTACCAAGTAGCCACTTGGTCTTTCCAATACAACTGCCACTTTGTAAGGGTGTGCTTCTCGAGCATCTTGTGCGCAGCGATAATCACGATAGGTGCTGCTGCCTCGAAACCTACACGACCTTTGATGCCGATAATGGTATCGCCGATGTGCATATCGCGACCAATACCATACTTCGATGCGATAGCCTCTACGGCACGAATAGCATCGACCTTGCTTGCGTACTCCACACCATTTACCGATGCAATCTCGCCCTTTACGAAGCCGAGTTTCAAAGACTCCTCGCCCTCTGCCGTTACTTGCGATGGGTAGGCGTGGTCGGGCAATGTCTGCTCCGAGTGCAAGGTCTCCTTACCGCCGATACTTGTACCCCACAAACCCTTGTTGATCGAGTACTCCAACTTTGTGAAGTCGGCAACATAACCGCGCTCTTTGAGGTAGTTAATCTCATACTCGCGTGTTAAGGTCATATCGCGTGTAGGGGTGATAATCTCAATCTCGGGAGCCATAATCTGGAATGTGAGGTCGAAACGCACTTGGTCATTACCTGCTCCTGTCGAGCCGTGAGCCACGCAATCTGCGCCCACCTCCTTGGCATACTGAATAATCGCCATTGCCTGGAAAATTCGCTCCGAAGAGACCGAAATAGGGTATGTGCCATTACGCAATACATTTCCAAAGACCATATACTTGATACTACGCTCGTAGTACTCCTCGGTGATGTCGAGCGAAGCGTGCTGCTTTGCTCCGAGGCGATATGCACGCTCCTCAATCGAAGCCAACTCCTCATCGGAGAAACCGCCCGTATTGGCAATTGCCGTATAGACCTCGTATCCCAACTCCTCGGTGAGATACTTGACACAAAATGAGGTATCCAAACCTCCGCTAAATGCTAAAACTACCTTCTTACTCATAGTTGTATATCGTTTTTTATTATTTCAAGTGAAAAATCTTCTTGATCGAATTTTTGATTGCCATAGCGTACGGACTCCACCACGACTGCTTCTGCAACGGCGTTTTCGGATCGTAGAGCATACCCGTACAGAGGCACATACGGCGATTGTTGCGTTTGAGTATGTCGTAGTTACAACAACCCTCACAACCCTGCCAAAACTCATCGTCTTGCGTCAACTCCGAGAATGTTACAGGCTTGTAGCCAAGGCGAGTATTCAACTTCATTACCGGCAAAGATGTCGTGATGCTGAACAACTTTGCAAACGGGAAACGCATACGCGCCAACTCGAAGGTGCGCTTCTTAATCTCTCCTGCCAAGCCGAGATGGCGATATTCGGGGTCAACAATCAAACCCGAAGTTGCCACATAGTCGCCGTGTCCCCAGCACTCAATGTAGCTGAAACCCACCAAACGGTCACCATCAAGAGCCACAACAGCCTTTCCGCCCTCAATCTTCGATGAGATGTATTCGGGCGAACGGCGAGCAATACCTGTACCGCGTTGCAAAGCCGACTCGTAGATGAGCTGGCATATCTGCTCGGCATAATCTGCATGCTCGGGCTGTGCAAAAACTATGTTAATTGAATTTTTATTCATATTTATTCGATATATTTACAATTTTTGCATTTTCTCTAAACGCCTGCAAATGTAGGCAAAATTCCATAATGTTGTACCTTTTTATTCGATTATTTTTATAAATAGGTATAAATTGTTGCAAATCGTTGCATAAGTGAATATATATACAGTGAGGAGTGAGTAGTGAGGAGTGAGAAGTGAACGGAAAACGGAAAACGGAAAGCGGAAAACTTTTTTTGAGTTGAGAGTTGAGAGAATGCAAAATGCAAAATTCAAAATGCAAAATTACTTTGACCAGCTTAGGAGTCTCCACCAACCAACAAAAAAGTCGGCAAAAGCCGACTTTTTATATTGCTTTATCCGTTTGTTACTCCATCGGAAATACCCGAACTTCGCACACCCCATCGAGTGCTTTGACCAACGCTTTGATATCGGTCTTCTCCTCGACTTGCCCGTAGTGGTATGGGTAGAAGATTGTTGGCTTTATCGCCTTAACAGCTCGTACAGCCTGCTCTACGGTCATTGTATATGGCTGATTGACAGGCAGGAACGCGATGTCAATGCCTTGCAACGAGAGCAAGTCATCGTTATCTTCCGTATCGCCCGAAACATAGATTGTTGTACCTCCGAGAGTGAGGATATAACCGCAATCTTCGCGCTCCTTCGGGTGGAAGTCGGTGTGCCCTTCGCTGATATTGTACGCAGGTACAGCGCGTACCGATAACCCCTCAAACGGCTCGGCAACACAACCCGGCAACATCGTTGTACAATCGTGTTCGAATGCCTCGGCAGAGGTCTTGTCGCACAAAATGGCACAACCCTCGCCGGCTATCTTCTCCACGGTTGCCATCTCGAAATGGTCGTAGTGGGAGTGGGTGATAAGTACCGCATCTGCCTTAGGCAATTTATCCCATGCGAAATCGCCTACGGGATCTATGTAGATATGTTTGCCATTATGCTCGATAGCGAGTGAGGCGTGCGCGAAGAAGGTAAATACTATCTCCGAGCCATCTTTGGCAACAACTCTGTCCTGCGGATAGGCAGGGGCTTTTTTGCCACAACCGAAAAGTGATAAAAGTCCCATAAGCAAAAGTAGTTTTTTCATTGTTAAATCGACATTAACGAAGTTACAGGTGCAATCTTCTCCAGGCGAGCCTTGCCGTTAATCTCCTCTATCTCCACGAGGAAGACGAACTCCTTGACCTTAACGCTGTAAGGCTTGCTGTCGCGGTAGATTGTGAGCTTCTCGAGCGACTCAGCAATGCCGAGAGCTGTACCGCCCGTAGCGAGTACATCGTCAAGAATTGTTACATAGAAGGTGTCGCCCTCGGGTACTCCTGCTGCGATGTCGCTCAAACGATAGTACAACTTGTCGAAACCATACTCCTTTTCGATACATACCTCGATAAGGTCGCCATCGTTGAATGGTAGCTTACCACTTTTGCGCATCGGGATAATATTCTCGACAATGCCCTCCTCCGAGAGAAGTGGTGCAGTAAAGAGAAATGCACGCGCCTCGGGAGCCGCAACATTTGGTGCAGTGGTTGCCTTCTTCAGCGCCTCCACAACCTCGCGAAAAGCCTTTTTCGACTGCAAGAAGGGGATAATATCGATAAAGTTGATACCCTCCTTTGGAAAGTTTTTGTAGAATTTTAGAGTCTCAATCATAGTTTTTATCTCTTATTACCCACAAAGATAGAAAAAATAACGGAAAACGGAAAACGGAAAGCGGAAAACTTTTAATTAGTGAGTAGATAGTAGATAGTAGATATGAGTTAGGAGTTAATTCTCAATTCTCAATCACCCCTAACGCCCCTAACGCCTCTAACGCCCCTAAAATGGCTGCGCCTTGACCAGGGTGGGAGTTCAGACAAGAGACGAGAGCAACAGACCCCTCTGGCTTTCAGCCACCTCCCCTAACTTAGGGGAGGAATATATAGGGTATTTAGTGGAGCATAGCGACAAGTCCTCCTCACAGGAGGAGGATTTAGGTGGTGGGTAACACACTTGGACATTTTGCAAATGCAAAATTGTCCCCCTAAGTTAGGGGGACGAGCGTAGCGGAGGGGGTCTGTAAAAAAACAACACTAAACTATATAATTCCGTAAAAAAAGCCGCTACACAATGGTAACGGCTCACACTCTTGAATCGAATCAAGAGGCTATTTTAATGGAGCGAAGCGACAAGCCTCCCTTATCAAAGGGAGGTTTGGAGGGATTGTCGAAATGTAAGCAGTTAAATAGCCTTGCAATCACATTGCATAAAAAAAGCCGCTACACAATGGTAACGGCTCACACTCTTGAAACGAATCAAGAGGCAGATTAATGGAGCGAAGCGACTTATAAGCCCCCTTTACAGAAAGGGGGTTTGGGGGATAGGTAACACACTTTGGCAATCGTAAAAGCAGTTAAATAGTTTTGCGTTTTTGCCTTCCCTTGAATTAAGTCATTGCAAAAAAAGACCGCTACCTACAAGAGATAGCGGTCGTGCGATAAAACGCAAATTACTATTTAACTGCTTTTACAATTGCCTCGAATGCTTTTGGCTCATTCATTGCCAAGTCAGCCATAACCTTGCGGTTGAGGGCGATACCCTTAGCATTGACTTTACCGATAAATTCTGAGTAGGTCATACCGTAAGCGCGGACTGCTGCGTTGATACGAGTGATCCACAATGAACGGAATGTACGCTTCTTGAGTCGGCGGTGTGCATAAGCATACTGCAAACCCTTCTCGACAGTGTTTTTTGCTACTGTCCAAACATTTCCCCTTGAACCAAAGTTACCTTTGGCAAGCTTCAAAACCTTTTTTCTTCTTGCGCGTGATGCGACAGCATTTACTGAACGTGGCATAGTTAAAAGTTTTTGATGAGATTAACAGCGGCACGATTCTCTCGTACTCTTTAGGGCTGTTTCACCTCGGTTAATAAAAATTGTTAATTGTTACGAAACTGTGATTAAAAATTATTTAACCAACAATTTCAAAAGCTTTGGCTCGTCCACGCTCGAAACAACTCCGGTGTGGCAGAGGTTACGCTTTTGCTTGGTAGTCTTTTTGGTCAGGATGTGACTGTGATAAGCGTGCTTACGCTTGATCTTACCTGTGCCGGTGAAAGCGAAACGCTTTTTTGCAGCGGCATTAGTTTTCATTTTTGGCATAATTGTAAAATTTAATTAGTTAAACATAGCCCGCAAAGGTAAGAAGAAAAATTAAGAATTAAAAATTAAGAATTAAAAATTGCAGAAAAACTTTTCAATTAGTTAGGAGAGAGGAGTTGAAAATAATTTTTAATTTTTAATTCTTAATTCTTTCAGCGCACCCTTATTATCCGTTACTAGCCCTTAATAAGGTTGCACCGTGATAAGGTTGGGAGTTCCGCCAAGGGAACTATAATCCATTATAAATCAATTTCATTGAAAATTTTATTAAAAAAATACCATATTTATTTGTAGTGGAACATAAAAATTGCTATATTTGCGACAGGAAAGATGAGAATTTAGGTTTATAATTTTATAATTTCATTTCTAACTCTTAAAAATTAATGCGTATGAAAAAGATTTTCCTCGTTTTGGCAGCTGCGCTTTGCGTAGCAACTGTTTCGGCTCAACAGAAATGGTCTATTGGTGCTCGTGTAGGTAGTGGTTTCCAAGCTGATGCAGAGTGGTTCTATTCTGGCGACAAGTATGTTGAAGGTCGTTTTGGTATGGGTTGGTTGTCGGGTGCTCTTACAGCCGATTTCACAGCGCTCCACAACTGGAATTGTTGCAATTGGGACTGGACTCCATCGGTGGGTAAGTGGTATCTCGATGCTGGAGCTGGTGTAAATGTTGGTGGTCGCCCATTCTATGGCGTTAGTTATGTCTATTTGGGAGTAGCTGGACAGGTTAAGTTTGGTATCAAGTTCAACAAGGTACCTATCCGTCTTGCCCTTGACTATACTCCTGTATTGGGTGTAGAATTGGCTTCATATCAAGGCTATTCCGCAGCAGGTTTCTATGGCCGTGGTTTGGCTAACCTTGCACTTTCGGCAACTTACTGCTTCTAATTCCGAGAAACAGAGAATAAAAAACAGAACTCGAAAATTCGGGTTCTGTTTTTTTTGCTTTGTTGTGGGGGCTCCGAAGCGAGTTACGGCGCAACTAATTAAGGAGTAGTAATGGTTAGTAAGGGTGCGCTGAAAGTTCTCAACTCTCAACTCAAAAAAAGTTTTCCGCTTTCCGCTTTCCGTTTTCCGTTCACTCCTCACTCCTCACTGAAAGATTAGTTGCCCACCTCGCATAGGAACTTAATGCGGACAAGGCGTATCTCCTCCTCGGTGTAGTCGCCACCTAACTCCTCGATAGCCTCATCAAGAGAGTCACTCTCGGCATCCTCCTTAAAATATAGGTATATATCTTCTATCTTATCCTCGTCCATATAGTTGGAGAGGTAGTACTGGACATTCAACTTTGTACCCGAGTTTACAATACCTTCTATTTCGGTGAGCAGCTCGTCAAAAGTAAGGTCCTTGGCGCGAGCAATATCTTCGAAATCCATCTGTCGGTCAATAGACTGTATGATGAAAATCTTGTTTCCCGCCTTATTTGCAACCGATTTAACGACCATATCCTGAGGACGAATGATATCGTTCTCCTCGACATAAGCCTTAATAAGTTCCACGAACTCCTTGCCAAACTTGTTCGCCTTGCCGACACCCACACCAGAGATATTCTGCATCTCCTCGATAGTTATAGGGTACTGGATAGCCATATCCTGCAACGATGGGTCTTGGAAAATAACAAACGGAGGCAGATTATTCTTCTGCGCAACCTTACGGCGCAAATCTTTCAACATTGCAAAGAGTTGTTCATCGGCAACGCCGCCACCCTTAGGTATAGATGCTACTGCTTCGCGCTCCTCCTCATCATAGTCACGGTCTTGTGCAACCATAACTTTTGATGGCTTTGCGATAAACGCCTCGCCGGCACTATTTATCGATATAAGTCCGTAGTTCTCGATATTCTTATCGATAAGTCCCATAATAAGACCTTGGCGCACTACGGCAGACCAATGGCGGTCGCCCTTGCTCTTGCCGATGCCGAACCACTCCAACTTGGCGTGTCCGTAACTCTTTATTGCAGCAGTAGTCTTACCTGTAAGGAGCGAAACAAGATGCTCTATCTTGAACTTGTCGCCAATAGCACGCAATGCCTGCAATGCCTTGACAAGGTCTTGTGTTGCATCAACTAATGGGCGAGGGTTGCAACAGTTGTCGCACGCTCCGCAATTATCTTCGTGGTACTCCTCGCCGAAGTAGTGGAGTAGTGTCTTACGGCGACACATTGCACTCTCGGCGTATGACTCCGTTTCGAGAAGAAGTAACTTTCCAATCTCCTGCTCGGCAACGGGCTTACCCTGCATAAACTTTTCGAGTTTCTGTATATCCTTATAATTATAAAAGGTAAGGCAGTGTCCTTCGCCACCATCGCGACCGGCACGACCGGTCTCCTGATAGTAGCCTTCGAGCGACTTCGGGATATCGTAGTGGATAACGAAACGCACATCGGGCTTGTCAATACCCATACCGAAGGCGATGGTTGCCACGATAACATCGATACCCTCCATAAGGAACGCATCTTGGTTGTCGGCACGAGTTTGAGCGTCCATACCTGCGTGGTATGCGCGCGCTTTGATGTCGTTTGCGACAAGTAACTCCGCCAACTCCTCTACCTTCTTACGGCTCAAACAATATATAATACCACTTTTGCCCTCGTTCTGCTTGATATATCGGATAATCTCGCGGTCGGTAACGGAGGTGTCGTTATTCTTTGGTCGCAATTCGTAGAAGAGGTTTGGACGGTTGAACGATGACTTAAAGACCACCGCATCGGTCATACCGAGATTCTTCTGAATGTCCATCTGTACCTTTGGTGTGGCGGTTGCTGTAAGAGTTATCAGCGGAGCCTGCCCGATATCGTTTATGATAGGGCGGATACGGCGATACTCGGGGCGGAAATCGTGCCCCCACTCCGAGATACAGTGAGCCTCATCAATGGCGTAGAACGAAATCTTTATCTTGCGCAGGAAGGCGATATTGTCCTCCTTGGTAAGTGATTCGGGAGCAAAATAGAGCAACTTGGTCTTTCCTGCCAACACCTCATCGCGCACTTGCTGTACTGCGGCACGGCTAAGCGAAGAGTTGAGGAAGTGTGCGATACCTGTATTGTCGGAGAAAGTACGCATTGCATCGACCTGATTTTTCATCAGTGCGATAAGTGGCGAGATGATAATTGCCACGCCGTCCATCATCAATGCCGGCAATTGGTAACAGAGCGACTTTCCTCCACCGGTAGGCATCAATACAAAGGTATCTCGACCAGAGAGAAGGTTTAAGATGACCTCCTCCTGATTTCCCTTAAAAGAGGTAAATCCGAAGTACTCCTTTAACTTCTCACGCAGTAAATTTCTGTCAATCAATTGCTGTGACATACTAAATTATGCTCTAAAATCTACTTTTTAACCAAATTTCCAATCAAAGATAAAAATTATTTCGGAAAAAATCATAACTTTGTACAAAATTATTTCAAAAAAAATCTCGTATGAGGCTTTATACAACAGATCTTGTTAAAAAATACAAGTCGCGCACGGTCGTAAATCATGTGTCGATAGATGTTCAGCAGGGCGAGATTGTCGGTCTGCTCGGACCGAATGGAGCAGGTAAGACCACATCGTTCTATATGATTGTGGGACTTATCAAGCCTAACGAAGGGCGCATCTTCCTCGAACACGATGATGGTAGGGTTGATGAACTCACAAAATTGCCTGTCTATAAGCGTGCGCAGTTGGGTGTAAGCTACCTTGCGCAGGAGGCTTCGGTGTTCCGCCACTTGAGCGTTGAGGATAATATCCGTTCAGTGTTGGAGATGACCAATTACACAAAGGAGTACCAGCGTGAGCGTACCGAGGCTCTTATCGAGGAGTTCCGCTTGCAGAAGGTGCGTAAGAGTTATGGTAACCAACTTTCGGGAGGCGAGCGCCGCCGTACCGAGATTGCGCGAGCTATTGCTATTAACCCTTCGTTCGTCTTGCTCGATGAGCCGTTTGCGGGTGTGGACCCGATTGCCGTGGAGGATATTCAGAGCATTGTGGCAACATTGAAGAATAAGAATATCGGTGTAATTATCACCGACCACAATGTCGATGAGACTCTGGCTATTACCGACCGTACCTATCTGCTTTATGAGGGTAAAATCCTCAAAACGGGTACAGCCGAGGAGCTGGCAGCAGACGAGATGGTGCGCCGTGTATATCTCGGAAAGAACTTCGAGTTGAAGAAGAATCACCGATTTGAATTAGCAGAAGAGTAATCTCATCATTGACGATTTTATGGTAGAGTAGGAGTATAAGATAAATTTTGCATTCTGCATTCTGCATTTTGAATTTTGAATTATGGATAAGTCCATTTCACGGGGGCAACTTTCGGGGGTAGCAGCACCTCCTTGTTCAAAGAGCTACGCGCAACGCGCCTTGGCAGCGGCACTGCTTGCCGAGGGGGAGTCGGTATTGCGCAATCTCGACTTCTGCGATGATACTCTTTCGGCAATCAGCACTATCAAGGCTTTGGGAGCCGAGGTGGAGCGTCTTGACGAGCGTACCGTGAAGGTGCGTGGTGGTCTTGCACCAAAGAGCAATATGCTGAATGTTGGCGAGTCGGGTTTGGCGACACGAATGTTTACTCCGATAGCATCGTTGTGCGATAGACCTATCACGATAAATGGCAGGGGAACACTGCTCTATCGCCCGATGACAATGATGATAGAGCCGTTGCGCAGGCTCGGTGTCGAGGTGCGTGATGGTGGCGGTCGTCTGCCTATTGAGGTGTGCGGACCTGTCCGCGGAGGCGAGATAGAGGTCGATGGCTCGGTGTCATCACAATTCTTGACAGGTCTGCTTATGGCTCTGCCATTGGCGCAGGAGGATACTACGATATTAGTTGAGAATGCGGTGTCGAAACCCTATCTCGATATGACAATAGATATGGCATCGAAGTTCGGTGTTCATATCGAACATAACGACTACAAAGAGTTCTTCGTTGAGGGTAGTCAGAGGTACGAGCCAGCAGATGTCGCTATCGAGGGAGATTGGAGTGCGGCTGCGATGTTGCTTGTGGCGGGAGCTATTGCCGGCGAGGTGAAACTGAAGAATGTGTCGATGTTGTCGAAGCAGGCAGATGTGGCTATTTGCGATGCGCTGGTGCGTGCCGGAGCATCGGTTACAAGTGAGCCAAACTATATCACGGTGGAACATCGCGATTTGGTCGCTTTCGAGTTCGATGCAACGCAGTGTCCCGACCTCTTCCCTGCGTTGGCGGCATTGGCTGCGGCAGCAGAGGGAGAGAGTGTGATTTATGGCACACATCGCTTGGAGCATAAGGAGTCCAATCGAGCCGAAGCAATCAAACGCGAATACGAGAAACTCGGTATCGAGGTGCGCTTGGAGGGCGATGCAATGTATATCCGTGGCGGAGAGATTCGCTCGGCGGAGACCGATAGCCATCACGATCATCGTATTGCGATGTCGATGGCTGTGTCGGCTTTGCGCTCTGATGGCGAGGTGTTGATTCGCGATGCCGAGTGCGTAGCAAAGAGCTTCCCTGACTTCTTCGAGGTGTTGGAGTCGTTGAGAATAAGAGAGTAGTTATGTGGCACAATTCGTTTGGCTCGAAGTTTAAGATTGAGATTTGGGGTGCATCGCATACGCCCGAGATAGGTGTGCGTATTGGTGGTGTTCCGAGTGGCATTTCGCTCTGCGAGGAGGATTTTATGAGCGATATTCTGCGCCGTAAGGCTGGGGGAAAAGGCACTACTACTCGTATCGAGAGTGATATCCCAACTATCGTGTCGGGCGTTTGTGACGGAGTAACTACGGGCGAACCTATCGAGATAACCTTTGCCAACAGCAATGTTCGTTCTTCGGACTATTCGCAGTTTGAAAATCACAATCGCCCATCGCATGTAGATTTTACGGCACGCGCAAAGTATGGCTCGGTGGTCGATTTGCGGGGTAGCGGTCAATTTTCGGGGCGTATGACACTACTGCTTGTGGCGGCAGGTGTGGTGGCGAAGAAGGTGGTTGAGAGCATTGGCTATACAACTACGATTGTTGAGATTGGAGGCTCCCGCAATAGCGAGGAGTTTGACCATATTATAGAGAAGGCACGACTTGATGGCGACTCGGTTGGAGGCGTTATAGAGTGCCGTGCAAATGGTGTGAAGGTGGGTTTGGGAGAGCCATTTTTCGACTCTGCCGAGAGTATTATTTCGCACTTGATGTTCTCCGTACCTGCGGTTAAGGGTGTGGAGTTTGGTAGTGGTTTCGAGGGTGTTCGCCTTCGTGGCTCGGAGCGCAATGATTGCTTTGTAGATGACGAAGGACACACTGCAACAAATAATGAGGGCGGTATCAATGGCGGTATTACCAATGGTAACGAGTTGGTGGTGCGTGTGGCGATAAAGCCTACACCAAGTATTTCGTGCGAGCAGATGACCTACAACAAGGAGTTGGGCGAGGTCGCTCCACTCCGCATAAAAGGTCGCCACGATGCGTGCATTGTTCTGCGTGCAGGGGTAGTTGTGGAGTCGGTAGTTGCTATTGCATTGGCAGAATTAACCCTTAACTTTTAACTTTTGAAATGACCATTCGTCATATTATACACACAATAAGAGAAGCCATAATGCCTCTCTACGGAGAGCGCGAGGCGGAGAGTGTGGCGCGTTTGGTGGTGTGTTATAAGTTGAGGTATAACCTTTCACAACTTGTTGCTCACTATGACGATGAGTGCGAAATAGAGGAGATAGAAGCTCTTATAAACGAGTTGCGCAGTGGTCGCCCTGTGCAGTATGTGTTGGGCAGGGCAGAGTTCTGCGAAATGGAGTTCGAGGTGGCGGAAGGGGTGCTTATCCCTCGCCCTGAAACCGAGGAGTTGGTCTATAAAATAGCCGAAACAACCAAGCGAGGTGCGCGTATCCTCGATGTCGGAACGGGTAGCGGAGCGATTGCGATTGCACTTGCCAAGTTGGTCAAGGAGTCGGAAGTTGTGGCTGTCGATATTTCGCGTGAGGCGTTGACAATAGCCGAGCGCAATGCCGAGCGACTCGGTGCAGAGGTGGCGTTTGTCAAGGCTGATGCCTTGGGCGATTTGAGTGCGTTGGGCAAGTTCGATGTTATAGTGTCGAATCCACCATATATTCCGCAAAGCGATATTGTTGATATGCGGAAAAATGTGGTCGATTTTGAACCACATACAGCGTTGTTTGTGCCTGATGACGATATATTGAAATTCTATCGTGCCATAGCCGAGAATGCCCGAGAGATGTTGCTCGAGGGCGGCTCGTTGTGGTTTGAGATATACGAAAAGGCAGGAGAAGAGATTTGCAAGATGTTGTGCGAAATGGGCTTTCGGCATACCGAACTCTTCGAGGATGCAAATGCAAAACCACGAATGGTATGGAGCAGAAGGTAGCACGCACGAAAAAGACAAAGACTGCGGAACAGGCGTTGCAGTCGCTGATGCGCGAGTGTGCTCGCTCGGAACGCTCTTCGGGCGATGCTCTGCGACTGATGAAGCGATGGGGCTTGACAGATGAAGATGCAAAGCGGGTGCTTGCACGATTGCAAGCTGAACGCTTTATTGATGATAGTCGTTATGCCGAGGCGTTTGTGCGCGATAAACTCAATTTGAGTGGCTGGGGAGCGTATAAGATAAAGACGGCTCTGCGTGCCAAAGGGGTGTCGAAGGAGATTATTGAGGAGGTGGTTGCTCCGATGCTCGACCAGACCGATATGAAAGAGCGTCTGGAGGATATTATGCGCCACCGTATGCGAACACTCAAGTATAGTTCGCCCTACGATGCTAAGACAAAACTTATCCGTTTTGCCGTGTCGCGCGGATACGATATGGGGATAGCTATAGAGTGCGCCTCACGAATTGTTGAGATAGATGACGATTTTATGTAAAACCTAAAATTAATATAAGAAGATATGAAAAAATTGTATGTTGTAGCGATGACTATTGTAGCAACGGTTTTGCCATTGACAACTACGGCACAAGCCTTGTCAGCAGAGAATCCGACTCAACCCACTTTTGCTGAATATGTTGCAAGCAATTTCATAAACTACTACACCACCGGAGGTATTCAGGAGAAGTTGTATATGGTTACCGATAAACCATACTACAGCGCAGGCGATACAATCTACTTCAGTGCCTTCCTCGTAAATTCGGTCTATTTCAACAGAACTACCGATACACGATATATATATGTCGAGCTTGTCGATGCTTTAGGCGAGGCGGTGGCGCGTATGCGCGTGAGAGGCTCGGAAGGCAGATTTTACAATGCCATATCTCTCTCGCCGAAGACCACTCCGGGCAGATATACCCTGCGTGCATACTCCAAGTGGCAGACCAACTTCGATAATGAACTGTTCTACTCTCGTCAAGTAGAGATTGGCAACTATATTGACGATGCGGTACATACTAAAATTACATACCACTTCAACAATTCGGATAAGGTGGTAGCGTCAGTTGAGGTTACGAACAACCTCTTTGAGCCAATCCCTCACAACAATGTCGAGTATTCGCTCAATATCAATGGCAAGACAACTCGACATATTACCGAGACGGACAAAGATGGATTCTTCCGCTTCTCGTTCCGCCCAAGTAAGAATATGGCGGATTGTATCCGTATGAACATCTACGCCAATGGTCGTAAGCTCGACAGGAAAGTTCAACTTCCATCGTTTGAAGATGACTTCTCGGTGAAGTTCTTGCCGGAGGGCGGAAATCTCATTGCCGGCATACAGCAGGCTGTAGCATTCAAGGCTGTAGGCGTTGATGGCTACTCGGTGAATGTGTCGGGTGTAGTTCATACCAAATCTGGCAAGGAAGTCTGCAAAATCGGCTCCGAACACGATGGTATGGGTAAGTTTATGATGACTGCCGATGCAGAGGAGGTCTATATTGCAACGCTCACGACCGATAGAGGAGTGTCGCGCTCGTTTACCTTGCCGACAGCATTGCCGACCGGTTGTGTGTTGAGTGTAAAACGCGCTGATAACAAACACGCTGTTATTCAGGTGGAGACAACTGCCGACTATCCGCGCAATCAATGTGTTGCTGTAGTACAGTCGCGCGGTATGGTCAGTTATACGATAGAGGACTTGTCAGCCCCTTCGATAACTATCCCAACAGATAAGTTGCGTAGCGGTATTGCACAGGTTTCGATTGTGGATAAGACTACTCGCAAGGCGTTGGCACAGCGACTATTCTTCGTGCGTGGCGATGTTGCTACGGCATCGATAGTGCCAAGTGTAAAGAAGTTCTCTCCACGCGAGCAGATACTCGTTGATTTTGCAGTGAAGAGTAGTAAAGGCGAGGCCGTAAAGGGCGATTTCGTTGTTTCGGTTACCGATGCAGATGTCCTCAAGAAGGATAATTCGATTGACAATATCTTCTCGTATATGTTGCTGAACTCCGATTTGAAAGGGCATATTGAGAATCCTACCTACTACTTTGAGGCTGATGATGCTCAACACAACGAGCATCTCGACCTTGTGATGATGACTCACGGCTGGCGCAGATACGATATCGACAATATCCTTGCCGGCAAGAAGCCGAAACTGCGCTTCCCATTCGAGGCGGAGCAATCTATTACAGGTCGCGTTACCGAGTCTGCAGGCAAAAATCGCAATACGAGTGTTATGATATTCCGCAACCGCAAGGATTATCTTGGCGTACACTCGCTCAACAAGAACAGCCGTTTCCACATCACAGGTGTCGATTCGCCGGATACAACGGTCTATCTGTTGCAGGCACTGAATCGCGATGGCAGTAGCAACCGCGTGCGAATAAAGGTCGATCCGTATATCTATCCTACTATGCCGACTATCTGTCGCGAGTTGTTCCAAAAGGAGACAAAACCATCTCTGACCGAGGAGTATATGGTGCGCTCCAAGCAGAGCTACTTTGAAGATGGTGGCGCTCCTATTATCGATATCGAGGCGGTGGAGATTATTGCCAGAAAGTCGGATAGCTACGAATATGCATCTTCGCTCAACGAGTTTAATACCGTAAGTGGCGATATGACTCGTTTTACCTCTATATACGATGCACTGCAACGCTTTCGCGAACTCGTTGTTATTGGCAATAATGTCTATGCCGCCAAGATATATATGAAGATGAGCGATGCTGAGTTGCAAGACCTTTCAGGCTCTGCCAGCTCGCGCTCGCTGAGCGAGGTTGTGAACGATGATCAAGAAGTAGACGGAGACGAAGACAATACTTCAGATAGCGAGTCGGGTTCAACTGCTACGGCTGATGCACCTGCAACGGACGTCGAGATGCCTGACTACGATAGTGCTGAACCTGCACTGTATGTGAATGGTCAGGAGATGGATATTTCTATTATCGATGCCTATCCGATGCAGGAGGTTCTCAGTGTTTCGTACCTCAACGAGATGGAGGCTATGGCGGCAGGTATGAGTTCAAAAACGGGTGTCATTATTCTCCATGTTAAGGATATAAACGCGCGCGAAAAGTTCCTCATCAACTCTATGGCAGAGGTTGTCGTGCCAGGATATGCAGCACCAGCAGAGTTCTACGCCCCTGATTATTCGGTAACTAACGATAGGTCGAAACGTGACAATCGTACTACGATTATGTGGGAGCCACAACTGCAAAGCAACTCGTTGGGCGATGCTTCTATTTCATTCTGGAGTGCCGACCGCCAATCGGATTATCGTATTGTTATCGAGGGTATCACCTCCGAGGGCGAACTTCTCCATAATGAGTATATCCTGCACTCCAAGTAGCGGTTCGAAACAAAGAAAATAGTAATTTTCAATAATTTTTAATTCTTAATTTTTAATTCTTAATTTTTAGTCGTATCTTTGCACCCGCGTATCAACCTCTTATATAGGGCAATCGAGCAGGGGGCTTCGAAAATTGGGGCGTAAAAACCGATCGAGAAGGCGGGATTAGACGGCAGTGTCCGACTATGGTAGCGAGATTGCAGCGATAATGTTGAACGAAAAACTAATAAATTTTGTTGCAACAATGAACAAGGATTCATTAATTAGACTTGTGAACGAGCAGATGTGGACAAAGACTGATGCCGACATCCCTCAGTTCAGCGCAGGTGACACAATCACCGTAACTTATCGTATCATCGAGGGAAGCAAAGAGCGTTTGCAGAGCTTCCGTGGTGTAGTTATCCAGATTAAGGGTACAGGCAAGACCAAGATGTTTACTATCCGTAAGGTTTCTAACGGCGTAGGCGTTGAGCGTATCTTCCCTCTCTACTCGCCACACATCGACAAGATCGAGGTTAACAAGTATGGTGTTGTTCGCCGCGCTCGTATCTACTACTTCCGTGAGCTTACCGGTAAGAAGGCTCGCATCAAGGAGCGCCGTATGGCAACCAAGGCAGAGTAGTAGCGCTACGATTTACAACAGAAGAGGTGTTTTCCGATAAAGGAAAACACCTCATTTTTTTGTTTCGGGAGTTTATGGAGTTTAGTGTAGCGCAAAATGTTTTTCAACTCCTCACTCCTCACTCCTCACTTCTAACTTCTCACTTCTAACTTCTCACTTCTCACTTCTAACTTCTAACTTCTAACTTCTCACTCCTCACTCCTCACTTCTAACTTCTAACTTCTAACTTCTAACTTCTCACTTCTCACTTCTAACTTCTCACTCCTCACTCCTCACTACTCACTACTCACTACTCACTCCTCACTTACAACACCGCCCCCCACTCTTTGAGGGTGGCAATAAGTTGAGTCGTGTCGATATCCTGCACCCTCTGGTTGTTTGCTACGGCTTGTGCTGCTGCGACTCCTGCTGCCTGACCTGTACCCATACACGAAGCCATCACGCGCAACGATGCGAGAGCGTGTCGGTCGGTCGAGATACAGCGACCTGCAACAAGCAGGTTAGGGTAGTCGGCAGTGATAAGTGCGCGATAAGGGACATACGCAGGCGTGGTCAAATCCACACGATGTTGATGTGTTCCCTTGCTCGCGTGCATATCGATTGGGTGAATACCGCGCGAAATGCTATCCTCGTAGTGGAATGTATTGACATACTCATCGGCCGTTACAGTGTGCAGACCGAGAATACGGCGCGACTCGCGAACTCCCGCCTGCGGAGCAGTCGAAGCGACATAGCAATTCTTAAACTCCTTGAAGTTCTCCTTTAGCACCTTCGTAAAGGTAAAGATGTCTTCTCGCAATTGACACTCCACCTCGCTGAAATTGCGGTTATTGGTCGAATCTACGGCTCGGCGTGTGATATTTACCGCTACACTGCCCTCGTGCATAACATTGTTGAACCAAGGACCTCCGAAGTCTGGCAAATCCACCCCTGCTGCCTTCATAGCAAGTAACTTTTCGCGTACAGGCTTGCACTGGCTTGGGCCATTGATACCGTTGTGGTACATACAACGATTGAGCAACTCGCTCTTTGTATCTACGCCCGAGAGGATAAAGCAGAACGATGACGGTTGCAACTCACCATCGGGATTTGGTTGCATCGGAACCTCCGCCATATGCGCCAAGTCTCCATCGCCCGTACAGTCGATAAAGACCTTTGAGGTGAGAGTTTCAAGACCGTTCTTATTCTCGATAATCACCGAATCGATTTTGTTGCCGACCATCTCGCAACCCACCATTGCCGAGTGGGTATAGATATCGATTCCTGCCTCCAAAATCATACGCTGGCAACAGAGTTTGTACAACTCCACATCGAAGTCGATATTAGCCTTTGGCCACTCGATAAATGCGCCACCCATAGATTCAAGACGCTTTACAAACTCCCAAGGAATACCACCAATCACCAACTCGTTTTTCAGGGCAAAGACGCTGATTGGTGCAACATAGCCGATAGTTGCCATACCGCCAAAGAAACCATATCGCTCAATAATGGCAGTCTTTGCACCCTTACGCGCAGCGGCAATCGCAGCGATAAATCCTGCAGGACCACCACCCACAACTACAACATCATACTTACCAGCCAAAGGCGCAACTTTGCGAATCTTACGACTCTCGCTACTACTCAGACCTTCGCACGAAGCAAGCGATGGCGCAACAGCCACAGCAGCCAATGCCGCAGTAGCCTTCTTCAAAAATAGTCGTCTTGAAATCTTTGTCATATTATCTATTTTTTTGTGTTACGGATACAACTTTAATACTCAACTCATACAACAACCACATCGGCACACTTACCAAAGCGAGGGTAAAGGCATCGGAGGTTGGGGTTATAATAGCTGCCAAAATAAGTATCACAACGACTGCGTGTTTGCGGTAGTTTTGCATAAACGAGGCGTTCAGCATTCCCAACTTGGCAAACAGCCAGCACAACACCGGCAACTCGAACACGATACCCAACATTAGGCACATACCTATAAATGTGGAGATATAGGAGTTAAGCGATATCATATTGCTGACCTCCGTGCTAACTTGATATGAACCAAGGAAGCGAAAGGTAAGCGGAAAAATCAGGAAGTAGCAGAGCAGAATACCTGTCATAAACATTATATATCCACTCCCCACAAGGCTATAGACATATCGCTTCTCGTTGCTGTAGAATGCCGGCGAGAGAAATCGTAGGATAGAGTAGAGAATATATGGCGAGGCGCAGAGCAGTCCGGCACAAAAGGCACTCTTCATATGTATAATAAACTGCTGTGCCAATGATATGTTGATGAGCTTTATCGAAAATGCTGTCGCCTGCGAGCCGACACTCTCCGCTATACGATTCAGAAGTCGATAGGTGATGAAATCACTTCGGGTTGGGGCTAATATCACATCAAAGAGCAACTCTTTGAAGCAAAATGCCACAATGCCGAACAATAGTGATATGCCTATTATTCGCAATAAAACACCTCGCAAATCCTCAAGGTGTTCCCAGAAGCTCTTGTCCTCACTATCGCTCATTGGCGGTCGTTACTCCTTCTTGCACTCCTCTTTCTTCTCCTCTTTCTCTTCGTCTGCGATGTTGTTTACTCCATCTTTGAACGAGCGAACACCCTTGCCCAAGCCCTTCATAAGTTCAGGAATCTTCTTACCTCCGAAGAGCAAGAGGATAATAAGCGCAATAATCAAAATCTCGGTCATACCGATTCCACCGATGAATAGTAGTTTCATATCTCTGTGTTGTATAATGTGTTATCGTACTACAATAGTGCAAATTTAATAAAAAATATCTACTATGCAAAAAATAGAAAATTTTATCATATTTTTATGCTTTGACAAGAGTTGTCAAAATACACCCCTACCTTTGCACCATAAACCAATAAAACAATAGGATTATGGCAGAGATGATTTTTACATTGGGTTCAGTTTTGGCAAAAGGCTTGGCGGTTTGTCTTATGTTGGCGAGTTGCGCAGCGATTTATTTGGTAGAGAGTCGCAAATTAAACGAGAAGGTTTAGTAGAGCGTGCTGGGTACAGAGAAGAATTTTGATTAATGTTTAACAATTTAAGGTAGGATATTATGTGGTTCAGCGTTATCTTCCCGATTGTAGAGATACTTGTGCTTTTAGGTTATCTTTTTGTCGTGTTACTTCCTGCGGCTATCCTGTGCGTTTTTGACATTAGCAAAAACGGGAAAAACCGTAGATAGCAAAATAATCTCGTACGGCTTGACCTTCTCATGAGGTAGTAATCAGTAATTAAAATCATATGGGATTTATCTTTCTTATTATAGTATTGGGTGTCGTTGGCTGGATAGCAGGAACGGCTGCGAACAATAGCGGTGCTTCGACTTGTGAGTGGCGATGTCCGCACGGCTACGATGAGTATGCATGCAACAAAGGGTGCCCATTGCACCACCATTGCGCCGGCAATGGCGAGGAGGCATTTATCCCTCACATAGACCCAAGTAGTAGCAAATACGACTACGATACGCTCCCTGCAAGTGGCAATGAGGATGGCGATTGGCGCACGGTCTATATGGACGATGAGCGCTACGATGACCGTGAGGAGGATGAGATGTACGATGACGACCGAGATGAGAATGGGTGGTAGCTTCTATATATCTCTGATAAATGCTCTACGGCGTTTGTGCTGAATATGGTCAAACTCCGCAAAGTTTGCAAGACTCTTGTGGTTTGTTTCGAGAATGGCGGTCGTCTCAACTCGCTGAATACCATACTTCTGGAAGTGTGGAGTCATCTCGTTGAAGATAAGAGCCGTAACGCCTTTGTCCTGATAGTCGGGGCGCACCGCAATAAGCAACAAGTCAAAATCTGTCATCTTCTTAGCCTTCAGTGCCTTGATAAGATGATACCAACCAAATGGGAACATTCGCCCACGGCACTTGCGCAACGCCTGCGAGAGTGACGGCATACCCAAACCTACGGCTACAATCTCATCTCTCTCGTTGGCAACCATAGTCACAAAATCGAAATTGAGAATCGGGAAATACATCTTGCAGTAGTATTGCTTTTGACGCTGTGTCATAGGTTGGTAGTTGTACAACTTCTGATATGCCGAGTCCAAGACATCAAAGTAGGAGTAGCCGTACCTCTTTCTCAACTCTCTCGAATTTTTAACCTTCACAACATGAAGCCCGTAGCGATTTTCTACAAGTTGCACAACACGCCTCATTCGCTCGGGAGCTTCGGCAGGCGGAGTAATCTGATACTCAATCCAATCTGCCTCCTTGCGCAAGCCATATCGCTCGTAGTGAGCCATATAGTAGGGGTGAGTGTAGAGACTCGCCATTGGAGCGTTGTAGTTGAAACCCTCAATCAATAGACCTTGGTGGTCGAAATCGGTAAAGCCGACAGGACCATTCAGATAGGTCATGCCTTTCTCTCTGCCCCACTCGGCTACAGCATCGATAAGCGACTTGAAAACCTCGTAGTCATCTACGAAGTCAAACCACCCGAAACGACACTTCTTTACGCCCCACGCCTCGTTGGCACGATGATTTACGATGCCTACGATACGCCCGACAATTTCGCCGTTGCGATACGCCATATATATCACAAAGTCGCACACCTCGAGTGCAGGATTACCCTTTGGTTTGAAGGTGTTTACCTCATCGAAGACGATAGGCGGACAGTAGTATGGATTATCCTTATAGAGGTCAATACCGAACTGTACAAACCGATTGAGTTCTCGCTTTGTCGTAACTTCTCTGATTACAATTTCGTTTGTTTTGTCACTTGGCGTGTTGTTTGTTCTGTCGTTTGTTCTGTTGTTTGTTCTGTCGTTTGGGTTGATAATAGACATAAAATCTGGTTTCTATCTTGGTTTTCTTCTTCGCTATTTACCGATGCAGAATGTTAGACTGCTTGATAATCAGTTAATTACAGATTTCGGGCTGAAATGGGGCGAAGAATTTTAACAAACACTAATAAATGATGATAAATAACGATAAAATCAATGTCCAATATTCAGTAGTTACCATTAGTATTATTAGTGTTAAACCGCTCAAATCAGGTCCTCTAATCTGCGTGTTTCTGTCGTAAAGATAGTAATTATTCATGACTTTTCCAAATGGGTAATTTTAGTGTGTTATCTGTTGATTTTATTTACTTATTTCCGAAGTCTGCGGGTGTCTCGCCCCACTCGCGATTATCCCAATGTAGTACCTGAATATCGTCGATTTTAGCCGCCATAACTTTGAGGAATATCTCGGCTAATTGCAGCTTTTCACAGCGTCGAGATGACGCGGTTTGCTTATTACGATACCAAGTGATTGCGGTTATGCTATCCGAGTAGATAATGCGAGGTGCTTCGGGGTGTCTGAGGATATATTTGACAGCCTCTACGATGGCGAGAAACTCTCCGATGTTATTTGTTTTGTTGCCTATGGAATGGTTGAAGAGTTCCAATCCAGAAGAGAGGTCAACCGCCCTGTAGCGTGTCAACCTCTCTTTCGTGGAATGTGCGCCGTCAGTGGCTATTCCTACTGTCGGGCGC
>JAZPYA010000037.1:0-17769 GCA_045543935.1 Alistipes sp.
AGGAGTTCCAACTCTATCCAGACTTCCTGACAGGCGGTATGATTGACGTTAGCCGCTATAACGACGGTCTGCGAGGTGGTGCAGTGAAGGTGCGTGCCAAGATTTCGAAGATTGACAAGCGTACACTCGCCATAACCGAGATTCCCTACTCGACAACCACCGAGTCACTCAAGGAGTCGATTATCAAGGCTAACGAGAAGGGTAAAATCAAGATTCGTAAGGTCGATGACAATACAGCCGAGAAGGTGGAGATTGTTATTCAGGTGGCTCCCGATGAGTCGTCGGATAAGACCATTGATGCACTCTATGCCTTTACGGATTGTGAGGTGTCAATCTCGCCCAACTCCTGTGTGATATGCGATGAAAAGCCTGTATTTATGGGCGTAAGCGAGATTTTGCGTCGTTCGGCAGAGCATACCAAAGCCCTTCTGGGTAGCGAACTCGAAATTAAGCTCGGCGAACTGAATGAGGCTTGGCACGCAGCATCGTTGGAGAAGATTTTTATCGAGAATAAACTCTACCAACTTATCGAGGGTTGCAAGAGCCGTGAGGAGGCTTACGCAGCGGTGGATAAGGGCTTGGAGCCATTCAAGTCGTTGTTGCGCAGGGAGGTTACGATTGAAGATGTACAGCGCCTGACCGAGTTGAAGTTCATTCGTATCTCGCGCTTCGATTCGGACAAGGCAGACAACGAGATAAAGCAGATAGAGAAGGATATCAAGCAGGTGAAACACGATTTGGCTCACCTTACCGACTACGCTATCGCCTACTTCGAGCATATCCGCGAGAAGTACGGCAAGGGCAAGGAGCGTCAGACCGAAATCCGTGAGTTTGATTCGATTGAGGCTACAAAGGTGGCGGTATCGAATGCAAAACTCTATGTCGATAGGGCAGAGGGCTTCTTCGGTATCGGCAAGTCGATGAAGGACGCAGAGTTTGTCTGCGACTGCTCGGATATTGACGATGTGATAGTAATCTTGCGCGATGGTCGCTATGTTATCACAAAGGTTGCCGAGAAGAAGTTTGTCGATAAGAACATATACTACATTGGAGTCTTTAAGCGCAACGATGAGCGCACTATATATAATATATTGTATCGTGACGGCAAGGGTGGAGCGATAATGATGAAGCGATGCGCCATCAAGGGTATCACTCGCGATAAGGAGTACGACCTCACGAAGGGTACACCAAAGAGCGATATCTTGTATCTCTCGGTCAATCCGAATGGCGAGGCCGAGGTGTTGAAGATATACTTCCGCCCACGACCACGCTTGAAGAAGATGATTGTCGATTTGGACTTCTCGGAGTTGGCAATCAAGGGTCGTCAATCGCAGGGTAACCTCTTCTCGCGCTACCCAATCCACAAGATTGTCTTGAAGGAGAAGGGCGTTTCGACCTTGGCAGGGCAGAATATTTGGTGGGACGATGATGTCCGCCGACTAAATAGCGATGGACGAGGTCAGTTGCTCGGCGAGTTCAAGGGTAACGACAAGATTGTGGTGTGGACTGCGAAGAATCTCGCCTACATTACGGGCTTCGATACGCAACAGCACTTCCCTGACGATACGGTGCGTGTCGAGCGTTACGAGGCGGGTAAGGTCTATAACCTCTGCTACTTCGACAATGAGCAGGGCTACTACTATATGAAGCGCTTCCAGTTGGAGCAGACCGATAAGGCGCAGTACTTCCTTGATGAAGATGGCTCGTGTCGCTTCGTCTGCATTTCGGGAGCAAAGGGCGCGCAATTGCAGATAACTTACAAGGGCGCACAGGCTTCACGACCTGCGGATATGGTTGATGTGGAGGAGTTTGTGGGCGTTAAGTCGTGCAAGGCAAAGGGTAAGCGATTGACCACTTTCGATGTCGATACTTTGACTTTTATCGAGCCTGAGATTGTTGAGCCAGAAGAGCCTGAAAGCGGAGATGAGCCGATAGATGACGATGCGGAGCCAATGGTAGAACCAATCGAAGAGGTGGTAGAAGAGGAGGCTATGGAGGTTATAAAGCCTGTAAATAATAGTGGTACTCCGATTGAGATTGTCCGCAACGATATTGACGAGAGCAACTCGGAACAGCTAAACCTATTTTAGTGAGTAGATAGTAGTGAGTAGTGAGTAGTTGAAAAATAAAAACTCTCAACTCTCAACTCTCAACTCTCAACTCTCAACTCAATAAGAGCGTATGCGATTGTACTTAACGGGATATATGGGTACGGGAAAGAGTACCCTTGGTCGCAAGATTGCCAAGCGCACCGAACTGCCCTTCCTCGATACCGACAAGATGGTCGAGGAGGCGGAGGGTGCTGTGGTCGCCGACATCATCACCTATGCTGGTGAGGAGTATTTCCGTAGGGCAGAGCGCAGAGCGTTGGAACAGACAGCGGAGTACGAGAGCGCCATTATCTCTACGGGCGGAGGTCTGCCCGTATGGGGCGATAATCAGGCGTGGATAGCAGAGCACGGAGTGTCGGTCTATCTCAAACGCACACCCGAGCAGATTTTGTCGCGTTTATCCCCTCATGGTCGCTACAAACGACCTAAATTGCGAGGACTGAACGATGAGGAGGTGTTGCAGGTTATGCGTGAGGGAATTGCCGAGCGAGAGCCTATATACTCGAAGGCAGATGTGGTGATTGACTGCGACACGGTCAGCGACTACGAAATTGTGGATAAACTTGTTGAGTTTATAACGGAAAACAAGAAAACGGAAAACTAAATTAAAAATTCATTTAATTGTCAATTGTCAATTATCAATTGTCAATTGTTGCGAATGGTATGAGCAACCCGATAGGTATCTTCGACTCAGGTTTGGGAGGAATCTCCGTATGGCAGGCATTGTACGATGCACTGCCTTATGAGTCTTTGATATACCTTGGAGATGGCGCTCGTTGTCCCTACGGCTCACGCAGTAGCGAGGAGGTGCGACAATTTACCGAGGAGGCGGTCGAAAGGTTGCTTGCCGAGGGGTGCAAATTGATAATTTTGGCGTGTAATACGGCAACGGCAGTGGCGATTAAGGGGTTGCGAGAGAAGTACCCGACAGTGCCGTTTGTGGGGCTTGAACCTGCGGTAAAACCTGCGGCACTGACGACCAAGTCGGGCGTTATCGGAGTGTTGGCTACGGAGCGTTCATTGCAGGGCGACCACTTCCGCCGTAACGAGGAGAAATACGGCTCGGAGGTGAAGATATTGAAAGCTGTAGGCGAGGGCTTTGTCGAGGCGGTGGAACAGAACAGAGAACTATTGCCCGAAACTGAAGCGCTGGTGCGCAAGGCGGTTGAGCCACTTGTTGAAGGTGGAGCAGATAAGATTGTGCTGGGCTGTACGCACTACCCGTTCTTGCGAGATGTGATTGCACGAGTGGCAGGCGATGGGGTAGAGATTATAGACTCCTCGGAGGCGGTGGCTCGCAGGGTCGGAACACTGCTCGATGAGAATAATTTAAGGGCAGGGGAGGGTGCAAAGCCCGAATATCGCTTTTTGACCTTTGCAGACGAGGAGTATGCCGAAAGGTTGCGAGAGAAGGCGTTTAACAGATAGAAAAAACGAAACAATAGTATATGGCAAAAGATAAAACGATGTCGCGTGCCGAGCAGAAACGCAAGGAACGAGAGGAGAAGCGGAAAAAGAGTTTGACCGAGAGTGATGGCACACGCACCACTTGGGAGACGATATGTTGGATAGGAGGGTTGTTGATTCTCTTGTTCTCGTTGTATGTCTTGGTGGCAGCGGTGGCGCACCTCTTTGTGTGGCGCAATGACCTCGGAGCATTGGAGAATAATCCGATGAATGTTGCTACGACAATCAAGAATGTCTGCGGTGGTTCGGGTGCAGTACTTGCAAATGCACTGACAGGTAGGTCGTTTGGCGTGTTTGGCGTGCTGATTCCGATTATCGGAATGTTGTTCGGCGGCTTCTTGCTGTTGGAGCGTTCCCGCGTGTTGTGGCGCACGGCATTGTCGATTATGCTCGTTACTATCTGTGGCTCGCTCACTTTGGCACTCGTTACGGGTGCTGATGGCTTCTTCGGTAGTGGCTGGGGCGGAGAGTATGGTATCGCAGTTGTCGATATGCTCAAAGCCAAAATAGGCGTTATGGGCGTGGTCTTTGCGCTTGTGGCGTGTTGGATATTGACAGGCGTTATCATCAATCTCCACTTTATCGACTTCCTCAAACGCACCACCGAAACGGGCGTGGAGCAGAGCAAGGGCGCATTTGCATCGTTGCGGGGCTATATGGCTCGCAAGAGCGAGGAGCGCAAGGCTCGCAAAGAGTTGGCGGCCGAGCGCAAGAACGATGCCGTAGAGGCGGAGGATAAGGTGCGTATTATCGGCAAAGTTGCAGAGGAAAAAGCGCAAGAGCCTGCTGAGGAGTCTGCTGAGGAACAACCAACCGAAGAGAATGATATTGCTAAAAATGAAGGAGATGAAGATAATCTCTCGTCTCTCGTCTCTCGTCCCTCGTCTAATGAGGTTGAGGCGGAACCGAAATCGAATATCGATGTTGTCGAGGTCTATGAACATACCGAGGAGCAACTATCTTCAGAGGAGGTGGATAAACACCGTCCATTCAACCCCGACAGCACTCCTGACTATGTCTTTCCGAAGGTCGATTATCTGTACAACTACGAGAGTGGTGTGGAGGTGTCGAACGAGGAGATTGAGCAGAATAAGCAACGCATTGAGGAGACTTTGGGCAACTTCGGTGTGCCTATCGTCTCGATGACAGCAACCATCGGACCTACCGTAACCTTGTACGAGATTGTGCAGGAGGCAGGCGTTAAAATTGCCCGAGTGCAGGGTTTGGAGAAGGATATTGCACAGTCGTTGAAGGCGTTGGGTATCCGTATTATCGCTCCAATTCCTGGCAAGGGAACTATCGGTATCGAGGTGCCAAACCGCAACAAGGAGACCGTGTCGATGCGTTCGGCAATTCAGTCGGAGCGTTTCCAGAACTTTAAGGGTGAATTGCCGATTGTTATTGGTCGTACAATTCAGAACGAGAATTTCGTCTTCGACTTGGCAAAGATGCCACACTTGCTCGTTGCAGGTGCTACGGGACAGGGTAAGTCG
The DNA here is from genome assembly GCA_045543935.1 of Alistipes sp. Taxonomy (GTDB): domain Bacteria; phylum Bacteroidota; class Bacteroidia; order Bacteroidales; family Rikenellaceae; genus Alistipes. Next base: position 5,072 of record JAZPYA010000037.1, read on the forward strand.
GTGGGATTGAATGCTATTATTGCATCGTTGCTCTACCGCAAAGACCCATCGCAGTTGAAGTTTGTGCTGATAGACCCTAAAACGGTCGAATTCTCGCTCTATGCGAAGTTAGAGAAGCACTTCCTGGCGAAGATGGAGTCCGAAGAGGAGGCTATCGTCAAGGACCCGAAGAAGGCGGTATATACCCTTAATTCGCTCTGTATAGAGATGGAAAATCGTTTGGCGAAGTGCGGTAAGGTTGGCGTAAGAAATATCGTGGAGTACAACGATATGGTGCGCCAGCGCAAGGTCGAAGACGATATTATGCCATATATAGTGGTGGTAATTGATGAGTTTGCCGACCTGATTATGACCGCCAAAGAGGTGGAACAGCCTGTGATGCGCTTGGCACAAAAGGCTCGTGCAATAGGTATTCACCTTATCGTGGCGACACAGCGACCTGATGTAAAGGTTATTACGGGAGGTATCAAGGCGAACTTCCCTGCACGAATTGCCTTCCGCGTGATGCAGATGATTGACTCGCGAACAATTATCGACCAACCGGGTGCAAACCAGCTTATCGGTCGTGGCGATATGTTAATGTCGAATGGCGGAGAACTTACCCGTATTCAGTGTGCCTTTGTCGATACACCAGAGGTGCGCGATATCGTTGAGCATATCTCGGAACAACCATTCCCATTCCCAAGCGGAACATATCTCCTGCCTGACTATGAAGATGCAAACTCATCGGGTGGCTCGGAGGCTAACTTTGGTAGCGAGAGTGGCGCGCCAATGCGTTTTGACGAACACTTTGCCGAGGTTGCTCGCGATGCGGTGGCGAGTGGTCGCTTCTCGACATCGTATATTCAGAGTGTCTATGGCGTAGGCTTCAATCGCGCAGGTCGTATTACGCGACAGCTGGAGCAGGCAGGCATTATCGGTCCTGCCAATGGCTCGAAACCTCGCGATGTGAAGGTCTATGACTTGCAGTCGCTCGAGGAGATTTTGCAGAAAATGGGAGTAGAGTAGCTTTGATGAGAGTGAGGAACTTTCAAATTGAGAATTGAGAATTGAGAATTAAAGGTATTTATTTTAATTTTTAATTTTTAATTTGTTTAAGCGTACCTCTAACGCCTCTAACGCCCCTAACGCCCCTAAAAAAAAAGCGCCGTGATAAGTTTGAGAGTCCGCAAAACAAAAAACTTTTAATGTGAAAAGAGTACTTACCATATTTTTACTATTTGTGACCTTGTCGGCTTGGGCTGACGAGAGGGGCGAAAGACGCTTGGAGCGTATCTCGCGCCACTACTCTTCGTTGGCTAATTATGGAATATCGTTTGTACTGCGTGCGGGCGATGGGGAACAGCGTGGAGAACTCGCTGTAGATGGCAACAACTCCTATATGAGTGTTGCCGATACGGAGGTATTTGTGATGGATTCTCTGCGCTACGAGGTGCGTAAATCGACAAAAGAGATTGTGATTGACCGAGCTGATGCCTACGAGCGAGAGCTGCTCAATCCGCTTAATGGCTTTTCTGGTATTGCGAAAGATTACGAAATAGAGGAGTGCGAGGTGGAGGGGCATTTGTCCGTGCGACTTACGCCTAAACGCGCGGGCGATATTATCTATATAGTAACATCTTCTGACGGAGAGAGCATCTCTCGTATCAAGTATGGGGCAGGGGCAAACAATGCCGAAGTGGTGGTTACGGCTACTCGCCGAACACCAAAATCGTTGCCGAAATTTTCAAAAGAGCGATATAAAGGATTTGAATTGATAGATTTTCGATAGAAATGCAAGTTTTTTCGCAGAAAAGTTTGGCGGTTTGCAAAAAATGCCTTAATTTAGTAGTGCGAAAAAGTAACAATCAAAGAAATAACACTTAAAATTTGAGTTCTATGATTATCACATTTAACGAGTTGCGCCGTATTAAGGATAGACTTCCAAGCGGCAGTTCACAGCGTATTGCAGATGAGTTGGGTCTCGATGTAGAGACAGTTCGTAACTATTTCGGCGGAAAGCACTTTGACGCTAAGGGTTCTGTAGGTGTTCACTTCGAGCAAGGACCAGACGGTGGCGTTGTAACGCTTGACGATACCGCTATCCTCGATGCTGCAATGCGTATTCTGAACGAGTTGGAGAAATAATTATTAAATTATTTTTTATGGGTTGCCTGTGTAAGGCAACCCTATTCTTTGAAAAATATAAACCTAAACAGGTAATATGAAAAGAATTTTAATGGCGCTTGTGTGTGCTGCGCTCGTGGTGTCGGTATCGGCCGCGCCAAAGAAAAAAGTACCAAAGTTAGATTATGTAAATGCAACCGAACTTACATTGATAGGTAAATTGTGCGAGACCACAAATCCTTACCATCGCGTAGAGGTGACAAATGTAGAGGGTATTACTAAAAGCGAGGCGAATAGACTAAAAACGGCTTCCGGCTTGGCTATTGCATTTAAGACAGATGCTACAATCCTCTATGTAAAGGCAAATTACGGAAAAGTTTGTTCGTGGAATGCTTATACTCCGCTTGTTGCAACAACAGGATTCAACCTCTTTATCAAAGATGTAAAAGGCGAGTGGACTTGGGCAGCTGCAAAGGCTCATAAGTTGGCTCCTAATGCAAAGGTTTTGGATGCAGGTCTTCTCAATAGACCTCTCGAAGTGATCAACGGTATGGTAGAGGGCGAGAAGGAGTGTATTCTCTATCTTCCTCTCTATTCGGAACTTACCTCTGTTGAAATCGGAGTTGAAATCGGAGCGAAGATTGAGGCTTTGCCAAATCCATTCCGCCACAATATCGCGGTCTTTGGCTCGAGTTATACTCACGGCTATTGCGCATCTGGTCCTGCTCTGACTTGGCCTGCATTTCTCTCTCGCGCAACGGGCTTGCACATCTGCTCGTTTGCTATGTCGGGAAATAGCAAATTGCAACCATACCTCGGTGAGGAGTTTGCAAAGACCAAGGCTGATGCTTTGATTTGTGATGCTTTCTCAAATCCTAGTATCGCTCAAATTGGTGCGCGTATTCGTCCGTTTATCGAAGCTATACGCAAACACAAGCCTGATATGCCGATTATCTTTATAAATACACTATATCGCGAGCATCGTAACTTCCGCCCTGCATACGATAAGAGGGAGCAGAGTCGTATAGACTATGTGGAGGAGATAATGGCAAAAGTTGTTAAGGAGTATAACGGTGTCTATTTCCTAAATATACCTAATAAGACCGGCACAGACCATATAACCTCTGCTGATGGCTCTCACCCATATTCGTACGGCTATCATCGTTGGGCGCAATCGGTAGAGAAACCTATTATGAAGATTCTTAAAAAACACAATATTAAATAAACCGTTACAACTATGAAAAGAATTTTGATGGCGCTTGTGTGTGCTGCGCTCGTGGTGTCGGTATCGGCCGCTCCAAAGAAAAAAGCACCAAAGGTAGATTATGTAAATGCAACCGAACTTACATTGATGGGTAAGTTGTGCGAAACAACAAACCCTTACCATCGTGTTGAGACTGCTAATGTCTCTGGAATTTCGAAGAAGGAGGCTTACTTGCTTCGTATGTCATCGGGCTTGGCTATTGCATTTAAGACAGATGCTACAATCCTCTATGTAAAGGCAAATTACGGAAAAGGTTGTTCGTGGAGTTCGTATGCTCCGCTTGCAGCAACTACCGGTTTCAACCTCTTTATCAAAGATGCTGCTGGCGAATGGACTTGGGCTGCATCTAAAGCGCATAGACTTGCTCCTACTGCAAAGGTTTTGGAGGCAGGTTTTCTCAATAAACCTCTCGAAGTGATTAACGGTATGGTAGAGGGCGAGAAGGAGTGTATTCTCTATCTCCCTCTCTATTCGGAGCTTACATCGTTGGAGATTGGTGTTGAGAAAGGTGCGACTATCGAGGCATTGCCAAATCCATTCCGTCACAACATCGCAGTATTTGGTTCGAGCTTTACTCACGGTTCGTGTGCTTCGGGAGCAGGTTTGACATGGCCAGCATTCCTCTCGCGTTCGACAGGCTTGCACCTCTGCTCGTTCGGTATGTCGGGTAACAGCAAGTTGCAGCCATACCTCGGTGAGGAGTTCGCAAAGACCAAGGCTGAGGCTCTTATCTGTGATGCATTCTCGAATCCATCAATTGCCACTATTGGTGAGCGTATTCGCCCATTTATCGAGGCGGTACGCAAGCATAAGCCTGATATGCCTATCATCTTCCTCAATACCATCTATCGAGAGCATCGCAACTTCCGCCCTGCATACGAGAAGAGGGAGCAGTCGCGTATTGACTATGTAGAGGAGACTATGGCTACTATTGTTAAGGAGTATAAGAATGTCTATTTTGTGAATGTTCCAAATCAGACAGGTACTGACCATATAACCTCGGCTGACGGAACTCACCCATACTCGTATGGCTATCACCGTTGGGCTCAGGCTATCGAAAAGCCGATTATGAAGATTCTCAAAAAACACAACATCAAGTAGTTCTTGAAGAATATATTCAAATATCGAAAGGCTCTTCAATGATTGCATTATGTGTTGAATGCTAGATGATTGAAGAGCTTTTTTTAAGTAATGAACACCTAAAACTATGAAAAGAATATTTATAACTGCGATATATGTTGTGTTGGCGATATCGGTGTCGACTGCTCAGACAAAGGCTCCGAAGGTTGATTATGTAGATGCTGCAACCCTCACTATTGCGGGAAAATTAAGCCCTACAACCAATCCATATCATCGTGCTGAGGTGTCGGAGTATCCCTCATTGAAGGAGGGCCTCTCTCGTACGGGAAAACCATTGGAGGCGACACTACTAAAAATGTCTACGGGCATTATGGTTATCTTTGAAACCGACTCTCCGGAGATATGGGTGAAGCCAGAGTATGGATTTACATATCCGTTCTATTCGATGCCTATGAGCGCAACACACGGCTTTAATCTCTATATAGAGAAGGATGGAAAGTTGTGTTGGGCAGCTTCACGAGGTCGTACGGTAGATGCTCAAGGCGAAGGTAAGGCGAAGGCCGAGAGTCCTCTGCGCCTTATAGCGAATATGGAAGGAACGATGAAGCGTTGTGTGCTTTATTTGCCGCTCTATTCGGAACTTCTTTCGCTTAAGATAGGTGTTGCGGAGGGTGCAACCATCCGCGCTGCTAAGAATCCGTTTCGCCACAATATTGCAGTCTTTGGCTCGTCGTTTACTCACGGAGCAACAGCCTCGTGTGCAGGTCAGACTTGGCCGGCATTCTTCTCTCGCTCCACTGGTTTGCATATATGCTCCTACGGAATGTCGGCATATAGTAAGTTGCAGCCTGTTGTGGGCGAAATTATTGGCAAGGCAAAGCCCGATGCACTGATTTGCGACTCGTTCTCTAATCCAAATTGCGAGCAGATTGAAAGTCGTATCCGTCCGTTTATCAATGCGGTGCGCAAGGAAAACCCTAATATGCCGATAATATTCTTGCGTACCATCTATCGCGAGAGTCGCAATTTCGACCGAAAGGCCGATAAGAGCGAACAGGCCCGTATTGACTGCGCAGCGGCGGTTATGAAAGAGGTCGTTAAGGAGTATAAAGGTGTCTATTATCTCGAAATAGATAATATGACCGGCACTACGGGCGAGACCTCAGGCGATGGTGTGCATCCTCACTCAATGGGTTACTATGAGTGGGCGAATGCGGTGAAGAAGCCGATTATGAAGATTCTCAAAAAACACAACATCAAGTAAAAAGCCATATAGTAAGGCTCTTACTTCGTTACGCAGAGCAGTTTTATTCCTCACATAGGCTCACTATGCTGTGGATAAAACTGCTCTGCAAGCCTTGTAATAGCCCCACTCTATGACTTTTTAGACTTTCGGTGCGCCTTAATCCCTCGTTGAGGGCTTTTGCCTACTCTTGCTCGGCATAGTCTGTAAACAGCCTCTACCCTCGCTTACTCGCGGCGGTGGCCTTTGGCTTAACCCTCCGCAGAAGACTCTGCGGAGGGCTTGTTTTGCCGACAACCTTTGCCCCACCCACACACATATATAAGCCTCCCCATAACCACGGGTATCGAAAACGATACCCGACACATAGAGGGAGGGTATTTCACAATAGAAGTCCCACATAACCACAGGTATCGAAAACAATACCCACCCTTCGCCAGAATTCCGTTTTCCGTTTTCCGCTCCCCGTAACCACGGGTATCGAAAACGATACCCTCACATAGAGGGTGGGCAATGGAAGCCCCACACAAGCATGGGTATCGAAAACGATACCCAGTAGCGCGAGCTGTACCACAACTGAATAGCCCCTCACCAACGCAGGTATCGAAAACGATACCCGACACACAAAGGGAAAGCTACTACTCATAGGAAAGCCCCCGTAACCATAGGTATCGAAAACGATACCCAAGAATGCGAGGTGTGTCCCCTTCCACTGTGGGTATCGAAAACGATACCCCGCCCCGCAGAGGGGCGTGCCATTTAATGCCATTAAGGGCGATAGCCCGAATGCCATTCAATGCCATCAAACTTGGCGCAAACAGCCCTGAATAATTGTCAATTGTCAATTGTCAACTGTCAATTCTCAATAATTCTGTGCCATTTTGTCACACTATATTACGCCGAAAACCTCCATTTTGGCAGAAAATCGAGAAATTTTCACTGAAAACGGCTTTGGCAAGGGGTTTGCTCTACAAAAAAGCGAAAACAAAACAGAACAAAAACAACAAAACAATAAACAAATAAAAAAATTACAACTATGGGAAAGATTATTGGTATTGACCTTGGTACAACAAACTCGTGTGTTGCCGTTATGGAGGGCTCGGAGCCCGTTGTTATTCCTAACTCGGAGGGACACCGCACAACCCCTTCTATCGTTGCCTTCACCGATGGTGGCGAGCGCAAGGTGGGCGACCCTGCAAAGCGTCAGGCTATCACAAACCCTAAGCGTACGGTGTTCTCTATCAAGCGCTTTATGGGCGAGCAGTACGACAAGGTTTTGGGCGATGTGGAGCGCGCTCCATACTCGATTGTTAAGGGTGCAAACAACACTCCGCGTGTTGAGATTGACGGCCGTCAGTACACTCCGCAGGAGATTTCGGCTATCATCTTGCAGAAGATGAAGAAGACTGCCGAGGACTATCTCGGTCAGGAGGTAACAGAGGCTGTTATCACCGTTCCTGCATACTTCTCCGACTCGCAGCGTCAGGCTACAAAGGAGGCGGGCGAGATTGCTGGCTTGAAGGTGCGCCGTATCATCAATGAGCCTACTGCGGCTGCGTTGGCTTACGGTATGGACAAGAAGAACAAGGATATGAAGATTGCTGTGTATGACCTCGGTGGTGGTACATTCGATATCTCGATTCTTGAGTTGGGCGATGGCGTATTCGAGGTTAAATCGACCAATGGCGACACTCACCTCGGAGGTGATGACTTCGACCACGTGTTGATCGACTATATGGCAGAGGCGTTCAAGGCGGAGCATGGCGTAGATTTGCGTCAGGACCCTATGGCTTTGCAGCGTTTGAAGGAGGCTGCCGAGAAGGCAAAGATTGAGTTGTCGGCTTCGCAATCGACCGAGATTAACTTGCCTTACATTATGCCAATCAACGGTATTCCACAGCACCTTGTGATGACTTTGACTCGTGCCAAGTTCGAGCAGTTGTGTGACCACCTCGTACAGAAGACTATCGAGCCATGTCGCAACGCTTTGCGCGATGCAGGTCTTTCGGCTTCGCAGATTGACGAGGTTATCTTGGTGGGTGGCTCTACCCGTATTCCTGCAATTCAGAAGGTCGTTGAGGATTTCTTCGGCAAGACTCCTAACAAGGGCGTAAACCCTGACGAGGTTGTTGCCGTAGGTGCATCGATTCAGGGTGGTGTCCTCACAGGCGAGGTTAAAGATGTGTTGCTCCTCGATGTTACTCCGCTTTCGCTCGGTATCGAGACTTTGGGCGGTGTATTTACCAAGTTGATTGAGGCTAACACCACTATCCCTACCCGCAAGAGCGAGGTATTCTCGACAGCTGCGGACAATCAGCCATCGGTTGAGATTAATGTTTGTCAGGGTGAGCGTCCTTTGGCAAAGGATAACAAGAGCATCGGTCGCTTCCACCTTGACGGCATTCCTGCTGCACCGCGCGGTGTGCCACAGATTGAGGTTACCTTCGACATTGACGCTAACGGTATCTTGAATGTTTCGGCAAAGGATAAGGGCACAGGCAAGGAGCAGAAGATTCGTATCGAGGCTTCGAGTGGCTTGACCGAGCAGGAGATTCAGCGTATGCGTGACGAGGCAAAGGCTAACGAGGAGAAGGATAAGCAGGAGAAGGAGCGCATCGAGAAGATCAACGCTGCCGACTCGAACATCTTCGCTACCGAGAAGCAGTTGAAGGAGTATGGCGACAAGATTCCTGCTGACAAGAAGTCGGCTATCGAGAGCACTCTTGCCAAGTTGAAGGAGGCGCACAAGAATCAGGATTTGGCTGCTATCGACTCGGCTATCGCAGAGTTGAATCAGGCTTGGCAGGCTGCATCGCAGGATATCTATCAGGCACAGCAAGCACAGCAGGGCGCACAGGGAAATCCTAACGCCGGAGCGCAGGGCAACCCTAATGCCGGTCAGCAGGGCGGTCAGGCTCAACCAGAGGATGTTGAGTTCGAGGAAGTTAAGTAAAATAGAATCTATCTAATATGATTAATAAGCAATGTTTTGGCATTGCTTATTTTTTTTATTCAAAAAATAATCGCTATCTTTGAGGTTGGAGAGTTATAAACCTACAAATCAAATAATTTATGAGAAAACTATTACTTTCAATTTTGACGATTTGCGTGGCATTGACAGCATCTGCGCAACTCAAACAGTACAAGGTTACACAGGAACACAAGGATCGTGCGGCTGCGATTGTCAAGCAGATGACCCTTGACGAGAAAATTGCCTATATCGGAGGCTACGAGAGGTGGTATGTTCGTGCCATTGATCGTCTCGGCTTGCCTGCAGTGCGTATGGCAGATGGTCCGCAGGGTGTGCGTAACAACACCAAGAGTACGCTCTATCCTTCGGGTGTAGCAGCCGCTGCCACTTGGGATACCGATCTCATTCAGCAGATGGGTGTGTCGCTCGGTAAAGATGCTCGTGCACGCGGTGTGCATATCTTGCTTGGTCCGGGCGCAAATATCTATCGCTCGCCATTGTGTGCTCGTAATTTCGAGTATTTTGGTGAGGATCCATTCCTCGCAGGTGAGATTGCAACAGCCTACATCAAGGGCGTGCAGAGTATGGGCGTAATGGCTTGTATCAAGCACTTTGCAGGTAATAATCAGGAGTGGGCTCGCCACAGCGTATCTTCGGATATCGATGAAAGAACTCTTAACGAAATCTATTTCCCTGCATTCGAAAAGGCGGTCAAGGAGGGTAATGTTGCTACAATTATGACCTCGTACAACCTTCTCAATGGTGTTCACGCATCGGAGAGTAAGTATCTTAATCAAGAGGTGTTGCGTGGTCAGTGGAACTTCGATGGCTTTGTGATGTCGGACTGGACTTCGTGCTATTCGCCTGTAAATGTAGTTCGTTGGGGTGTCGATTTGGAGATGCCAACGGCATTTTGCCAAAAGCCTGAATTGATTAAGAAGTTGATAGAGCAGGGCGTTGTTGATGAGCGTTCGCTCGATGCAAAGTGCCAGAATATCATTCAGACCATCTTTGCTTTCGAGTTCGACAAGCGCGACCAACTCGATAAGTCATTGCCCGAGAATAACCCCGAGTGCGATGCTGTGGCTCATCAACTCTCGCGCGGTGCGATTGTAATGCTCAAGAACGAAAATAACTTCCTTCCGTTCAAGAAGGGTAAGGTCGTAGTCTGTGGTCCTAATGCCGACAAGATTGTAACGGGTGGTGGTAGCGGTTTCGTTACTCCGTTGCAAGCCTGCTCGGTTGCTGAGGGTATGGCTACTATCGACAAGAAGATTAAGAGTACATACTTATCAATGACTGCTGAACGCAATCCTCTTCCGGGTGTTGTCTATGCCGATAAGGAGATGACAAAGAAGGGTGTTGCCGCGGAGTATTATACCAATGCTGAACTCGAAGGCAAGCCTGCCCATAGCTTTATTACCGACAAGGTTGGCATTCAGGAGAATGTATTTGGCGCGCACAACGATATGATTAATGTATCGACTCGTCACACCTTCTACTACAAGCCTGAGGTTGATGAATCGTTCCACTTCTATGTAAATACCAATGATGGTTACCGTTGTTATCTCAACGACAAACTTATTTTGAGAGATCGTTGGCACAAGAGTAGCGAACAGGAGGGTTATATGCCACTCGATATGAAAGCTGGTCAGACTTATAAATTTGTCCTTGAGCATCAGAACCTTGGTGGCTCAATCTCTGCGGAGATAGCATTTGAGGCTCCATATAAAGATGATGGCAAGAATATCGAGACCTTTAAGTCTGCTGATTGCATAGTTGTATGTCTTGGTCACAATAAGCGCACCGAGCGCGAGGGTAGTGATCGTACCTTCGAGTTGCCACGCGGACAGGTTGAATACTTGCAGTCTATTCTCAAAGTAAACAAGAATGTTGTCGTAGTAATCAATGCTGGTGGTGCTGTCGAGATGGCATCGTGGATGAACGATGTTAAGGCTGTATTGATGGCTTGGTATCCTGGTCAGCAGGGCGGTTTGGCAGTTTCGGAGATTATTGCGGGTAAAATTTCTCCATCGGGCAAGTTGCCGGTTTCGTTTGAGACAAAAATCGAGGATAACCCTTGCTCGGATAATCACTACGAGAATGTCGATCGTGTTCGTTCACGCAATATCAACCCGCACGCTCGCGTAGAGTACCGCGAGGGCTTGTTTATGGGCTATCGTGGCTATGAGAAGACAGGTGTTAAGCCTCTCTTCCCATTCGGTTTCGGATTGAGTTATACAACATTTGATTACTCAAACCTTGCCATCGCGAAGGAGGGTAATGAGTTTGTTGTAAGTTTCGATGTGAAGAATACCGGTAGGGTTGCCGGCGCAGAGGTCGCGCAGGTATATGTGGGCGATGATGTCTGCTCGCTTGTACGCCCTGCAAAGGAGTTGAAGGGCTTTGATAAAATCTATCTTAAAGCTGGCGAGACAAAGCGTGTTTCGGTGCGCCTTGACGATGAGGCGTTCCGCTTCTTCGATCCTATCAAGCGTAAGTTTGTGGTTGAGCCGGGAGTATTCTCGGTGTATGTAGGCGCATCTTCGGCTGATATTCGCTTGAATGGAAAACTTGAGGTGAAGTAAAAATCATTCTGATTGGCTCTTTTTGAGTCGCTCAGCGATAGCGGAGTTCCTCACATACGACAAGTATGCTGCGGACTCCGCTTCTTGTTTGCCTATCCCCTTAACACCTCTAACACCCCTAACGCCCCTAAAAAACAAAAAAAATCGCCATTTATTTGCAATTTCCGAAAGGTTTTCGTATATTTGTGATAGATAATATGATATATTATGCCTAACCTCACCAACATATCTTTGCCGTTGTCGGCTCCGATAAACTATTTCGGGGGGGGGTATTTTGCTGATAGTCAGCGAGTTATGCGCTAATCAAACCAAGTTGAATAATATGTTGCAATTTAGGCTCGTATCAAGTGATACGGGCTCTGCTTGTATTGTCTAATATCCCTAACTATAAATTTTTATGACTATGAAGAGATTATTTTCAATTTTGCTTATGGCTGCAACACTCGCATTTACAGGTTGCAACCTTTTAGACAGCGAGGAGAGATTCAACAAAAAAGAGTTTTCAATCAAGGGGCAATGGCAGATTGCCGACAAGGAGAGTGGCGAACTCGATGGTGTTAACTATGGCTATGGCTGGGACTTCGACACAACCGAAGCGGGTAAGGCATGGTCGTTCGAGATTGTACTTGAAACAACCAATCCCGAGGTCGAAGTTGGAACGCGCTACAAGATTGCAAGTTTTGACTATACTTTGGAACATAACTCCGAAGGCGTATTGAAGAGGATTGTCATTGCAGACAATACCACATTAGAGGTGATTGATATAAAGAGCAATAATGAGATTGTGATTAACAATGGACAGGAGCAAGGAGCTCTCTGCCGTATGACAACGAAAGAATTGGTCAGCAGATAAAATTCAATTATAAACAAACTCAAAAAATTACAATTATGAAAAACTATCTACTTTTAGCACTCGCAGCGGTGGCATTGTGCTTCACTGCTTGCAAGAAGGATAACCCGGAGCCAAAGCCCGTTGCTGTTACGGGTGTATCGTTGAGTAAGACAATGGTGGGCTTGGAGATTGGCGAGAGTGCAACCGTTCAGGCTGTTATCACACCATCTAATGCCACCAACAAGGCGGTTGAGTGGAGCGTTGCTAACACCTCTGTCGCTACCGTAGCAAATGGCGTAGTAACGGCTGTTGCCGCAGGTGAAACAACCCTTACTGCAACTACCGCAGATGGTGGTTTCACCGCAACTATCCCCGTAAAGGTTGTGACCGAGAAGGTGCCTGTAACAGGTATTTCGTGGTATTCGTATTATGGAAAGAAGGAGTTGAAAATAGGAGGGACATCTGAATATGTAATGTTTATCAATCCTGCCGACGCAACCGATGTGGGCGTGGTATGGACAAGTAGCAATCCAGAAGTAGCAACAGTTCAACACAAAAGAACTGCGCCGAATGGCGAGGTACGAGTAGAGTTGACAGCAGTTGCTCCGGGCAAG
>JAZPYA010000038.1:0-24528 GCA_045543935.1 Alistipes sp.
GCCCGCCCCCAGTAACCCCCCAGAAACTCTGCGCCTTGACAAGGGTAGGAGTTCGGAAAACTGAAAACTAAAAACTAAAATATAAAGCTATGAATAACAATCAAAAGCATGAGGCTCTATCGCGGTATGCAATAGACCTCAACGAACAGGCACAAAAGGGTAAGTTGGACCCTGTAATTGGTCGTGACGAGGAGATTCGCCGAGTGTTGCAGATTCTCTCGCGCCGTACCAAAAACAACCCCGTACTCGTAGGTGAGGCGGGTGTCGGAAAGACCGCTATTGTGGAGGGCATCGCCCACCGAATTATCGATGGCGATGTACCCGAGAATCTACGCTCAAAGCGCATCTTCTCGCTCGATATGGGCGCATTGATTGCAGGTGCAAAGTATCAGGGTGAATTTGAGGAGCGACTCAAAGCGGTAATCAACGAAGTAATTGAGAGTGAGGGTGAAGTACTGCTCTTTATCGATGAGATTCACACCCTTGTCGGAGCAGGAAAGACAAGCGGAGCGATGGACGCTGCCAACATTTTGAAACCTGCGCTTGCGCGTGGCGAGTTGCGCACCATCGGAGCGACTACACTTGACGAATTTCAGAAGTATTTTGAGCAGGATAAGGCGCTCGAACGCCGTTTCCAGAAGGTGATGGTCGATGAGCCTTCGCCCGAGGATTCAATCTCCATTTTGCGAGGTTTGAAGGAGCGTTACGAAAACCACCATAAGGTACGAATTAAGGACGAGGCGATTGTCTCGGCTGTGGAGTTGTCGCACCGCTATATAACCACTCGTTTCCTACCTGATAAGGCGATTGACTTGGTCGATGAAGCGGCATCGCGACTCCGTTTGGAGATGAACTCCGTACCCGAGGAGTTGGATTCACTCGACCGCCGTATCCGCCAACTCGAAATTGAGCGCGAGGCTATTCGCCGTGAGGGGGATAAGGAGCGCATTGCCACCCTCGACAAGGATATCAAGGAGTTGAAGTCGAAATCCTCTTCGATGCGAGCAAAGTGGGAGGGAGAGCGTGACCTTATCCGCAAAATTCAGCAGAACAAGGAGCGCATCGAGCAACTCAAAATCGAGGCTCAGCAGGCGGAGCGCACGGGCGACTACGGCAAAGTTGCCGAGATTCGCTATGGCTCTATTGTTGAGGCAGAAAACAAAATTGCCGAACTCAAAGAGCAACTCAAAGAGCAGACCTCGGGTGGCTCGATGATTAAGGAGGAGGTCGATGCCGAGGATATTGCCGAGGTAGTATCGCGCTGGACAGGAATACCCGTAAAGCGAATGCTCGCCTCCGAGCGCGAAAAATTGCTCAATATGGAGTCGGCACTTCACGCTCGCGTGGTTGGTCAGGAACAGGCGATAAGTGTTGTTTCCGATGCTGTACGCCGTGCAAGGGCGGGACTGTCCGATGCGAAAAAGCCTATTGGTTCGTTTATCTTCCTCGGCTCTACGGGAGTCGGTAAGACCGAGTTGGCGCGTGCCTTGGCGGAGTTCTTGTTTAACGATGAGAATATGATGACTCGAATAGATATGAGCGAGTATCAGGAGCGACACGCTGTATCTCGTTTGGTCGGAGCGCCTCCGGGATATGTCGGTTACGATGAGGGCGGACAACTCACCGAGGCGGTACGCCGTAAGCCATATTCGGTTGTGCTGCTTGATGAGATTGAGAAGGCGCACCCCGATGTCTTTAATATATTGTTGCAGGTGCTTGACGATGGTCGTCTGACCGATAACAAAGGTCGTACGGTCGATTTTCGCAATACGATAATTATTATGACCTCGAATATGGGCGCGTTCACTATTCAAGAGCGATTTTCGCGCGCTATGAGTGAGGGCGGTGAGGTGCCGGCAGAGATTGTCGAAGATACTCGCCGAGAGGTTGTTGAGCAGTTGAAGCAACACCTTAAACCTGAATTTTTGAATCGTATTGACGAGATTGTGATGTTCGAGCCATTGAGCGAAAAGGATATTTACAAAATTGTCGATATACAACTTGCAATCGTGCATAAGATGCTCAAACAGAGTGGCGTAGAGTTGCGCGTTACAGAGAAGGCGCGCAAGTGGATTGCCCATATCGGCTACGATGCGACATACGGCGCACGACCTGTAAAACGAGTTATTCAGCGCGAGGTTATAAACGAGTTATCGAAGCGAATCTTGGCAGGAAAAATCGATAAATCCGAGCCGATAATAATAGATGTCGCAGAGGATAAATTATCGTTCAACAACTAAACAATAAGGGAGTGTCTAGCAAGTTTTTAGACACTCCCTTATTGTTAGACAACTTCTTTTTGTTTATACTTTTTCATTGATTACCATCAACTTATTTCGCAAGAACTCCACAAATTCGGGCGAATCGACAATCTCTATATCTTCGGCAAGTCCCATCACAAAACGACCTACACCAGCATAATTGCAGACTTCGGTATCGAGCAACCAATGTTGCTCGTCAATCTGTTTCAAATCGCGCTCCGAGAGTGGATACTCCTCGATAAGAAGGTTGTGCGCCATAACGCCCAATCGCAACTGAACGCGCATCTTCTCGAAACCCATATTGCGGAAAATATCTATCTGTCCGCAACAGTGTTCTGCTTCGTGTTCCCACTCACTCTCCAATACCTCAACCGCCCCAATACGCGCCGTATTAAAAAGTTTGGTTTTGCCATCAGAGAGGTCATAGCACCAAATCTGTACATAGTTGGTTGTGAACGAAATTGGTTCAACCACACGGTTGCGCTTGCTACCCGTATGTGACGAGGAGTAGTCGTGTAGCACCACCTGACGATGCTCCTCGATAGCCTCAACGATGCGATTTACATTCTCGGCATTTCTGCCCTTGACAATGCTGTTCGCCAACGAGGTGCAGTTATATACCGAGGAGAGTTTTCGGCGTAAGTTCTGCTTGAGCATATTTGTATCGTCCAACGCTCCGATAAGTTGATTGACGATATGCGCCTCCTCATCAGTGAAGTGTATCAACTGCGAAATATCCTTGAAATAGGGACTCTCTTTACCCAAGCGATAGACTCCGCCCTCCTCTTTATGCACCACGAAACCTACCTCCTTGAAGGTGTCTATGTAGCGATAGATTGAACGATACGAGGTGTCTAGTCGCTCCGCCAACTCCTCTACAGTGTAGCGGTTGCCACTCGTCATCATCTTCATCAGACGCAGTACTCGTTCAATCTTCGGCTGATCCATAATAGAATGCAGAATTCAAAATGCAGAATTCAAAATGCAAAATGCAGAATTAAGCCTTTTTACTCTTCTTCTCCTTTTTTGCAGGCTTCTGCATTGATTTCATATACTTTGCTTTGCCGAGGTTGAAACCTACGCCCACATAGACATTCGCCGAAGTCATCATCTTTGGCACAGGAATCTTCTGGTTATATACCGCAAAGCGAGTGTCGATAAAGTCGGCTCCGAGGAACAAATTGAAACCAGTTGGGTGGATATTCAATGCCCAACCAAGTACACCCGGCTGATTTCCATTGAGGAAGGTGTGGCTGAACGATGTCGAGAGCCAACGCATAATACGGAAATTGACCGATGCCGTGAGTTCGGTACGAGTGAAGTTCTGGCAGAACTCCGTATGCGAGAGAACTCCGAAAGCGATCCAATTGTTCAAGATATTATACTCAACACCTCCATTGAGCGAGCAAGAGAGGCGAGTAGTGTAGGAGCCTTCAGGTTGTGCCATCACAGCACTGAAACCTCCGTCCATCTTTGCCTCGTTGGTCGTAAGGTTGAAGCCCTCGTATGTAAAGTGCGCATTACCCTCGGCATTGATGGTTGTATTGCCATACCACTTGATAAAGCCCAAATCATTTACACCAACCGAAACCTTCAGGTGGTCATCGAGAAAGCGGAACTCGAAACCGAAGTCGAGTCCCAAGCCCCAACTCTTGATATTTTTGAGTGCCTGCATAATATCCTGCTGCATAATGCCATCTACCGAGAACTCCGAGCCTACAGTATAGTTAGGGACAAACATCGGACAGTTACCGCGAATACCTCCCATCAACTCGGCTCTTACATTGTTCTCGTTGATGTCGAGATACATCTTATCCATCTTCATCGACAAATCGGCAATACCAACCAATCCTTTGGCGCGGAAACCGAAGGTCATAAAATCTTTGATAGGAATTGCAAAGCCGAGTGCAGCCTCGATATACTCACGATTGGAGATGTGGGTATCGCCCAAATCGTAGTAACCATTCGAGAGATTTTTCAGCGCAGCGAACATATCCTTCGAGAGAGTAATCTCGGTATTGGAACGAAGGTTCAATCCGAAACTCCAGAACAACTTTTTGGTGTGCGCACCAAAGCCGAGAATCGAGGTGTTGTGATTGACGCTCAACTTTCCCTTATTACCCAACTTGCCGAGGAACTCATTTGGCGACACTCCGTTGTGCATAAAGGTATAGATACCGCCGTCCTTCTTGTAGAATAGATTGTTTACCGAGAAGTAGTTGTTACCGAAATCTACGCCCAATCCACCAATTGCAGGAATTTTGATATATCCGCGAGTAGGGGCGAGTGCAGCATTCATATCGGTACGGAAGTAAGAACCCTCCATAAAGTATGCTGTACGCATCTGAGCCGAAGCAGTTGCAACGCCTCCAGCGAATGCAATAAATACGATTATATATTTGAAAATCTGTTTCATATCCTACTCCTCCTTACCATTCAAAAGTTCAAAAATATCGACTGTCAAACCATCGCGAACTCGCAACTTCAACTTACCATCTATGTACTGCTCCTTCGACAATACCGAGACATCACTATCGGTGCTGTACAGAGAGAATTTCAACTTAATACCATCTGCAGTTTTCAATCCTGCCAACGACTGCGTATCACCGAGGTCAAAGTCCAAATCAACCTTCGATACGCTCTTCTCACCATTCTTAGGGTTATGTCCCTTGATAAGGCACTTGTTGATATTGAGTCTTGCGTCCAAATTCTCGATTGTACCCTCAGCATTTACTAACTCTGCCGAAACAACAACGTCCAACGGAATGGTTGTACCGAATTCGGCAATAAGACCAATATCTCCGACCTTCAATCCCTGAGTCTGATCTGCGAGGCTTGTAAATGTGTCGTTCAAGCCAGAGATAACACTCTCGTAGGCGATATCTACATCTCCGTCAAACTCCAACGGGAGCTCTATGTCGTACTTGTATTTGAGAGCATAACCATTCGATGCCTTACTCAAATCAATCATAAAGATATCGCTACTATTCGATGCGACCGACATATCCACACTCATCTTCGAAGGAATGCCATCAGCAAGCAAGTCAGACAAGTTTTCGATAGAGATAAATGTCAAGCCCTCAATACCACCAAACTTCTCGGCATTCTTCGGTGTTGAGAGTACGATATCCGAGCCACCTGTACCAGCAATGGTGATGGTCGGAACGGTAATTGTTCGCATCTTCTTGCCCTCGCTGTCGAATGTATTGACTGCGATATCGGCACTGAACGGTATGCCTGTAGGGTTATCCTCCAACTGAATATGGAAGATTGGGTTAAGGCTCAACGAGTTAATCTTCACACCGAGGTCGCCCATCTCGCCCAAATCAACCTCCATCTTCTCTGGCGTAACAGCGATATTGACACCACCCGTAAATGTGCGAACTGCAATGTCGTCAATCTCGATATCAACATCAATCTTTGCATCGCTAAGTAACGATAGGTCGATATTTTCGCCCTCCTTAATCTTCACGCTACCCGCCACAGGGAACGACTGATTGAGAGCAATTTCTCCATCGACAATAGCAGGAATGTTCTCCAACGCATCGAACTTGATAGTGCGCGATAGTTTCTCCTTGTTTGGCTCCCAATCCTGTTTTACCACAAGAAGATAGTCACCATTGCTACTCTTCTGTATGATGTTTTTCTCCAACATCTCATCGGTAGGACGAAGCAACTTACCCAAGTTCACAGTCACATCAACCTCCAACTTATCGACAGGGAATGCCGAGCCATTGACCGTACCGAATGCGAATGTAATTGCGAACGGCTCGCTATCGCTACCCGCCTTGCCGATGCCGATACGCTCGATTTTTGAGATCATCGATGGGATATCGATAGTCTGCGACAACGAAGGAATCTGATCCTGAAGGTTGAAATCGAATGGATCGTTTCCACTCCACGTCACCTCTGTATTATCGGCATCGATAAACAGATTTGCCTCCGAGATGCTTACCTCAACCTTAAAATCGGCTGGAGGAGTGAGCGAAGATGTCAAAACGGTATGGTTGTCAAGCACCTCCAAATGCAGTGATGTCGAAATCTTCTCGTTTATCGACAACATTCCATCTCTCTGCTCTACGCTCTCGGCATTGCAATCAATATACGCCAACGAGAGTTTTACACCCTTTGCCAAGTCAACAGTCGAAGCGACAAGCAGATTATCCTCCTTCAACAACTCGTGGCTACGGAAGTGCATACATTTAGGCATTCCGATCTCGATATATGGAGCAATCTTCTCATTTGTCAAGTTATCTTTCACCTCAAACCACTCTAAACCTGCAAGGCGAACTACCATTTCGGTATTCTCGGTGAAGGCGATTTTATCGACACTCACCGTGCTTGGCAGACCATTGAACGAGTACGAGAGCGACTTCTCCAATGCCGGAATCTCGAAGTGATTGATAACAACCTCCACATCCTTATACTCTGGAGCCGACTCAACCGAGAATGTAGGTGCATTGTTGAGATTGTAGTTTCCATTGCAGAGGTTGAGCGATAGATCGTAGCTATACTTGATGTGGTCATCAATCTTCAACACACCATCTGTAAAGGTGTGGTCGCTGTAGTCGATACGATGGAGATATACCAAGAAATTGACACTCTTCTGCTTCGGGTTAAGCGTTACATTTCTCTCGAAGATATTGTGAGTAGCCACCGGATAGTCATTTCCATTTTCATCGCGGAGATAGTAGCCTTGAGGGAACTCCACCTTCAGATTAATAGAGCCTCCACCAATAACATCATTCAATCCGTTGAGATTAACCACAATTTCAAATGGTGCGCCAAATGGGTGATCCTTACAACCAAACTCCACCCAATCAACCTTCTTCAGCTGTTCCAGAATACTGAGTTCCGCATCGAAGACAAATTCGTCAGATGCAGATGAGGTTATTGCCGGAAGGTACGATACTATATTCTCCGGAATGGCACCTTGCTGTCCAAAAGTCACGCCGGGTATCGGCACATTTGGCAGTTTGATATCAATAGGTTGTGCAAGTCTCATAGGTTGCACCTTCATAATTTTACCGATTGAAGGAATATCAAGCTCGAACTCCTGACTGATGCCACTCAAATTCAACTGTGCAGGCAACTGCTGGAAGGTAAAGCCTACAGGATTAATGTTCGGTTTCGGAATAGAGATAGTCGGCAAAGAGATACCGTCAATAGTAATCTCCTCCCACTCATTTCCGCTTACATCTGATGACGAGAACGAAATTTTGTAGTTTCCATTTTCGTCACTCTTGATTGTTTCGTTCTCCCCGATGACATCTTTGAGATAGATAGGACTAATCTCGCCCAGCGGGACAACCAACTCTTCACCTCCGATAGTCATTTCACCGGAGGTTTCGGCAAGGTCAAATTCACGGTCTATACAGCCCGAGAACAGCACGATTGCACAAATCGATAGCGTAAGTAAATTTTTTTTCATATTGTTATTTGATAAAATTTTGATTTTCAGCAACCTAAAACTTTACAAAGTTAATGTTAATTTTTCAAATTAAAGCACTATTTTCGCAAAAAGTTGTATATTTGTTGTAGAATATGGCGGAAAACGAGAAAATATCACTAAAAGAGCAGGTCTCAATGTTGCCTTTATCGCCCGGTTGCTATCTCTTTGAGAATAGCAAAGGGGAGGTTATCTATGTCGGTAAGGCGAAGCACTTGCGCAATCGAGTTCGCTCCTACTTTGTCGAAAATCGCGACCACTCCGCCAAGGTGCGGGTTATGGTGCGACAGATAGCCTCGATGCGCCATATTGTAGTCGATAGCGAAACCGATGCCCTACTGTTGGAAAACTCGCTTATCAAGACACTGCAACCTCGCTATAATATCCTTCTCAAAGATGATAAATCCTACCCTTGGATAGCGGTTACGGCGGAGGAATTTCCACGTATTCTCTCCACGCGACAATTGGTGCGCGATGGCTCGCAGTACTATGGTCCTTACGGCTCAATCTCTGCCCAAAGGGCAGTACTCGACTTTATTCGCGAAGCCCTGCCACTGCGCAGTTGTCGCCAAAAGATGAGCGAGGAGAGTATTGCTAAGGCAAAGCATTCGCCCTGCCTGCAGTACCACCTTGGCAACTGCAAAGCCCCTTGTATAGGCAAGTGTAGTCGCAAGGAGTATCAGGGTTATATTGACATTGCCACCTCAGTTTTGAGGGGAGATTTGCGACCTGTCAGGAGTTATCTCGAGGGAGAGATGATGCGTGCTGCCGAGGAGTTGCGCTTCGAGGTTGCAGCACGATATAAGGCTCGCCTTGATGCGCTGGAACGCTACGCAAGTCGTTCGGTTATTGTGAGCGCAAAGATGGGTGATATTGACATATTCTCGCTATTGGTCGATGACGATGAGGCATATTGCAACTTTTTGCGTGTGCGCAATGGCTCAATTACTGCGGTACATACGGCAACCATTGCCGTAGGTGTCGAGAGTACCGAGCAAGAGATAATGACGCTTGGCATTCAGCATATTAAAGAGAATATAGCAGGCGAATTGGCACAAGAGGTATTGGTGTCGGTACTGCCCCACGAGGAGTTTTTCGAGGGTGTAAAATTTTCCGTACCTAAAAGAGGCGAGAAGCACGACCTGTTGGAATTCTCTCTGCGTTCGGCAAAAACCACTCGCGCGGAGCGACTGAAAAACCTCGAAATCCACAACCCTGCTCGCCATACCGACCGACTTATGGAGGCGATGCGCCGAGAGTTGCGCTTGGCGAAAGAGCCACGCCATATAGAGTGCTTCGACAACTCCAATTTACAAGGAACAAATCCTGTAGCATCGTGCGTAGTCTTTCGTGATGGCAAACCTTCGCGCAAAGAGTATCGCCATTTCAACATTAAAACTGTGGTCGGAGCAGATGACTTCGCTTCGATGCGCGAGATTTTGACTCGCCGTTATTCGCGATTGTTGGAGGAGGGGGCAGAGTTGCCCGATTTGATAGTTGTCGATGGCGGTAAAGGTCAGTTGTCGAGTGCTTATGCCGTTTTGCAGGAGTTGGGCATTGCCGAGCGAGTGCCGATTGTGGGCTTGGCGAAGAGGTTGGAAGAGGTATTTTACCCGAATGACCCAATGCCTTACTATCTGAGCCGCACGGGCGAGCCATTGAAGGTTATCTGCCATATCCGCGATGAGGCGCACCGCTTTGGCATTACACACCATCGCAACCGCCGTAGCAAGAATTTTATTAAAACAGGTCTTGAGGGCATTGAGGGCGTAGGCGAGAAGAGCATTACAGCCCTACTGCGCCACTTCCGCACACTCACAAATCTTCGCAAAGCACCTCTCGATGATATTGCCAAGATTGTCGGCAAAGCAAGAGCCCAAAAAGTAAAAGAGTTTTTGGAGAGACAAAATTAGGAACATTAAAGTGTTTACCCCTAACGCCTCTAACGCCTCTAACCGACGCTGCGGAGCGAGCGCAGAGGGAGCTTGCTCACTTTGCCGAGCCGCAAGGAGGAAAAGACTGCGAAGCAGGATTAACGCCCCTAATGCTATTTCACCGCTACCGCATCTATCTCCACCTTCGCACCCATAGGAAGGGCTGCTACTTCGTAGCACATACGAGCAGGTTTCTCGCCCTCGAAATACTCGGCATAGACCGCATTCATCGCAGCGAAGTCCTTGATATCATCGAGCAAAACGGTAGTCTTTACGATATCCGAATAGTCCATTCCCGCCTCGCGCAAAATTGCGCCGAGGTTGTCGAGCGACTGACGAGTCTGCTCCTCGATAGTTGCAGGCATCGAGCCTGTTGCTGGGTTGATTGGGAGTTGTCCCGAGATGTAGAGCGTAGCCTCCGCCTCGACAGCCTTGCGAGCCTGTGAGTAAGGACCTACCGCCTTTGGTGCGTTCTGTGCCGCAATAGTAATAATCTTTGTCATAATCTCAAATATATTTAATTATCAATTGTCAATTATCAATTGTCAATTTTGATTATTGGCGAGGTACTCGCCAATAATCAAAGCCGCATCATAGACCAAGTCGGCGCAAGGTCGTTTCTTGTAGTACTCGGCAGTACGAGGCGATGGTGTCGGCTCATCTTTTGGGCGGTCAAGACCGAGCAATGTGCGACAAACTATCGCTCCATTCTGCTTGCGAAAAGCCTCTGCGAACTCCTGCACAAGAGCATAATTTGCCCTCTTCGCCTCGGCATTGTCAGCTGTAGGGCAGGGCGAAATAAAGCCTGCCAAAAAAGCCATTCCACTAACCGCACCGCACACCTCGCGCAATCGCCCCATACCTCCACCAAACGAGGCGGTGACGGTGGCAACCATCTGTTCATCGAGGTTTGTGATATCGGCGTATGCGAGAGCCACCGACTGCGCACAATTGTACCCCTCTTGAAAGTATTTTTTTGCACGCAATGCACGCTCCTCGGCATTGATTTTTGCTACACTCATAGTGTTAAACGATATAATTTGCAGTAAAGTTAGCGATTTTTGGCAATAAAATTTCAAAAACGGCAAGAAAAAAGTAAATTTGTCGGTACAAAATAGAGATATATGGACATTGCACACAACGAAAAGGGATTGGATTATGGCTCGCTGATGAGTAGGCGTATTCGCCGCATCTTATTGGTCTGCAACAGCTACGACAGTTACGCTCTCGAGGAAGATGGTCGTATTGATGCGCGTATCAGACAAGAATATAACGAACTCAATTTGAGTAATCCGCCTGCCATTTCGCGCGTGGAGACTCCGACCGAGGCTCTCGACCTCGTGCGCAGTGGTGAACAGTTCGACCTTGTGATGACAATGTACAATGTCGGAACGCTCGATGTATTCTCGTTTGCCGAGCAGATGAAGGAACTACAACCCGCAACTCCTATCGTTCTACTCACAAACTCGACCAAAGAGATACACCGCCGAATAAGCGAAAATCGCACGGTGGCAATAGATCAGATTTTCTGCTGGAATAACTCGACCGATTTGATAATCGCGATTATCAAACTTATCGAGGATTCGATGAATGCCGAACACGACATCTTGGAGGTGGGTGTGCAGGCTATTTTGCTGGTCGAGGATTCGATTCGCTACTATTCGACATATCTGCCTGCGCTCTACAAACTCGTCTTGCAACAGAATATAGCCTCAATACGCGATGCGCTCAACGAAAATCAGCAGATTATGCGTAAGCGCGCTCGACCAAAGATATTGATGGCGACAAACTACGATGATGCCGTTGCTCTCTATCAAAAGTACAAGCAAAATCTGCTCGGTGTAATCTCCGATATAGGCTTTGTGTTGCACAAAAACGATGATCCAAGTACCGAGAAACTTGATGCGGGAGTCGATTTGTGTAATCTTATTCGCGAGGATAATCCGGAGATGCCATTTTTGATGCAATCTTCTCAAGCATCAATGCGCTCGGTAGCCAAGGAGTTGGGAGTTGGCTTTATTGTCAAGAACTCGAAAACCCTCTTGCACGAGTTGAACGACTATATTGGTCGCGCCTGCGCCTTCGGAGATTTTGTATTTACCGATCCCGACACCCACGAGGAGATTGCTCGCGCACACGACCTTTACGGTTTGGAACGAATGTTACACTCCTTGTCGGACGATGTTCTACGCCGTATGGCTCACACGACAAATCTCTCGAAGTGGCTTTTTGCGAGAGGTATCTTCTCGCTCGGGCACTCCTTCAGGGCCTTAACCCCAAAAGAGTTCTCTGACGACATCAAAGCGGTGCGCCGTTTTCTCACTGACAGCATTCGCGACTACCGCATCAAACAGGGTTTGGGCGTTGTAGCCCGATTCTCACCCGAGACATTCAACGATGCAATATGGTTCTCGAAGTTGGGCAATGGTTCACTCGGTGGCAAAGCCCGTGGTCTGGCATTTATGAATCATATTCTGCAAAAGTACAACCTCTACAACAAATGGGAGGGTGTGCGCGTGCTTGTACCGCGAACATTCGTCATAACAACCGAGTATTTCGACCGTTTCATCATCGAAAACGGATTGCAATATGTCATAAACTCCGATGCTACCGATGCGGAGATACTCTCCGAATTTGTCGCTTCGGTCTTGCCTCAAGAGCTTACCGAGGCTCTGCGCGTATTTATCCGAAATGTGCGTAAGCCATTGGCTATTCGCTCCTCGTCAAAGTTGGAGGACTCCTACTATCAACCTTTCGCTGGCATATATTCAACATATATGATTCCACACACCGAGAACGAAGACCAAGAGTTGCGACTATTGTCAAAGGCGATAAAGAGTGTCTATGCTTCGGTCTATTTCGCCTCTTCGCGTGCCTACATCACCGCCACCGCGAATGTTATTTCGGAGGAGAAGATGGCAATCGTAATCGAAGAGGTATGTGGCTCGGAGGATCAAGGTTTCTTCTTCCCAACGCTGTCGGGAGTGGCTCGCTCGCTAAACTTCTACCCTATAGGCTACGAAAAGCCTGAAGATGGCATTGCAAAAATTGCCTTCGGACTCGGCAAGGCGGTAGTCGATGGCGAGCAGGTATTGCACTTCTCGCCCAAATATCCGCAGAATGTTCTACAGACCTCGGAGCCTGCCCTCGCTATGCGCGACACCCAGCAGGTGATGTACGCCCTCAACCTTCAACCCGACAAATTCAAGACATCGCTTGACGATGCCGTAAATCTCGAGAAGATAAAAATTGCCGATTGCACCTCTTTCCGCAATCTCAAACATGTCGCCTCGACTTGGGATATGCAGAATATGCGACTCAGCGACTCATCGCTTGTCGATGGCATCAAGGTCGTAACCTTTGCCAACATTCTAAAGTATGGCACACTCCCGTTAGCGGAGATTTTGGTTGAACTGCTCGCTATTGCCGAGCGCGAGATGAAGTGTGCCGTAGAGATTGAGTTTGCCGTAAATATGGATAGAGGCGACCGCTTCAGCATCTTCAATGTGTTGCAGGTACGCCCTATTATAGATGGTGTATCGGGCGCAACGGTCGATTGGTCGAAAATCGACACCTCCGACTCGATTATCTACTCCGAAAGCGCACTCGGAGTGGGTGCAGTGAATGATGTTTGTGACATTGTCTATCTCCGCGAGGAGAACTTCAATCCTGCATCGACCGAAAAGATTGCCGAGGAGATTACTCGCCTAAATGCTCAAATGCGCGACAAGAAAAAAGGCTATCTACTCGTAGGCTTTGGTCGTTGGGGTTCGAGCAATCCGTGGTTGGGCGTTCCTGTGAAATGGAGTGACATCTCGGAGGCAAAGGTTATCGTGGAGTGCGGATTGGACAACTTCCGTATCGAGCCGAGTCAAGGTACGCACTTCTTCCAAAATCTGACCTCATTCGGAGTGGGTTATATCACAGTTAATCCATATATCAACGATGAAGTTCTCGACTTTGCAAAGCTGAATGCAATGGAGGCGACCTACGAGAGTGAATTTATCCGATGTGTCCATTTTGACAAACCTCTCTCCATCTGCATTGATGGCGTAGGCAACAAGGCGATAGTGAAAGAGAGTTGAGAGTTGAGAGTTGAGAGTTGAGAATTAAGAGCTGAAAAGCAACTTTTAATTTTTAATTTTTAACTTTTAACCAAAAAAAGTCCGTCCAACAGCCAATCTGTCGGGCGGACTTTTAGGTCATACATAGTTTTTACTCCTTCTTCTTTTCCTTGCCGGTATAGAGGAAACGGCGAATCTTCTTTGTTGCAGTCTTCTCGAACTCCTGCTCCTCCTCAACTACCTCGGAGATTTTCGAGTAGCGATTTACACGCTCGTTCACATACTGCTTAATCTCACGCATCAAATCCTCCTTGAAGAGGTCGAACTCATGCTTCTTCTGGTGCCAGGTATCGACCATCTCGGCATAGCGAGCCTCGATAGCATCGGTATCGAAGTGCACCAATGCCACCAACTTACCCTCCGACTCGGTAACCACCGACTCCGAGATGAAGACATGCGAGTTGAGGACATTCTCGATATCCTCCGGATAGATATTCTCGCCCGATGGGCCGAGAATCATATTCTTCGAGCGTCCCTTGATGTAGAGCCAGCCGTCCTCATCGAAGCAGCAGAGGTCGCCCGTGCGGAAGAAGCCATCTTCGGTAAATGCCGCAGCCGTAGCCTCCGGGTTTTTGTAGTAGCCCTGCATCTGCGATGGACTCTTAATCACCAACTCACCAATGCCGGTCTCCTCGTTCACATTCTCCAAGCGATACTCAATGCCCTTCAAGATTGGGCCCGTAGAGCCGTGACGCAACATTCCATCGACCATACCTGCAATAAGCGGTGCGGTCTCGGTCAAGCCGTAACCGACATCGTAGATAAATTTAGAATCGAGCAGGAACTGCTCCACCTCGCCATCGAGTTTCGAGCCTCCGATACCGAAGAAACGGATACGACCGCCGAAGGTCTTTGTAAGTTTTTTGCCTGCAATGCGGTGCAAGTAACGGCGAATAAAGCCTACGCCATAGAGCGCATTCATAAAGCCGTTCGAGGTAAACATCTTCTTCACCTTGCCCTTAAATATCTTCTCGATAATAAGCGGTACGGTAAGCATAATCGTAGGTCGGACCTCCTTCAATGCAGGCAACAATACCGAAACGGTAGGAGCCTTATCGAGATAGACCACATGCGCTCCATGATGGAATGCAAGGATAAGTCCGAGCGTACATTCGTAGGTGTGCGCCATAGGCAGTACCGAGAGGAATATATCGTCTTCACGCACAAGGAACAATGGGTCAATCAGCCACATCTGCGATGCGAGGTTGTAGTGCGTAAGCATCACTCCCTTTGGAGCAGATGTTGTACCCGAAGTGTAGATAATAGCCGCCAAATCTTCGGGTTGTGGCACTGTCAATTCACCCTCCTCCTTCACATTTTGCGAGAGGACAGAGAGGTTTTTGGTACGAATAATGATATTCAACTTTGCCGAAACCTCCTTCGAGATTTTGGTAAAGAGCTTATCCGAAACGCACATAGCCTTTGCCTCCGAGTGCTCAACGATACGGTCGAGGTCTGCCGATGTAAAATCGGGCAATACAGGGACTACCGTGTAGCCTCCCGTTGTAATAGCAAAGTAGCAAACGCCCCAATTCGGCATATTGCTACTCAGCAAGACGACCTTATCGCCCTTTTTAAGACCTGCCGAGCGGAGCAACTCTTGTACCTCGGCTACCTTTTCGCTCACCTGCTTATAGGTGTAGCTCGCGCCTCTCCACAACGAAAAGGCCATACGCTCCGAAAAATTCTTAACACTATTGTTCAGAATTTCGTAAAGTGTATTCAACTTCATAAAGTAGTTAAAAATTTAAGTTTGTACTGCGTAAGGGCTAAAATGTGTGTGTTTACCCTTACAAATCTGTGCAAAAGTAGGATTTTTTTCCTAAATAAATGTATATTTGTGAGAAAATTTGATTATCGATGTTCAATATAGAGCAAATAAAGCATTTCGCCAAAGAGGCTGGTTTCGACCTCTGCGGAGTGGCTCAATACCGTGTTTTTGAAGAGGATAAAACATTCCTCAAAGGGTGGATAGAGCAGGGCTACGCCTCCTCGCTTGACTATCTGAAAAGGAACATCAATTGTCGAGCCGATGCCGACCGCCTTGTCGAAGGGGCAAAAAGTGTGATTGTATGCGCTGTGGCATACAAAAACAAGATAAGTGACGGCTACCCTACCGACCATCAGGCGAAGGTTGCATCGTATGCTTGTACTACCGACTATCACACCACCATCAAACAGATGCTGTTCGAGTTGTGCGCGCGACTCAAGGAGATTAACCCCAACTTCTCGGCGCGTTGCTTTGTCGATAGTGCGCCGATTTTCGAGAAACGATATGCCGTAGAGGCTGGACTCGGTTGGATTGGAAGACAATCTCTCCTCATCACACCCGAATTTGGCTCGTTTGTGTTGTTGGGCGAAATTGTAATGACGGCAGAGTGCGACCACTACGACACACCTCGAGAAGGGGTGGGTTGCGGAGAGTGTCGCCGATGTGTGGAGGCTTGTCCGAATGGTGCGATAAAAGAGCGACATATCGACACCTCGCGCTGTATCTCGTGCGCTACGATAGAGTGCCGTACAGATGCGAAAAGTTGTGACACCCACGGTTGGATATTTGGTTGCGATGAATGCCAATCGGTCTGCCCCTACAACCGCAAAGCACCATACTTCACAAACGAGAAATTTACCCCTCTCTTCAACCCTATGGAGCGAATGGCGAGTGGCGAGGAGATTCGATTAACACCAATGGCGAGAAGGTTCAAATAGAAAAAACTCTGCGCCAATCCCCTAACTATCAACTTTTATTTGTATATTTGTGCCGATGAATATCAATATATCCAAAATAGAGGAGTTCAGAAATCTCCTCGCAGAGTCTCGAAATATCGTTATCGTAGGGCATACAAACCCCGATGGCGATGCCATTGGCTCATCGCTCGCATTGGCGGAAGTGCTAACTACCCGCGGGCATAATGTAACTTGTACACTGCCGAACAACTACCCCTATTATCTGCGCTGGATTCCAAATTCGCAGAGCATCATAATCTATCGCAATGACGAGGAGCATCGCACCGAGAAGGCTCTCGATGAGGCAGATGTGATTGTTTGTGCCGATATGAACGCCCTGACACGTGCCGATGCATTGGGCGAGGTTGTGGCAAAAAACACCACCGCAAAGCGAATACTTATCGACCACCATCTCTACCCTGCCGAGGGTTTTGATGTAATGTTCTCGCACCCCGAATCTTCGAGTACCGCATTTTTGATGTACTCGATAATCGTGGCACTCTACGGCAAGGAGGCGATAACCGCAAAGGTCGCAACACAGCTCTATGTCGGCATTATGACCGATACGGGCAACTTCGCATTCTCGAATCTTACGCCCGAACTATTCGAGGCAGTGGCGGCATTGTCGGCTACGGGCATCGATATTCCGCAAATCTACAATAATGTCTATAACTCCTTTACAGAGGGGCGTGCTAAATTGTTCGGCTATGCCATCAACCGCAAGATGAAGACCTTGCTTGGTGGTCGTGTGGCGTATATGTCGCTCACGGAGGAGGAGATGCGCCGTTTCTGGTTTCAGCAGGGCGACAACGAGGGTTTTGTAAACTATCCGCTTACTATAAAGAAGATGAAGATGTCGGCAATGTTTACCGCACAGACCGGCTTTATCCGCGTATCGCTTCGCTCGCGTGGCGATATCGATGTCGATACCTTTGCGCGCCGATATTTCAATGGCGGAGGACATAAAAACGCAGCCGGAGGAAAATCATTCGTGTCGATGGAGGAGACCATCGCACACTACATAAAATCCGTACACGAATACCACGAGGAGGGATTGGTATAAAAAATACTTATCTATGTTAAAGACCTACCTACGACTTTTAGACTTCGCGAAGCCTATCAGCAGATATGCAGTACCCTACTTCTTCTTTGCGGCACTGCACGCACTATTCAATACCTTCAACTATGCGATGATTATGCCTATCCTGAACGCTATGTTCTCGGAGGGATACGCTTTTCAGCCAACATACGAAATGCCTGCATTGTCGTTCAAAGGCGCAGTGTTGCAACAGTGGCTTAACTATTTCTATACGATAACATTTGGTGCCGAGTGGAAGATTACAAATGTGTTGATTCTGTTGGCGATAATTCTTATCGCTATGAACTTCCTCTCGAACCTCTTCCGCTACCTTGGTGGATATACGGTTGAGAGTATGCGAACAACAACCGTACAGCGTATGCGTAACGAGATGTTCGATAGCGTCATTGGTAAAGATGTAGGCTATTTCAGCGGTCAGCGCAAGGGCGATATCATCTCGCGCATAACCTCCGATGTTATGGTCGTGCAGTACTGTATCACCAACACTTTGCAGGTTGCATTTCGCGAGCCATTCTTGATTATCGGCTACCTCGTGCTAATGTTGAGTATCTCGTGGGAGTTGGCTCTCTTCTCGGTACTTTTCTTACCGTTTGTTGGCTTTATCATCGGTAGTATAGTCAAGAAATTGCGTCACCCCGCAAGCCTCAGCCAACAGCGTATGGGCGATTTGGTAAGCGTACTCGATGAATCGCTCGGAGGAATCAAAATCGTTAAGACCTATACCGCAACCGAGTATATTAAGGAGAAGTTCCACTCTCTAAATCAGAACTTGTCTGATACGCTGTTGTGGATGGCACGCCGTCAGCAGTTGGCATCGCCAATGAGCGAATTTCTCGGCATTACGGCCGTGGCAATAATTTTGGTATTCGGTGGCACGCTCGTAATGAAAGGCTCGTTGAGTGGAGCAGGATTTATCGCATTTATTGCGGCATTCTCGCAGATTACCCGCCCTGTACGCGCCTTTATCGACCAATTCGCCAATATAAACCAAGGTGTTGCCGCAGGAGAGCGTATCTTTGCAGTGCTTGACGACAAGAACGAAATAACAGATGCTGTCGATGCCAAGGAGTTTGAGGGCTTCAACGATAAGATTGAGTTCCGAGATGTACGCTTCTCCTACGATGAATCGCGCGAGATTATTCACGGCGTATCATTCGAGGTGCGCAAAGGCGAGACAGTCGCTCTTGTAGGACCTTCGGGTGGCGGAAAATCGACTTTGAGTGAGTTGATGGAGCGATTCTACGACACCGATAGCGGTGATATTCTTATCGATGGAGTATCAATCCGCGACTATAAGCAAGAGTCGTTGCGCGCAGCAATGAGTCTTGTATCGCAGGAGACCGTTCTATTTAACGATACTATAAAGAACAATATAGCACTCGGTCGCACCGATGCTACCGATGAGGAGATTGTTGCGGCTTGCAAGATAGCAAATGCCCACAACTTTATCGTGGAGAGTCCAGAGGGCTACAACACCAATATCGGCGACAGGGGAGCAAAACTCTCGGGCGGTCAGCGTCAGCGATTGAGCATTGCTCGTGCCGTGCTGAAAAATCCTGAATTTTTGATTCTCGATGAGGCAACCTCTGCACTCGATACCGAGAGCGAGAAGTTGGTTCAAGACGCTTTGACCAAGTTGCTCAAAGGTCGTACCTCGGTGGTTATTGCTCATCGACTATCGACCATTATGAATGCCGACCGCATCTTCGTTATTGACGAAGGTCGCATTGTCGAGGAGGGCAAACATAAGGAGTTGCTCAATAAGGGCGGAGTTTATGCCAAGTTGGTAGAACTTCAGAATGTAAAATAGAGCACTACAGCTCTATAAACAGAGATGGCGGTGAGTCTATTCACCGCCATTTTTTTGCTCCAAAAGCGCATAGGTAAATAGATTTACGCTTTGCCTTGCAAGAGGGAAGAAGATATAGTTAAGCCCGATGCGCAGCATACTTGGCGTATGTGAGCAATCGGGTTATCGCAGTTTAACGCAGAAATTCGCTTTCTATTACCACAAAAAAAAGCGCATAGAAAGATGAAGTTCAAGGCAAACAAGAAGCCCGATGCACAGCATACTTGGCGTATGTGAGCAATCGGGCTATCGCAGTTTAACGCAGAAATTCGCTTTCTATGCGCTTTTTATCCGCACTTGGAATATCCGCAGGATAGACAAGTAAGACAGCCGTTTTGGTATGCCATCTGCTCCTGACCACACTGTGGGCACTTACCCTTCGAGCGTGTTCCGTCCTCGATGTACTGCTTCAGAGCGCGCTTAACACCATTTTTCCAAGTGTTGATGTTCTCATCGTCGAGGTGCAAGCCATCGATAAGAGCCACAACCTTCTCGATTGGCATATGGTAGCGAAGTACTCCCGAAATAAGCTTTGCGTAGTTCCAGAAGCTCTCATCGAACAAGCGCGAGATACCTCCGATAGTGTTAGTATAGCCGTAGCGGTCGGTATATTGGAAGTCATAACGCTTTGTACCGTCCTCCTCACGCACTTTGATAATGTTACCCTTGGTAATCTTTGGAGGGATATACATTGCATCGTCCTCAATTTTACCAGTAAAAATCTCATAAGGGCGACCTTCAACCATACCTACGAAGGCGATCCACATCTCAGAGCCATTCTTGAAGCGGATAACATCGGCAGGGATTGACTTTGGACGGCGGTTCTCGCCTGTTGCCTCCTCGCACTTCTTCTCGGCCTTCTTACTCTTCTTATCAACCAAGACACCTGCACGGCAACCGTCACGATATACAGTGATACCCTTACAGCCCGACTCCCAAGCGGTACGATATACATCGGCAACAATCTCCTCCGAGATGTTGTTTGGAAGATTTACGGTGACCGAAATCGAGTGGTCTACCCACTTCTGAATAGCACCCTGCATCTTAACCTTTGCAACCCAATCGATATCGTTTGCGGTAGCCTTGTGGTATGGCGATGCTGCAACCCACTTCTCCAACTCCTCATCGCTGATAGTGTTGAGGCGCGAGATGTCGTAGCCATTGATACGCAACCAATCTACGAACTTGTGGTGATATACATTGTACTCCTCGAATACCTGTCCCTGCTCGTCTGTAAATGTTGATATAACCTTATTGTCGCGGTCCGAAGGGTTAATCTTACGGCGGCGCTTGTAAACAGGACGGAATACAGGCTCAATACCCGAAGTGGTCTGCGACATCAACGAAGTTGTACCGGTAGGCGCAATTGTAAGCATTGCGATATTACGGCGACCATACTTAACCATCTCCTCGTAGAGCGAAGCATCTGCTGCTTTGAGGCGGTTAATCATCGGATTATCCTTCTCCTTCTCGGCGTTGAATACGGTGAATGCACCACGCACGCGAGCCATATTTACCGACTCACGATAAGCCTCAACAGCCAAGGTCTGGTGAACCTTTGTAGCGAAGTCGAGAGCCTTGTTCGAGCCGTAGCGCAAACCGAGAGCAGCCAACATATCGCCCTCGGCGGTGATACCAAGACCTGTACGGCGACCTTTGAGTGCCATATCCTTAATCTTGTGCCACAAATCCAACTCTACACGGCGAACATCTTTATCCTCTGGGTCCGAAGCAATCTTTTCAATGATGAGGTCAATCTTCTCCAACTCGAGGTCAATGATATCGTCCATCAAGTGCATTGCCTTGTGAATATGCTTCTTGAAGAGGTCGAAGTTGAACGAAGCCTCCTTTGTAAACGGATTCTCAACATATGAGTAGAGGTTGATAGCCAACAGACGGCAACTGTCGTAAGGACACAACGGAATCTCACCGCAAGGGTTTGTCGAAACGGTTACGAAGCCTTCGTCAGCGTAGCAATCAGGCACACTTTCACGAATGATAGTATCCCAGAACAATACTCCCGGCTCTGCCGACTTCCAAGCGTTGTGGATAATTTTTGCCCACAACTTCGATGCGTCAATGTTCTGCACAAACTTTGGCTTGTCAGCATTGATTGGGAACTGCTGTGTGTAGGTGCGTCCCTCGATAGCTGCGCGCATAAACTCGTCATCAATCTTCACCGATACATTCGCACCGGTAACCTTGTTGGTGTCGAGTTTTGCATCGATAAACTTCTCTGCATCGGGGTGCTTAATCGAAATCGAGAGCATCAACGCACCACGGCGACCGTCCTGTGCAACCTCGCGAGTAGAGTTCGAGTAACGCTCCATAAATGGAACAATACCTGTCGAGGTGAGTGCCGAGTTCAAAACAGGGCTACCCGAAGGACGGATATGCGAGAGGTCGTGACCAACGCCACCTCGGCGCTTCATCAACTGCACCTGCTCCTCGTCCATACGGAAGATACCACCGTACGAGTCAGCCGGATTTTTGTGTCCGATAACAAAGCAGTTCGAGAGCGAAGCAACCTGCAAGTTGTTGCCGATACCTGTCATAGGACCGCCCTGCGGAATGATGTAGCGGAAGTGGTCGAGCAGATCGAAAATCTCCTGCTCCGAAAGAGGCTCACCGTACTTATTCTCGATACGGGCGAGTTCCTTTGCCAGACGATAGTGCATCTGCTCGGGTGAAGATTCGTAGATATTACCTGCCGAATCCTTCAACGCATACTTGCTAACCCACACTGTAGCAGCGAGTTCGTCACCTCCAAAGTACTCCTTTGAGGCAGCGACAGCATCAGCGTACTGGACTTTTTTAAGAGTCGAGTTGTTCTTCATTATTATATATAGTATTTAATTGTTTTGTCCGTTAGGCGGAAATACCCTCCTTGTGGGAGGGCGTTTTGCCAATCATCAGCGATACAAAGTTAGAGCCTTTCGCAAGAAAAAAGCAACTAAAATTGGGCTGTTTATTGACAGGTTATTAACAATTATTTTCAACCTTTGCTGTAGGTGCGTAGAGGGCATTTTAGCTCGAAAAAATTGTGACGAAAAAGAAAAAATTTTCATTTTTTATTTGGCGCATATTGTCACTTCGCTTTTTTGCACTATCTTTGAGAGAAGAAAAAGTTTCGACTATGGCTAATATGGTTAAAATTCACTGCGTAAACACCAATTCCACACTCGAGGTCGAGATGGGCACTTCCCTGCTCAGACTCGCCTGTAGGCTCGATTTGGGAGGGAAATACCCCCATCTCGCCGCCTTTGTAAATCACAAAATCAAGGAGTTGAACTATAAAATCTACACCCCTGCCAAAGTGGAGTTTTTCGACATTACAAACCCTGCCGGATTCCGAGTATATCAACGCTCGATGATATTCATTATGCAGGCTGTTGTGTCTAAATTGTACCCTTCGCAAAGATTTCACGCACGCCACGCCATAGGCGACAGCATCTACTGCGAAGTGGAGGGAAAAACCGAGTTTTCAACAGAGGATTGTCAACACTTGTACGAGACTGCGCAAGAGGTTGTTGCGCAGGATATTCCGATAACTCGCGAGAAGCTCCCAACCGAAGAGGTTGTGAAGATATTTGCAGAGCGAGGTTTTGACGATAAGATAGACCTTTTGCAGACACGCCAACGACTCTATAGCTCGATTGAGCGATTGGGCGATGAGGTGGGCTACTTCTTCGGCGCACTTGCACCATCTACGGGCTATATCGACCGCTTCGAGGTGCAACCATACTTCAATGGCTTCTATATTTCGTTGCCTTCGCGCACAGCACCCGACACCATAGCCCCTGCGCCAAACTTACAGAAGATGTTCTCCATCTTCGATGGCTACAGTGAGTGGGTGGAGATTATGGGCGTGCCGACAGTCGGAAAACTCAACAAACGCATCGAGCAGGGCGACACGAGCGAATTGATACAGATTGCCGAGGCTCTGCACGAAAAACGCTTGGCTCGCATCGCCGATACCATAGCCGAGGCTAATCGCGAGCGAGGTCTGCGACTTGTGCTTATCTCGGGTCCTTCGTCAAGCGGTAAGACAACTACCTCGAAGCGACTTGGCGTGCAGTTGCGCGTGCTTGGTCTGCACCCTGTACTCGTTTCGACCGATGACTACTTCGTAAACCGCGAGGATACCCCTCGTGATGAGAATGGCGACTACGACTTCGAGGCGTTAGAGGCGATAGACCTTGCAAGGCTCAATGAGGATTTGGGTAGGTTGATGGCAGGCGATAGTGTCGAGATTCCGCGCTTCGACTTTATCAGTGGTACGCGCAAGTGGCACGACAATCCACTGCAACTCGATGACCGTTCGATACTTATCATGGAGGGTATCCACTCTCTCAATCCGCGTCTAACGCCAAGTATTCCCGATAGTGCCAAGTTCCGTCTCTACGCGTCGTGTTTCACTTCGGTAGCAATGGACAACACCTCGCGCATCCACACCACCGACAATCGTCTCTTGCGTCGTATGATTCGCGACAATGCCACACGTGGAACGAGTGCAGCCGATACCATTGCTCGTTGGCCGAGCGTACGTCGTGGCGAAGAGCGAAACATTTTCCCATATCAGGAGGAGGCCGATGTGATGTTCAACTCGTCGCTCTTCTACGAGATTGCCGTATTGAAGCCTTTTGCCGAGCCACTCTTGCGCGAGATTCCTAATACTCGTCCGGAGTATGCTACAGCACAGGGGATGTTGAAGTTCCTCGACAACTTCCACACCATCGGGACCGATGAGATTCCGCCAACCTCCGTATTGCGCGAGTTTGTGGGTGGCAGTGCGTTTAAGTATTAGCGAAGAGGGCACCAAAAAATATAAAGGACTGCGATTGCAGTCCTTTATATTTTAATCATCTGTTAAATTCTGATTAATTGTACTTGAAAGTTGCCTCGTCAGAAACGGTCAACTTCTTGCGACCCTTTGCGCGACGAGCAGCCAACACCTTGCGACCGTTCGCAGTAGCCATACGAGCGCGGAAACCGTGCTTGTTGATGCGCTTGCGGCGCGATGGCTGGTAAGTTCTCTTCATTGCCATAATCGTATAGTTTTTATTGTTTTTACTCTCTTATCCC
>JAZPYA010000039.1:0-189489 GCA_045543935.1 Alistipes sp.
ATCGCATATCTCTTCGGTCTGCTCAAACCTGCGGCGACCGTTCGAGTCCAAACTGGCGATATTTTGTTGTGATACGCACCGCCAGGAAGACGACTTGAAAAGGTCGTCTTTTTTTGTGCGTAGGGGACTCGGTCAGTCAGGGGCGGTGTGGCATACTTGTCTGCGTGATATGCGATAGTAGTTGTTGTTACGCAACTGCGATAACAGATTAAAAAACGATAGTTCAAATGAATTTGATTACCGCTTTTTAATCTGTCCTCTAAACATTCTGTTTAACTCCTATCGCATATCTCTTCGGTCTGCTCAAACCTGCGGCGACCGTTCGAGTCCAAACTGGCGGTATTTTGATTGTGATACGCACCGCCAAAAGACGACTTGAAAAGGTCGTCTTTTTTTGTGCGTAGGGGACTCGTCAGCTTGTGTGTCTCGGCTGTTTTGTCATTTCACCCCACAAATAAGCCGTTTTAGCAAATTATGATTTAACTTTCGCAGAATAATCATATCTTTGTAAGTGTCAATCGGATAACAACTAACTATGAAACGACTACTAACATTTGCAATTACCGTACTTATCTCTATAACTGCCATAGCGCAAAATCGCTCAAAGGTTATCTTCTATCTGCTCGATGAACAGACAAAACAGCCTTTGCAGGGTGCTGTAGTGGAGGTCGCCCCAAAGGCTGAGCCTACCGACAAATCCTACTATACCACAGGGCGTGGCGGATATATGGAGTTCACTGTGCCGATGGGAGAGTACTCAATCGTTACCACCTTTATTGGCTATGCCGACAAGAGTTTCGCCTGCAACGCCAACGCAAAGGTCGTAGAGTTGGGGAAAATATATATGCGCGAGTCGGCCACAAAAATTGATGCTGTAGTGAAGGAGGTGCATCAATTCCGCACCACGCAAAATGCCGACACCTTAATATATAACGCCGCAGCATTCAAAACCACCAAAGATGCCGAGGCCGAGAAGCTACTCTCGAAGATGCCGGGCGTAGTGGTCGAAGATGGACAGGTAGAGGTACAGGGTGAACAGATTAAGAAAGTATTTGTCGATGGCGATGAGTTCTTCGGTGATGATGTTACGATGGCGATAAAGAATATCCCTGCCGAGATTATCGACAAGGTTGAGGTGTTCGACAAGTTAAGCGATGAGGCAGAATTTGCAGGCATAGACGATGGCGAGAGTTACAAGGCGTTGAACTTTGTGACCAAAAAGAGTATGCGCAATGGTCAATTCGGAAAACTCTACGCAGGTCTTGGCTGGCAACCCGAGACAGACAAGATGTCGTTCAATCCGAAATATCTCGCAGGTGGAAACTTCAATTCGTTCCGCAATAAGCAGAGAATCACTGTTTTAGGACTATTTAACAATATCAATCAGCAGAACTTCTCTTTCGAAGATTTGCTCGGAGTAAACTCCTCGGGGCGTGGAGGTCAGGGAGGAGGAAATCAATTTATGGTACGACCGCAATCGGGTGTAGCCCTTGTAAATGCGGTGGGCATCAACTACTCCGACACTTGGGGCAGGCGCAAGCAGGTGAAATTTCAGGGTAGTTACTTCTTCAACAACACCAATACCCGAAATCTCTCCGAGCGTACCACTTGGTACGAATATCCTGCGCCTTACGGCACGCAATACGCCCTTGCCGAATCGCAGAGAGTAAATAACAACCACCGTCTAAACGCCCGTTTAGATTGGAAAATATCGCGTAATCAGCAACTTACATCGCGCACAACATTGAGTTATCAGGGGCATCGTCCAACCACTACGACAGAGGGCTACTCCAATAACGACACCGACCTCGAC
This sequence comes from Alistipes sp., assembly GCA_045543935.1. Lineage (GTDB taxonomy): Bacteria > Bacteroidota > Bacteroidia > Bacteroidales > Rikenellaceae > Alistipes. Next base: position 1,814 of record JAZPYA010000039.1, read on the forward strand.
ACGGAGGATATGACCAACATTTCGTTCAGACCGTTATCATACACCGCCTCCTCGACTGAAAATCGTATGCGAGGCATAAACGCCAACGAGTTTTTACAATATCGCCTTCGTCTTGGCGCACCCGGGCGCACAATGACAGTGACAGCACGCGCAGGCTATCGCGACAATCGTGCAACTCGCCACCTTATGACCAACAATGCCGAGCCTATTCCGTTTGATAATCCACTCTATGAATCGCTCTACAACGACTATTTTGGTGAGGGAACATCGTGGCGCGATATGCGCGAAAATCCGCTATTCTTTATCCCTATTTACGAATATCGCAATGTTCCGACCTATACCTACAATATCCGTGGTGGCATAAACTACAACGAGCCAATAGCGCGCAATTGGACTTTCACGATGCAGTACAATGTCGTATATCGCAACCAAAGCAAGGAGCAGGGAGCGTGGTACACAGATAGCGATTACCTCGTAAAAGATGATAGTCGCCGTAACGAGTCACTCACGATAAACTCATCGACCAACACACTGACTCATCGCATAGGTCCGGGTATTCGCTACGCAAAGAAGCGCAATACTTTGGTTTTGAGGGTGATGTACGAGAATCTATCGCGTAACGGAGCGTTCGAGAATGGCGCAAACATATCGAGTCTTGTTAATAAGCAATACCATAGCGTGCAGTATCACGCAATGTTTCGCTACGCCTTCAACAAGCAAAATTCGTTGCGTATTCAGTTCCGTTCAAACTCCGATGTGCCGAGTGTAACGCAGTTGCACAACATCTTTGATGTTGATTCGCCACGAAATATAAGTGTCGGAAATAGCAATCTCGCACCCGAGTACTCGCATAGCGGAAGTATTCGCTATATCCTCTCTTTGCCCGATAAGGGGCAGACCTTTATGGCTATGATACGAGGCGAGTACTACCAAAATGCAATCTCCAGCTCCACACTCTACAACTCGAAGGGTTGGGCATTACCTGACGAGATGAACGGTATCATCATACCAAAAGACGAGAATGGTAAGCCTTATCGCCCAACGCAGATAACATCTTACGAGAATATCAGCGGTATGTGGTCGGTGCGTGCAAATGTATCGTATGGAGTACCGTTGCCATTTATGAAGTGCAATCTCAATATGACGGCAAATGTGGGTTATTCGGTCGTGCCGAGTGCCGTATATGACGCAGGTCGCACACCTGCCGAACTGCTCGAAAATGTTGCAAACCACAATTTTAGCATCAATAAGGCAAACAATATAGGTTACACCTTCCGCCTTGCGATAGGCAGCAATATCTCCGAAAATATCGACTTTACGCTCTCGTGGCGTGGAACATACAATCAGGCTTGGAATAGCCTTGCTAAATCATCATACGGAGATGACACCATAAACTCCTACTTTCGCCATACGGCTTCGGCATCTGTGAAGTGGATATTTGGTCCGGGCTTTACACTTACTGCTAACGCAGCCTATCATCAATACATCGGTTTTTCGAACAACTACAACGAGCAGTATATCCTCTGCAACCTCTATCTCGGCAAGCAGGTATTCAAAAACCAGCGAGGAGAGGTACAGATTGGCGTAAACGATATTCTTAATCAAAATACGGCATTCTCTCGTTCCGTAGGTTCGGGATTCACTCGCAATGTATTGAATAGTACGGTAGGTCGTTATGTGATGGTGCAATTCGTATATAATCTGCGCCACTTTGGCAAGAACGCCTCAAAGAATATCTCCGACTACGAGGGAATGGACGGAAAAAGCAACCGTCCACGCCCAATGGGTATGAACGGTGGTATGCGTGGTGGTGGTAAAATGAGAAACGATTTCTAAAGGTTATTTAACCTCCCAAGTTTCGCCACCGAAGAACAGATCATCGGCGGTTTTATTTGGCTCGCGCTCTTGTTGCTCGTCAATTTGGCGGGCAACTTCGCTATCGTATGTTGGGCGTGCAACATCGCGAATAACTCCCACAGCCACAGGATATTCAGGATAACGCATCGAAGCCAACATTGTATGCAACGCCGTATCCTCTGTGTGCGCATCGTGCGTCAAAATATCGTCAAGCGTGTAGCCATCTTCGCCAACAGTTACAACCTTCAACTTCAAGCCGTCAAGCACCAAGCCCTTATTGCGCTCTGCTCCGAACAACATCTTTTCGCCGTGTTTTAAGCGAATTGTGCGCTCCTCACGAATAGCCTTCGACTCGGCATAGTCGGCGTGGGTTTTATTGTTAAAAATCACACAATTTACCAACGCCTCGGTAACAGCCATACCCTTATGGCAAGCACCCTCGACCAACATCTCTTTTGTTAAGTCCAACTCCATATCGATAGTTCGAGCCACAAACGAAGCCTTTGCTCCAATCGCCAACACCGCAGGTGAAAACGGCTCCTCGATAGTGCCGAATGGCGAGGTTTTGGTAATCTTGCCAAGTTTGGAGGTAGGGGAGTATTGACCTTTGGTCAAGCCGTAAATCTCGTTGTTGAACAAAATCAAGTTCAGGTCTATGTTTCTACGGCAAGCGTGGATAAAGTGGTTACCGCCTATCGCCAGCGAGTCACCATCACCAGAGCAAACCCACACTGATAGGTCGGGGCGAGCCGTCTTTAAGCCTGTAGAGATAGCAGTAGCACGACCGTGAATAGTATGGAAGCCGTAGGTATTCATATAATAGACAAATCGCGATGAGCAACCGATACCAGAGATAAAGGCAAAATTCTCACGAGGAATATCAAGTCGGTCTGCAACTTCCGGCAACGCCTTCAACACCGAATTGAAGATGGCGTGGTCGCCACAACCGGCGCACCACTTTACAGGACTGCCATTACGAAAATCATTGGGCGTATATTCTCTTTTCATCTTAAAATCTCCTCTAATTTAAGTTTGCCAAAATCTCCGCTTTCAGAGCATCAACCGCAAATGGTTGTGCACCCATATCTGCGACCGAGCGAATATCGGCGTGGTTTACAAGCGAGCGCAGATATGATGCAAGTTGTCCGCTATTACTCTCGCATACCAAAACACTCTTGTATCGAGCCATCGCCTCGGCGACACCGCGCTGGAGTGGATTTATCAACGATATCGTTGCGTATGCGATATTTGCGCCATCGCCACGAAGCGTTGCCACAGCCTCCGACACCTTGCCGACATTGCTGCCCCAACTCAAAACAAGCAAATCGCCCTCTGATGCCCCTTCGACCTCTACGCTCGGCATCATCTCTGCCACGCGCGCCACACGCTCGGCACGCAATGCTCCCATCGCAGCGTGGTCTTCGGGCAAATAGGAGATTGAGCCAACAATAGGTCTCTTCTCCAAACCACCCAGACGATGTTCCAATCCCTCTGCGCCCGGGATAGCCCAATAGCGGGCTAAATTCTCATTCATTGAGTATGGATTGAACAGACCACGCTCATTGAAGCACTCTGCATTCTCTGCCAACTCCTCACGCGAAACGATAGGTGGTGTAATAGTCGGCATATCGGCAACCCTTTTTACACGCCAAGGCTCTGTTCCATTTGCGAGATTGCCATCGGTCAAGAGTACCACCGGCATCATTCGCTCCAATGCAATTTTCGCTGCCATATACGCCTTCTCGAAACAATCGGCAGGGGAGTGAGCCGTAAGCACAACCAATGGACAATCGCCATTGCGTCCATACATCGCCTGCAACAAGTCAGCTTGCTCGCTCTTTGTCGGCAAGCCCGTAGAAGGACCGCCACGCTGAACATCAACAACGACCAATGGTATCTGCGCCATAACAGCCAAGCCGAGGGCCTCGCTCTTCAATGCTAAGCCCGGTCCCGAAGTGGTTGTTACCGCCAACGAGCCACCAAACGATGCGCCAATAGCAGTACAAATTCCGGCTATCTCATCTTCTGCCTGCACGGTCTTAACGCCCAAAGCCTTGTGCTTTGCCAACTCCTCCAAAATACCCGTAGCAGGGGTGATAGGGTACGAGCCACAAAATAGCGGTCTGCCACTCTTCTCCGCCGCAGCAATAAAGCCCCAAGCCACCGCCTGATTGCCATTTATAGAGCGATAAATGCCTTTCGGAAGGGCATTTATGCTATGGTGTTGGTGGTGTTCGCCAACGAGATGCGAGTTGTGTGCATAGTTCATACCCGCCTCCAAAGTGGCGATATTCGCCTTGCAGACAAGTGGGTTTTTCGCACCAAACTTCTTCTCTATAAACTTCTTGGCGTACTCTGCCGAGATATCGTACATTCCGAGTGTAATGCCCAGCACAAGCATATTTCGACACTTCAACGCCGATTTACGGTCAAGTCCGAACTCTGCCACAGCATCGAGTGTCATCTGTGTTATAGGAGCCTCCACGATATTGCACTCCTCGAGTTGCAACTGCTCCGAAATTGTATCGATATCGTAGCCGACCTTGGCTATAGTCTCTTTGGTAAAGCCTTCGCCATCAACTATTATTGTCGCTGTAGCAGTAGCATACTTACGATGCGCCACCAACGCCGCAGGATTCATCGCTACCAAGATATCGCACTTGTCGCCTTGATGCGTTATAGTCTGCTCGCCAAAATGTACCTGAAATCCCGAAACTCCCGCCACAGTACCTTGCGGTGCGCGAACTTCGGCAGGGTAGTCAGGGAAGGTAAAAACTCCATAGCCTGCAAATGCCGCACTCTCCGAGAAGAGGTTGCCTACCATCTGCATTCCATCGCCCGAATCTCCCGAAAAACGAATTACCGTACTCATAATTATTTAGCCATTGGCTTTATTATCTACCTGTTATTTAATCTTTTGAAACGCCTTTTATGGTTAATATTTCTGTTCCGCCCACCGAGTTGGAGCGAATCTGCACAATACGGCGAAATACCCCTTTGTCAACCTTTTTCGACTCGAGGAGAATCACCATTTCGCCTCTCTCGCCTACAGCTATAGGTTTGCGCGAAAACTCCGTTTTCAGGCACGAGCAGGAAGTTGTTGCAGATAGCACAACCAAAGGCTCTGTACCATCATTCACAAAGTAAAACCTACAACTCTTATTCTCTCCCTTGCGCGACACTTCGCCAAAGTCATACTCCGTATTCTCAAACTTCATATGAGCACCATCGTACTCCTTTCGCTCCTCTGCCTGCAGTGGAAAAACTGCTATTACGCAACTTAAAAGTGCGAACAAAAATTTCATACCAATTACTTCATCTTAAATACATAGGTTATCCTACCGCCCTGTTTGAAGGCTTGTGCTTCCGTAAAGCGAGCCTTACGCGCCGCCACTATAGCTGCATCGACCAATGCTTTGTCATTGGTTGTCGAGCCTTTAGGCTCGTATGATGCTTCTGTAACAACACCAGCTTGATTGACAACGACTTTAACAACAACCTTTCCGCTCTTATTTCCCGCCGGATATTTTGGTTGTGGCAACGAGCCAACCAAACCGCGCCCCTGCAATCCCTCATCGAGAGCATCATTGCCAATCGGATTAAGTCCGCCACCCGTACCTGCCGCTGTTGTTACCGTGTCTTGGCGAGCGTATGGATTACCCGCGTTGGCGGGTTTATCAGCGCCATCTTTCGACATCTTGAACAACGCGCGCTGATTTACCGTGCGCGTCTCCTCCGCCTTACCCGATGCCTGCTGTGTATTATCACGCGGAGCAAGGTTTTCGTGGCGCGGAGCCTCCTTTACCTTTGGTGCAGGTTTTGGTTTGGGCTTTGGTGGCGGTTCGTGTTTCACATACTCAATGTATATGATGTCGCTCTGCGGTTGCTCCTTCGGACGAATGGAAAATTCGCCAAATCGGAAAGCCACCGCCAACAACACCACATACAACGCAGTGAAGATATATGCAAAATGTTTTGACTTCATAAACTCCTATAATTGTCAATTGTCAATTATCAATTGTCAATTATTTTGCTTGCGTAGCAAGTATCAATCTGTAACCATTATCTTTGGCTATATTCATCACCTTGACGACCTCATCGACTGCGACCTTCTTGTCGCAGTGCAACGATACGGTCGGTTGCTCCTGTCCCTCCAAACGAGCCTTCAAAGCGCGCTCTACACCCTCGATGCCCGACACCTTGTCGAGTTCGACATAGTAGATATACTCCGAGCCTCTCTGCTCAATCGAAACGGTGGTTATAGCCTTATCCTTCAACTGATTTGAACTCTTTGGCAACTCCAACTTCAACGCATTCGGATTGATAAGCGTGGTTGCGATGAGCATAAATATCAGCAAAAGGAACATCAGGTCGGTCATTGCCGATTGCGAGAACGACTTATCGACCTTTGAGCCTCTTTTAATTGCCATAATCTACTATTTTTGAGCCGGTTGATTCAAAATATCCATAAATGCGATAGAGTTAGCCTCCATACGGAACACCAACTTCTCGATACGAGCCACCAAGTAGTTGTAGCCGAAATATGCAGGGATACCCACGATAAGACCGCCTACGGTAGTTACCATCGCCACATACATACCACCCGAGAGCAACGCCATATCAACCGTTCCTCCTGCAGCCGACATATCCATAAAGGTCTGCACCATACCGAGTACTGTACCCAAGAATCCAATCATCGGCGCACCTCCTGCGATAGTCGCAAGGGTAGGAAGACCATTCTCCAACTTCGACACCTCCAAGTTGGCAACATTCTCTATTGCGCTCTGCACATCGCTCATCGGGCGACCAAGACGCTCCAAACCCTTCTCAATCATTCGGGCAATCGGGGTATTTTCGTGGTGGCAAAAGGCGATAGCCTCTTTTACATTACCCGCCACAACATAGTCGCGAATACGATTCATAAAGTGCATATCAAGGCGTTGCGCACGCTGAATAGCCACAAATCGCTCTACGAAGATAAAGATGGTTACACCTCCCAACAAGAGAAGTACCCACATAAGCCAACCACCCTGATTGAACAACTCCCAAAGGGACATCTTTCCTGCCGATGCGGTCTCTACCGCTACCTCGGCTACCTGCAATAGTTTAATCATAATTTTTACTCTTTTTTATTTTTAGTTTGTTGTTTATCTCGTTTTGTTCTCTCTTTCTTCTCGCGCTTGAAACGATTTTTCAAACGGTAACGCAGATCGCGCGCATTATTGAAATCCTCTTTGAAATAGATACCGATACCTGTCTCCTGCAAGCCTTGGTTTTCGTCAAATCGGTCTATCGTGTGGGTAAAGCCCTTCAAACGGAGTGTTCCGGCACGGTCTATTAACCAAGTAAGATACGCCTCGCCCGTAAAGTTTGAGGTTGCATTTACAACCTGCGTCTTATCGACAATATAGTTACCCTCAACCTCTATCAGCAGACGATTATCTATCAATCCCTTCGAGAAGCCGAAATCAACCTCATCGCTCATCTGTTCGGTACGAGGGCGGTAGCGCAGTACAATTTTATAGTCGTCACTCGAAAGCCAATTGCTAAATTGATTTGAGAGCATCTCAAAGCCTGTAGCCGCGGTCGCCGATGCGCCAATCGAAGAGGTCATCGAATTTGTCGTCTCCGAGATAAAGCTGTTGGCGATTATCAGATACAAGAACTGTTGCGACTTACTCTCCGGCGTAGCCAACGCACTCGCAATAAGGCTCTGAACCTCCGAGTCGGCACTTGGAACTACAATATCGAATGTTACTGTTGGTTGCGTCAAGCGGTCGGTCAGATGGATAAAGCACTCGACAGGAACGGCTCGAGCCGAGCGATTACTCTCCGTAAGCGAGCCTTCGAGCAGAGGTTGCAACGAAGCCTTCAACTTATATACCGCATCGATATTCAACAGCGCATCGAGAGGTTCTCCGGTCCATTGTATGGTTGAACCCGGCTCGATATCGAACCACTTGTTGATAACATTTTGTAGCGTAAAGAGGTAACTTCCCTTCTCGATGGTGTAGTCGCCATACATCTCGAAGATATTTGCTTGCGGATTAATTCGCAAATTCAACATACCCTCGCCCGTACCCTTAATGATATCGCCTACGGTAGGATCGATTACCAGCTGCACCTCTGCATTAGGGCGCACATCGAGAGCCATTGTTATATCCATCGAATCGCCACCCGAAGTACGGCGTTTCTGGCGATTCTCGAACATCATCTTCTTGCGCACCAAATAGGAGGTTGTATCGCTATCTTTGGTTGCAAATGTAACGAAATCGGCACTACTGATATCGCTTGCATCGGTCAGTGGCATAAAGAACTTGGAGTTATCGTCACTGCGCGCCACAAAGTCCATCTTCACCCCCGCCTTATCGCCTCGTATCGAGCCTGTACCCGTAGCGAATATCGAGCCGTAGAACATCGGATTATCGCGCTCTGTAGTGTTCAACACCTCCATATTATTCACCTGCAAACCGACATTGTATTCGATATTAGATAGGTGAGCTAACGACACATCGAGCGACATCTTTCCCTCGCGACCATTCTTATCGAAGACCGGAACATTCTCCGTAAGCAATCGATTATTTTCGACCTTGATAGTCGCCTTCGGCACAGAGTAACGACAGCGCGTATAATCAACCGTTGTAGCCAAACTGTCAACCGCTATCTCGCCTCGTAGTTCAGCCATACGCCCCTCGCCACTAATGGCTAAATCGACCTTTGCCGTACCCTCCGTATCGATAATCACACTCTCGAGCAGAGGATCCAGCAGATCCATCTTAACCCCTTCCGTGTGCATCTGCGCATAGTAACGCATCTGCGATGGGGCGAAATATCCCTGTATAACTCGTTTATTATCCTCGCGGGTAGAGATATCGAGAGAAGCTCGACTACGACCGAAATCCCACTGTGAGGTAAGAAGCAAATTAGGAACCGCTATTCCACTAACATTCACGCTGTCCATCTCGATTCGCGCATCTATTCGAGTATCTTTGAGCGCGGAATAGACTGTTGCGTATCCGTTAGTTCTACCATCTATCTCGTATCCGATACGATTTGTTATCTGAGTAAATGGAGCAAGCGAGAAGTTGCGCAGATTCATATACACAGAGTCCTTTTCGTTGCGAGAAGCAACTCCATTCACAAACAGCTCCTGCGTTTCGCTACGCACGGCAAAATTCCGGATATTAACTCGCGAAGAGTCTATATCTATACCATCTGTCGTGATTTGCCAAGAGTCATCGCCACTATACACATACGAAGGATTAAAATCTATGGATATGTTGCGCCTACCATTCTTTCGCAAAACATTTGCTTTTGCCGACAACTCGCCTTGCAAATCTCGCAACGAGTCAGCAAATATAGCATCTACATTTATTGCATTATCCTTTGCGCCACCATTGACTCCGACACCCGAGAAATGGAACATTCCGGCATACAAATCCTCTGCGACCAACGACATCGCCAACGAGTCGCCCGCATTTCCTGCCTTCACATCGATATTCGTAGCGAGATAGTTGTGGTGCATAAGATACTCTGACGAAGCCCTCATCAGGAAGCGATTTTCGGAAGGACTTACCAACATTTCCACCTTTGAGCCTTCGGCCATCTCCAAACCATCGGTAATACAGTTTAGAAGCGGATCGATGCCTTTTGTCGTAACCGAAAGCACCGCCACCTCGTTTCCTATCTCGGCAACACGGGTATCGATATTTTGTCGTGTCGTCTCATCGTACAGCATCGGAACATACTGCACCAACAGATTTTTCAGATAGTACAGCACATCTCTGTAGGCAGTACGGCTCTCAAATACGGCATCAGCAAAATCCGAAGAGAGTGTCAAAGTTCGAGCATCTTCATTGCTCTCTATCGACAGCTCTACCAAATCGGCTTTACAGCCACGCCCTATGGTTTCGTACTCGGCATCTGCAATACGCAATACGCCATTCAACTCATCGAGATTTGCTCCGCGCGCCGACAACCCTACATCGCCATTGATAACGGATATCGAATCGCGCCTATTGATATTCATCGCGTGAAGGTCTGCGTGCGCTATCGACATCACAGCATCATAGAGTGGCATCTCCTTATCCGAGAAGTCCAACATCGCTTGCGCATCGAGTTTTAGCGCCTCATCATTGGCACTTAACGAGCCGGCAATACGCCCCTCTTCGATATCGGCAACCACCGTGATATCGTTGTAGTCGTAACCATTCAGACCTATATTGGCAATCTGGCCACCTCCCTTGAGTACGACAGGCTCGCCATCGCCCAACTCAACCTCCGCATTAGCCGTAAATGTTGCCGAGCCGAACACATCATTTGCGAGAATATGACCAAGATAGGTTTCATCTGCCGATATTGTAGCCTTCACGCCCTTTCTTCCCTCCGCAGGGTTTTGCATCGAACACTCCAATGCTACATCACCGCCACTTGCAAGACGAGCCTTTGCCTTTGCTCTGAAATCGCGAATTGTACCATGAAACTCGCCCGAAGCATCTATACCCTTTACACGCTCAACATATTGCGATGCGCTCTCTCCGAGCGATAGGTGAGCAATCGTATTCAACAAGTACGACACCTCCTCGGTCGAAGCCTTCAGCCTATCGACATCTATATCGAAACGAGTCTTCTCTATATCTATAAGTCCTCGCACACGTGCCGACCCCTGCAGTATTCCGCCATCTTCGAGTGTAGCGTGCGCAATTCTGCCCTTAAAGTTCGCCACAGGTCCATTCATCGACACCGAGGCGTTGCGCACCGTAGTCTGCCACCCCCATATAGTGGTAGCAAAATAGCCCACATCGTCTGACGATACGCGACTATCCGTAATGTCGCAAATGATAGGGATTTTATTGATAAAATCGCGATACTCAAGCCAATCCTTTCCATCGAGCAACAGATAGTCGAGATTTATCTCACTCAATGTCGTCTTCAATTGAGCCTCCTTGACCTCTATCTGTCCGTTATCTACAAGGAAGTGTCCAAACATATCATCAAGCACAAATCCACTTCGCTCCACAAAGGACAATCTGCGAATATCGCCCGCCACATAACCGCCACTCTTAACAAGCAAATTGTCGATATGGGTATCCATACCGAGCAGATGCATATTCGCAAAGTCAATACCTCCATCATCAGGATCATCTATGCGGAGCAACGAGAAATCTATATCCGAGCCATCTAACGAGCGGACATCTAATCGGAAGCCGCTATCCTTCTCTCTGTTTTTTACAAGTTGGTCGGTAATCTCCTTTACGGCAAATGTTCCGCGTTCGGTCTCGCGCACAACAAATTTACCGCCCTGAATGTTTCCATAGTTAATAACAAGATTTTTCTTTGCTAACGAAGCAAAAGGCCCTATATAAGCATCTGCGCGCTTGACATAGAGTAGGGTATCGTTATCCCAATCAGCGACATAGAAATCGCGCACAGCAACGCGATTGAGCAATCCGACAGTGATATTTCCGACCGAGACTTGCGTTCCAAGATAGTTGCCCGCCCAAGTAGCCGCCTTATCGATTGCGACATTCTGCACAGCGGGTACAGCCAACAACAAAGCCACTAACAAAGGAAAAATTATCAGCAATAATGCGATTGCGGATAGCGTTCTTAACAATATTTTTGTAACTTTGCGCACGGCTTTCCTCTGATTTTCGGTACTTTACACCTTTTAAGTTATATAATAACTTACAAAAGTAGTTATAATTTGCCGAACTTGCAAACAAAAAGCCAAAAAATAGATAGAAATAAAATCGCGAAATATGAACAATGAAATAACTATTTTGGGCATTGAGTCATCGTGCGATGACACTTCGGCTGCGGTTTTGCGCAACACAACACTCCTTTCGAGCGTAATCGCCTCGCAAGCGGTACACGAGCGATATGGCGGAGTTATTCCCGAACTCGCTTCTCGTGCGCACCAGCAAAACATTGTGCCTGTAGTAGATGCAGCACTTCGCGATGCAGGTATCACCCCCGACAAAATCGATGCTATCGCCTTTACTCGCGGCCCGGGTTTGCTCGGCTCTTTGATGGTCGGCACATCGTTTGCCAAGGGTTTGGCAATAGCCAACAATATCCCGCTTGTGGAGGTAAATCATCTGCACGGACATATCCTTTCGCACTTTGTCGATATGCCTGACAAGGAGTGCGAACACCCGAACTTTCCATTTCTCTGCCTTTTGGTCAGTGGTGGACACACCCAAATCGTAAAGGTAAATTCACCTTTCGATATGGAAATTGTCGGCTCAACCATTGATGATGCTGCGGGCGAAGCACTCGACAAATGCGCAAAAGTTATGGGGTTGCCATATCCGGGAGGACCCGTTATTGATGCCCTTGCAAAGGAGGGAAATCCAGATGCTTTTAAGTTCGCAAAGCCTCGTATCGGAGAGTTCGATTTCTCGTTTTCAGGATTAAAGACATCGTTCCTCTATACACTGCGTGATGCAGTGGCAGAAAACCCTAATTTCATCGAAGAACGCAAGGCTGACCTATGTGCAGCAATACTTCATACGGTTGTAGATATCCTTGTTGAGCGACTTGTAAAGGTAGCCAAGCACTATCGCATTTCGGACATTGCAATAGGTGGCGGAGTAGCCGCAAATTCGTTCCTTCGAGAGCGCGTTGCAGCCGAAGGCGAGAAGCGTGGCTGGCGAACATTTATCCCCGAGCGCCGCTTCACAACCGACAATGCCGCAATGATTGCTGTGGCAGGTTACTACAAATATCAAAAGGGTGAGTTTTCGACCCTTGATGCAGCACCCGTAGCGAGGTTTTAGACCAAGCAAGTAAAAAATACACACAAAAATCACTTAATTGTCAATTATCAATTGTCAATTGTCAATTATTTTCCTATCTTTGTCGCTCTAAGAGCGAAAAGTTAGGAAAATGATGGATTGGCACATAGCAGTAGCGTTGCTTATTTCGGGAACGCTGGTCGGTATAATCAACACCCTCGCAGGAGGTGGTTCGATTATAACGATGACTATGTTTATGGCTTTCGGTCTGCCAATCAATATCGCAAACGGCACAAACCGCATCGTGGTACTGATGCAAAACCTTGCTGCCTCGATAACATTTATCCGCAAAAAGTCGTTCAATGTCAATCAGGGGCTACTGCTCTCTATCCCCGTAATCGTAGGTAACATAATAGGCGCTCTCGTATCGCACCACATGACCGACATGGTCTTCAAGATATGTTTTGGCGTAATCCTGCTCGTCATAATGGTCTATCTCCTTTTTGACAATAAAATCAAAATCAAGGAGGGACACAATATCGAAATAAAGCCTCTGCACTACCTTTGGTTCTTCCTTATCGGCTTCTATGGAGGTTTTATCTACATCGGCATCGGATACCTTATTCTCGCTGTTACGCTCTGGCTGATGCGAATGGATTTAGTGACAGCAAATGCCATCAAAGGCTTTGTGATTCTGCTTGCTACGCCCTTTTCGTTGGCGGTATTTATGATTATGGGCGATGTCGATTACATCTTCGGAATTGTTCACGGCGTAGGCAATATGATAGGTTCGTTCCTCGCTTCGCACTATATGGCAAATTGGGGTAAGAATTTCATAAAAATATTTATGGCGGTTATTGTCGCCATCTGCTTTGCCGATTTGATGGGCTGGCTATCGTTGCACGATTTTTTCTACTCTATCCTTTCGATTAAAGAGTAACTTTTGTGACTATGGAGGAGAAGATTAAAATTGAGGGCGCGAGAGTCCACAATCTCAAAAATATAAGCCTCGAGATACCTCGTAATGCGTTGGTTGTCATTACGGGATTGTCCGGCTCGGGCAAGTCATCGCTCGCCTTCGACACCATCTATGCCGAGGGGCAACGCCGCTATATGGAGACCTTGTCGATGTATGCACGACAATATATCGGCACAATGGAGCGACCCGATGTGGATAAAATTTCGGGCTTGTCGCCCGTTGTCGCCATCGAGCAAAAGACCACCAATCGCAACCCTCGTTCAACCGTTGGCACGGTAACAGAAATTGCTGATTTCCTGCGACTTCTCTATGCGAGAGCATCACGCGCCTTTTCGCCTGCTACGGGCGAGGAGATGGCGCACTATTCTGACGAGCAGATTGCCGATTTGATTTTGCGCGACTATGCAGGTCGTAAAATTGCCTTTCTTGCTCCCGTAGTGAGAGAGCGTAAAGGACACTACCGAGAACTCTTCGACTCTTTCCTCCGCAAAGGATATATCTACGCCCGCATTGATGGTGTAATTCGCGATTTTACGGGCGGAGAGCAGTTAGACCGCTACAAAACCCACTCTATTGAGTTGGTTGTGGATAGAATGACAGCCCGCGAGGAGGCTCACGACCGCATTATGACCTCGCTCCGTGAGGCTATGCGACAGGGCAAGGGGCAGATGGCAATTCACGACTACGACACGGGCGAGATACGCCACTATTCGCGCCATCTGATGTGTCCGACTACGGGCATCGCATTCGAGGACCCAGAGCCGTTTACATTCTCGTTCAACTCGCCAAAGGGCGCTTGCCCTCGTTGCAACGGACTTGGCGAGGAGGCAGTTTTCGATATTAAAAAAGTTATTCCCGATGAGCGACTTTCGCTCCGCGAGGGTGGTGTTGCGCCACTCGGCAAAGGGCGTGAAAATGTGCTATTTGCAACGCTCGAAGCGCTCGGCAAACGATACGACTTTACTCTCGACGACCCACTCGGCACAATCTCGGAGGAGGGCTTGAACGCCATTCTCTATGGCGATGACGAGCCGATGCTGGTCGAGATGTCGGAGTATTCGGCAGGGCGTGGTCGTCAGATGCGCTCATGGGAGGGCGTAGCCGAGTATATAAACTCCAAAATTGATGATGACAACGCCCGCAAGGGCGAGAAGTGGCGTGAGCAGTTTGTGGCGTATCACAAATGTTCGCTCTGCGGTGGTAGTCGTCTGAAAGAGAACGCATTACACTTCCGCATTGCAGGCAAAAACATAGCCGAGTTGTCGGCAATGTCGATTTCTCGCCTGCGAGAGTGGTTTGATGGGGTAGAGAAAGAGCTGACCGCCAAGGAGTTGAAGATTGCACGCGAGATACTCAAAGAGATTCGTGAGCGATTGCGATTTTTGACCGATGTGGGGTTGGGTTATCTCTCGCTTGGTCGTGCTTCGCGCACCTTGTCGGGTGGCGAGAGCCAGCGCATACGCCTTGCTACGCAGATAGGCTCGAAGTTGGTAAATGTTCTCTATATTCTTGATGAGCCGAGCATCGGACTCCATCAGCGCGATAACGAGCGACTAATCAACACCTTAAAGGCTCTGCGCGATGCAGGAAACTCGGTAATTGTGGTGGAGCATGACGAGGATATGATGCGTGCTGCCGACTATATCGTGGATATAGGTCCGAAGGCAGGCAGGCGAGGTGGTCATATCGTGGCGGCAGGTACTTATAGCGAAATATTAGGTGCGCAGGGTTATACTGCTGACTATCTGACAGGTAGGCGCACAATAGAGATACCGCAAGAGTTGCGAGAAGGTAGTGGCGAATCGCTCAAAATCATTGGCGCTCGGGGCAACAATCTCAAAGGCGTAGATGTCGAATTTCCGCTTGGAAAACTTATCTGCGTAACAGGAGTAAGCGGCTCAGGAAAATCATCGCTTGTAAATGGAACGCTTGTGCCAATTTTGTCGCACAAACTCTATCGCTCCTATGCGCAACCGCTTGAATACGACACGATTGAGGGGTTGGAGCATATCGACAAACTCGTTGTTGTGGACCAATCGCCTATTGGTCGCACACCGCGCTCAAACCCTGCAACATACTCGAATGTCTTTGCCGATATCCGCAAACTCTTCGAGGCTACGCCCGATGCGCAGGTGCGAGGCTTTAAGGCGGGGCGTTTCTCGTTCAATGTGAAGGGTGGTCGCTGCGAGGAGTGTCGCGGTGCGGGCGTGCAGACTATCGAGATGAATTTCCTGCCCGATGTATATGTGCAGTGCAAGGCGTGTGGCGGAAACCGCTACAATAAAGAGACTCTCGAAGTGCGCTATAAAGGCAAGAGTATCAACGATATACTCAATATGACCGTAAATATAGCGGTCGATTTCTTCGAGCCTATACCGACCATTCATCAGAAGTTGAAAGCGATTCAGGATGTCGGCTTGGGTTACCTCACGCTCGGACAACCTTGCACCACCTTATCGGGTGGCGAGAGCCAGCGCATAAAGCTCTCGGCGGAGCTGTCAAAACGAGATACGGGGCGCACGCTCTATATCCTTGACGAGCCGACTACGGGTTTACATTTCGAGGATATTCGCTGTCTGATTGGCGTACTTAACAAGTTAGTGGACAAGGGAAATACGGTTATTGTTATCGAGCACAATCTCGATGTTATCAAGGTTGCCGACCATATTATCGACCTCGGACCTGAGGGTGGCGATGCAGGTGGCGAGATTGTCGCAGTCGGCACCCCAAGCGAAGTCGCCAAGTGCAAAAAGAGCCACACTGCGAAGTACCTGAGCAAATTAAGAATTGACAATTGACAATTGACAATTGACAATTAAAGGTATCGCCTCGCAGTTTGTTCTGCGAGGCGATAATTATAATTATAACAATATTTTATGTGCTATTTCGGTTTTCTTTTCCCAAAACTCCAATCGAAAACATGTTCTGCACCTTGTATATTTATAACAAATTGCACAGTTTCACCTTTGATTCGTTTTACATGTACATACCCTGATACAGATTCGCCTGGATATATTGTATTTGCTTTCAAATATCCCAATTTCTTAACTTCCTGTTCATGTGCTAACGCATTGCCAAAATCTGCCATTCTCTGTTGAGATATTACTCGTGCTTGATAGGCAGCATTAGCATCATATGTTGTTGTCCTTGATGTGGTAGTACCCGAATAACTTCCACGAGCATAACCCCCTGAGCCATAAGCATAAGCACTACCAGAATGATATGTATTAGTTGTAGAAGTCGAATAACCTGCATTAGCAGCAGCTAATCCCTCAGAAAGTCCCATCATTACTGCTGCGAAAATTTGAGCTCGATTAACCTTCTTTAAGTATTCTTCTGATGACCAAACCTCCAAATCTGTCGTAAATCCCTCTTTGTCTGTTGAGCAAGCTTTTATATTCGCGACTGGATTAAAGTCAATTGGGATAATTGTATTATTAGTTACTATAATATCTATTCTATGCCACTTTCCGTAGTCTTTTACCGTTGTGTTAGTAAGAGCTAACATAATCCCATTTTTGTAATAGAATTGCCAAGGCGTACCATCTTTGTATTCAGTTTTTCTTTCAGATATTGTAGGGGTTTCCCAAATTGGAGTGTTATCGGAAATTCGGAATTTTGTCAAATTGCCACTCTTATCTCCTTTAACATAATGATCAAAAATAGGCTTTCCATTCAAATATTCAATTTGGATAAAAGTTCCATCATCAAGGAATGATGTATAAATACCCGATAATTGCCCCTTGTAATAAGTTCCAGATGTTTCTATTAGCCCATTATCCTTGTATATGCAGAATTTTCCATCTAATAATCCTTGTTTATAATTTCGCACAGAAGACTGTTTGCCATTTTGATAATAGTTGATACACTCACCATCAAAGGTTGTGTTTGCATCATCAAGTGCGTCTATGTTTATAAAATTACCTGCACTTTGTAATTCTCCGGTGATATAATAATCTCTATATTGCTTCACCTCTAAACTATCAGAAGGATAGTATGCAATACGATAAAAATTCGCAAACGCCTTATTTGGCGCATGTTTCCAATCTTTTGTGTAATAGAGAGTATCTACCTTACCCTGCGCATACACACATCCTATCGTTCCTGCAAATAGAAATGTAAATAATAGAAGTTTCTTCATTATTGTGTAAATTTTTCTCCACCAGCACCAAATGGCGTAAAACAATAAAAGAAAGCGTGGTGCTGAAAACTTATCTCAATTAAGTAGGTTGTAGGAGACCTTGCAGATGAAATAAGATGCAACTCCACGCCCATATCCGAATGGATACGAAGCGAAGAATGTCAGCAATCTCTCTGCATTGAACTTCCTACATTCACTTAATGAGAATATGCTTACACTTTCTGTGTTTTATATCTGCAATCCGAGGACTGCACCACAAATATAGCAACTATTTTTCATAAATTGCAAAAAAGTGGCAAAAAGATGACAAAGAGTGGCAGTCGCTCGTTTTACTCGCTGAATGGCATTGAATGGCATTGAATGGCATTCGTTCGCCAAGGCTCACTTAATGACAAGCCGACAAATTTATTATTATATGCCATTCAGCACTCGCAGAGTGCGCATGTCATTTTGTGCCATTCAGGGCGCAGCCCGCATGCCATTGAATGTCATACCATCTGCCGAGGTATCGTTTTTAATACCCGTGTTTGCGTGGGGTGCGCTTTGGCTTTTTCTCTCGTCTTTCGTCTCTCGTCTTTCGTCAATAATGTCAACAGCCACTAAAAATCTATAATTTTTACCCCATAATTTTGCATTTTGCATTTTGAATTCTGAATTTATTTATATATTTGTACCCTGAACCATTTGATTTTTTGTATGGGAAATGAAGAGGCTTTTAGTATTGTTGGTAGCAACGCTGGGCTACTTCTATACCTACGCACAAGAGGTTAAAGAAGATAGCCGCACCCCCGACTTTGTCGTAACACCCCGTTTCGATGTTAATCCTTATGCGCCTATCAAAGGCGGTTACAGCGGTTTCGATTTTGGAAATTCATCACTCTACACATTCCTTGACGGCTCGGTAGGCGATTTCTCCTACTCGTTTGCAGGTCATTGGCTTTCAAGCGATTGGGCTTCTACAAAAGCGCTCTACGAGAACGCTTTTCGCTCTGACGATGTCGATTTTATCGACTGGCTCACCCTGTCCTATCAGGTGGGGCAGTTCGGCTTTACCGTTGGTAAGGATATGTTGGCGATAGGTACTTGGGAGTTAGACTATTACGATGTCGATGTCCACACCTCGCTTGTATCGCCATTCTGGCACAAAACCGCAATTTACCAGTGGGGTGGTGAGGTAAACTACACCTCGAAAGACGAAAGCACTTGGCTCCGCTTCCAATTTGGCACTTCGCCATTCGGCGAGCGACCTTTCGCATCAAAATTGTTCACCTACTCGCTCTATTGGAGTGGCGAATATGGATGTTTCTCGCCAATTTGGTCCACCAATTTCGTGGAGTATGAGCGTGGTAAGTTCCTCAATATCATCGCACTCGGCAACTCATTCTCGGTGGGCGATTTCACCATCGAGGTCGATTATATGAATCGTGCATCGTCAGTAAAACGCTTCTTCAATCAGGAGTGGAGCATCAGCGGACAGCTGCTTTACAACTACAAGGACAAGGTCGAGGCGTTTGTCAAGGGTGGCTACGAGAACTACAATAGCGACCTCTTCGGCTACGAGGACGATATGTGGTTTATCCCTACCGACAACTCGCTCTGCCCGAACTATTGGTATGCAGGTTGCGGTATTCACTACTTCCCGTTGCGAGAGAGCCGCGATTTGCGACTGCACGCCGTAGCAGCCTACAACTCATTTGCAAATAGCGTGTCGATATCGGTCGGCGCAACATATCACTTTAATCTAACACAAACCATTCTGAAAAACCGTAAAAAATAGAGATGGCAAAAAAGAGTGAAACAATTATCAAAATCGAGAACTTGTCGAAATCTTTCGGCGAGAAGGTTGTTCTCGACAATATCAACCTCGATATCAAGCGTGGCGAGTTCGTGACGCTGCTCGGACCTTCGGGTTGCGGTAAGACGACTCTGCTCCGTATGTTGGCAGGATTTACACAGCCCGATGCAGGGGGTGTTATCACAATGGAGGATAAGGATATTTTGAGTATGCCTCCGCACCAACGACCGCTTAATACGGTTTTCCAGCGATATGCGCTCTTTCCGCATCTGAATGTCTATGAGAATATCGCCTTCGGTCTGAAACTCAAAAAGGTGGCATCGAAGGAGATTGACAAGCGTGTGCGCAAGGCGTTGAAGATGGTGTCGATGACCGACTACGAGGACCGCGATGTAAATTCGCTCTCGGGAGGTCAGCAGCAGCGTGTAGCCATCGCTCGTGCTATCGTAAATCAGCCGCAAGTACTTCTGCTTGATGAGCCGTTGGCTGCGCTCGACTTGAAGATGCGCAAGGATATGCAGATGGAGTTGAAGGAGATGCACGAGGCTCTCGGTATCACCTTTATCTATGTAACGCACGACCAGGAGGAGGCTCTCACTTTGAGCGATACAATCGTGGTTATGAGCGAGGGTAAAATTCAGCAGATTGGCACCCCTATCGATATCTACAACGAGCCTGCAAACTCTTTCGTTGCAGACTTTATCGGCGAGAGTAACATCTTGAACGGCACGATGATAAAGGACAAGGAGGTCGAGTTTATCGGTCATAAGTTCGAGTGCGTGGATAGCGGTTTTGGCGAGAATACGGCAGTTGATGTCGTGGTACGACCAGAGGATATCTATATCGTTGGAAATGTGGAGAATGCCGACTTTACCGGCACGGTAAAATCCTGCACCTTCAAGGGTGTTCACTACGAGATGTTTGTCGAAACAGACAAGGGCTTCGAGATGATGATTCAGGACTACAACGCCTTCGAAGAGGGCACTACCGTGGGAATGTTCATCAAACCTTCGGATATCCACGTAATGCGCAAGGAGCGCACATGCAACACCTTCCAGGGCGTGATGACCTCGCCTACAACGGTCGAGATGCTCGGCACAGAGTTCGAGTGCAAGGAGCAGGGCTTGAAGGAGGGCGACAATGTAACGGTGCGTGTGGCGTTCAACCGCGTAGAGTTGCACGACTACAAGGAGGACGGAAAGCTGATTGGCTCGGTACATTTCATATTGTACAAGGGCGACCACTACCACCTTACCGTAAAGACCGAAGATGGCGACTTTATCTATGTGGATACCAACGATATCTGGGATAATTTCGATGTTGTGGGTATCTCAATCGACAAGCGCGACATCTATGTATCAAAACGAGTTTAACTTTCAGCAGAGATGAATTTTATAGCCAAAATATTCAATAAACGAGCGAATTGGGCGATACCTTACGCCATATTCCTCGCAATGTTCGTGGCATTGCCTCTCGTGCTGATTGTGGTCTATGCTTTTCAGGACGCCGAGGGGGCATTTTCGCTCGAAAACTTCGTGAAGTTCGTGGAGCAGCCCGAAGCGGTAAATACCTTTATATATTCGATAGGTATCGCTTTGATAACCACTATTTTGTGTATCTTGCTCGGTTATCCTGCGGCGTGGATTTTGAGCAATCAGAAACTCAATCGTTCGGAGGTTACGGTGGTGCTGTTTATCCTGCCAATGTGGATAAATATCTTGGTGCGCACACTCGCTACGGTGGCTCTGTTCGACTTTTTGAAATTTCCGCTTGGCGAGGGGGCTTTGATATTCGGTATGGTCTATAACTTCCTGCCGTTTATGATTTACCCTATCTACAACACCCTCAAAAAGATGGACCACTCGCTTATTGAGGCTGCCGAGGATTTGGGCGCAACACCGATGGAGGTATTTGGCAAGGTTACTATACCACTCTCGATGCCGGGTGTGATGTCGGGTATAATGATGGTCTTTATGCCTACAATATCAACCTTTGCCATTGCCGAGTTGCTTACGATGAACAATGTCAAACTGTTTGGTACAACCATTCAGGAGAATATCAATAACGGAATGTGGAACTATGGCGCAGCGTTGTCGCTTATTATGCTGGTAATCATCGGCATAACATCGCTATTCTCTGATGGCGATGAGCAGACGGACAGCGAGAGCCTAATCTAAAATGGGGGAGGGTAAGAAGATGAAGAAATTTTTTGCACAACTCTATTTATGGATTTTGCTGGCGTTGCTCTACGCACCTATAATTATTATCGCCATATTCTCATTTACCGAGTCGAAGGTTTTGGGTAACTGGACAGGCTTTTCGACCAAACTCTACACCTCACTTTTCAGCGGAGGGGCGCACCACTCGCTGCTTTCGGCTATTCAGAACACTCTGAGCATCGCTCTGATTGCAGCGGTTGCATCGACCATTTTGGGAACTATCGCTGCCATCGGCATTTACAATATGCGTGGTCGCAAGAAGCAGGTTATCAACTTCTTGAACGATATTCCGATGCTCAACCCCGATATTATCACGGGTATCTCGTTGTTCCTCTTGTTCGTGAGTTTGGGCATTTCGCAGGGCTATACGACTGTTGTTTTGGCACATATCGCCTTCTGCACGCCGTATGTGGTGCTGAATGTTATGCCACGCTTGCAACAGATGAACCCGAATATCTACGAGGCGGCACTCGACTTGGGCGCAACACCTTTTCAGGCACTGCGCAAAATCATCATTCCGGAGATTCGCCCGGGCATGATTTCGGGCTTTATCCTCGCCTTTACGCTCTCGATTGACGACTTCGCAGTAACGCTCTTTACGAAGGGTAACGAGGGTTTGGAAACCCTCTCGACATACATCTATGCCGATGCACGAAAGGGTGGTCTGACACCCGAATTGCGACCACTCTCGACCATTATCTTTGTGGTGGTGCTTCTGCTTTTGATAATCATAAATGTTCGCGCAAAGCGTGCAGCCAAGCGCAAGCAAGCAATGTAACCTACGATGAAAAGAGTCTTATTTACAATACTTTGTGCTATCTGCACCGCCTTTTCGGTTGGTGCGGCAGACCGTGCCCACACGCTCAAAATCTACAACTGGGCGGACTATATTGACGAGAGCGTCTTGGACGACTTCAAGGTGTGGTACAAGGAGCAGACGGGCGAGGAGGTCGAGATTATATATCAGCTCTTCGATATCAACGAGATTATGTTGGCAAAGATTGAGCGTGGCAAGGAGGATTTCGATGTGGTCTGCCCTTCGGAGTACATTATCGAGCGTATGTTGCGCAACGATATGCTTTTGCCTATCGACAAAGACTTCGGCAAAACGCCTAACTATCTGCAACATATCTCGCCTTATATTATAGACCGCTTCAACAAGATTGACGGCTCGGGCAAAAATGCCAACGACTACGCCGTAGGCTATATGTGGGGTACTACGGGACTCCTCTATAATACGCGCTATGTTACGCTCGATGAGGCCTCGACTTGGGGCGCACTGCACAACGAGAAGTTCGAGAAGAAGATATTTATCAAAGATGCCTTCCGTGATGTCTATGGCACAATCCTTATCTATCTGCGTCAGAAGGAGTTGACAGAGGGCAAGACCACACTTGACGAGTTGATGTACGACTCGACTGACAAGTCTATTGCCGATGTCGAAAAGTTCCTCAAAAAGGCGAAAAAGTTGGTTGCCGGCTGGGAGGCGGACTTTGGCAAGGAGATGATGACCAAGGAGAAGGCGTATATAAACCTCACTTGGAGTGGCGATGCTGTGTGGGCTATCGAGGAGGCTGCCGAGGTGGGTGTGCCGCTTGATTATGTTGTGCCGAAGGAGGGTAGTAATGTATGGTTTGATGGCTGGGTAATTCCAAAATATGCCGTAAATACCAAGGCTGCACGCTACTTTATCAACTTTATATGCCGCCCCGATATTGCCATTCGCAATATGAACGAGATTGGCTATGTGAGCGTTATTGCATCGCCTGAAGTGCTTGAAGCACAGAGCGATGACGAACTCGAAGCGACCATTGATGCCTCCTATTTCTTTGGCGATGGAGCCGAGAATGTCAAATTAAATCCTGTATTATATCCGGACAAGTCGGTTATTGAGCGTTGTGCAATGATGCACGACTCTGGTGCGCGCACACCGAAGATGTTAGAGATGTGGGCGCGTGTAAAGGGCGACAATGTACCGTTGTGGAACTTGATGATTATCGTGGTATCGTTTGGTGTTTTGTTTGTTTTGGGTATTCGCCGCAAAATCAACAAATCCCGCAAAAAGAGCCACCGCGCACCTCGCAAGAGCAAACGCAAGTAGTCATTGTTGTTTTTCCTGCAATTTTGCATTTTGAATTTTGCATTTTGCATTTTTAATTGTACATTTGCACCGCAAATAGGGCTCGGATGGTGGAATAGGTAGACACGCCGGACTTAAAATCCTGTGGTCAGTAATGGCCGTGCGGGTTCGATTCCCGCTCCGAGTACAAAGATGCCCGACTTCTATGCGAAGTCGGGCTTATCTTTTACTCGTTCGCAGAAATCGGTCAGTCGGTGGCGTTTCGGGTAACTTATCTTTGCTCGATTGTTGTCTGCTTGCGCAGATACTCGTGTTTGCTAAACGATTGTGTCTGAAAACAAGTTTTCGCACATCATTTAGCAACCCCGACAATCTTTGATTGTAACAATCTCGCTACGGTTACCTCTCAACTGCGGCGACCGTTCGATTCCCAATAGTTGTAATTGGGTGATTTCTGAGTTTTTGAATATTCGCGGAAATCGGTCAGTCGGGGGCACAACTTCTAACTCTGCACTTTTAACTTTTAACTTTTAACTTTTAACTTTTAACTTTTAACTTTCAACTTTTTTGCCAATTGGCGAAAAAAGTTACTCTATTCCATATTATAAAATTAATATACAAATATAATTAGTATCTTTGCACTGCGAAAAACATATTTTTAACCTTAAAAAAACTAAATTTATTATGAAGTACATCGTAAGTGCATTATTCCTATTGGCGAGTTTGACTGCCTGCCAGCAGGAAAAAGTTTACAAATTTCCTCGCACAGCTGCTGAGGATTCCGAGAAAATCATGTCTGACCAGTATTGGTCTTATTGGACCCCAGAGGCACAAGCCAAAATCGATGCTGACATCGAGAAGAATCGTAAGGCAGATGCTCAATTTGCAGTTGGAGATATCGCTCCCGACACAAAGGTTTCTGTCGAGCAGATCTCTTCGGACTTCGGTTTCGGAGCAAGTTCATTTAACTGGGACCAATTAGGCAAGAAGGAGTACAACGACATCTACAAAAACCTCTTCGGTACGCTCTTCAACCGCGCCACAGTTGCATTCTATTGGCGTGAGCTCGAATTGGAGCAGGGTAAAAAGCGTTTCCTTGCCGAGGAGTGGGATAGTGAAGAGTGGTGGAACAATTGCAAAGAGCCGCATATGCAGCCACATTGGCGCCGCCCTCCTACCGAGCCTGTCATCAAGTGGTGCGAGGAGCACGATGTAACAGTTCATGGACACCCTCTTGTTTGGGGAGCCATGTCTATTCAATCTCCCAACTGGTTGCGCGAAGGCGTTCCTGCGCACGAGTTGGCAGCACTCGACACTCTCGACAAATTCCGTGTAGCGAGCAAAGATGGTCGTAACTGTGCAACATACAATCGTTTATCGGGCGAAGAGATTGCCGCTATTGTTCCTGAATACACAAAATTGCTTAACAAACGAGTATTCGCCAACTTGGAGGAGAATATGAAGCAGTATGATGGCCGTGTGGATAGTTGGGATGTTGTAAACGAGAGTTATACGGATCACCGCGAAAAGAGCTTAATTCCGGGTTCAAAACTATGCAAGGCTTATCGTTACGGCTTGATGCCGGGCGATTATGTATATCGCTCATTCGACCTTGCCGAGAAGTTGAATAATGGCAATGCTCTGCTCAATATCAACGAGACTCAATCGGACTCGAAGTACGAAAATGCCGATATTTACAGCGACGAGATTAAGACTCTCTTGAAGCGTGGAGCAAAAATCGATATGATAGGTATTCAGATGCACCTTATGCGTAAACACCGTAATGCCGAGCTCGTAGCACAAGGTAAAGATATTTGGAGCCCACAAAGAGCATACTATGTGTTGGATAAACTTGCCGAGAACAATCTGCCAATGTGTATGAGCGAGATTACTATCACCTCGCCGAACTCCGACTATCGTGGCGAGATGATTCAGTCCATTATTGCCGTAAACCTCTACCGTTTGTGGTTCAGTTACCCGAATATGACCGCTATTACTTGGTGGAACTTGGTTGATGATTGCGGATACAAGGGTGAGCCTACTATTTCGGGATTGTTCACACGCGATATGAAGCCGAAGTTGGCATACCACGCGCTCTACAACCTTATCCACAAGGAGTGGCGTACAAACGAAACCCTTACTCCTGACAGCGAAGGCAATATCGCATGGCGCGGATTTACGGGTAAGTATCGCATCACTTGGACAGACAGCAAGGGAGAGAAGCGCGAGGCTATCTATGAGTTGAAAAAATAAGCAATTATCTATAACTCAAAAACATCTATTATGAAAAGAGCTTTTTTATTAGCAGTTGTTGCGCTTATGGTTGGCGCAACTGCACAGGCACAAATTCCGACATTCCCACGCTCGCATGCCGAGGACACAAAGGGCTATATGAGCGAGGCGTATTGGAAAATTTGGAATGAGGAGGAGCAGGCTCGCATCGATGCCGATATCGAGAAGTATCGTAAGGCAGATGGCGAGTTGGTACTCGAAAATCTTGGTCGCAAGCGCGATGTGAAGATTGAGCAAATTTCGCACGAGTTTATCTTTGGTGCACACATCTTCAACTTCAACCAGTTGGGCAAGAAGGAGTACAATGACCGTTACAAGGAGTTGTATGGCACACTCTTTAATCGTGCTACCGTACCTTTCTATTGGAAGGAGTTCGAGCTCGAGCAGGGCAAGCCACGCTTCGCAACCGAAGAGCGCGACACCGAGGAGTTTTGGAACAACTGCAAGGATCCTCACGCCGAATTGCACTGGCGTCGTCCTTCAACCGACCAGATTGTTGAGTTCTGCGAGAGCAAGGGTATTCGTATGCACGGCCACGTGCTCGTATGGGGTAACCGCAAGTGGCAGATGCCTTACTGGTACCAGAACTTGATGTCGGAGGAGGAGCGTGCTTCGTTCCAGCGTTACTTCCCTAACGAGCCAAATCGTTGGGCAAGCAAGGATGTTATCTCGAAGGAGTGGACATATATGTCATTCGACGAGGCTGCCGAGGCATTCAAGACCTTCACAAAGAACTTGGATATCGCACTTGAGAATCGTATTAAGCAGATTGCAGAGCACTACAAGGGCCGTTTGCACAGCTACGATGTTGTAAACGAGAGTGCCGAGGATATGAAAAATGATCTTATCCCGGAGAATCACCCTGCATCGAAGAGCCGCTACGGCATTATGAATGGCGACTACCCATACAAGTCGTTGAAGTGGGCCGAGAAGTACTTCCCAAGCGATGTTGCACTCAACATTAACGACTACTTCAAGACTCCAACCTACACCGAGCAGACAAACCGCCTATTGGAGCGTGGTTGCAAGATTGATGTTATGGGCTTGCAGATGCACCTTTTCGATTTGAAGCTTTGTCAAGGTATTGCTGACGGATGGAAGGTACAAACTCCTTCGCAGGTGCGCGAGTACATTGGTTATGCAAATCAAACTGGCTTGCCACTTCACTTGAGCGAGATTACAATCACTGCACCTTCGCAGGATGAGCGCGGCTTGATGATTCAGGGTATAATCACACAGCAGCTCTATCGTTTGTGGTTCTCGCAGGAGAAGATGATTGGTATCACTTGGTGGAATGTGGTTGATGGTTGCGGTGCAAAGAAGGAGCCTACCGTATCTGGCTTGTTCACTCGCGATATGCAGCCAAAGCCTTCGTACTACGCTCTCGACCAACTTATCAACCACGAGTGGAAGACCAACACCACAGTTAAGGCTGACGAGAATGGCAAAGTTAAGTTCCGTGGTTTCAGGGGCACTTACCGCATCACTTACAAGGATAAGCGAGGCAAGACTCAGACTATGGAATACGAATTGAAATAGCAAACAAATAGGCTCGGCAGTTTGCCGAGCCTATTTTGTAAGATAATCAATAACCTCCTCTGAGGTTGGTTTTGAAAACCACTGAATCTCCTTATCGCGTCTAAACCAAGTCATCTGGCGTTTGGCGTAACGGCGGGAGTTGCGCTTTATCAACTCCACAGCCTCATCACGGGTTATCGTGCCATCGAAATAGTCAAACATCTCACTAAAACCAACCGTCTGCAAAGCGTTCAGATGGCGGTGGGGTAGCATCGCTCTCGCTTCCGCCTCCAAGCCCGCCTCCATCATCATATCCACACGGCGATTTATGCGGTCGTACAACTCCTCGCGAGGATAATCAATACCGACCTTCACAATCTCGAAATCGCGTTTTTTAGCCCCACCTTTTCGCAGCGCAGAGTAGGGTTGCCCCGTTGTCAGACAGACCTCTACAGCTCGCAAAACACGCTGTGGATTGCATCTATCAACCTCGTTATAATAGACCTCGTCTAACTCTCGCAACTGCTCGACAAGCGACTCCAAGCCCTCCGTTTCAAGCCTTCGGAGCAACTCCTCACGCAGTGCAGGTTCGGCATCGGGCAGATCGTCCATACCCTCACACAACGCCTTGATATACAAGCCCGAGCCACCTACGGCAACCACCGTGTCGTGCTTCTCGAACAACTCCGCAAGTCGCTCCAATGCCACACGCTCGTATGCTCCGCAGTTGAACTCCTCGCTAACATCAAGACAATCAACCAGATGGTGTTCCACACGCGCCATTTGCTCACGCGAAGGTTGGGCCGTACCTATCGCCATGCCACGATAGAACTGCCTTGAATCGGTCGAGATAATCGGTGCGCCAAAGTGTTCAGCTACGGCAATGCTCAAATCGGTCTTCCCCGAGCCTGTCGCCCCGACAATAACGATAAGTCGCTTTCTACCACTCGTCATCGCCATCGCTATCGCCGTCAAATCCTCCGAAATCGTCCATCATCTCCTCGAAGATAGAGCCTGCATTCGAATCTACTGCATCAGGGTCGTATTGGTCGGGTACAGGAGCATTCTCGAATGCCACACGAGGGTATTCGAGTGCCGGATTTGGCTCTGACGAGCCTACCAACTCGATATAGAATGCACGCTCGGCAAACATATCAAAGAGGTAAATCAGACGAGTGTAGTCCGCCACAATAATCTCCGCCAGCGATATGCTTGTCATTGGCAGTGGTGCATCTTCGCCATCGTAACCCGTATCGCCCATATCCATAAGCGTAAATTCACGGCAACGCTGCCACTCCTCGTCAGCAGTAAAGAACGATGCCATACAATCGTCATAACCAATAGAGCGAATAATAAAGTCGTGAAACTCCGACAACTTCATCATCGGCTCAACCTCGAAATCGCGAACGAAATTATCGTTCTCGTCGCTCAACATTCTGAATTTAAGTATCATAGTTTTTTTTAGTGAGTAGTTAGTAGTGAGTAGTGAGTAGTTAATTTTTAATTTTTTACCATTTACGAGAAGTTGTATAACAAGAGGGATTTCAAGGCTTGCGAGGCGTTGAGTCCGCAGCATACTTGGGCGTATGTGAGGAACTCAACGACCGAAGCGTAACGCAGAAATCACCTTGTTAGACGGCTTCTCATATGTCGTGCGAAAGTGGGGGTGGCACACACTCCGCAGTATCAAAGTCGCCCCATCGCTCCGCTATCGAATCAATCGTAGCAAACAACACCTCGGGGTTATTCTCCGTAACCAACTTCATTCGCGTATCCTTAAAGTTTGGCAGTCCCTTAAAGTAGTTAGACAAGTGGCGGCGCATCTCCAATACGCCAACACGCTCACCCTTCACCTCGATAGACTTTGCCAAATGCTCCTTCGCTATCGCCACGCGCTCCACAACGCTCGGCTGTGGTAACACCTCGCCCGTATCGAGATAGTGTCGCACCTCGCGGAATATCCAAGGTCGCCCGTAAGTCGCCCTGCCAATCATCACAGCATCAACGCCATAGCGGTCGAACATCTCGCGCGCTTTCTCGCCCGAATCGACATCTCCATTGCCGATAATAGGAATTTTAATCAGCGGATTGTTTTTTACTTTACCTATCAAAGTCCAATCCGCCTCGCCCTTGTAGAGTTGGCAACGGGTACGCCCGTGAATCGTTAGTGCAGCGATACCGACATCTTGCAATCGCAGAGCAATCTCCTCGATATTTTTCGACTCATCGTCCCAGCCAAGGCGGGTTTTAACTGTGACAGGCTTTTTTACCGCCTCGACAATCTGTCGCGTCATCTCAACCATCAACGGCACATCGCGCATCATTCCCGAGCCTGCACCTCGACCTGCAATTTTCTTCATCGGACAGCCGAAATTGATGTCTATAATATCGGGGTTTGCCGACTCGGCAATGCGCGCAGCTTCGACCATCGGCTCTATCTGATTGCCATAAATCTGAATCGCCACAGGTCGCTCGAAATCGTTGATATTCAATTTTGCACGCGATTTCCACGCATCACGAATAAGCCCATCGGAGGAGATAAACTCCGTAGTAACCATATCCGCACCAAACCGCTTGCATATATAGCGGAACGAAGGGTCTGTTACATCCTCCATCGGTGCGAGAAACAACGCCTCTTTGCGAAACTCAATATCGCCAATCTTCATCGATGCTTATATATTTGATACGAATTAACTAAATTTTGCCATACGATATATGCCGTAGGCGCAACACACGACAACGGATTGAGAAACGACTGCGACAACCATATTGCCAACACTGTATTCTTCTGTCCGAGCGCCTGACCTCCTGCCACACTATCGCCATATCGTTTGCCGAGCCACCTTCCAAATCCGAATTGCGCCAAACAGACAACCAATGCCACCGCAGCCATCAACATCTCGGTTGTGAGATGCTCCGTGCCACTTTCAATTATAAATTTGGTTGTCTTTCCCATAATTACAATAAGCGAAAGTAGCCACAAATAGAACGAAATCATTGCGTGCGAGCCGATCCAATTAGCAGCTTTTGGTGTTAGCCATCTACACAACTGCGATACGATAAATGGCGCAACCAACAAAGGTGCTACACGCGCCAAAATCTCCATTACCGTACAAGTGCCATTGCCCCAAGCCGAGAGCAATGGTGGAGCAATAAAGGCTATAGCCAAGTTGCAAATAAGGCTATGCGTAGCCATCGTTGCTACATTTGCCCCCAACATACCCGCAATAACCACCGCACCCATAGCCATAGGAGCCAAGGCGCAAATCATACCCCCTTGTGCCACCGTATCGCCGAATGGTCGCAACAAATAATATATCGCTACCGTACCCACAATCTGCGCCACCATCAGCCACAGATGCAACCACGAAGGTTTCATATCGCGGATATTGACACGACAGAAGGTGCAGAAGAGCATCGCAAAGATAAAAAATGGGGTAGTGTAACCGCCACTCCAATCATCGAATGCCGAGATTGGATAACACAACAATGCACCTGCCACCATACCGAGAGGCATGGCGGCAGTTCGCATTGTATGTGAAGAAATTTTCACTATTCTATTCCGTTATAGAAGTATGGAGCGTACTTGTAGCCACACTTGTCGTACAACTTACGCAATAGGTGCATACGGCGTGCAAAGTCGTCATAATTTTGGTTACCATACGACCAACCGACCTCTGCCAATGCTGCCGTACGTGGCAAAATCATCTGCTGTAAATGGTCAAATGTAGCCACAAACTCTGTCCACATATTTCCCTGTACACCAATAACAAGTTTTCGCTCTGACTCATTCAACTTATCGTACGGATCGAGTGAGTATGCTTTACGCAAAGTAATAAAACGCTTTCCGTTTCGGCCACCACATGTAGGCTCGTTATTTGCTGCACGATTGCTTGTCTGAGCATAGTCGAGGTAGCAGTGAGTCTTTGGAGTCATAATAACCTTGTTACCCAACTGAGCCGCCTTAATGCCACGGTGAGGACCACGCCAAGCCATAATAGTTGCAGTCTTTGAAATGCCGCCATCAAGAATCTCGTCCCAGCCAATAACGCTACGACCGTGCTTTGCCAAGAAATTTTCTACTCGATGCATAAAGTAGCTCTGCAACTCAAACTCGTTCTTCAAACCCTCGTCAGCAATACGCTTTTGACAGTCTGGGCACACTTTCCAACGATGCTTAGGACACTCATCTCCACCGATGTGTATATATTTCGATGGGAACAACTCTATAATTTCCGAAAGCACACCCTCTACGAACTCGAATGTAGATTCGCGACCTGCGCACAATACATCCCTTGAAACACCCCAACGAACACGCACCTCGTATGGTCCCTTCTTGCAACCAAGTTCAGGATAGGAAGCTAATGCAGCTACCATGTGTCCTGGCATATCAATCTCTGGAATAACCTCAATGTAACGCTCAGCAGCATAGCGTATAATATCGCGCACTTGCTCCTGAGTAAAGTAACCGCCATACGGCTTACCATCGTAGATAGCTTTTTGCTTAGGCGAAGCGTAATCAAGATAAGTAACAGACTCCTTACGCATTGAGCCAACCTTTGTGAGGTTAGGATACTTCTTAATCTCGATACGCCAACCTTGGTCCTCGGTCAAGTGCCAATGGAAGCGATTCATCTTATGCAATGCGAGGATGTCGATGTACTTCTTAACCTCCTCTACGCTAAATATATGACGACAAACATCAAGCATACCGCCACGATAACCGAAGTGTGGCTTATCCTTAATTGTTGCGCACTTCACAACAGCCTTGCCCTTGCCCTTTGAGTGGAACACCATCTGACGCAAGCTTTGCAAGCCATAGAATACGGCTTTCTCGCTACCACCCTTAATGGTTACGCCCGTCTTGGCAACATTGAGCATATACTCCTCCTCGGCAAGCGACTTGTCAATCGAGAGTGCTACTGCATTTTTAGTTGCAGGCGTACCTTCAACAACCGACAACTGCAAACCCTTCTCGGCTGCAACATAGGAGCAGAACATTGTTGCAGGGCGCACAAGCGACTTATCCGCAACAAAAACAACACTCTTCGAGTTAAGCGTTACCTTGCCTTTTTGAGGCTCAAACGATACAGGTCGTGGCACTATAACACACTCGGCAGCCATCACCACACACGCTGTTGACAGCGCGATAAACAATGTAAAAATTCTCTTCATAATAATAGTTATTTTGGTTAAAATTGGTTTACTTCTCTTATTATCTGCAAAGATAATAAAAAGACTATGCAAAGATAATAAAAAGACGAAAGACGAAAGACGAAAGACGAGAGAATTTTTTGAAAAAAACAATAATTTTTCAAGTTCTGCCGACATACGAGTGACCCTTAACAACCTCTAACCGCCCTTAACAACCCCTATGATCTTGTCGGCAAAAATCGCACAAAAAAAAGAGACGAGAAAAAAGCTCTCGTCTCTCGTCTTTAGTCTCTCGTCTAATTTACAAGATTCCTGCGCGCTGGAAGATATAATCCACATTTTTGAGGTAGTACTCCAAGGTGAAGCACGAATCCAACTCCTCGCGAGTGAGTTTTGACATAACCTTCTCGTTCTCCGCCAAAAGCTCTTGGTAGTCGGCCCGCTCCGCCATTGCACGCATAGCCACAGGCTGTACGGTGTCGTAAGCCTCCTCACGCGAGAAGCCCTTGTCAATCAAGGCGTTCATAACGCGCTGTGCGAAGATAACCTTGCGAGTGCGGTAGATATTCTCCATCATCACATCCTCGAATACTACGAGGTTGTCCAAGATACCCATAAAGCGGTTGAGCATATAGTCGAGCAACTCGGTTGCATCAGGCAAGATAATACGCTCGGTTGCCGAGTGCGAGATATCGCGCTCGTGCCACAAAGCAACATTTTCGCAAGCGGTAGCCATATAGCCACGCATCACACGCGCGCAACCGCAGATATTCTCCGAAGAGATTGGGTTACGCTTGTGAGGCATTGCGCTCGAGCCCTTCTGTCCCTTTCCGAAAGCCTCCTCGACCTCGTGTACCTCGGTACGCTGCAAGTTGCGAACTTCGAGAGCCATCTGCTCCAACGAAGATGCGATAACTGCAAGAGTAGCAATATAGTAGGCGTGGCGGTCACGCTGAATAACCTGTGTCGAAACATTTGCACTGTCGATACCCAACTTCTCGCAAACATAGTCCTGAATCATAGGCGGGATATTTGCGAAGTTGCCCACTGCACCACTCATCTTTCCGACCTCTACACCACGCGCAGCAGTGCGGAAGCGCTCGATATTGCGCTTCATCTCCTCGTACCACAACGCCCACTTCAAACCAAAGCAGGTGATATCGGCGTGAATACCGTGCGTACGACCGATGCAAGGGGTATTGCGGAACTCCAAAGCACGGCGTTTCAAGACAGCCAAGAAATTTTCTAAATCTTTTTCGAGGATTTCGTTTGCCTGACGGAGCAAATATCCGTTTGCGGTATCTACAACATCGGTCGAAGTCAAGCCATAGTGTACCCACTTACGCTCCTCGCCAAGAGTCTCCGATACGGCACGGGTGAATGCAACAACATCGTGGCGAGTCTGCTCCTCAATCTCCTTGATGCGGTCAATCGAGAACGATGCCTTCGCCCACAACTTCTCAACATCTTCGGCAGGCACTACGCCCAACTTACTCCACGCCTCCGAAGCCAAAATCTCAACTTTGAGGTATGCGCTAAATTTGTTATGCTCGGTCCAAACATCACGCATAACCTTTCTGCTATATCTTTCAATCATAATATGTTATGTTTAGTTATTTAATAATTCGGTTTAGATAACATTCAATAGTGTTTTTCATTAGCATTGTGATAGTCATCGGACCTACGCCACCCGGAACAGGAGTGATAAACGATGCGACCTCTTGCGCTGCAACTGTATCGACATCGCCACACAATTTGCCCGTTTCGGGATCGCGATTTACTCCCACATCTATCACGATAGCACCCGGCTTAATCATATCGGCAGTGATAAGGTGCTTGCGACCTACGGCAGCCACCAGGATATCCGCCTCACGGCACACTGCGCCCAAATCCTTTGTGCGCGAATGGGCAATAGTTACCGTTGCATTGGCATCGAGCAGCAACTTAACCATCGGCTTACCCACGATATTGCTACGACCAACAACAACAGCCTTTTTGCCTGCAACATCGAAACCGCACTCGGCAATCATCTGCATAACCCCCTTTGGTGTGCAAGGCACGATACAAGGCTTTCCGAGCCATAAATTGGCAACATTGGCAGGGTGGAATCCATCTACATCTTTTTCGAGTGCGATAGCATCAATTACTCGCTCCTCGTCAATATGTTTTGGCAGTGGCAACTGCACCAATACGCCGTCTGTATCTTTATCTGCGTTCAGTCGCTCAATCTCCGCCAAAAGAGCCTCTTCGGTGGTGTCGGCAGGCATTGTGAT
Source organism: Alistipes sp. (assembly GCA_045543935.1). Taxonomy (GTDB): domain Bacteria; phylum Bacteroidota; class Bacteroidia; order Bacteroidales; family Rikenellaceae; genus Alistipes. The sequence continues at coordinate 36,861 of JAZPYA010000039.1, forward strand.
AAGCTCGCTCTTGATACCTACCTCGCCCGCAGCCTTAATTTTGCCACGCACATAGGACTGGCTTGCAGGATTTTCGCCAACGAGAATTACCGCCAACGAAGGCACTCGACCATACTTCGCCTCCAACGCCTTTACCTCCTCAGCCATCTCGCCCTTCAAGCGCAACGACAACTGCTTTCCGTCAATGATTTGTCCCATAATTTATACTATTTGAACGCTTTGTGACCTATATCCTTGCGATAGAACAAATTTTCGCACTCAATTTTTGAAACCTCTTCGTTTGCCTTGCGGTGTGCATCGGCAAGGGTTGCACCCTTTGCCACAACAAACAATACACGACCGCCATTTGTTACCAACTCGCCATCTTTAACGGCTGTACCCATATGGAATACCGTGCCATCAACCTTCTCGGTGCCGTGGATAGGGTAGCCCTTTGCGTAGTCGCCGGGGTAACCCTTCGATGCGAGAACAATACCGAGCGTAACCGCCTTGCTCCATACAATTGGCGCAGGCTCAACGCCCGTAGCAACCGCCTCGAAAACATTTGCAATATCGCTATCAATCAACGGCAACACAACCTCTGTTTCAGGGTCACCAAAGCGAGCATTAAACTCGATAACCTTCACACCGTCAGCGGTTTTCATCAAACCACCATATAGAACTCCCGTCAGCGGACAGCCCTCTGCAACCATCGCCTTTGCAGTTGGGCGCATCACACGCTCCATTGCAAATTCGAGGTCCTCATCGGTGATAAACGGCAACGAAGTGTATGCTCCCATACCGCCCGTATTAGGACCTTTATCGCCATCATAGGCGCGCTTGTGGTCTTGCGCCACAGGCATAGGATAGACATTCTCGCCCTCGACAAAGCACATCAACGAGAACTCCGGGCCTTCGAGATAATCCTCCACAACGACACGACCTTTACCAAAGCGGTCATCGAGCAACATATCGCGCAACGCCTCGCGAGCCTCCTCCATAGTTTCGGCAATAACTACGCCCTTACCAGCTGCCAAACCGTCATATTTCAGTACGGCAGGGAGTGGTCGAGCCTCGACATAGGCTATCGCCTCATCGTAGTTGTCGAACGCCTTATATCCCGCAGTCGGAATATCGTACTTCGCCATCAACTCCTTGGCAAACTCCTTCGAGGTCTCGATGCGCGCAGCCGACTTCGTATGACCGAAAATTTTTAACCCCTCCTTGCGGAACTCATCGGCAATACTCACCGCCAAAGCGGCCTCAGGACCTACTACGGTCAAGTCGATGGCGTTCTCCTTGACAAACGCCTTCAACTTCTCGACCTCGGTATCCTTTATCGCTACGCACTCCGCCTGCTGGGCGATACCCGCATTTCCGGGTGCGCAATATATCTTATCTACGCTCGGCGAACGGAACAATGCATCGACAATAGCATGCTCACGACCTCCCGAACCAACGACTAAAACTTTCATAGTTTTACAAATTCAAAATGCAAAATGCAGAATTCAAAATTATCACTTTTCACTACAACCCAATTTTCGATTTTAAGTGAGGAGATTTCGCCTCGCCCTCTTCAACCTCGTTGGGAGCATACTTAATCGTATGTGACCAATGAGGTTGGAGTGTAGAGGTGAAATATCCCGCTTAAAACGGAAATTAATGTTTGAAGTGTCTCATTCCGGTAAAGAGCATCGTGATACCCAACTCGTTCGCCTTCTTAATTGAATCCTCATCACGAACAGAGCCACCCGGCTGAACGATAGCGGTTACGCCATACTCGGCAGCGAATGCTACGGTATCATCGAATGGAAGGAAGCCGTCAGATGCGAGTACCAACCCCTCGGTGTGACCTGCTGCCTGTGCCTGTTTGAGGGCAATTTCGGCAGAGCCTACGCGGTTCATCTGACCTGCACCAACGCCCAAAGTTGCGCCATTCTTCACAACTGCGATAGCGTTCGACTTCACATGCTTAACTATGCGCCAACCGAAGTTCATATCGGTCAGCTGCTCCTCTGTCGGCTTTGCTTCGGTTACGCACATATCGGCAACAACCTCTTTGGTCGTTGTGTCGAGGTGCTGAACAAGCAGACCGCCATTTACGCTAATATACTGATTCTGAACATCGTTGGTGCGAGTCATATCGACCTTCAAAACGCGCAAATTCTTCTTTGCGCAGAGAATTTCGAGAGCCTCAGGGGTGAACGATGGTGCCATAACAATCTCCAAGAAGATAGGCTTCATTCCAAGTGCCACCTCTGCGGTAACCTCGCGATTGAGAGCAACGATACCACCGAAGATACTCTTTGTATCAGCCTCATAAGCGCGTGTCCAAGCCTCCAAAGCATCAGCGCCGATAGCTGCACCGCAAGGATTCATATGCTTCAATGCCACGCAGAAAGGCTCCTCGAACTCACGAACGATATTGAGGGCTGCATTTGCATCTTGAATGTTGTTGTACGACAACTCCTTACCATTCAACTGCTCGGCATACGCCAACGAGAAGTGAGTGGTCGAATTGTCGCGATAGAACTTCGCCGACTGGTGAGGATTCTCGCCATAGCGCAACGACTGTTGCTCGTCAAACTCCAAGAACAATTTTTCCGACAAACCTGCCTGCTTACGCATATAGGTTGCGATGCACATATCGTACTCTGCAGTGTGGGTATAAGCCTTTGCCGAGAGTTGCAAACGAGTCTCAACCTTTGTATTGCCCTCTGCCTTAATCTCGTCGAGAATCTGTGCATAGTCAGCAGGGTCGCAAACTACGGTTACATCTTTGTAGTTCTTCGCAGCCGAACGCAACATCGAAGGACCACCGATATCGATATTCTCGATAGCCTCCGCCATCTCTACACCCTCCTTTGCAATAGTCTGGCGGAAAGGGTAGAGATTTACGCAGACCATATCGATAAACTCGATACCGTTCTCGCGCAACGCCTGCAAGTGGCTCTCCAAGTCGCGGCGAGCCAACAAACCGCCATGCACCTTCGGGTGCAAGGTCTTAACACGACCATCGCAAATCTCAGGGAAGCCCGTAACCTCACTGATGCCGATGGTCTTTACTCCGTTATCCTCCAACAAACGCTGAGTACCGCCCGTAGCGATAATCTCCCAGCCAAGCGACTGCAAACCGCTGACAAACTCAACCAAGCCTGTCTTGTCGCTAACACTTACCAATGCTCTCATCTTATACTTATATTTTATATTATTTCTTTTATTAGAGCCGTTAGGGGCGTTAGGGGTGATTGAGAATTGAGAATTGAGAATTGAGAATTGAGAATTAACTCCTAACTCCTATCTCCTCACTCCTAACTACTAACTACTAACTACTCAATTACTACGCCTTCGGTGTCGGTTACCTTACCAATAATCGAAGCCTTCTCGCCGGCAGCAGCCAAGATGTCGAGTGCCTTCTGTGCCTCGCTCTCGTCGAGTGCGATAACCATTCCTACACCCATATTGAAGATGTTAAACATCTCGCGGTGAGGGATATTGCCATACTTTTCGAGCAACTTGAATACACCCAAAATCTCCCACGAGCCCTCGTTGATATGCAAGCCCTGACCATCGTGCAAGATACGAGGGATATTCTCATCGAAACCGCCACCTGTGATGTGGCAGATGCCGTGAACATCGCAGTTGCGAACAACCTCCAATACCTGCTTAACATAGATGCGGGTAGGGCAGAGCAGAGCCTCACCCAAAGTGCGATCGCCCAACTCCTCGTACTTCGCATTAAGGTCGAGATTGTTGTCAGCCAACACCTTACGCACAAGCGAGAAACCGTTAGAGTGAACACCACTCGAAGCGATACCAATCAACACATCGCCAACCTTAACCTTCGAGCCATCAATAAGTTGCGACTTCTCAACAACACCACAAGTAAAGCCTGCGATATCGTACTCACCATCTTCGTACATACCCGGCATCTCGGCAGTCTCGCCACCAATCAATGCACAACCAGCCTGACGACAACCCTCGGCAACACCTGCTACGATAGCCTCAACCTTTGCAGGGATATTGTGACCGAGTGCCACATAGTCGAGGAAGAACAACGGCTCGGCACCCTGCGCCAAGACATCATTCACACACATCGCCACAGCATCGATACCGATAGTGTCGTGCTTATCCATTGCGAATGCCAACTTCAACTTTGTACCTACGCCATCGGTACCGCTGACCAACACAGGCTCTTTGACATTGAGCGCTGCGAGGTCAAACATACCGCCAAAGGCTCCGATATTACCCATCGTACCCAAGCGGTTGGTCGATGCAACGTGTTGTTTAATTCGGCGCACAACCTCGTAACCTGCTTCGAGATTTACACCTGCTTTTTCGTAATTTACTGCCATAACTATATCTATTTTTTCTTGTTTATTTCCGAAATATCGTGTGTCATAGGGGTTGGGTACTTGCCATCGAAGCAGGCGAAGCACATCTTCTGACACTTGCCATTCGATGAAGCCAGACACTCCTCAACCGACATAAACGCCAACGAGTCAGCGCCGATAATTTTACAAGTCTCCTCAACCGAGTGTTTTGCACTAATCAACTCATCGAGCGTTGTTGTATCCACACCATAGCAACAAGGGTGTGTCATCGTTGGGCTGACAATGCGCACGTGAACCTCGGTAGCTCCCGCCTCGCGCAACATCGTCACGATGCGCTTGGAGGTTGTTCCACGAACTATCGAGTCGTCAATCAGTGCAATGCGCTTGCCCTCTACAATCGAGCGAATAGCCGACAACTTCATCTTCACACCCTTCTCGCGCAGAGCCTGCGAAGGTTGAATGAAGGTACGACCTATATATTTATTCTTGATAAGTCCCATTTCGTACGGGATACCACTCTCCTCGGCATAGCCCATTGCAGCCGATAACGAAGAGTCGGGTACTCCAACCACGATATCAGCCTCACAAGGTGCTTCGTGCCACAAACGGCGTCCCGACTCCTTGCGGAAAGCGTGAACATTACAGCCATCAATATCGCTATCTGGGCGAGCAAAGTAGATATACTCCATCGCGCACATATTATACTCACTTGTAAGCGAATATTTACGACTACGGAGTCCGTTGTGGTCAATTGTTACAACCTCACCCGGCTCAACATCTCGCACAAACTCCGCACCCATAACATCGAAGGCGCAAGTCTCGCTCGACACGACATAGCCATCACCCAACTTTCCAATCGCCAATGGGCGAATGCCATACTTATCTCGGCAGGCATAGAGACGGTTTTGTGTCATAATAACGAAGGCAAACGAGCCCTCCAACAAATCCAACGCCTCCATAATCGTAAAGATACGCGGCTCGTCAGCCTCCTTCTTGATAAGGTGTGCCAACAACTCGGCATTTGTGTTGGAGTGGAAAAGACTTCCTCTATTCTCCAAATAGTCGCGCACCTGTTGTGCATTCACGATATTGCCATTGTGAGCAATCGCGAACGAGCCTGTATTGTGGAGGAACGACAACGGCTCGATATTGTCGATACTACGACCATTTGCCGTAGTGTAGAGAACGTGCCCCAAACACATCTTACCCTCCAACTTTTGAAGTTGAGCCTCGTTGAAAACTTCCTGCACAAGTCCGTGTCCGCGATGGCGGTACATATGACCATCTTCCGCAACACTTACCATACCGCAACCCTCCTGTCCACGATGCTGCATCGAGTGGAGTCCGTAATAGACCAATGATGAGGCGTGCTCAACATTATATACTGCTAAAACACTCATATAAAAAACTTTGTTTTTAATTGAGAATTGAAGATTGAGAATTGAGGATTATTTTTTATAATCTAATTCTTAATTCTTAATTCTCAATCCTCAATTTACTTTGTAAAGTATGCTACTGCGTTTGCAAATATATTCTGGCGCTTCTCGCCTGCGATATTCTTGAACAAGCAGTCATCGTAACGCTCCGTATGTCCCATCTTTCCGAGAATCTGTCCGTTGCGCGAGATGATACCCTCGATACCGTAAGACGAGCCGTTAGGGTTGTGTGGTGCATCGGTTGTAGCGTTACTCTCCCAATCGGCATATTGGAACGCCACCTGACCGTTTGCAAACAACTCCTCAGCCATCTCCTCGCTAACCACAAACTTACCCTCGCCGTGGCTCACTGCGATAGAGTGCAAATCGCCAACCTCAAACGAAGACAACCAAGGCGATGCCGTAGTTCCCACGCGAGTAGAAACAATCTGCGAGATATGGCGGTGAATATCGTTGTGGAAGAGGGTAGGCGACTCCTTCGTCATCATACCCAAGCGACCGTATGGCAACAAGCCCGACTTAACCAACGCTTGGAAGCCGTTGCAGATACCGAGAATCAAACCGCCACGCTCAATCAAGGCGTGAACAGCCTTTGTTACGGTTGCATTGTTCAAGACGCTTGCGATAAACTTACCGCTACCGTCAGGCTCATCTCCGAGCGAGAAACCGCCACTCAGAACGAGGATATGACACTTGTCGATAGCCGTAGCCATTGCATCAATCGAGTGCAAGACATCTTCCGGTGTAAGGTTGCGGAATACGCCGATATGAGTCTCTGCTCCCTCACGCTCGAAAGCGCGAGCCGTATCGTAGTCGCAGTTCGTACCCGGGAATACAGGGAGATAGACCTGCACCTTTTCAACCTTCTCGCCCTTATATTTTGGAGCAACAGCGGTATAGTTGCTCTCGCGACACTTCTCGCCCGACTTGCCCTTTGCAGGATAGACCTTCTCGAACTTTGCGGTATTTGCATCGTACAACTCCGCCAACGAGAACTTCTCGCCCAACACCTCAATACTCTTTTCAGCGGTTGTTTTACCTACGAGCAATGCGCCCTTTATCTCGCCCTTTGCCTCGACCAAAATCGAGCCGTATGAGTAGTCGAATAGAGTAGCCTCATCGCAAGTGAGAGTTGCGCCAATCTCGTTACCGAACGACATCTTTGCAACAGCCTCTGCTACGCCACCAAAGCCGATAGCGTAAGCCGACACGATATTTCCGTTGTGGATATTCTCTGTTACAAGTCGGAAGTTAGCCTTCAACTCCTCGGTATTAGGCGTGTAGTTCGCATTTGGCGTATGTTTAATGAGATAGAGCGAGTTGCCCGCCTCCTTAAACTCTGGGCTGATAGCCTTGCGTGCATCGAGCGTTGTGATACCGAATGCGATTAAGGTTGGTGGCACATTTATATTCTGGAAAGTACCACTCATCGAGTCCTTACCGCCAATCGAAGGCAACTCAAACGCCTTCTGCATACGGATAGTTCCAAGCAGTGCCGACATAGGTTTGCCCCACGAATGAGCATTGCTCATACGCTCGAAGTACTCCTGATAGGAGAAGCGCATCTTCTCGTACGAAGCACCCGAAGCCACAACCTTTGCACAAGCCTCCACAACGGCATACTCCGCGCCGTGGTATGGCGACCAAGCCGAGATATATGGGTTGAAACCAAACGCCATAACACTCGCTGTAGAGGTCTTGCCGTGGCGTACAGGCAAGGTCTGCATCGACACCTGTGTCTCGGTGCGCTGTGTCTTACCGCCGAACGGCATCAACACTGTCGAGCGACCAATTGTCGAGTCGAACATCTCGCACAAGCCACGCTGCGATACTACATTATTATCTTTGAGGTTGTTCAACATCTTCTCGCGGAGTGTTGCTCCCTCAACCTCGCGGTGGAATGGGTTGCACTCGCAAACTGCTCCGAGAGCGATTTTGGTGTAGTGCTTTGCACCTGCCGAGTCGATAAACTCACGCTTCAAGTCAGCCACCTTCTCGCCCTTGTAGAACATACGCATACGCTGTGTGTCGGTAACATCTGCCACGTGCGTAACCTCGACATTCTCCTCACGGCAGAGGGCTATCATCGCCTCTACATCCTTCTTCTCTACAACTACGGACATACGCTCCTGCGACTCCGAAATAGCCAACTCGGTAGCATTCAATCCGTTATATTTTACCGGTACTCTGTCGAGGTAGATATCCAAGCCATCGGTCAATTCGCCAATAGCCACCGAAACACCACCTGCGCCAAAGTCGTTCGACTTCTTGATAAGGCGCGTTACATCGCCACGGCGGAACAGGTGCTGAATCTTGCGCTCCTCGGGAGCATTTCCCTTCTGCACCTCCGAGCCACACTCCTCCAACGAAGCGGTGGTGTGTTGCTTTGACGAGCCGGTTGCTCCACCGATGCCATCACGACCTGTGCGACCTCCCAAGAGGAGTACTACATCGCCCGGTGCAGGGCTCTCACGGCGAACATCTGCCGCCTTGACAGCACCAACTACGGCGCCCACCTCCAAACGCTTTGCCACATAGTCATCGTGGTAAATCTCGCGCACGTGGGTTGTCGCCAAGCCAATCTGGTTGCCATAGCTCGAATAGCCTGCTGCTGCCTTACGCGAGATGATGCGCTGTGGCAACTTTCCTTCGATGGTTTCGTCTATACCTTTATATATATCGCCCGCACCCGTTACGCGCATAGCCTGATAGACATAGGCACGACCCGACAGTGGGTCACGGATAGCACCACCCAAGCAGGTCGATGCACCTCCGAAAGGCTCAATCTCAGTAGGGTGGTTATGGGTTTCGTTCTTAAACTGCAAGAGCCACTTCTCGCTCTGTCCCTCGATATCTACATCAACGAAGATAGAGCAAGCGTTGTTCTCCTCGCTCACCTCCATATCGTCAAGTTTGCCAATCTTACGCAGGTAGCGACCGCCAATAGTCGCCAACTCCATCAGGCACAACGACTTCTGCTCACGACCGAGTTCCTTGCGCATCACGCCGAACTCCGCCAATGCAGTTTCGTACTCGCTCTTCATAAACGAGTCGTCAATCTTTATCTCCTCAATCTCGGTGGTAAAGGTAGTGTGGCGACAGTGGTCGCTCCAATAGGTATCGAGGATTCGCAACTCGGTCTGTGTTGGGTTGCGATGCTCACTGCGGAAGTACTCCACAACGCAACGCAAGTCGTCTGCATTCATTGCCAAGCCATTCGCCTTGCAGTATGGCTCCAAATCCTCCTCCTTCATATCGGTAAAGCCCTCCAATACAGGTACGGGTTTGATATCGGCTTGTTCAGCGTCTGACAAAATTTGCAAGTTCTTCTCGCGCGACTCTACGGCATTGATAAGGTAGTGCTTAATCTTCGCCATCTGCTCCTCCGTTACGCCATCATCGAAGATATAGAGGCGCGAAGAGCGAATTTTAACCTCCGCAGCAGGCTCCAACAGATGAACACAATCTACGGCTGATGATGCACGCTGGTCGAACTGACCCGGCAGATACTCGATAGCGAGATACTTTTTGCCCTCGTAATCGCACTCATCAGTGACAAGGTCGGTGACAATCTCACCAAATACGGAGTAGCGACAACGCTCCACAAGGTCATCACTAAATCCGAACAAATCGTAAACATTGAGTACGCGCAACTCCTCGATAGCGAGTGAGAGGTTTTCGTTCAACTCCTTGCGGAGCGACTCAGCCTCAACCTGAAAGCGAGCGTACTTCTCGACAAATATTCTGTGGTTTTTCATACTCTTTTTTATTAGGGTCGTTAGAGGCGTTAGGGGCGTTAGAGAAAATAATTCTCAATCCTCAATCCTCAATTCTCAATTAAAGTTCTGGAAGCGTAGCCGACAGAACTGTTGCCGTTTGCTTCGCGCGGAAGGCGAGCAACTTCTCCTCGACAGCCTTGTCGGTGAGGGCAAAAATCTGCGCAGCGATAAGTGCTGCATTCTTCGCACCGTTGATTGCGGTCGTTGCCACCGGAATACCACCCGGCATCTGCACAATCGAGAGCAACGAATCCAATCCACCGAGCGCCGAGGTCTTGATTGGCACACCGATAACCGGCACGGTAGTCATCGCTGCCGTAACACCTGCTACATGCGCTGCACCGCCTGCACCTGCTATGATTGCACCAAAGCCACGCTCACGCGCCGACTTGGCAAATTCGTACATCAAATCGGGAGTACGATGTGCGCTGATAACGCGCTTCTCATACTCGATACCCAACTCTTCGAGAGTCTCACAAGCCGCCTTCATAATGTCCCAGTCGCTTGTCGAACCCATTACCACTGCTACCTTCATAATGTAATTGTTTTATGTATTGTTTATTGTTTACTCCGTATGTTGTTGCTCGTTGGTGCACTTACCAAAATGGCATTTAATGGCATTTAATGGCATTCGTTCGCTATGCTCACTTAATGGCATTTAATGACAATTTATATTTTTGCCATTCAGCAATCTTTGATTGCGCTTGCCATTCAGGACGAAGTCCGCATGCCATTCGTTGCCATTCGTTGCCATTCGCTGTCTAATGTAAATGCTATGGCTTTTTTCAAAAAAGCAAAAAAGACCGCTACAATCCCCTGTAGTGGTCTTTTATCTGCGCACGCACGCCCCCGACATCTGCTGCGACTTTCGCTGACGCTGCTGCACACAAGAGGCGATATGTACTCTCTGCAAAAACATAGCGCAAAGATACTCTTTTTTTATTATATAAAAAAGACCTTACAGCGGACTTATCAACAATTTATTGAAAAATATACACCCCTGTAATAGCCGCAATTATTTCACAAAGTTGAGAGATTTTTTTTGATAAATTTTGCATTTTGCATTTTGCATTTTGCATTTTTTGTTCTATCTTTGCCAAAAGTTTGAGCAAATGTATATACTGCACAACATAATCGAGCAATCGACTCCGCGCTGTTCGGAGTTCAAATGCTGGGGAGTGTGCGCAGTGCGCGAATAAAAAGACCTCTACAAGGGATTGTAGCGGTCTTTTTTGTTTAGTGAGTAGTGAGTAGTGAGTAGTGAGTAGATAGGAGATAGGAGATAGGAGATAGGAGATAGGAGATAGGAGATAGGAGATAGGAGTTAATTCTCAATTCTCAATCACCCCTAACGCCCCTAACGCCCCTAACGCCCCTAAACACTTTGCCACCAACGAGCAACAACACACGGAGTAGCAAACAACAAAACAATATAATATAAATATAGGTAATTATGTTCCTTGACGAAAGAGTTTATCAAGAGGGTTTGACCTTTGACGATGTATTGCTTGTACCGGCATACTCGGAGGTTCTCCCACGCGAGGTCAGCACCAAGAGTCGCTTCTCGCGAAACATCACGCTCAATATCCCTATCGTTTCGGCTGCGATGGATACCGTAACCGAAGCACCGATGGCTATTGCCATTGCACGCGAGGGCGGTATCGGCGTGATTCACAAGAATATGTCTATTGCCGAGCAGGCTGCGCAAGTACGCCGTGTGAAGCGCGCCGAGAACGGTATGATTGACGACCCTGTTACCATTGGTCGCGAAAATACCGTAGGCGATGCGTTGGCAATGATGCAGGAGAATAAAATCGGCGGTATTCCGGTAGTCGATAATAATCGCTACCTCGTAGGTATCGTAACCAACCGCGACCTCCGCTTCCAGAAGGATATGTCGCGCAAGATTGAGGAGGTTATGACCTCGAAAAATCTTGTAACCATCACCGAGGGCGACAAGAATACCGATGTTGCAGAGGTACTGCTCTCGAACAAGATTGAGAAGTTGCCCGTAGTGGATAAGGAGGGACACCTCGTAGGACTTATCACCTACAAGGACTTAACCAAGGCTCAGGACCACCCGAACGCTTGCAAGGATTCGAAGGGTCGCCTTCGTGTAGCAGCAGGTATCGGAATTACGCCCGATGCAATGGAGCGTGTTGCTGCACTCGTTGCCGAAAATGTCGATGCCGTAGTTCTCGACTCGGCACACGGTCACACCAAGGGCGTTGTCGGCTTGTTGAAGAGGATTAAGGAGGTTTATCCAAAGCTCGATGTAGTGGTTGGAAATATCGCTACTGCCGAAGCTGCAAGATACCTTATAGATAACGGAGCAGATGGTATCAAGGTAGGTATTGGTCCGGGCTCAATCTGTACCACTCGTATCATTGCTGGCGTAGGTGTTCCGCAACTTACCGCTATATTCGACTGTGCAAAGGCTGCGCAGGGTAGTGGTGTAGGCGTTATTGCCGATGGCGGTTTGCGCTATTCGGGAGATATCGTGAAGGCGTTGTCTGCAGGTGGAACTTGCGTGATGTGCGGCTCGATGTTTGCGGGCACGGAGGAGTCTCCGGGCGAAACAATCATCTACAACGGTCGTAAGTTCAAGACCTATCGCGGTATGGGTTCAATCGATGCAATGAAGGCTGGCTCGAAGGACCGCTACTTCCAAGATGGCGAGGCTAACGCTATGAAACTCGTTCCGGAGGGAATTGTAGGTCGCGTACCATTCAAAGGCTCATTGTCGGAGACTGTATATCAGTTGGTTGGCGGTATTCGTGCAGGTATGGGTTACTGCGGAGCGCGTAATATCGAGGAGTTGCAGAAGGCTCGTTTTGTTCGCATCACCTCGGCAGCCGTAGTGGAGAACCACCCACACGACATCACCATCACACGCGAAACACCAAATTACTCTCGTGGAGAGTAATTTTAATTGAGAATTGAGAATTAAGAATTGAGAATTAAAAATAGAGTTATTTTTCCATTCATTCAAAATCGGAGGCGATTGAGGAAATTTTGTGCGTTACGCAGTAGCGGAAAGCGCAGCATAGTAAGCCTATGTGAGCATTTACGATGCAAGTAAGGTGCAAAATTTACCAATCGGAACGATTTTCAAACAAAAAGCAAAACAGTTATGAAGCAGGATATGATTGTAATCTTGGATTTGGGAAGTCATGAGAACACAGTAGTTGCCCGAGCAATTCGTGCATTGGGCGTATATAGCGAGATTTACCCACACGACATCACTGCAAAGGAGTTGCAGGCGTTGCCAAATGTTAAGGGTGTGATTATCAACGGAGGTCCTAACTGCGTAATCGATGGGGTAGAGATTGATGTTCTGCCCGAGATTTACAAGGCAGGCTACCCTGTAATGGCGGCAGGCTGGGATAAGGCGTTGTGCGACAAGAAGTTACCACAATTCACAGACAACCTCGAAGCCATTAAAGAGGCTGTAAAGGGCTTTGTATTCGACACTTGCAAGGCAGAGGCTAATTGGAATATGACCAACTTCGTTGCTGACCAAGTTGAGTTAATTCGCCAGCAGGTGGGCAACAAGAAGGTGTTGCTCGCATTGTCGGGTGGAGTAGATTCATCAGTTGTTGCAGCGTTGCTGTTGAAGGCTATTGGCGAAAACCTCGTTTGCGTGCATGTAAATCACGGTTTGATGCGCAAGGGCGAGTCGGAAGATGTTGTGGAAGTATTCCGCAATCAACTCTGCGCCAACCTTGTATATGTTGATGCTACGGAGCGTTTCCTTACGAAGTTGGAGGGTGTCGAGGACCCCGAGAAGAAGCGTAAAATTATCGGTGGCGAGTTTATCCGCGTATTCGAGGAGGAGGCTCGCAAGTTGGAGGGTATCGACTTCCTCGGACAAGGAACAATCTATCCCGACATCGTGGAGAGTGGAACAAAGACCGCAAAGATGGTCAAGTCGCACCACAATGTAGGCGGTCTGCCAGAGGATTTACAGTTCGAGTTGGTTGAGCCATTGAAGCAACTCTTCAAGGACGAAGTTCGTGCTTGCGGTTTGGAATTGGGCTTGCCTTACGAGATGGTATATCGTCAGCCATTCCCTGGTCCGGGCTTGGGAGTTCGTTGCCTTGGTGCAATCACTCGCGACCGCTTGGAGGCTGTTCGTGAGTCTGACGCTATCCTGCGTGAGGAGTTCGCAAAGGCAGGCTTGGATAAGACTGTATGGCAGTACTTCACCATTGTGCCAGACTTCAAGTCGGTAGGTGTACGCGACAATGCTCGTTCGTACGATTGGCCTGTAATCATTCGTGCGGTGAATACCGTAGATGCAATGACCGCAACTATCGAGCATATCGATTGGGCTGTATTGGCAAAGATTACTGACCGTATCTTGAAGGAGGTCAAGAATGTAAATCGTGTTTGCTACGACCTCTCGCCAAAACCAAGCGCCACTATCGAGTGGGAGTAAGGAGCAAGAGAGCGATTAGATAACAACAATAAAGGCAGAGATTACTTCCAATCTCTGCCTTTGTTGTTGTAATAGACAATTTTAATTACTTCCACTTGTCGGTACAAGCGATGCCTCAATAACGAATGTACAGATATTAATAGACTCATTAGCCATTTCAATATCCACCTTGCAGGTTACATTCTCTTCGCCGTATGCTGGGGTCTTAACAACGCAGAATACCAATGTGTTATTTCCGCGCTTACCGCTAACAGTGTTGGTGAGATAGTTTCCGGCAGGATTAGGACCAATATAGCCGTTAGGATTTGCCAAAAACTGCAGATACTCGCTACCCTCAACAATAGTAGCAGTCCAATCCACATTTGGCATCATCTCGTAACGAATCCACTCATTCTTATCAACCTCGTATCCGCCTGTATCGTTTACGGTACGCTGATACAATCCACGATAAACATGTGAAGAGTTGTAAGTGTAAGCTGCGTCCCAAGTCCAATCGTGACCACCGCCATCTAAAGCGGTGTAGGTCGCCTCAACATACATTGGAGGTGCAGTTACTACATCCGGCGTCTTCTTCTGAGCGCACGAAACAAACATAGTAGAGGCTACAACAGCCACAATACTTAAAATCGAATAGATCTTTTTCATAGTTCTTTTATTTATTAGTAATTTGTATTATTTGTTTTCAACTCCTTGTACATAGCGGTCAATAGCCACTGCAGCCTTTCGTCCTGCACCCATAGCAAGGATAACCGTTGCAGCACCTGTCACTGTATCGCCACCCGCAAAGACTCCTTCGCGCGAGGTCTGTCCCCAATCGTCAGCAACGATACAGCCCCGGCGTGTAGTCTCAAGAGCATCGGTAGTCGAGGCAATAAGCGGATTTGGAGATGTTCCGAGTGCCATAACTACAACATCGCACTCAATCTCGAAATCCGAACCTTCAACAACCTGCGGAGAACGGCGACCACTCTCATCAGGCTCGCCCAACTCCATCTCTACGCAGTTTATAGCGCGTACCCAGCCCTTATCATCGCCCAACACAGCCGTAGGATTTGTGAGCATCTTAAACTCGATACCCTCCTCCTTGGCGTGATGTACCTCCTCGACACGAGCAGGCAACTCCTTCTCGCTACGGCGATAGACGATGGTAGCCTCTGCACCCAAACGCTTTGCAGTACGCACAGCGTCCATCGCAACATTTCCGCCACCTACGACCACAACCTTGCGACCTACATATATAGGTGTATCGTACTCCTCATCGTATGCGTGCATCAGATTGGCGCGAGTGAGGAACTCATTTGCCGAAACTACTCCGTTCAAGTTCTCGCCATCGATACCCATAAATCGTGGCAGACCTGCACCCGAGCCGATAAATACAGCATCGTAGCCCTCTTTGTCGAGCAACTCATCGACCGTAATAGTGCGACCTACAACAACATCGGTTTCGATTGTGACACCGAGTTGCTTAACACTCTCTATTTCGCGCTTTACGACACGCTCCTTTGGCAAACGGAACTCCGGAATACCATAGACCAAAACGCCTCCTGCTTCGTGCAGAGCCTCGAAAATAGTAACCTCGTAGCCCATCTTCGCAAGATCGCTCGCACAAGCCAATCCCGAAGGACCACTACCTACGATAGCCACCTTGTAACCATTCTTCTCCACCTTTTGAGCTACACGACCATTCTCCAACTGCCAATCGCCGACAAAACGCTCCAACTTGCCGATAGCCACCGATTCGCCTTTGATACCAAGAATACACGCGCCTTCGCACTGTGTCTCCTGTGGACAAACGCGACCACAGATACTTGGCAACGATGAGTCTGCCGATATAATATCCGCAGCACCTCTCATATCGCCCTCACGCAGGCGCTCAATAAATCGCGGTATCTGAATACCGACAGGACAAGCCGCCACACAGCGAGGGTTCTTACAATCGAGGCATCGGGTAGCCTCCAACTGCGCCTCCTCAACATTATAACCGTAGCAAACCTCCTCAAAGTTGGTTGCTCTGACTTTTGCATCTTGTTCTCTTACAGGAACACGAGGTATCTTATTTGCCATAAAACTACTTATCCAAACCTATATTACACTTGTGTCCCGCCTCACGCTCACGCTGAATAGCCACAGCGCGCTGCTCCTGTGTGCGGTACATACCCTGACGGCGCATAGCCTCGTCAAAATCGACATCGTAGGCGTTAAACTCCGGACCATCAACGCAGGTAAACTTTGTCTTGCCTGCGATAGTCACGCGACACGCTCCGCACATTCCCGTACCATCTACCATCAAGGCGTTGAGTGATACGATGCACGGCAACTCAAACTTCTTCGCTGTCAGCGTCACAAACTTCATCATAATCATCGGGCCGATAGCCACACAGCAATCGTACTGCTTGCCATCTTCTACAATCAACTTTTCGAGTAAGGCAGTAACCAAACCGTGGAAGCCCTCCGAGCCATCGTCAGTAGCGATGTAGAGGTTTGTCGCAACCTTGCGCATCTCCTCTGCATAAATGAGCAAATCCTTGCTCTTCGCTCCCACGATAACATCGACCTCTACACCACGCTCTGCGAGCCACTTAACCTGTGGATATACGGGTGCGGCGCCAACGCCACCGCCCACAAAGATATACTTGCGCTTGCGCAACTCCTCGATAGGTTCATTCACAAAGTCTGATGGGCGACCGAGTGGGCCTGCTACATCGGCAAGAAATTCGCCCTCGCCCTTTGCAACAATTTTGCGGGTTGAGACACCCAATGCCTGCGTTACAAGCGTTACGGTCTCGGCCTCCGCATCATAGTCGGCTATCGTAAGCGGAGTGCGCTCGCCATGCTCATCGGCACGCACAATCACAAATTGCCCCGGCTGTGCCGAGTGTGCAATGCGCGGAGCCTTGACGCGGGTTAAATAGATATTCTCCGCAAGTTCTCTCTTTTCTACTATCTCAAACATACTCTGTTTCTTCACTTTTTTGTTACTTCTCGACAATTGCCGAGACTCTAATCGTGTAAACGGGCATCTTCGGGTCGTTGCTCACAATGCGCAACCTCTCTACGACTGCCCCAAATGGCAAACTCGAAGGTTCCATCTCAATCAGCACATCTCTGTCGTCTCCTGCTTCAATCGTGCTGTTGCCCTCTATTTTTGCCTCAAAACCCTCTCCATTCAGCTCTATTTTGCGAATTTTGAGAGGTTGCGCGCCCTTATTATACACCTTCAATACGCGGGCGTGTTTCGCGTGCGCGCACTTTACAGCGCCAAATTTAATAAAATTTTCTGAAAGAGCAATCATTTGCGCACGATTATTTGCATTTTCTTCGCGAGAATCTATCGCAAGACCATTTATAATGAGTGGATATCGCGACTTTTGCCCATCTATGAGCAGATAAACCTCGTAGGAGAGAGAGCCATATTTCTCGCTATTTTCGGGCAACAAACAGGTGAAATTCACAACCGCCTCCTCACCTGCGCCAATCTCTGTCGGAGCATAAAACTCCAACTCCGAATAGCGGTTATAAACCTGCAGTGAAACTTTGCGAGATGAGCCATTATAGAGTTCAAAGGTCGATTGCTTCGTCTTACCGTGTTCGAGATAGCCAAACGAGTGGGCATTTGTTGCGGTACGCACCCCATCACTCAACAAAATAGGGTAGCGCTCTTCGATTGTTTTTCTGCGAGGAGTAACCTCTCCCGAAACCAGCAGCCGTTCCTCCAATACACCTCTATTTGTTACGACAGTAACCTTTCGGGCAAAAGTTCCCGGATAGTTCATCGGATTAAAAATCACCTTTATCGTAGCGACACTGTCGGGCATCACGGGCTTACGCGAAAACTCCGCCTTCGTGCAACCGCACGACGAGTGTGTCGCAACAATCACAATAGGCTCCGCCGAGATGTTGCAAAATGCAAAATCGCACTCAACAGCACCACCATCTTCGGCAATCGCGCCGAAATTATGAGAAATTTTTTCAAATTTAATTTGCGCCCTTATTTCACCATAAATAAGTGTAAATAAAGCGATAACGACTATTTTAACAACCGATTTCATTGGCACAAAGATAATTTTTTTAATTTTTTTGTGCAAAAGTTTTGCAGGAATAAAAATTTTGCCATATATTTGCACTCGCAAAACGGGAATAACCCATTTGCAAGGTTCTAAAAAACGCCTGAATAGCTCAGTTGGTTAGAGCACATGACTGTTAATCATGGGGTCCTAGGTTCAAGTCCTTGTTCAGGCGCTATTGCGCGAGGGTTGCAAAAGATATTCGATTACGACAAGAGTGATAACGAGAGTTAGAGGTTGGCGAGTAAAAGGTGTTGAAGTGGATAGCAACATACTTTGAAGTTAACGAATAGCAGTCCCGAGCCATTTTCGAAAAGGGAGTTTAGCTCAGCTGGTTTAGAGCATCTGCCTTACAAGCAGAGGGTCGGCGGTTCGAATCCGTCAACTCCCACAAGAACAAACGAAGCAAGAAGATGTCGAAAGACATCTTTTTTGTTTTTGATACTACGCACGCAAACTTGTTTGTAGGGCGTAGTAGCGAAAATAAAAGGGTTGATTTATCAACTTCTTGCGTAGTGCAGTTCTTGTAAGGGCCCCCGCGGCGAGCGGAACGGAAAGGCGTTAAGCGGAGCGAGCATCAGCGAGCGCAGTAGCCAATCCGTCAACTCCCACAAAATCAAGACGACTTTTTAAGTCGTCTTTTTTTGTGTCCGTTGACGAATTCAGCTTTCCGTTTTCCATTTTTTTCGTTATCTTTGCGAATTGTTAGGCAAAAACAACCGAGTTATGAGCAGACTAATTATACCCGAAAACTACACAGCAACACTCACATTGCAACAGACCGAGATAGCCATCAAAGTTATCAAAGATTTCTTCTTGGCAAGTCTCTCTACGGAGTTGCGTCTGCGCCGTGTAACTGCGCCCCTATTCGTTCTTAAGGGGTTGGGAATGAATGACGATTTGAGTGGTACCGAGCTCCCTGTAACCTTTCCAATCGCAGATATGGGCGGTGCTGAGGCGGAGGTTGTACACTCCCTTGCGAAGTGGAAACGCGTAACGCTTGCCGACTACGAGGTTAAATGTGGTTACGGCATTATTACAGATATGAACGCTATTCGTGCCGATGAGGAGTTGGATAATCTCCACTCACTCTATGTCGATCAATGGGATTGGGAGAGGGTGATGAGTAGCGAGGAGCGCACCATCGATTATCTGAAATCTACCGTAGAACACATCTACAACGCCATTCTTCGCACCGAGTACCACATCTGCGAAACCTATCCACAGATCGAATCGTTCCTGCCCGAAAAGGTGACATTTATCCACTCGGAAGAGTTACTGCAACGATACCCGAATCTAACTCCCAAAGAGCGTGAAGATGCCATTTGCAAGGAGTATGGTGCGGTATTTATTATAGGTATAGGCTCGGTATTGAGCAATGGCGAGAGGCACGATAATCGCGCCACCGACTACGATGACTACTCGACAATATCGCCCGAAACAGGCTTGAGAGGGCTGAATGGCGACCTGCTTATATGGTATCCGATACTCAACCGCGCAATCGAACTCTCGTCTATGGGTATTCGCGTAGATAGAGAGGCGTTGGAGCGACAACTTGCCGAACACAATAAGGAGGAGCGCAAACAGCTCTATTTCCATCGCCGACTTATCGAAGGCTCGCTACCTCAAACCATCGGTGGCGGAATAGGGCAGAGCCGTCTGTGTATGATACTGTTACACAAAGCCCACATCGGCGAAACCCAATCGAGCATTTGGCCTGACAAGATGCGCCAAGAGTGTCTAAAAAATGGAATAACACTCATATAACGAGCGATAAAAAAAGCAACCCTGAGGTTGCTTTTTTTTATCGCTGTGGCACGCTTTGTGGTCGCGGACCTTGCCCAGGCTTTCCACCGCGAGGACGGCGAGGTCCTTGACCGAGAGTGAACACCTTTGCAAGTTGCTCCGGTGTCAGATAGTCCACAAATACTCGGATATACTCCTTCTTAACCTGAATAATCGCTTTGTCGCCATTGAGTTGTGCCATCATAATCTTCTTGGCAACTTTCACGGTCATCTCCTCATTCTTGTAAGAATCGACTACCATCTTGGTCTCCTTACGCACATTGCGAATTTCGCGCTGATAGCCCTGATATACAGGCGCAAACTTCTCTGCCTGCTCTGGGCTCATATTGAGTTGCTTCTGCAACATCTCAACCATACGCGCGCTATTATTACCACCGCGCTGTCCGCCCTGCATTCCCTGTGGAGGTTGTGCCGAAACGGTTACAAATGCCAATACGGCAACCATAATCAAAATAATTTTCTTCATAGTTCTATAAATTTTAGTGTTTTGGATATGCAAATATAGCATAAATTTTCAATTTCCTAATCGATTGAGGTTAAAAATTGCATTGTATCTCGCTCGTCTGCATAATCAAAGAGCGTTGGTTGTTGAGCGCAACCAAATGGAATAGAGCGAGAATGCAACTCTTTAGCACTCGTTACAACGCATTGCAACGCATTGTCATTCTCGGCAAGCCACGACTGCACCTCCGACAACGAGGAGTATTCAACCACATTTATCTGGCTTAAAAAGCGAGGAAACTCCGCCTTCGAGCGCACCAAAACCGCCTCGCCCAGATCTTCAAACTTCACTCCCTGCATCGTAAGTAACGCTCTGCATTGCAGATAGTTGTTGTGATATGCACGACACATCTTACGCACCTTCAGCGACAAATGACCTCGCTTCGGCACAAACACCATCGAAACATTGCGACACCCCAACCCGGAATATCTGAAAATATCATCGGCGAGGGCGTCTATCTCCTTTTTCGACTCCTTCCCCGACAGCACCGCAACCGAATGGCGACTACCTCGCAGAAGACTCGGAATGCCCTCGAAAGTGGTAGCAAAATAGAGGTTTGCATTATCTCCACCCGTAGCAATCACAGCATCGTACTCTCCACCTTCGACATAGCGTTCTATGCGCAATTCCGGCTCAATATCGTGAAGCAACTGTTCGATATACTCCTCCAGAATATGGTCTTTGCTCGATGGCTTCACGCACGGAATATCGCCCGATGCGACAACACACATAAGGTCAAAAAAACCGACCAACGGTATATTTCCAGCCATAATTATTGCTACTCGGCGCGGAGTGCGAGAGCCAACAGCAGGGTAGTGCGAGAGCCATTGTGCGATTTTGTCAGCATCGAGCATCTGCTGTCGCACGGCCTCTACAGCGTAGCAAATATCCTCGACCGAAAACCACTCATTCTCCGCCACTGCGTGGGCAATAACCGAGCGCGATTTCTCGTCAGCGCCAAACTCTGCAAGGCGCACACCAAGTTCCGAAAATATCTGAATAGTACTCTTCACGAGTACAAAGATAGAAAAAAATTGACAATTGACGAATTGACAATTGACAATTAAAGGTATTTTTATTTAGACCTACGGCGCTTCCTTAACCTTAAACTCCTTAAAATGCTTGCGCCTTGACCACGCTCGGAGTTCAGACAAGATACGAAGAACTACTCACTACTCACTCCTCACTCCTCACTACTCACTACTATCTACTATCTTATAGTACGATTCATCGAGTCCCAGAACGAAACTTTTTCGCAAGATAAGCGACAACAGCGCCACCATAGCTACCAATATCGCACTTGCGACAAATGGGAAGGACTCCTCCTTTTGGCGAAAAATTTTCTCGGCGAAATCGACCACAAGCGGACAGACCACTACCGCCACATAATTGACAGTCATTACCACCGACAACGCCTTTGTCGCGGCATCAGGAGGGGCTATAATTGCCGTTTTATCATATATTATAGGTTGCAAAACACCATATCCCACACCTGTTAGAATTACTCCGAGAGTCATCAGCGGAATATCGGGTACTGTGCCTACCAACAACAACCCCACAACGACAAAAAGCAACGATACGAAGATGGTCATCGAGCGCACCCTGCGAATAATGCCGTTCAGCGCAAATCCGGGGACCATAATCGCAAGGAAAAAGAGTGATATCATAACGCTCGAGAACTCCTGTGGGAAGTGGTATTTTTCGAGCAGGAACGAGAGGTAAAATGTGATTACAAGCGTGGTAAAAGTTATAACGAAATACAACACCGAAAGCCCAACAAGGCGTTTCCAATGAATTTTCGATTGGCGCAATTGGTCGCTCTCCTCCGGCTCGGGCGCTGCCTTTGCGTTGCGCAAAGCGAGCAACATAACCATCGACACCGCAGGCAGAAGATAGACCGTAAAGGCAAGATGCCAATCTCTTGTCGCGATCCAGCCAACCACCGCCGTAGCCAACACCAATGATAGATTATTCACCGCCGAGCTGATGCCGAGTTGTCGCACTCGGCTATCGCCCGTAAAGTAGCGCACGACAAGACCTGTTGAGTAGGGTACTGCAATACCTGCACCTGCACCCATAATACAACTTGCCACAATCAACAGGCGAATATCCTTTGCAAAGATGCACACCACACCACTCAAAAAGAATATCGCCAAACCCACGGCAAGCAGTTTCAGCGACTCGCCTCGTGTCGATAGCCAGCCCGACAACAGCACAAACGGAATAATCAACAGCGAAGGCAATGATGTGAGCATCTGGATTTCGAGTTGCGATGCCGAGGGAAAAATACGGCTCAAATCCTCCAAAATAGGAGATATCGCCAACCCTGGCAACGAAGTTACAGCCGAGACCGACCAAATGGCCAACAAGGCCCAAAGGGATATTTCGCCCTTACCGGTAGAAATTTTCATAGCGAAAAGATTTTTGTGACCTTATCGCTATGATACAATGTTAGTGCCATATTAGACGAGAGACGAGAGACGAGCGCAAAATTAAAAGTTGAGAGTTAAGGCGCACCCTTACTAGCCGTTACTAGCCGTTACTAGCCGTTAATTGGTTAGCGCCATAATAAGGGTGGAAGAACTCCTCACTACTCACTACTCACTACTCACTACTCACTACTCACTAACAAAAAAGCAACCCGAAGGTTGCTTTTTGTTACTCTTTAACGCATCTCACTTGGAAGCCATTTGCTCGGCGAGCCGAATGGTTCGGTGAGAACTTATTTACGCGAGTTGTCGTCAAATCGAAGTAGAGCGACACTGCCTTGCCATCTGCAGTTGTTGAAGATGTCCAATAGTAACCCTCCCAAGGCTGTGGTTGCGAAGGATAGACACCCTCTTTCGAGTTCATATTCTCGATTTTTCCATCGTTATATCTACGGCGACCACAAGCCGACCAGAAGGCCGAGCCAACATCGCCCGAGAGATTCCAACCATATTGTCCTCGAGCATTTTCGAGTGCTTCGTTGTTATCTGCCGCGTTATTGTCAGTGAGTTTCAATGTCGCCAAGTCTCTTGCTGTAGGCACGCGCCAGCCCTTTGGACAAGGATCATAGAGGCTCTTTTCAGTATCGTTCCAAAGCGTATTATCCGCCACTGCAAGCCAATCGCCAACGCCATCGCCACCCTCTTCAATGCAGGTTGCATTGGTAATATAGGTCATAGGATTCTTTACCGTATAAGCAACCGTTCCCGTTGTGGCACTGCACTCCTCGAACTTACCACTGATAATATAGTTGTCGCCATTGAAGCAACCCTCTGCCTCTGCGCCCGAAGCATCAAAGTAGTATGGGCGTGGGAACGGATCTTTCCTGCCCCACTGATAGTACATACCATACGAGTCGTGAATCTTCTGCTCATCAGCCGAGCCATTAGCATTCGTGAATGCGCCAAGATTCATATTCATAAAGACCTTCTCCTCGCCATTGAGTTGATAGGTGGTAGTTGCAGTAAGCGGATTTTCGTTTACAATCCACAAATGCCAACTCCAAATCACCTCACCCACAGCATTATACGCTGCGATTACAGCATTAGTATCCTCCAAACGAGTAGTATCCTCGGCAGATGGAGCAACATAGAATTGAGCCTTGCCACCAACAATATCTACATTATTGACTATTTCGGGATTACTCTGCCACAACAACTTCACGCTCGCGGTCTCCAACGAAGAGCCATCAGGTCGGTTCATTACATCGAATGTGTAGTTGGTATTCGGAGCAGTCACGACATAGCAGTTCGATGCGCCATCTCTATCGGCAGCAACCGTTTCGCAAATGTAGAGGTTTATCATATAGCTGGTAGCCTGATTCTCCTTATTCAAGGCATTTATGACCATAACACCCTCCTTTGGCAACTCCTCCTCAGATACCGTATCATCGGTAGCGCCCACGGGAGTTACCAAAATCTCCTTCGTTGTGGCGTTAACAAAGGCCTCCCAGCCATTGCTTATAGAGCCAACGCCAACCGAAACCGTATTGGTCGCCACATAGGATATAACCTGCGAATTATCATTCCACGAGGAGAAATAGAGCGCAGTACGACTCAATGCCAACGAAGCCCCATCACCCTCCTTATTACACGATGCCAATGTCGCTATCGACATCAACGCTATAATCAAAAACTTTACACTTCTCATATTCAGAAATCTTTTACAACTTGCAAATATACAAAAAAAGTTGATAAATAGCAATCACTTCTCTCTATTTAGGAATAATTCTTGCCTTTTTCATCAACGAATAATACAATCTACTTATTACTATGGCAAAGCAAAAAATCGAAACAGGAACAACTCCTGCTGCTCCGGAGTACAAAATTATCGTAAGCGATAAAGGTCCATATTTGGTCTATGGTCAGCCACCTTTGGCGACACAACACATCGTTCCCAACGAATTGGGCGAGAGTTGGTCTTTCGAGGAGGGCAAACACTTCTCAACCGAAAAAGAGCCGACATCGCTCTGTCGGTGCGGAGCATCGAAAAACAAACCCTACTGCGATGGCTCGCACCATTCGCACAAGTGGAAATCGAAACTTACTGCCCGCCCCGAGGCGTTATTAGACGATGTCGAGATAACCTCGGGAGATGAACTCACCCTTACCGACAACCCTCAATATTGCGTCTTTGCACGATTTTGCGATGCCGGTGGGGGAGTATGGGCTGCCACCGAGACCTCTTTTGACGATACGGCACGCCGTCAAGCCATACGTCAAGCCTCGATGTGTCCGAGTGGGCGATTGATGATTTGGGGCAATGGCTCCGACCTGCCATTCGAGCGACACTACGAGCCGAGTCTCGGGCTTATCGAAGACGATGCTTTGCATTGTAGCGGAGGGTTGTGGGTGCGAGGAGGCATACGCATTGCTCGCGAAGATGGGGTATCTTACGAGATACGAAACCGCACTGTACTTTGTCGCTGTGGCGAATCGGCAAACAAACCCTATTGCGATGGCTCGCACGCCTCACTCCATTGGCGCGATGAACTCGAAAAAGAGGTCGAGCGTGAGGAGGAGATGGTGTAGTGGCACAAGGTTTGCACCCGTAGAGAGCGTAACTTAAAATAAAAATGGTATGAAAAAGTTTTTACTAATTATCGGAGCCTCGGCGATAGCACTTACCGCTACGGCACAACACCATCGCGTACAGCGATATCATCACGGCGGAGCAGAGCCTACCGTCTATATCATCTCGGTCAGCGAGAAGGACACAATAACCTGTATGCCTCAAGGCTGTAATCAGCAGGATATACTTATCAAGAATGCCGCTGTAAAAGCCGCTATCGAGGATCATAAAAACGCTACCCGCGAGGGAACGCAACAGGTTTTGATGCCATCGGCTATTTTTGCCGACAAACGCAACACCTTCTCCTTTGCCATTGGTGGAGATGTAGCTCTGCGTGCCGCCTATTCGTTTGATCGTACCGTAAATAATATAGATATGGTACCTTACGATGTTCCTATGGCTCTCACTCCTGCCGACAAGCAGGAGATTCGTATGGACGCCACAACATCGCGCATCTTCATTCGAGGTATTGCCAACACTAAAAAACTCGGTCAGGTACACGTATTTATGGATTTGGACTTCCGAGGAGGCATTACTGGTAGCTACACTCCGCGTATTCGCTCGGGCTATGTGCAGATGCTCGGTTTGACTATCGGTCGCGATGTCTCGACCTTCTGCGACCTCACCGCCGCACCTACAACCATCGATTTCCAAGGCCCTAATGCCTACAACTTCCGTTTCGCTACGATGATTCGCTACGAGTACTCGTTCCTCAAAGACCACCTCAAAGTTGGAGCAGCTGCCGAGATGCCGAGCGTATCGGGAACATACGGCGAGACCTTGTCGGCAATTCCACAGCGCGTACCCGATTTTCCGGTCTATTTCCAATATTCATGGGGCGAAAATCGCGACAGCCATATCCGCGCATCAGCTGTATTCCGCGATATGTATCTCTACAACAAGGCTCGCAGCACCGAAGATGACCTCTTTGGCTGGGGCGTACAATTCAGTGGAAACATTAAAATTACCAAGTATTTGGAGTTGTTTATGAATGGAGTATATGGCGAGGGTGTTACGCGCTACATCAACGATTTGATGGGTTCCGGACTCGACTTCACACCACGACCAAACGACCCGACACGAGTACAAGCGACACCTATGTATGGTTGGCAGGCGGCAGCACAGATAAACATCTTGCCTAACCTCTTTGTTTCGGGCGGTTACTCTACAGTTTCGGTCATCAAGAAGAATGGCATCTACAGCAACGATATGTACAAGCAAGGACAGTACATCTTCGGAAATGTTTTTTGGAATTTGACTCCGCGCTTTGTTCTCGCAGCCGAATATCTCTACGGCAGTCGCAAGAATATGGACGGTACAAAGGCGCATGCAAACCGAGTAAATGTATTGGCAAAGTATAGTTTCTAATAAAAGCAATAAGAGAGGGCATAACCCTCTCTTATTGCTTTTATTATACTCAATTACCTAAACAAACAGTTTAGGTCGTCTATTGTGATTTTTGTGAACTCCTCGGCGCATACCAAAGCCCCCGCATTTGTCAGATCCTCAGCCGTGGCAGTAGTTGTGATACCATAGCATTTACAGCCTGCAGCAATGCCCGAAATGATACCGTTTATCGCATCTTCAAATACGATACACTCTTCAGGTTTCAGCCCTAATCTCTCAACCGCCTTTGAAAATATCTCGGGGTGAGGTTTGCCGTGCGTAACATCGCTGCCACTTATCGAAGCATCAATCATCTCTTCAATACCCAACGCCTCGATTATAAACTCCACATTCTCGCGACAGCCAGCCGAGCCGATAGCACATTTCAAACCTGCCTGCTTGGCTTTTTGAAGGAGTTCTACAATGCCGGCAACAGGTTTAACATTCGGGCGATACATCTCGCGATAAACAGCCTCTTTCTCGCGATTGAGCCTATCCGCACCATACTCTGCTACGATAGATTCGCCTACTAATGTTTTGAAGAGTTCATCGCTGTGCATACCATTGTGTTTTAGCGACATAGGCTCTATAAGCGAAAAACCCATGCGTTTAGCATACTCCTCAAACGCCAAAAAATGGTACGCCAGATTATCCACCAGCGTACCGTCCATATCAAATATAAGCCCCTTTAATTGAGCCATATCGGACTATTTTGTGTGATCGAAAGTGAACGCCTCCCAAGGCAACTCTGCGTCCTTGCCATTCTCGATTACATCGTTTGCATGGCACATCATAGGGAAGTCCTCCAACGATACCAAGCCGAGTTCTGCCTTGCGATAGATAGCCTTAGCAACGCGGCGAGATACAACCAACGACTCCAAAGTTACACCAGCCAAGAGGTTGATAGCCTCCTCGTAGGTCTTACCCTCACCGAGCAATACACCAATCATACGGGTACGACCACCATAAACTGTTACATAGAGGTCGCCAATACCGATGCAGAGAGCGTCCTGCGAACCATTTTGAAGAGCCATCAACTTGGTCATCTCACGAGTTGCCTGATAGAAAGCACCTGCCTGTGAGTTGTAGTGCAAACCTGCGTCTGCTCCGTGATGACGATTTACCAAACCAACGGTCATTGCAACGGTCAAAGCGTAAGCGTTCTTCAATGCTACTGCGCTCTCCAAGCCGATAACATCGTTGGTGATTGATACATGGTAGTACGAAGTGCTCATTGCCTCCTTCATCATCTTCAACTCGGCAGTATTAGCACCGCAGAAAGCAACCTGAGTCTGGTCGTGATATACCAACTCGTAAGAGGTACAAGGACCACCTACTGCGCAAACATGACGGTCGATGCCCTTTGCAAGCAAGTTCTTACGCCAATAGTCTGGGTACGAGATAAGAGTACCATCCTCGAGGTTAATCAAACCCTTTGTTACCGAAAGTACAGGGATTGTTGGGTCGAGGTTTGCCAAAATCTCCTCGCCAAACCAATCAACACCAAACGAAGAGACACCACCGATTACGAAGTCGCAACCCTTAACAGCCTCTTTCCACTCTGTTACCTTATAATACTTTACACCCTCTGGAAAATCGCGATTGAACTTAGGGTGACGATTGGTAGCAATGCAAGTGTCGATAACCTCATTGTCAAGTGGCGAACCAACCAAACGAACCTCGTGACCATTCTCTGCTGCTGGAAATGCAAGAGCCGAACCCATCATTCCCGAGCCGATAATTGTAATAACCTTTGCCATAATTTTTCTTTTTTTTCTTTTTAAGATGTTTAGATGGCGCAAAGATAAGTAAAAACAATAGAATATGCAAAAACTTATAGCATTTTTTACAACTATTGTTAAAAAAGTTCACCCTCGCGCTCAGGTTGTGTCAATCCCAAATGTTTATATGCCAACTCCGTAGCCTCACGACCTCGCGGAGTGCGCTTCAAGAAACCCTCTTTAATCAGGAACGGCTCATAGACCTCCTCTTTTTCTCGATTTAGGGCATCTAACGAGTGCTTCTTACACTCCTCTTCGCCCAATAATATGCGGAATACATCATCGCTGTGCATTCCGTTTATCCTTAACGATACGGGCTCCAATAACGTTAGCCCCTTGCGTTTAATAAATTCATCGAAAGATGCGAAGTGGTGCGCCAAATTATCCACCAGCGTACCGTCCATATCGAAGAGAATACCTTTCAACTGTGCCATATAACCATTTTGTATGGTTGAATGAGAATATCCTTCACTCCAACCCTATATTACTGCTTTTGCAGCGCAAAGATAGTAAAAATATGTTATAGAGTGTCAAAAATAAGAGAGGGGATATCGAACTTTGTAAGCCGAAATCCCCTCGCTCCTATTGAGATGACTATGCTCTAATGGTGGTGAATGTTAGGCATAATCTCGTAGTGATATACACCGAAACGGCGGTGAATCTTATTCTTCAAATCCCAATCAATCTGGCGAAGATGTGTGTAGAGAGCCCAACGATTGTGGTACTCGCGACCAAGTACTTCGAGTTTGGCATTCTTGTTCCATGAGAGGTTTGCTACATCTACATACGAATTAACAAGCGAGATGCCGTAATAGTGATCCCACAATGTACCGAGGATACCCTTAACTCCAACTTCGTGAGCACCCTTAATAAGCGCTCTGTTGTTTGCAGCCTTCTCCCAAGGGCAAGCCAATACCTCGAAGCCAAGCTCCTTGAAGTACTTCAAAGACTTGTACTCTGCCATAGGCTTCTTGTAGTACCAATCGCAGATGATAACATCTTTCGGAAGCTTATGAACGAATTTTGCAGTCTCCTCTGTTCCGTGAGCGTGTGTGCCGGCCCAACGAGGGTCGTTTCGGAGGATAAGCATATCGTGCCACATAAGCGCACGAGCACCGAGGCTCTTTACATACTCCGACATCTCCTGAACGTGCTCGGTAAAGAGTTTCGAGTAAGATGCCTTGATACAATCAGGACAGCTTGGACCCGAAGCCTCATCGCAACCGATATGGAAGTATGGAGGACAGTCGAACAACTCGTACATCTCCTTAATCAACTTCTTTTGGAGCTCTTTGGTTTTAGGGTTTGAAAGACACCAGTTCCAACCTGCCATAGGCTCGAAGTATGGCTGATATTTAGGGCGTACGCTCAACGAAGCGTGCTTTCCAACTCGCGACTTCGAGTTCGATGCGTGGCCGAAAAGGTTGATTTGAGGGATAAGAGTGATACCCAAATCGTTAGCAATCGCCTTAAGGCGCTTAACCTCATTGTAGGTCATCTTGCCATCGTCCCAGCCCCACCAAGGAGCAACCTTGCTCTGGAATGTACCCCAAGGCTCGATAACGGCATAGTTGAGTTTGTAGTAAGCGGCAAGGCGAATCATACGCTCAATCTCCCAAGGCTCATTCTCTGGGAACCAGCAGATGTGCATACCGCGGAACTCCATCTCCGGCTTATCCTCGATGGTCGAAAGCGGAACAATCCAACCGCTGACCTCGTCAGTACCGCGCTTTGGAATAGCCAACTGACGCAAAGTGTAGAGAGCGTAACGCGCACCCTGCAAGGTATTTGCTTTGATTACGGCTCCGTTCTTGTCGATGGTGAGGGTATATTCCTCGTTGCCCATAGTCGAGGTGTTGCCACTCTCTGCTACGATTTGTGGGGTAAATTTACCATACCACAATTTGAGGTGCTTCTTTGCCCAATCAATTGCAGCGGCATCGGCGCAAGTAATCTTAACCAACTCAAATGGTACATAGTCGGTCAAGGAGATTGAGTGCTTTTGAGGTTCAGGGAATACTCCCGGAATCATCTCCGACTTGGCAGCTGCAACGGCAGTTGTCATCGCCAAAGCCAAAATTAAAAGAATTCTTTTCATAGTAAACAATAATTATTGGTTAGTTTTTTTGTATGCAATTTCTGTGTGCAAAGATAGTCAATTATATTCAACCCCCCCCAAAAAAATCGGTTGGGTTAGAATAATTCGCCTTCGCGTTCCGGTTGAGTCAGCCCTAAATGCCTGTATGCCAACTCCGTAACCTCACGACCTCGCGGAGTGCGCTTCAAGAAACCCTCCTTAATCAGGAACGGCTCGTAGACCTCCTCGATAGTGCCGGCGTCCTCGCTTACTGCCGTAGCGATGGTGTTCAAGCCGACAGGACCACCATTGAACTTGGCGATGATGGTCGAGAGAATCTTGTTATCCATCATATCCAAACCTCGCGAGTCGATATTGAGAGCCTCCAATGCCATTCTCGTAATCTCCAAGTCAATGCAGCCCTCGCCCTTAACCATCGCAAAGTCGCGCACACGGCGCAACAACGAATTTACAATACGAGGCGTACCGCGCGAGCGCAGTGCAATTTCGAGCGCAGCGTCATCGTCAATCGACACACCCAAAATCGAAGCAGAACGCTTCACAATGCGACTCAAAACCTTCGAATCGTAGTACTCCAAGTGGCACTGAATACCAAATCGGGCACGCAATGGCGATGTCAAAAGACCACTTCGGGTAGTTGCTCCAATAAGGGTAAATGGCGCAAGTTCAATCTGGATAGAACGCGCTGACGGTCCTTTATCCAACACGATATCAATCTTGAAATCCTCCATTGCCGAGTAGAGATACTCCTCGACAATAGGGGAGAGGCGGTGAATCTCGTCAATAAAGAGTACATCGCCTGCCGAAAGGTTGGTCAAGAGTCCTGCGAGGTCGCCCGGTTTGTCGAGTACGGGACCCGAAGTAACCTTCAACTGCGCACCCATCTCGTTGGCTATGATGTTCGCCAAGGTGGTCTTACCAAGTCCCGGAGGACCGTGTAACAGGGTGTGGTCGAGCGAGTCGCCACGCATCAGTGCCGCCTTGATAAAGACGCGCAAGTTCTCGACAATCTTCTCCTGACCGGAAAATTGCTCCAACTCTTGCGGGCGTATTCTACCCTCGAACTCGCTATCGCTCTCGATTCTTCTCTCCATATATTTAGCCATTAGCCGTTAGCTGTTAGCCATTAGCTATTTATAATTTTTAATTCTCAATTTTTAATTGAGCCTTCGGCTCTTGTGACTCCGAGCGGATTCGAACCGCTATCGTAAGAACCGGAATCTTAAATTCTATCCATTGAACTACGGAGCCAATACATTTTGCAAAGATAGCAAAATAATTGACAATTGACAATTGATAATTGACAATTAAGGTATTTTTTTTAAAATTCTCAACTCTCAACTCTCAACTCTCAACTTTTTTTCTTATATTTGCATAAATATAAGCAACGCTTAAAACCATAAAACTTTATAATATGTTGAGAATTAAGACAAAAGAGGCAGGCTCGTGGCTGATTGGTGCTGTGGCAGGCGTGTGTGCATTGGTCGTAACTCTGACTACACTCGACCTGAAATCGTTGTGGTGGGTGGTGATTGTTGCCACGCTCGGAACATTTGTTGGCGTGTCGCTTTTTGCGCTTTGGGTGATGACAAAGTATGTCGCATACAAGCTTCGCCCGATATATTCGACCGTATTTTCGCGCGATGTTCACACCGCCGATGTGCTCGATGAGTTAAAGGACAAGCGCGTGGAGAATATCTCGCAGGAACTCTCTTCGTGGGCAGAGGACAACGACAAGGAGATTGCCCGCTTGAAGGATGTGGAGAAGTTCCGCAAGCAGTACCTCGGCAATGTCGCTCACGAGTTGAAAACCCCAATTTTCAACATTCAGGGCTATATCTCGACTCTGCTCGATGGTGGCATTGATGACGAGATTATCAACCGCAAGTACTTGGAGCGTGCCGAGAAGAGCGTAAATCGTATGATTAACATTATTCGCGACCTCGACACCATCTCCTCGCTCGAAAACGATATGGAGATGATGAAGTCGGAGACCTTCGATATCGTAGCGCTTGCAAAGGAGATTGCCGAGCAGTGCGAAATGGAGGCGGCAAAGAAGAGTATCACCATTACGGTAAAGTTTGCAAACAACTTGCCTTCTCGTTTCTGGGTATCGGCAGATAAGTTCTACATCGGTCAGGTACTCGAGAATCTTATTATGAACTCTATCCGCTATGGCAAGGAGGGTGGTCTGGTGAAGCTCGACTTCCGCGATATGCTCGACAAGATTCTTATTGAGGTGGAGGATAACGGCATCGGCATCGCAAAGGGCGATGCTCCGCGCGTATTCGAGCGTTTCTACCGCACCGACACAGGTCGCTCGCGCGAGCAGGGTGGTACAGGTCTTGGCTTGGCTATCGTTAAGCACATCATCGAAGGACACGGCGAGCGCGTATCTGTTCGCAGTGAGTTGGGCGTAGGCTCAACATTTACATTTACTTTGAAAAAGGTTGAATTATAGTATATTATGGAGTTGTTGGCGGTTGTTTGGGATTTCAATCCCACACTTGTAAATATCTTCGGTTTCGAGATTCGTTGGTACTCGCTGACTTGGGTGGCGGCTCTCTTGTTCGGAGGTTGGCTATTCTCCTACTTCTGCAAGCGCGAGGGCAAGCCCGAGAGCGTATCGGATACGGCATTTCTCTATATCGCGCTCGGAACAATTATCGGAGCGCGCCTTGGACACTGTCTTTTTTACGAGCCTGAAGTCTATCTGCGTGCGCCTTGGAGGATTATTACAGGTATTCGCGATGGTGGCTTGGCAAGTCACGGAGCGACAATCGGCATTCTGCTCGGCATTTGGCTCTCATCGCGTAAAAGCAAGGTTTCGGTGATGTGGACAGCCGACCGACTCGGCATTATTGCGCCATTAAGCGGTGCGATGATTCGCTTCGGAAATCTCTTCAACTCGGAGATTATCGGCAACGAAACAACTGTGCCTTGGGGCTTCAAGTTTATGCGCTTATATCCAAATTGGCCCGAGGATATGGTGCCTGCTCGTCACGCAACGCAACTCTACGAGGCGTTGTGCTATCTCGCTTGCTTTGCGATTTTGTTTGCGCTTTATCGTTACACGAAGGTTGAGAAGCGCGAGGGATTTATCTTTGGAGCAGCACTTGTTGGTATCTTCACACCTCGATTCTTTATCGAGTTTATAAAGATTGACCAAGTGGCATTCGAGCAGGGTATGACGCTCAATATGGGGCAGTGGCTCTCTATTCCGTTTATACTTATCGGCGCAGGCTTTATGATTTGGAGTTGGTATTTTAATAATAAGAGCGCATCTGTCAGTGCGCCCGCAGTCGATACGGCTCCGAAGGTTAAACAGCCCAAAAACAAACGCCACTACAAGAAGTAATGAAACAGCAGGTCGATAATCTCATAGCCAACACGCTACTTGATGAGGGCGAGGTGTATCTGCCGGAGGTGGGTACGCTGATTTTGTACCGTCACTCGGCGAAGCTACTCTCAAAAAGGGATTTACAACGCCCATATCGCGAACTGCGATTGACAAAAGAGCAACGAGGCGAGAGTATTACAACCCATATTTCGCATATTGCAAATGTAACTGCCGAGCGAGCCTCGGATATCTACGCCGAATGGCTTGCGCGGTCACTACACAACAACATTTTAACAATAAGCGGTCTTTGTACCATTGATGGTGGCAAAATAACTACAAATAAAACATTTGAAGATATGGCAAATCCGAAGGGGCGTGGCACGGTAAAAATTAACCCACGCACAAACTACCTTATATATATAATAGCAGGACTATGTATGGGTTTTGCTCTCGGCATTGCGGGGTATGTCCTCTACACAAACGGAACACTCGACAATCTCTTCGACAAAAAGAGTATTGCACCTGCATCGGAGGCGTTTGAGAGTGTGGCAGAGCAACCTGCTCAACCTGTTGAGACTGCTGTAGAGGTTGTTGATGTT
Source organism: Alistipes sp. (assembly GCA_045543935.1). Taxonomy (GTDB): domain Bacteria; phylum Bacteroidota; class Bacteroidia; order Bacteroidales; family Rikenellaceae; genus Alistipes. The sequence continues at coordinate 71,464 of JAZPYA010000039.1, forward strand.
GTTGAGCCGGCTACCGAGCAAGTTATTGAACAAGTAGTTGAGCCTGCTATTTTGCCTATGCAAAAGGGTAGTAGCTATGCTGTTTGGGGTGTTTATAACGAGTTAAAGAATGCCGAAGACGCTCTAAGTTGGCTTGCTACACGCATACCTGAGATTGAAGGTGCAAACATATACGACTACGATGGTCGCTATATGGTGGCACTCTGCGAGGTCGCTTCGCGCTCGGAGTGTGGTCGCAAAGTCTCGGCTTGGAAGGCAGAACACAAGAGTTGCAAGAGTGTTTGGGTTTATACCAGGAAATAGACGAGAGACGAGAGACGAGAGATGCGACTATCCGAAGCCATAACCAAGGCGATAGACCTATTCTACATAAAACCTCTGCGGAGAGTATTCTCGCAGCAGGTTTTTCGCTATTTGGCTTGTGGGGGAGTCACCGCATTGCTCGATGCTGTATGGTACTATATAATCTACCACTACATCGTTTGTGAGCAGTTTATCAACCTCGGCATAGTGATAATGTCACCACATATTGCAGCCTTGTGCATTGTCTTTCCGATAACATTTTTTACCGGCTTTTGGCTCAATCGTAATGTTGCGTTCCGTGTTACGAACATATCTACACTACCACAACTCAACAAATACGCTTTGACAGTAGTCGGCTCGATATTGCTTAACTACGCTTGTATGAAACTATTTGTCGAGTGCTTCGGAGTGTGGGCGACACCATCGAAAATCCTCACTACGGCAGTATGTGCAGTATATAGTTTTCTCGTTGGGCGTTATTTCACATTCCGCAGATAAAACAACTTTTTGCTACTTTTTTCGATAAAATTTTGCATTATTACGAAAAAGAGTTACCTTTGCACAACCTTTCAAGGATTAAGCACTACGGAGAGTTGGGTGAGTGGCTTAAACCAGCAGTTTGCTAAACTGCCGATATCGTAAGGTATCCACTGGTTCGAATCCAGTACTCTCCGCAAACAAGAAACGAAGCAATAGGGTGTCGAAATTATTCGACACCTTTTGTTTTGGGGAGAAGGGGAAGCAAACTTGTTGGCAGACACAGACTCCCCAAAGCAAAAGGTTGATATATCAATCTATTGCTGAGTATCAATTTGCAAGGGCCCCACGGCGAGTGGAATGGAAAGGCGTTAAGATAAAAATTTTAGAGGTAATAGCCATTTTTTTGAGAAATATATATTATATTTGTACAATTATATAAAAAACATATACTATGAAAACTATTCTTAAACTTTTGCTATTGGTAGCAGTTGTTACCACAACCACTTCAACAGCCTTTGCCGCGCCCAAAAGTACGAATCGCGACTGGGTTGATGCTTCAACACTTACGGTTATAAACAAAGCGATTGACGATGGAAAACCACTCAACCGTCTCGATATATCGCAATTCAACATTCCTAAACACGCAAGATTATATCTTACCCAATCAACTGGTATAGCCATCTTGTTTCGCACGAATAGTCGCTCTATCGGCGCAGTGTGGACAACCACAGTCAAAGGTCAGGGTGTCAACTATACGCCTCTTTTCCGTAACGGATTAGACCTCTACATTCGCGAAAAGGGAGAGTGGGTTTTCGCCGGCGTTGGAAAACCTTCGACAAAAAATACAGAGCATAGAAGTGCGCTTGTAAAAAATATGGAGGAGGGTATGAAGGAGTGTATGCTCTATCTGCCTATGCACAATGTGGTTACATCGTTGAACATAACCGTTGATAAGGGTGCAATAGTCGAGCCTATGCCATCGCCATTCAAACATAAGGTTATGTTTGTAGGTTCAAGCATCACTCACGGATTCTCGGCAGCTCGCCCGGGTGCTAGTTATGTGGCTCGTTTTGGTCGCGAACTGAATGTTGAGACTCCTAATATCGGACTTAGCGGAAAGTGCAAATTAGACGATTTCTTTGCTGATATAGTATGTGCAGCCAAAGCCGATGCATTCGTCTTCGATGCCTTCTCTAATTCTACAGACGAACAAATCAAGGAGCGTCTCCGCAACTTTGTCAAGCGCATTACAACAGCTCACCCAAATACACCAATGATATTCTTGCAGACCATAAAGCGCGACAATGCGAATTTCGACTCGGCGGCACGCAAGCGCAATGATGCTCAGCGTACTGTAGCCGAAAAGATGATGACCGAAATCTGCTCAAAGTACAAGAATGTCTATTTTATCAATCCGGGGATATACGCCGGAGATGACCACGAAGGTACAATTGATGGAGTACACCTCAACGACCTCGGTGTTCAGCGCACACTCGACAATATCGTGCCAAAAATCAAGAAGATACTCAAGAAGTACAAGATTAAGTAATTAGACTCTATCTACAAAGAATGAGCGTGTCCAAAAATTTGTTGGACACGCTCATTTTGTTAGAAGCTATATAACAAGAGGAATTTATTACTCCTTTTCTACCGGATCGCAGGTAAGCCCTACGCCCAACTTCTTGAATATCTTGTGATCCACCTCACTAAGCATAACCGTAGAGTGAACCTGACAACCACTCAACTTTGGAAGTTGGTCAATCGCCTTACGGCAATTCTCGTCTGTTATGCTCAACATCGACAACGCCACCAACACCTCGTCAGAATGGAGTCGCGGATTATTGCCGTGCAACAATCCAACCTTGGTCTTCTGTATTGGCGCAATCATCGTTTCGGGAATCAACTTCACATCGTGCGGAATACCTGCCAAATGCTTCGCTGCATTGAGCAACAACGCTGCACTCGGTCCGAGCAACGGACTTGTACGCGCAGTGATAATCGTGCCATCTTGTAACTCTATAGCAGAGCATGGAACACCCTCTCGCTCCTTACGCTCGTTGGCAGCAACGGTTGTTCTACGATATGCGGTTGTAAGTTTTGACTGCTTCATAATAAGCGAAAGCTTATTCACTTCGCTCTCGTTATCGCCCTTGCGCGCAAGATTGCAGAGTGCATAATAGTAACGGCGAATAATCTCATCGCGCGCCGCATCGCAACAGATATCCTCATCGCTAAAGCAGAAGCCTATCATATTGACACCCATATCCGTTGGCGACTTATACGGGCTCTCGCCATATATCGCCTCGAACAGAGTGTTCAACACCGGAAATATCTCAATATCGCGATTGTAGCTCGATGCCACCGTACCATACGCCTCGAGGTGGAATGGGTCAATCATATTGACATCGTTCAAATCTGCCGTAGCAGCCTCGTAAGCGACATTTACAGGGTGTTTGAGTGGTAAGTTCCACACGGGGAAAGTCTCGAACTTTGCATATCCCGCCTTTACACCTCGCTTATTCTCGTGATAGAGTTGGCTCAAGCAAACAGCCATCTTGCCACTACCTGGCCCCGGAGCCGTTACAAATACTAACGGGCGCGAGGTTTCGACATAGTCATTCTTTCCAAAGCCCTCATCGGAGTCTATCAATGCAACATTGTTAGGGTAACCCTCGATGGTGTGGTGGTAATAGACCTTGATGCTTTGACGCTCCAATCTCTTGCGGTAGGCATCGGCACTTGCCTGTCCGTTGTAGTGAGTTACAACAACGCCACTTACACACAAACCCAACCCCTCAAATTCGCCTTTAAGACGCAAAACATCTTCATTGTAGGTGATACCGAGATCGCCACGCATCTTGTTCTTTTCGATATCTAACGCGCTGATTACTAAGATAATCTCCGCTTCATCTTTCAGTTGCAACAACATCTGCAACTTACTATCGGGCTGAAAACCGGGCAATACGCGACTTGCGTGGTGATCATCAACCAACTTGCCCCCAAATTCGAGATATAGCTTATCGCCAAATTGAGCGATACGCTTCTTAATCTGTTCCGATTGTATTTTGAGATATTTTTTATTGTCAAATCCCACTCTCATAATACCTAACCTCTCCTATTTTTCACTCTGATTATCCTCCTGCTCCTCGAGAGCCTGCTTCAGAGCCAGATTCAACTTCTGCGGATCAATCTTCGACTTTACCTTGCCCCCCTTGACAATCGAGATTGCTCCTGTCTCCTCCGATACTACCAACACAACCGCATCGGTCATCTCGCTAACGCCTATGGCTGCTCGGTGGCGAGTGCCATAACTCTTTGGCACATTGCTCTGCGTAACCGGAAGAATACACTTTGCCGCCACAATTCGGTTGTTATCCACAACCACAGCACCATCGTGCAGAGGTGCATTCTTGAAAAAGATGTTCTTTATGAGCGACATCGTGATATTTGCATCGAGGGCGATACCGCCTTCGATAACAAATTGTAAATCATCTTTACGGCGGAAAACTATAAGCGCCCCGACCTTCTCCTCGCTCATATCCATACACGCCGATACGATAGGAGAGGTGTTGGTGCTACTCTGTTTGCGATTTAGCGAGAAGAAGCGGGTCAGAAAATCCAACTGCTTCTGGCGCATTCCGAGCGTAAAGAGAAATCTGCGCAACTCGGGTTGAAAAATTACAAGCAGAGCGATAACTCCCACGCTGATAATCTGTCCGAGTATTGTCGAAAGAAGCTCCATATTGAGCGCCTTGACAATAACCCAACCGAAATAGACCATCACAATACCCACCATAATATATGGTGCATTTGTGCCTTTCATCGCCTTATAGACAATGAACAATAACCCTGCAACAAGCAGAATATCAAGCAAGTCTATAAATGTAAATGGAATAAAGCCCATAATCGGTCAACCTTTTTTGCGTTACTATTTGATCGAAGTTCTCTACTACTTCTTCTTGCTCTGCTCCTTCTCTGCTTTGTAGAGTTCATTCACCTTTGCAAGCACAGCATCAGAGATATTGAGCGACTCGTCAGCATCGAGAAGAGCTGTCGATTGTACGATCATCTTGTACTTCTTGTCGGCATTAACCTCCTGAATTGCACGCATAAGGATATCGTTCATACGATTTTGGAATACGAGGTTCTCCTCCTCCAACTCTTTGCCCTCCTTCTGCATTGCGCTCTGCATCGAAGTGGCACGCTTCTGCAACTCCTGCTCCTTCTCCTGTGCGCTACGAGTGGTAATCAAACCCTTCTGGTACTTCTCTGCAAGCTGATTTATCTCATTCTGGAGATTCTGCTCCTTCTTTGCCCACTTCTGCTGAGCCTTCTCGGTCTTATCGCGAAGTGCAATGCCTTCGCTCTTAAAAATCTCGCTCTCTGCGAATACATAATCTACATTCACAAATGCCAAATCACCCTCGGCAACAGCCTCTGTTGCGGTCTGCTCTGCGTTTTCGTTGTTCTGTTTGCTCTCTTGCTTGCAGCCTGCAAATGCCAAAAATGCGAGTGCTGCGATAAAAATTCTCTTCATAGCTATAATTGATTTATTGTTATTAAACTCTATTTTGTACTATATCGTGCAAAGATAGTGATTTTTGTAAAAAATCTCAAGTTGTGCCATATAAATTCACTCATTTTTTTTGCGTACCTACTACTATTGTAGTAGTATTGGCGACAGGCACAAATAAAAAGTCCACTAAACCTTTATCTGTTTAGCAGACTTTTAACACAGAAATTTACGCTCTACATACCTATAAAAACAAAAAAGTCGCATAGAGCGATAAAGTTCAAGGCAAACAAAAAACCGAGAGCGGAGCATACTTGGCGTATGTGAGCATCTCGGTTATTGCAGTTTAACGCAGAAATTTGCGCTCTATGAGGCTTTTTTAGTATTCTTCCTCGTTAAAGAAAAAATCCTCCTTCGAAGGGTAGTCTGGCCAAATTTCCTCCATACTCTCATAGACCTCGCCATCGTCTTCAATCTCTTGGAGATTCTCAATTACTTCGAGTGGTGAGCCAGAACGAGTTGCGTAGTCAATAAGTTCCTCTTTTGTTGCCGGCCATGGTGCATCCTCCAATTTAGATGCAAGTTCAAGTGTCCAATACATAGTTCTATCTTTTTAATTGTTAATATGTTCTGTTTCCGATTTTAGTGGGTGCAAAAGTAGATAAAATTTTCTAATCTGCAAATTTTTACCAAAAATATCATTAATCGATTGTTATTTAGTGATATACCAATCTAATTCTTGCACCTACAGGACAGTGGTCTGACGGATAAAACATCTCGCCTCCAATCTCATAGCGATTAACAAATACATTATGTTCCGTTACGCTGTGTTGTCCTGATGCTCTATCTACATATATATAATCTATACATGTTGGTCCGGGCAGCCCCTTGCGCGGTCTCGAGCCATTAGTCGTACCTCGTACCTTTGATAGTTTCGTGGCTATATCTTGCGTATCGTGGTAGGCTGTACGCAACTTCGCCGAAAATGCCTGATGAGGTTTAGCATTCATATCTCCAACAAGAATTGATGGCACGCCCTTTTTGTTAAACAATGCGATACGATCGATTAGGATTTGAGCATGCTCGGCACAATTAGCCCCTTTAAGCGGGCCGTGTGTCGATGTAAATACGAACAACTTACCCGTGCGCCTATCCTTCATCAAAGCGGTAGCAATAGGGCGTTTGTGATGTTGCTCGGTAATACTAAAACTCGAACGGTCGGGCGTTGTCGATATCCACGAAATATCGGTATCGAGCATTTTGAATCGGCGACTATATGCTATACCATTCGCAAGATCTTTGCCAGGTCTTGTATCTCCGGGTTGTGCGAACCACCACTTGTATTTACCACCCTTACGCTTTACCAAGCGAGGCAGTTCCTTGCGCACTATTGGACCCGCCTCCTGCACACCGAATATATCCCAATCGGCATCTATAATCATCTGTGCCACAGCATCGCGACCATTCTTCCACGAGCGCAACTTCGGCGCACGCCCCCTTTTAATTTGGTTATCACGCTGTACGCTACCCCAAACATTAAAAGTTCCTACATGAATCTCATCATTCGGCGAAGCCATCAAATCGCCACAGACAAAGGCTAAAATAAATGTTAATAAAATAAAACGCTTCATATCTTTATTCTTTTAAGATTGTAATCAATTTTATGGTTGCCACAAAACCTCCTCTGCATCAAGCCGTTCCGTAATAGTACGACATAGTGCATAGAGATAGTCCGAAAGGCGATTAAGCATTACCAACAACACCTTATCAACCTCATAACTCTCCGCCGCCTCAATAGCTCTGCGTTCAGCCCTGCGACAAACCGTACGGCAGATATGACAGAGTGAAGCCAACTCGCAACCTCCCGGCACAGTAAAACACTCAACAGGTTTCAACTCCGCCTGCAAAGCATCAATACGCCCCTCCAAATGGGCAATATCCGCATCAGAAATCTTCGGTATCTCATATTTGCAGTTACAACCTACCGCCAACAATGAGCATACTGTCATCAACTTCGAGCATATCCAACGGCAATCTTCGACATAGGTCGTCAGAGCCTCCTCGTGCGACATCTTATCTGCCAAATAGGCGATATTTGCCTGCAACTCATCGGCAGTACCATACGCCTCAACGCGCACATCGGTTTTGCGCACGCGCTCACCGCCAATCAACGAGGTACGCCCCTTATCTCCACCTTTTGTATATAATTTCATAGACGATAGTGTTGTTTTGGTAGGTGATTATTAAAGAATAGGATATAAGCACGATTATCGACCGTAGTCGAGCGATGCTCCGCAATCAACGACTTAACCTCATTTTGTCTTTCGCGATTGAGATATGGCTGTCCTATAACAAGCGTAACACCCTTTGCTTTTGCCTGCTCATACGCCTCGCGCAACTGCTCGGTGGGGTAGTTAGCCAGGAGTATCGACATTTCGCCCTCGACACTATTTATCGAAAAACTGCTACCCTCAATATAGTAGAGAGTATTGTGCAATTGTCTTGCTCGCTTCTCCGCAACGCCCTTTTCGCGCAGTAAATCGTGCAACTCCACGCCTGAACCCTCTGCCAATCTCTTCGCCATAAATGCCTTGCGCACCAAACCATAGACAAACGGAGAGTGTACTCCGTAGCCGTGATAGTACTTTGCGCGAGAGAGTTTATTTCCCAGCAATTGCAATCTGCGACCGATGTTTCTACCGCTAATTTTCATATCATTACCTCCTATTTTTTGAGCAATCCTGCCAAGTGACCTGTCGAGAATGCTATTTGTAGATTGTAACCTCCCGTATTGGCATCTACATCGAGTACCTCGCCGGCAAAATACATACCCTTGATTTTCAGCGACTCCATCGTGTATTCATTCACCTCCGAGCAACTTACACCTCCTGCAGTAACCACCGCATACTCAAATGGTGCATAGTCCGAAATCGGGAACGACCAACCCTTCAACACCTTAATCAATCGCTCAAACTCCTTATCCGACACCTTCGAAATGTAAAGACGCGAATGGACATCAAGCTCCTTACAGATAGGCACAACAAGCGGTTTTGGCACTAATCGGCGCACCAACTCCGCAAAGAAATCCTCAGGTCGCATCTCTGCAACCTCGCGTTTAATACGCTCGCGGAGAATATCCTCCGTAAGGGCAGGTTTCAGGTCGAGCTCAATTTTGACACTCTTCTCTTCGAGCAGACCATCTACGGCATCACGGCTCAAACGGAGAATTACTGCACCCTCCAAGCCTCTATCCGAGAAGGACATCTCGCCAAACTCCTCGCGCACCATCTCGCCACCGACAAACAATCGGGCATTGATATTTTTGAGCCAAACGCTCTTAATATACTCAATCTGCGGGTGGTTCGAGATAAGTGGTGTAAGAGAAGGTCGCACATCTTCGATAGTGTGTCCTACGCGGTCAGCAAAGGTATAACCATCGCCCGTAGAGCCTGTGGCAGGGTAGGATACTCCACCCGTAGCAATAATCACATTCTCAACCTCTATTTTGCGCTCAAAGCCTCGTTTGTTCATATACTTCAAACCATATACCTTACCTCCTGCGACAAGTATCTCTGTTACGCGACTATTACACTGGATATCGACCTCGTAATCACGACAATAGAACTCCAAGGCATTGGCAATATCTGCCGCCTTGCCACTTGCAGGAAAGACACGCTCGCCACGCTCGGTTACGAGTTTTACGCCCATACGCTCGAAGAATCGCATCGTGGCGCGATTGGTAAACTCCGACATCGCCACATGCAACCACTCGCCATTTGTGCGTACATTCTCTGCAAACTCCTCAACAGGGCGGGCATTTGTCAAGTTACAACGACCTTTACCCGTAATACGCACCTTACGTGCTGGTTTCTCCATCTTTTCGAGCAACAGAACTTTGTTACCCACTCGTGCAGCCGTTCCTGCCGCCATCAATCCTGCCGCACCGCCACCAATCACAACTACATCGTAGCGTGGGTGCGACAACTCCAGTTCAAGATTATCTTCCATCTATAAAATTTAGCTCTTAGCCATTGGCTTTTTGTTCATTATAAATCGCTCTTCGTAACTCCTCACACGCCTTTTCGGGATTTGTTCTGTCGAAGTGGAAAGGCTTTATACCCAATTCTGCCGCCGCCTCGACATTCTCCTTGCGGTCATCTATAAAGATAGTTTCGACAGGATTCAACCCGCAACGCGATAGTAGCAGTTCGTATATCTCCCTTTCGGGTTTCACGCACTTCACCTCGCACGATATTATCTCATCATCAAAGTGGCGATAGACCGGTTTTGCACGCAGAAACTCGATATATTCGGGCGACATATTCGACAAGACAATAAGTCTGTATCCTCGCTCCTTCAACTCCGCTATAAGTCGAGCCGTAGGCTCAACCTCCTCCTGATAGTTGATGGCAAGCAACATATTTGCCTTTGCGGTTTCAACATCGCAACCGCGATACTCTGCCACCGCTTTTGCCACCTCATCAACAGGCAACACACCTCGGTCGTAATCCTCCCAGAACTTCGGTACACCACCTTCTGGCGTTGTAAACACAAAGGAGAAGAACTCCTCCAAATGCTTCGGAAAACGCAACGGATTACGCGCAAATACCACCCCTGCAAGGTCGAAAACTATATTTTTAAGCATCTGCTTCTACTGTTTTGTAAGTTGTGCCTTAACTCTTGCGCGGAACTCAGGCGTAAACTTATCCATCTTATCTATCTCAATCAAGCTCTCTGCAAGCGACTTGTAGTAGCCCTCTATGCTCTTGTGAATATCCTGCGGATACTCCATAATAAAGTTTGGAGCCTGCGATACATTCATATAGAAGTCAGGAAGTAGTGGGTACGGATCGTATGCCTTAGCAAATGCCTCCTTAAACTCGGCAGTCAACGCAACGCAACGATTTACTATACCCTGAATGCCATAGAGTCTATCTTGCGCAGCCAAATCGCCCTCTGCAAACTCGATCTCAACGGTACAGCCCTTTGCATTATCAACCTCGCCAACCAAGATATACGGAGCGAGAGTGTAACCATCATAGCCCCACTCGCCAGCCTCTGCATAGCGACTATATTTCAACTCGCGACCATCAACACGGACACTCTTTGGAGGATAGTTTGCAGGCAAACGCAACTCGTAAATGTTCTTTGCCACAGCTCCTTCGAATCCACCATTGCGTGGAGTGATAGTAATAACAACCTTATTGCCCTCTGTGCGCTTTGTAACCTTTGTTGTAGCGTAAGCGGTAGAGTAGTCCTTAGATTTTCCATCGTCCTCGTAGATTGTGGTCTCGCCATCGCCACCAGGAACAAATGTCAAGAGATATGAGTTGAGAGTCTGCTGCAAGTTACGCACCGACTTCGGATACATCGGAATAATCGAACCCGCCTTTGCAAAGTATGGATTCTCGGAGAGCGCACAGTGAATCTCTACCTCACTATCGCTACCCTCGTACATCTTACCGCTAACCATATTAAACCATTTTTCGCCCTTTGGCAACCAAACCTTGCGAGTCGCCAAGCCTGTAACCTTGTCGGTAGGGGTTACAATAGGTGCTACAAGCAAATCGCCGCCAAACATAAACTGGTCTTTCGATGTGTATGCCAAATCGCACTCAGGGTGCGAGTAGTACATTGGGCGAGTCATCGAAACACCCGTATCGAATGTTTCACGCGCAACTGCGTAGATGTAAGGCACAAGGGCATAACGCAAGTGCATTGCCGCACGCATATCGAACATATGGTTAGGGAACTGCCAAATTCTACGCTCGATTACACGGTCTTTAGTGCAGTGTGTCTTGAATACCGGTGTAAATACTCCATACTGCAACCATCGGAGATACAACTCAGGATCAATCTCCTTCTTATCCTCCTTGTGGAACATATGACCGCCGATATCGTGTCCCCAATATCCGTAGCCTACATTCGATGCCGTAGCTGTAAACCAAGGCAAGAACTGCAACACCTCCCAAGCTATATAGGTATCACCCGAAAAACCTGTCTGGTAGCGGTGTGAGCCAAGACCGCCCCAACGATGATAAATCATTGGTCGCTCGTTACCCTTCTCTGCCATGTGATGGTCGAAGGTGTGGTTGAGCCAGAATGTATTGTTCAAATCCTTGACATACTTGCTGTGTACCCACTGCTGCCAATCAAGCCACCAGAAATCAACACCCTGCTTCTCCATTGGGCCGAGTACAGTCTCAAAATAGACATCTGCCCACTTCTGCTCCGACATCTTGAAAGGCACACTCTTGCCCACCTCTTTCCAGTCGTAAGCCTCAACAAAGCGTTTATAAGGCTCCTCATACGGCTGAATACCCGATGCAGGGTGGAGGTTAAGCGAAGTTTTCAAGTTCTGTTTATGACACCACTCAAGGAAGTTCTCAGGCGAAGGAAACAACTGCTTCTTCCAAGTATAGCCTGTCCAGCCTACTCGCTGACCATACTCGTCGCGCTTTGAATTCTTACGCGACAAACCCCATGTCTCGTGCCAATCCATATCGACAATGAGAACATCGAGTGGAATATCCAACGAGCGCATAGTCTCTACCAAGTCGCGCAACTCATTATCCGAATATTGCCAATAGCGGCTCCACCAATAGCCAAACACATACTTTGGAGGCAATGGAATATTGCCCGCTACGCGAGTGTAATCCTTCAGAGCCTTCGTATACTCGTGTCCGTAAGCAAAGAGGTACAAATCGAGTCTATCGCCCTCTGGACGGCACTCAACCCACTGCTTCCAATGCGACTCAACGGGAACAAACAGGTGGCGTTGCGAATCATCTACCACACTCCAACCGCTACGCGAAAGCAGTCCTGTCTCCATTAGACTGCGACTCTTTCTGTTCTTTGGCGAATCGAAACCGTAGTAGCCATCGAGCGTACGGGTAGTTCCCATAAGGTTTTGAGTATCCTTGTCACCATAGTGCCATACAACCTTCTTGCCTGCCACCAAAATCTCTGCCGAGAGGTTTTCAGCCGAGAACTTCTCGCCTTTCTTATAGGTCAGCGTAACATTCGAGGTTGTAATAGTAACCTTCGAGCGAGTTTGTCGCACCTTGAACTGCGGTACTTCCAACTTACGATTTACGAATGTAAGCGTTGCTCTATCCTCGAACTTACCGTCCGCGCTCCACTCCATACGAATCATCTGCGGAGTCAAAACCGTAAATCGGGCGTTGCCAACTACAACTTGTGCTTTTTCGTCAGCCTTTGGGTTATTTTCCGCAAATGCAGATAACGGCAACATTAACATTGCCAACACTAACATTGATAATCTCTTCATAATATTATGGTTTTTTGGTTATTTCAACAACAAGTTCGCTACTCATTGCCCGCAAATCGGTAGCCACAGCCTCTGCTGCCGACTTACCCTCAAATGTGCCGACCACAAAGGTTGAGCCTATACGCGAAATGGTGCAGTCAGCCTTGTGCGATAGTATCTTGGCTTTGATATCGTCAGTCAAAGTCGGCACGCCCGAAATCTCCACATTGTATTGGCTCTCGGAACGGCGCATATCTTCGAGCGTAGGGTAGTACTCGCCATCAACCCATACCGCAATAATCGGATCGCGAAATCCGAGTTTTTTCAACCGTACAACACCCTCTTTCGCCTCTTGCTCAGTGCGGAAACCTCCTACAAAGTAGGCATATAGCCCTTTATTGTAGGCATCGGTATAGGACAACGGCATCACACCACGCAAAGCCGAGATATTTGGTCGTTTCGAGAACAGTCCGACACGGATACGATAGATTGTACCATAATCGTAAACCTTTGTTCGAGGTACAGGGTTTTTCGAGTTGTATATGGTCGGAACCTTTACATCTATATCCTCGTACTTGATAAAGCTACGGCGTTGCAAGGATAGTTTCGAGAGGCGGTAATCGCGATTTTTTAACCCAGCCTGCACTAATCGCAACGAGTCGCGCGAGGTGGTAAGCGAAAGCGATGTTGCCAACTGCAACTCATACTCGGTCAATGCCCTCTTACGCGCATAATAACCCACCAACGCATCGGATTGATATATCTCGCTATTCTCGCTCACTTCTCGCTCGGCTCGCGATGTAACCGATGCCGAGAGGTCAAGCATCGCATTTTTACCCTCTCGCTCCATCAGCAGGTCGTAAACGTACATCTTATTGTAAAAAAGCGATGACCAAAGCGATGTAATTTCGCTGTCAATTCCCTCTATACGGCTACATTTTGCTGTAAATAGTTGTGCTATACTATCCGCCTGTCGGCGTGTTGGAACCTCCATATACTCTCGTTGCAGTGAGAGCAATTCGCCATATTCGGAGTGCAACTTCGCCACCAACTCCCTAACTCTCTTTTCGCGCTGTTGAGCCTCGCAGAGAGTTTTGTAATCGGTTGGAGCGAGTCGCTCGGCGAAGTAATCATTCGCCACCAAATCGCGCTTCATACGCGCCTTATCGGGAATATAGGATTCTTGCTTTTTATCTTCCACTACAGTCTGCTCCTTTTTTGTGTTCGCAGCCTGCTGTTTAGCCTCTTCGTATGCAGACAAGCTCTTTTTTATATCGCTTTGCAACACCTGCGAAAGCACCTTGTCATACTCCGCCTGCAAGCGCACAATCTCCCTCTCCAACGAGAGTATCGTAGGAGCAAGTTTTTCGCGCATAGATTCGTTTTTGGCGTAGTTTATTCGATGCTCGGCAAGCACCTCCGCCACCGAGTCACGCACAAAACCGGCTCGCTCCAAGTCGTATGCAGTTTGTGCCTGCGACACCGCCACGCTCGCCAATGCAATAGTGAGTATAATCGTTCGTTTCATCGCCACATTCTGATAAACATAAACTGAATAAATCCGAATATCTCAAGACGCCCCATAAGCATCAATATCGTTCCTTGCACCTTCAGCAACGATGGCATCATAGCGTAGTTGTCGTACGAGCCAGCCTCGCCAAAGCCGGGACCTACATTGCCGATAAACGCCACCGAAGATGAAAATGCCGTAAGCAAATCCAATCCAAAGAGCGCACTTGTAAGTGTCGCCACCAAAATCAGTACAAAATAGGTCGTAAGGAATAGCGTTACTGCATTTACCTGTCGCTCCTCCTGTACAATGCCGTCAAGACGGATACGGATAATGGCGTTAGGGTGCTGCTGTCCTCGCAGACGAGCCTTCAACACCTTGCCATAGAGCAAAACTCTATCAACCTTAACACCTCCCGAAGTTGAGCCTGCGCAACCGCAGATAATCGAGAGAATTATCAAGATAACAATCGCAAACGGAGTCCAAAGGTTGGTATTTGCCGTTGCGAAACCGGTTGTCGAGATGAGCGATACAACCTGAAATACCGACTGTCGCAACGAGGTCAATATGTTCGGATATATACCGGCAAAATACAGACTTGCTCCTATGCAGAGCGTTGCTACCACGATAATTCCGACATAGACGCGCACAACCTCCGAACGGAAGATATTGTTTGCCTTGCGTGTGAAGGTCGAGAAGATAAGTCCGAAGTGCAGACTCGAAAGGAACATCGCCACAATCAATATCCACTCAATCAGCGGACTATCATAGAAGCCGATACTTGCATTTTTGGTCGAAAATCCGCCCGTAGCACACGCCGACATAGCGTGATTGAGCGCATCAAACCATCGCATACCCGAAACTTTCAACAGTAGGGTAGTTACGAGTGTCAGACCGATATATACGGCAAGCAGAATACGCACAACCATCTGCGTACGATAGCGATAGTTGTCTTTCGCAAGCGAAGAGAGTTCTATGCCCGACAACGCCATCTTATTTGTTCCGAGTGATGGCAGAATCAACAGGGCAAACATTACTACTCCTGCACCGCCAATCCAGCATGTCGCCGAGCGCCAAAAGAGCAGACCTTGTGGCAGAGCCTCAATATCGGTCAAGATAGATGCCCCCGTAGTCGTAAATCCCGAAACACTTTCAAACCAAGCATTTACTAACGAGAACTCGCCACCCCAAATCAGATATGGAAACATTCCCACCACGCACGACAACACCCACGAGCCTACGACAATTATAAAGCCCTCTTTGTTGGTTATATTGTCCGCCTTCGGCACAAATATCATCGGAAATATGCCGAGCAACAGCGTCAGCAGAGCCGACAACAACAGCGGATAGAAGCCCGTATCGTTCGACACGAGCGAGATACCTGCCGACACCGCCATAAAGGCCGAGAGGCAGAGCATCACCGCACCTACATATCTCAAAATTACACTAAATCGCATCTTCGCCCTGCTTTTTGTTCGACTTCGAGATATTTATCAAATTCTCAATATTATCACTCAACTCCTTAATCTCATCGACCATCTCCGCCTTCGGCTTATATGGCAGTTTGAATGACAAGTACTCCGCTAACGAGCGATTGATATTTTTTATCGGTTTCACGCCGTAGATATAGACGAAGTAGTAGAACATCAACACTATAGCAATCATCACCAATAGCGAAATCAGCACCGGAGCTACCGAGCGATAGGCATTTTTCGAGAGTTGCGCTGCACGAGGAGCCAACTCGCCATGCGAGAGGGTAATGTATCGCTTAACCTGCTCGGTAAAGCGATTATATGCAGGCTCATAGACCTCTACATACCACTTGCGCCCATCTACCTTGTGTATTTCGACAGTCAGCGAATCTATCACCACACTCTCTGTCGAGCGAAAATCGTCAGTCAATTGTCGCAACTCTGCGCTATACAACGAGAGTGTGTCAAGGCTTCCCTGCACCGCAGCAGGAGCTTTATCACGCACCAAGGCGATATGCGAATCGAGTTCTGCCAACGCCTTGTGGCACGACTCTTTCGCCCTCTCGTTGTCAAAAATCGTCACATCAATCATAGCGCGACTATGGTCGTGCGCCGAGCGCAACAAATCCTTAGCCACAGCCATATCGCGGCTACTTGCCGAGAGTATCGCATCGGTATCATAACTCAAATTACTCAACTCGAAGAGCGAAATAACACCCGACACCGACAACAGTGCAACGATACTCAAAAACGCAATCGTAGTTCTCTTTCCAATACCTTTCATATCCCAATAAAAAAGTTACTATCTCTGTTTAATTCCACAAAGATAGTAATTTTCCGAATAAAAACTATGTTTTTAACGTTTTTTAGATGATTCTTCCCAAAATTTCTGCCGAAGGCTCAATTTCGAGCAATTCAACTTTGACAATCTGATTGATATATTTTCTATCGTAAGGGACCTTGACTTTCAGATAGTTACTTGTAAATCCCGTCATCATTCCGCCACGCATTGTACTCTCGAAAAGCACCTCTGCCGTAGTGCCCAAATATCGCTTTGCAAAATCGTAGTGACAACGACATCTCAACTCCTCCAAACGCTTCGCACGCGCCATCGAAACTTCGGGCGATACCTTATCGGGGAAATTGACCGCAGGGGTATTCTCGCGCTCGGAGAATGGGAAGATGTGCAGGAACGAAGGATTTATCTTTGATAAAAAGTTGTAACACTCCTCAAATTCCGCATCGCCCTCGCCCGGAAAACCGGTAATAACATCTATACCGATAAAGGCATCGGGCATCGCCTGACGCACGGCATTTATGCGCTCCTCGAACTTCTCCACAGTATAGCGGCGGCGCATCAAACCGAGCACCTTGTTCGAGCCGCACTGAATAGGAATATGGAAGTGATGTTGAAATTTAGGTGACGAGGTGCAAAACGCTATTATCTCGTCAGTTAGCAAGTTTGGCTCTATAGAGGAAATGCGGTATCTCTCGATGCCCTCAACCTCGTTCAACGCCCTCAATAAATCGAGAAAACTCTCGCCCGTAGTACGACCAAAATCGCCCGTATTTACGCCTGTAATTACTATCTCCTTTTGACCACCTCGTGCAATCTCCTCCGCCTGCTTTACCGCCTCGGCAATCGGGGTGTTTCGACTTGCTCCGCGAGCGTTGTGAATTGTGCAATATGAGCAGCAATAGTCGCACCCATCTTGAACCTTCAAAAAGGCGCGTGTGCGATCACCCGAAGAGAAGGCGGAAAAGAAGGTAGTTATCTCGTCAGTTTCGCACGAAAAGACCTTTGTTTTACCTCGCTCGGTCAGTTGAAGTACTTGTTTATATGTTTCGCCTTTATCGTTGTTGCACAGCACAATATCCACGCCCTCAATTTCGGCAATCTCGTAGGGTTTCAACTGCGCATAGCACCCCGTAACCGCAATGATTGTATCGGGATTTCGGCGATGAATTTTTCTGATTAAATTGCGACATTTTTTATCCGCTTGCGCCGTCACGGAGCAGGAGTTTATAATCGAAATATCGGCATCTTCATTTGTGCCGACACGCACAAATCCGCCCGCCTCAAATTGGCGTGCCAAGGTCGAACTTTCCGAAAAATTCAACTTGCAACCGAGCGTATGGAAATTAACCCTTTTCATATTCGCCACAAAGATAGAGATAAAACGGAAAACGGAAAACGGAAAACGGAAAACTTTACAAAAAACAGGCGAAGTTTAGGGATATGTACAACTAAATTCGTTAAACTCCCTATTCTCATTAAACTCCTTACATTTCTCCTGCCGGGTATCGTTTTCGATACCTATGACTGCGAGGAGTGCGTTCTCCTGTTTGCTGGGTATCGTTTTCGATACCTATGAAAACGGAGGGCTACTATTTGTGTGTGTTTGTTCCCTCTTTCTGCTGGGTATCGTTTTCGATACCCAAGAGGGCAGAGGAGGGCAATGCATTGATACGAGGTGTCTTCCTTTCGTGTGCTGGGTATCGTTTTCGATACCCACGAGTGAGAAGGGAGTGAGGCATTGACACAAGAGTCCCCCTCATGTGCTGGGTATCGTTTTCGATACCTGCGGGTGCGTAGAGTGATTGCGTGGCGGAGGGTAATCTTTTGAGTGAGGGGGCAACAAAAAAAACAGACCACGCAAATTACTCTGCGTGGTCGGCTTCGAAAAATCATTTACACAACTCTTTGAAATACAAGGGTCTCTTTACTATCTTCCATATCAGGTTTCAGGATTAGCCGTTCATTTGGCAGTTCTACGAGAATATATTCGTTCTCGCACTCTTTGCGAACTAATTTCAAATGATTGTTCTTCAATGACCATTTACCTACTACTGAGTGAAGATTTATATAGTCACAGATATATACACCGTTTGTTTCGCTTTCATCCATCGCCGCAAATGACCACACCTCTTTCCAATAAGGTTTTCTCTCTTCACCATTCAGAGTTGTATATTTCGAGAGTTTCCAACTTCCCAAGAGAGATAAATTTATCTTTAAATCTACTTTATTCTTGTTGAAAATACCTAAAAATCGAGTAAGAAATCCTTTCATTTACTACTTAAAAGTTTACACCAATCTTTACATAAAAGGCATTGACTGGGATTTTGTAAGCTTCTTTATAACTCCCACTACCCTCGGATTCAAAGTAATAATCACTATTAGTAACCAGTTTTAACACTTGGTGTTGTAAACCCACTCCAAAATTAAGAGATTTGTAGCGGAAGCCTGCTCCAAAATCACAATAGAAGCCGCCACGAGCTTTAGTATTGAGTTCTACCTCATAATATTCATAATAATCGCCAGTATCACTTTCGCTATACGAATCATTGAGTGATGAGTAACAACCTATTGTTCCTCCAATACCGAGATTCAAGTATGGGGTAAAGTTGTTATTAACTGGATACATAAATTTAACATTGGCAAAGATAGGAATCATTACAGCGTTCCATCTCTCTGCTTTATCGTAAGATTTTTCTGTAATGGCAATTTCTCTTGCATCTTTTGTCTTGCCACAATAATACTGTAAACCGAGACCTGCTCCAACGAAGAAATATGGACCAATCTCTACTCCGTGTACTGTTTCAAAGAGTGGTCGAGAGAGTACGGTATTGAAATTCTTGAATTCCTCTTCTTCGGTTTCTCCATCACTGTATTCACAAGAATACTCTCCATCGAATTTACTGCCTGCAATAGCATAACCGATATTTATTTCACCTTTGTAGCGAGGAGTCCAGTCTATAACTTTCTTAACCTTCGGGGCTCTTACAGGTGCAACGGCAACTGGTTGAGATTGTATAGGCTGCTGATATTGCGGTTGTTGCGGTTGTGATTGATAAACATGTTGTTGTGATTGCGACTGTGTAGGTAGCTCTTTGGTCATCTTCTCCACCTCTGCAAGGGTGAAGATAAACTGACTACCATTGTCGGTTGCAATTTTAATGGTTTTTCCGGGAATCTGCTCCAAGATAATACCTCTTACTACTGAGCCATTCTTAAGATAAACTACATCTTGATACTGTTGTGCTGCCACATAGAATACAGAGCAGACAACTGCGCACACAATAAGTAATGCTTTTTTCATAATAATTTAAGTTTTTGGTTGCCCACCAACCTCGAATGTGGCGTTATTATAAAATAAGAAAGTGTGAGGTTGATTTCGTTTATCCTTTTAGAGGTTCTGGAATACCCTTGGTCAAATAAACAATACCTCACACCCGTATTGGTGCAAGGTACAAAGAGCATACCCCTACAATTGAATATCCAATACAAGGTGACGAGTGTGATTGTTTTTCCCCGACCAATGAAATTTTCCAGATTTCTAAAAGGGGTGTAAAACTAATACACTTTCATCAAATATGTCTGCAACCCAACGGATTGCTCTGCAAATATAGCAACTTATTTCCGAAAGTAACAAAAAAGTGCCTTTAATTTTCAATTATCAATTGTCAATTGTCAATTATATTCGTATTTTTGCGCATACATTTAAGAAAAACAATGGATTTCATAACGGACATACTTCAATACAGCTACCTCTCAAACGCACTTATTGCCTGCGTATTGTCAGGCATAACTTGCGGAATTATAGGCACATATATCGTAGCACGAAGAATGGTTTTTCTATGCGGCGGCATCACTCACGCCTCATTTGGTGGTTTGGGCATCGCATTCTACCTCAACGCCAACCCCATTCTCGGAGCGACCGTTTTTGCAGTTCTCTCGGCTCTCGGCATAGAGTGGAGCAACTCTCGCTCGAAAATCCGCCCCGACTCGGCAATAGGTATGGTGTGGGGTATAGGTATGGCTATCGGCGCATTTTTTATAGCTCTGCGTCCCGGCTACACTTCGGGCGATATGGCAAATTTCCTCTTCGGAAGCATTATAACGGTAACAAATAGCGACATCATTGCGCTCGCAATACTCTCCATTGCGTTGATTATAGGTGTGTTATTATGGCATAGACCGATAATGTTCGCAGCCTTCGACCGCAACTTCGCCGAAGCTTCGGGAGTGCCCGTGAAGTTTATCCACTACACAATGGCTGTCGTAACCGCCATAACAATCGTACTCTCGATACGCACGATGGGTATTGTACTGCTGATTTCGCTCTTGACAATGCCCGTAGTTACGGCAAATTTGCTCTCGAAAGATTACAAAAAGATTATTCCGATTGCGGTGGTTGTGGCTGTAATTGGCGGAGTTACGGGTATTGCGTTGAGCTACCACGCCGAAGTGCCATCGGGTCCGGCAATAATTTTCATGCTCACGATGTTGTTTTTAACAATAAAATTGTTATCTTTGTGGGTTAAACATTCAAAACAAACAAAAGCGAGGGCTACGAAAGCCTAAAAAATAATGAAGAAGATACATCAACTTGTCTTAAAGTCATATCTCGGTCCGCTTGTGCTGACCTTCTTTATCATCATCTTTATCCTGATGATGAACTTCGTATGGCGATATATCGACGAGTTGGTAGGTAAGGGTTTGGACCCTTTGGTTATCCTCGAACTCATTATGTACGCCACAATCAATATGATTCCGATGGGTTTGCCATTGGCGATTCTGTTGGCTACGATTATGACGATGGGAAATCTTGGCGAGAATTTCGAGTTGCTGGCGATGAAGTCCGCGGGTATGTCGTTGATGCAGATTATGAAGCCTCTCTTTTGGGTTATCGGCATTATATCGTTCTGCTCATTCTTCATTGTAAATGATCTTGTGCCGTGGGCAAACAAGAAGATGTTTGCAACGCTCTACGATATCAAACAGCAGAATGAGGCACTCGAATTTCAAGACGGATTGTTCTTCAACGGCATTGACGATATGAGTATCCGCGTAGAGAAGCAAGACCCAAAGACCAAACTCCTAACAGGCGTACTCATATACGATAATCGCTCCCGCAATGGCGATATGACTACCACGATTGCCGATTCGGGCTATATTCGTCTCTCTGACGACAAGCGATATCTGCTTGTAACACTCTTTAATGGCGAGACTTACGAACAGACACGCAACTACCAGTGGTACACCAAGAGTTCGTTGCGACACCACAAATTCGAGCGCCAAGATGGAAAAATCCCGATGTCGGGATTTGACTTTCAGCGTAGCGATGAGAGTATGTTTGGCAATAATAGCCAAACAATGGATATCAAAGATTTACAAAATAATATCGACTCGCTCGATATGCTTGTGAATAACCTTACGGCTACGGCTTACAACCCTCTATTGCGCGACCAGATTTTCGAGCGCGATCCCGACGGGGTAGCACCACCCGACAGCATCGAGATAGATCGCTCACGAAAGACTTTTGGTGCGCATCTGCTCGACTCATTGCCAAAACTCGACACTCGAAGCAAGAACAAAATATACGAGAGCGCTTTGCGCAATGCGCGCAACTCAAGAAATGCCTTTTCGTTTGACGAAAGCACCTCGAAAGAGGCGCTCAATCAACTATATCGCAGTAAAAACGAGTGGCATCGCAAATTGACTTTGCCGATTTCGATTTTGATCTTCTTCCTTATTGGAGCACCTCTCGGAGCAATTATCCGCAAGGGTGGTTTAGGTATGCCGATAGTTATCTCGGTGATATTCTTCGTTATCTACTACATCATCTCGATTTCGGGAGAAAAGTTCGCCAAGGAGGGTACTTGGAGTTCGTTGCTCGGTATGTGGATATCGGCAATTATCCTTACGCCGTTGGCGATATACTTGTCGCACAAAGCTAACAACGACTCGGCTCTGCTCGATATCGATTGGTACATTGGTCGTTACAAGCACTATCGAGATAAGCTCATAGCAAAACTGCCTGAAAAGTGGCAAACGCGGATTGAAAAAAGACGAGAGATAAGAGACGAAAGACGAGAGAAACGGAAAACGGAAAACGGAAAACGGAAAACTAAGAAAACCTGAATATACTAAAATCGGAGGCGATGAGGCTATTTTTGTGCGTTACGCAGTGGCGGAAAGCGCAGCATAGTAGGCCTATGTGAGCATTTACGCCGCAAGTAAGGTGCAAAAAGAGTCCATCGGAACGATTTTCCAACAAGAAGCAATAGAGTTATGAACGCAAAAGATATTCGCATAGTATTTATGGGTACGCCCGAGTTTGCAGTGCCTTCGTTGAAGGCATTGGTCGAGGGTGGATATAATGTTGTTGGCGTAGTAACAATGCCCGACAAGCCCGCTGGTCGCGGAATGAAACTGCAGGAGAGCGATGTAAAGCGTGCTGCCAAGGAGTTGGGTATTTCTACTATCCTCCAACCGGAGAAGTTGCGTGACGAAGCTTTCTTGGAGGCTCTGCGAGCATTGCAACCAGATTTAGGTATCGTTATTGCGTTTAGAATGTTACCCGAGGTGGTATGGGCAATGCCTCGCTTCGGGACATTCAACCTTCACGCTTCGCTCCTGCCCGAGTATCGTGGCGCAGCACCTATAAATTGGGCGATTATCAATGGCGATAAGGAGAGTGGCAACACCACTTTTCTCCTCAACCACGAAATTGACAAGGGCTCAATAATCGGTCAGCAACGCACACCGATAGGCAATGAGGAGTGCGTAGGCGAGTTGTACGACCGCTTGATGACTATGGGAGCAGAACTCGTAGTGGAGAGCGTGGAGAAGATTGCTTCGGGCGGTATCGAGCTGATAGAGCAGCCGCAGGAGGATGCAAACTTACGCCCTGCGCCGAAGATTTTCAAGGATATGTGCGAGGTAGATTGGAACAAAAACGGCACACAGATTGTCAATTTTGTACGCGGACTTTCGCCATACCCCGCAGCGTGGAGCATACTACAGCGTGGCGAAGAGAAGCTTTCGGTAAAGATTTTCAAGGCTCGTTTCGAGGAGATGGCTCATTCGGCAGAGGTCGGCACAATCTTCACCGACAACAAAACCTATATCAAAGTGGCGTGTGCCGATGGGGTAGTTACCATCGAGGAGTTACAGGTAGCAGGCAAAAAGAGAATGGCGGTACGCGACCTGCTACTCGGAATGCACTTTGAAGAAGATGACAAGTTCAAAACAAAATAATTTTTACTACTATGAAAAAGCACAATTTCAGCGCAGGACCTTCGGTATTGCCGGAAGTAGCCCTCGAAAATGCAGCAAAGGCAATTTTTGATTTCAACGGAACAGGCTTGTCGGTGCTTTCGTATTCGCACCGTAGCAAGGAGTTCGAGGCGGTATTGGCAGAGGCAAAGGCTCTCTTCCGCGAGTTGCTCCACATTCCGGAGAACTACCACATCTACTTTGTAGGCGGTGGCGCAAGTACGCAGTTCTTCCATATTCCGGCAAACTTCCTCGGTAAGAAAGCGGGATATGTAAACACAGGAGTCTGGACCAAGAAGGCTATCAAAGAGGCTAAATACTATGGCGAGGTAGAGGTGGTTGCTTCGAGCGAGGATAAGAATTTCTCCTACATTCCAAAGGGATATGAGATTCCGAGCGACTTGGACTATCTCTATATCTGCTCCAACAACACCATCTATGGCACTGAATACAAGGTAGATATGGATTGTCCTGTACCTCTGTTTGCCGATATGTCATCGGATATTTTGAGTCGTCCTGTCGATGTTTCGAAGTATGCTCTTATCTATGGTGGTGCGCAGAAGAACCTTGCACCTGCGGGCGTAACATTCGTAATTATTCGTGATGATATGCTCGAAAAGGTTGTTCGTCCATTACCAACAATGATGAATGTAAAAACCCACGTGGAGAACGATTCGATGTTCAATACTCCGCCTGTATTCCCAATCTTTGTATTGAACGAAACCTTGAAGTGGTTGAAATCCATCGGTGGTGTGGAGGAGATGTATCGCCGCAATGTCGAGAAGGCCGAACTACTCTACAACGAAATCGAGCGCAACTCACTCTTCCGCCCAACCGTAGCGAAGGAGGACCGCTCGTTGATGAATATCTGCTTCGTAATGACCGAGGGTAACGAGGATTTGGCACCAGAGTTCTTGGAGTTTGCCAAGGAGCGTGGTATGGTCGGCATTAAGGGACACCGCCTTGTGGGTGGTTTCCGTGCTTCGTGCTACAATGCTTGTCCAAAGGAGTCGGTAGAGGCTCTTGTGGCTTGTATGCAGGAGTTCGAGCAACTTAAAACCAAATAGTCTATGCCGACTATTGTTCCATATACCTACGAGAAAAAGGAGGAGAAAGTAATATATTTCACATCATTATTGAAGGGTATGAAAGTTCTTATTGCAACCGAAAAGCCATTTGCCAAAGAGGCTGTAAATGGTATCAAAGAGATTTTGCAGGCGGCAGAGTATGAGGTCGTACTGCTCGAAAAATATGCAGACAAGGGCGATTTGCTCGCTGCCGTAGCCGATGTCGATGCACTTATCGTGCGTAGCGACAAGGTTACAAAAGAGGTTTTGGAGGCTGCCAAGAATCTCAAAATCGTAGTTCGCGCCGGCGCAGGCTTCGACAATGTAGATTGCGAGGAGGCGAAGAAGCGCGGTATCGTGGTTATGAACACTCCGGGACAAAACTCGAATGCTGTGGCGGAGTTGGCACTCTGTTTTATGGTCTATATGTCACGCAACCAGCTCACTCCGGGCACAGGTCACGAACTTATCGGCAAGACACTCGCTATCCACGCCTACGGAAATGTGGGTAAGTTGGTAGGTCGCAAGGGTAAGGCTCTCGGTATGAATGTTATCGCCTACGACCCATTTATCTCTGATGCAGCCGTATTCGAGGTTGATGGAGTAGAGAAGGTCGATACTATCGAGGAGTTGTATCGCCGTGCCGACTTCCTCTCGTTGCATATCCCTGCAACGCCACAAACCAAAGGCTCAATCGGTTACGACCTCGCAATGTCGATGCCGAAGGGTGCTACACTCGTAAATACCGCCCGCAAGGAGGTTATTGACGAGGTTGGTTTGGCAAAGGCTTTGGAGGAACGAGAAGATTTGAAATACATCACCGATGTTGCCCCTGATGCCGCTGCAGAGTATGCCGAGAAGTTCGGTAAGCGCTACTTCGGAACACCGAAGAAGATGGGCGCAGAGACTGCCGAGGCAAATATCAATGCAGGTTTGGCCGCTGCACGACAGATTGTTGATTATTTCGTTAATGGCGTTACACGCTTTCAAGTAAATAAATAGTATATGGTACGCATTAAACCATTCAAGGGTATTCGCCCACCGAAGGAGTTGGCAAAGGAGGTAGCATCGCGCCCATACGATGTGCTGAACTCGGCAGAGGCAAAGGCAGAGGCGACAGAGCGCTCTCTGCTCCATATTATAAAGCCTGAAATCGACTTTGAGCCTATCGCTGACGAACACTCACAAGAGGTTTACGACAAAGCGGTAGAGAATTTTGCAAAGTGGCGCGCGGAAGGTTGGTTACAACAAGATGGCGAGGAGCATTACTACATCTATGCCCAGACGATGGACGGTCGCACGCAGTATGGTCTTGTAATGTGCTGTCACTTCGAGGATTATCTCTCGGGGGCGATTAAGAAGCACGAACTTACCCGCACCGACAAGGAGGAGGACCGTATGCACCACGTTCGCAACCAGAAGGCGAATATAGAGCCTGTATTCTTCGCATATCCCGACCACGGGGATATTGACGCTATCGTCAAGACGGTTATCAAATCGGAGCCAGAGTACGACTTTGTGGCTGAAGATGGTTTCGGTCACACTTTGTGGGTTGTTCCTACCGAGTATAACGACCATATCACAACCGTTTTCGCTACCATTCCTGCATTGTATGTCGCTGATGGTCACCACCGTACAGCGGCTGCAGCGAGAGTGGGTGCAGAGTGCAAGGCAAACAATCCGAACCACACGGGCGAGGAGGAGTATTGCTACTTCTTGGCTGTTACATTCCCTGAATCACACCTCCGCATTATCGACTACAACCGCGTAGTGAAGGATTTGAATGGATTGAGCGATGCGGAGTTCGTTGCAGCTTTGGAGGAGGATTTCGTGGTTGAGAAGCAGGGGGCAGAGATTTACAAGCCTAACGCACTTCACAACTTCTCGATGTATCTCGGCGGCGAGTGGTATAGCCTTACCGCAAAGGAGGGCAGATATAACGATGCAGACCCGATTGGCGTTCTTGATGTTACCATTCTGTCAAATTTGGTACTCGATAAGTTGCTCGGCATTAAGGATTTGCGCACCTCGAAGCGCATCGATTTTGTGGGCGGTATTCGCGGTTTGGGCGAATTGCAACAACGAGTTGATAGTAGCGAAATGAAGGTTGCTTTTGCGCTCTATCCTGTTTCGATGCGCCAACTTATCGACATCGCCGATACGGGCAATATTATGCCACCAAAGACCACTTGGTTTGAGCCAAAATTGCGCTCGGGTGTGGTAATTCACTCATTTGAATAGCAACAAATTATGCAACGATTTATTTTACTAATAGCGACAATGGCGATTTCACTATCGCTTTTTGCCCAGACTCCAAAGCATACCGAGTGGAAATTTTCGACAAAGCGTACTGCGGATTATATAGAGAAGGGTACTTATCGTGCATCACACGGAAAGGGTGTCATCGAATTTGTCGGTAAAAAGGCAAGCCCGACATTTGGCAGCAAAAAGAGTTATCCTGCTGCAGATGGTACTCGCAAGGGAGACTATTGGCTGTTGAGTGTGCCTGTCGAAAATATCAAGGCCGGCACTGCCGTAGATATTTTTCTCCCATTCCTTGCAGAGCCTAAAAACGAAGCCCACCCATTTGCCTTTGAGTATCTCGATGGCAAGGTCTGGAAGAGTGCAAGTACCGCCAACAAGAAGGGGGTAAATTGCTACTCGACAACCTCGAATAGATGGCCTCGCTATCTGTGGAACACTATACGCCTCGAAAAAGGCATTGATAAAGGCTCTCTACAAGTGCGTCTGCGTCATTGCGACAAGAGCGTAACAAAGAGTACTCTCTATGGAAGTAACACCGGTTGTGCGCCTAAAATCGCTATTCTCGATGAGCGTATTCCGAGCGATACTACGCGCGTACTATTTATAGGTAATAGTTATACCTATTACAATCTCTATCCTATGCAGTTGAAGGAGATTGCTTGGAATGAGGGGCACTATATCGACTGCGTAACCTATCTGCATGGTGGATACACAATGAAGCAGCACCTTGCCGACCATGTAGCACGCGAAACAATCGAGCAGGGTGGCTATGACTACGCTTTTTTGCAGGACCAGAGCCTTCACTCTCTGCGTATAGGCACCGTAGCCGACCAGAATGTTGTGGGGCACATGCGTCAAATTGCCGATAAAGTCAAGGTAAATAGTCCAAATGCGAAGTGCATTATCGAATTGACTTGGGGACGCAAAAATGGTAATGATGCAACCAAACATAAGAAGTTGCAAGACCTTGTAACGGCTCACCCTGAGTACTTTACAAGTTACGAGGCTATGCAGCAAGTTATAACCTCGAAAACTACCGCTATGGCGCAGGAGTTGGGATTAGAGTTGTCGCCTGTGGGTGTTGCTTGGGAGATTGTACGCCGTGAACGCCCCGATATTGAGTTGTATGTAAAAGATTGCTACCACCCAAGCGATGCAGGCTCGTATCTCTCGGCAGCAGTTGGCTATTTGGTCCTCTTCCGCGAACCATTCAAGGCGGATACGCCCGTACGACTCAAACCTGATGTTGCACGCTATCTGCGTAGCGTGGCCGAAAGGGTAGTACTCAAATAGTTGAGAGTTGAGAGTTGAGAGTTGAGAATTAAAAAAGCTAACAGCTAACCAAAAAAAGTGCGAATTTTTTTCGCACTTTTTTTTATTTTGACACAAGTTGTCAAAATAGCCCCATACCTTTGCATCGTGAAAGTAAATGTTAAACCTTAAAATAATTAAAACTATGGGAACAGGACACACTATCAGATGCAAGCATTGCGGTACGGAATTTATGCACTTGACCGGCTTGGGATTTATGGGATTTGATTGCGAAGACGGCTTTTGCCACATCGAAACAGAGACGGCAATTCGTTGTCCGCAGTGTATGAAGCGACTCAACAACACCGAAGAGGAGTTCAATGAGCAAATTGTAGGACAACTCTGCTGGGACTAAACTCCCAAATTGACAATTGACAATTGATAATTGACAATTTAAGAGTTAAAAATTGAATAATTGCTTAATTTTTCAAAAAAAATTCTTAACTTTGGAGAAAGTTTTTCCTTTGGAAAAAGAGATTATAGAGAAACAAATAATTAAAACTGAATATACTATGAGCGAAGTAACAACACAGAATGCCGAAAAGATGAAGGTCTTGAAGGCGGTAATGGCTAAAATCGAGAAGGATTTTGGCAAGGGTTCGATTATGCAGATGTCGAGCGAAAATGTTGAGAATGTGCCGGTTATCCCGACAGGCTCAATCACTCTCGATGTTGCACTCGGCGTGGGTGGCTACCCAAAAGGTCGTGTAATCGAGATTTTCGGTCCTGAGTCTTCAGGTAAGACAACCCTCGCAATTCACGCAATTGCTGAGGCACAGAAGGCGGGCGGTATCGCTGCATTTATCGATGCAGAGCACGCTTTCGACAGTTTTTACGCACAGAAGTTGGGCGTAGATGTCGAAAATCTCCTCGTATCGCAACCCGACAATGGCGAGCAGGCACTCGAAATTGCCGACTCGTTGATTCGTTCAAGCGCAATCGATATTATCGTTATCGACTCGGTGGCAGCCCTCACTCCAAAGGCTGAAATCGAGGGCGAGATGGGCGACTCGAAGATGGGTTTGCAGGCACGATTGATGTCGCAGGCGTTGCGTAAATTGACCGCAAGCATCGCCAAAACAAAGACGGTCTGCATCTTCATCAATCAGTTGCGTGACAAGATTGGTGTAATCTACGGCAATCCTGAAACCACAACCGGTGGTAATGCGTTGAAATTCTACGCCAGCGTGCGTATCGACATCCGCCGCACCTCGGTTATCAAAGATGGTGACGAGCAGCTCGGAACACGCACCCGCGTAAAGGTTGTGAAGAACAAGGTAGCACCTCCATTCAAGAAGGCAGAGTTTGATATTATGTTCGGCGAGGGAATTTCGAAGATTGGCGAGATTCTTGACTTGGCGGTAGATTACGAGATTATCAAAAAGTCTGGCTCGTGGTTCTCTTACGGAGAGAAGAAGATCGGTCAAGGTCGCGATGCCGTGAAGGATTTGCTGACCTCGGATAAGGCTTTGTGCGATGAAATCGAAGCAAAGCTCCGCGAGGCTATGATGAAGTAATAGAGGCTTTTACAGGTCTTACAAAACGAGAGCAGAGTACCGCACCGTTTATTCGGTCGGTACTGCTCTCAATCTTGGTTTTTAGAGGGTTAGGTTATGAGTTACACTGCAGAAGACGAGAGATTAATCAACGAAGCTTACGAAAAACTACTCGCATCGTGCAAAAGAATATGCAAAAACGATGATGATTGGAATTTCATCAAGCGCGCCTATTTCCTTGCGAAAGAGGCTCACTCGGGAGTGCGCCGCCGTTCCGGCGAGCCGTATCTCCTACACCCGATAGCAGTAGCACAGATTGTAATTGACGAGATTGGTCTTGGCGTAAAGTCGGTGGTTGCAGCCCTTCTGCACGATGTTGTGGAGGACACTGACTACACGGTCGAAGATATGGAGCACATCTTCGGGGCAAAGGTCGCTTCGATGGTCGATGGTTTGACCAAGATGTCGGGTGTATTCAACGCCGACACTTCGGAGCAAGCCGAGTATTTCAGAAAGGTGTTGCTTACACTCTCTGACGATGTTCGTGTGATTCTAATAAAAATTGCAGATCGCCTGCACAATATGCGCACACTGCAGTATATGCCTCTGAATAAGCAGATTAAAATCACAGGCGAAACAATCTATCTCTTTGCACCGTTGGCGTATCGTTTGGGATTATATCCAATAAAGAGCGAGTTGGAAGACCTCTGTATGAAGTATCGTTTCCCGGAGGAGTACGAAAAGATAAGCGGTCTGTTGGCGCAGACAGCAGAGAAACGACAAGAGTATATCGACCGCTTCTGCAAGCCAATTATCGAGGTTTTAGACCGCAACAATATCAAATACGAGATTTCGGGGCGTGTAAAGAGCGTCTATTCGATATGGACCAAGATGCAACGCAAGCAGATTCCTTTCGAGGAGGTTTACGACCTGTTCGCCATTCGCATCGTCTTCCAAACTCTGCCATTCCCTTCCGAAAAGACACAGTGTTGGCAGATATACTCCAATATAACAGACATTTACGCGCCAAAACAAGACCGCCTACGCGATTGGATTTCGATGCCGAAGGCGAATGGATACGAGGCGTTACACTCGACCGTTATGGGTCCTGACGGACATTGGGTAGAGGTGCAGATTCGCACCCAGCGTATGGAGGATATCGCCGAGCGAGGTTTTGCTGCCCATTGGAAGTATAAGAAGGCTACGCTTTCGCAAAATGATGACGCCTTCGACACTTGGCTCAAGAAGATTCGCGATGCGTTGAATAGCCCTACCGAGAGTGCCGTGGAGTTCCTCGACAACTTCAAACTATCTCTCTATACCTCTGAAATTACGGTATTTACACCAAAGGGCGAACAGCGACAGTTGCCAAATGGCGCAACTGCGCTCGACTTTGCATACGATATTCACACCAAGGTTGGCGATCACGCCATTGGAGCAAAGATAAACCACAAAATCGAAGCTATAACCAAGCCGTTGAAGTGGGGTGACCAGATTGAGATTATCACAGCCGACAACGCCAAACCAAAGGCGGAGTGGCTCGAAATTGTAACTACCACAAAGGCGAAACAGAAGATTACAGCCTTCCTGAAGCGCGAACAGCAAAACAATATAGAAAATGGCATTGCGCTGTTTGAGAGCAAGTTGGCCGAACACGATGTCGCCATGAGTGGTAGCGTGCTACGCAAAGCGATGCAGGCGTATGGTTGCAAGTACAAAGACGAATTTTACAGCCATATCGGAGCCGGCATCATCTCGTTGGATAACATCGAAAAGGTGCTAAAATCCTCTTCTACGAGCAAATTATTGAAGTTTTGGAAACTTCGTCAGGATAACGACAATGAGCCTATTGACGATAATCCTAATGCTGTGGCAGATGATAGTTTCGTTATAGCCCCTTGTTGCAGTCCGCTTCCGGGGGATAATGTAGTAGGTCTCCGCGACCCTGTAACCGAGAAGATAGTTGTGCATAAAGCCACCTGCGATGAGCTTAATCGCCTCGCATCTCAATACGGCAAGAACATCATCAAAGATAAGATAAAGTGGTCGCAACACAAGGCTACAGCCTATCTTTCGACCATAGAACTGCGCGGAATTGACCGAATGTGTATGCTGTCGGACATCACACACATTGTTTCGGACGATTTCAGCATCAATATGCGCGAGATTCACTTGCGTAGCCACGATGGCATTTTCGAGGGCAGAGTGAGTCTCTATGTACAGAGCGCAGATGCACTATACTCCTTGATGGATAAATTCCGCCAAATAAAAGGTCTCGAAAGTGTAAAGCGTATCGAGAACAACGAAATAGGGTAGAGGTTATATCAGATGCCTCAATCGCAAAATGCGACAAATCGAACATTTGAGTAAGGATATTACACAAACAAATAATTGATATATGGCTACAATTTTTTCAAAGATTATCTCGGGCGATATACCGAGCTATAGGGTAGGGGAGGACGAGCATTACTACGCATTCCTCGACATCAACCCACTCGCCAAAGGACACACTTTGGTTGTTTCCAAGCAGGAGGTCGATTATCTATACGACCTCGATGATGAGACTTTGCAGGGTATGATTCTATTCGCAAAGCAAATTGCACAAAAAATCAAGGCGTTTAGCGGTTGCAAGAGGGTTGCAACGGTGGTTTTAGGACTCGAAGTACCCCACGCACACATACATTTAATCCCTATGAATAGCGAAAAAGATGTAGATTTCAGCCGTGAGAAGCTCGTTTTAACTCCAGAAGAGTTCTCAGAAATAGCATCGTCACTGAGAGAGTAGAGGAGTTGTTAACAACTTTATAACTACCTAAAATGCAGGACAATACATTGTGTATATCCTGCATTTATCGTATCTATATTTAACATAATATAGTCGGATTTCCTCGAACAAAGCAGGGTAGGGTAGCAGACATTCCGCCACATCTTCAAAAAACCATAATTTTCACTTTTTTTACACTATCTATTTACATATGTAAAGTAAGATACGGTAAATAATATAGGCATTATTAACATATGTAATGTACAAGGATTGTTAATAATGCTAATTTTAATTACATCTGTAAAGAATACAAGAGATAGAGTTATCACCCATTTCGCGCCTAATTTGAGGCTGTTCATATATTGAATTATTATAATCTTTTACGCTCATTATCAGCAATTTATCAATTTTATATAAACTTAATTACACCATATAAAGCATGGTCAATTACTATTTATCTGCGCAGACACATAATTAAACATATAATCATATGCAACATAGTTATTAATCAGCATTTTAACATCTAATATATAAAGTAAAATATAATATGAACGATACTCGGACATTTAACCATTTCTAAACTATTAACAATTGTAACAGTTATTAACACTTATTAACATTTTACATTTGTAAGATTTAATTTGTTGATATTGTAAATTTTTATTACCTTTGTAAAAACTTACGAAAATGAACGAAAAATTGCGTATTTTGATGCAAAATGAGAATTTAACAGCAAGCAGGCTTGCTGAAATTCTCGAAGTAAAGCCGGCAGCGATATCTCATATTTTGAGTGGGCGCAACAAACCAAGCTTTGAATTGTTGTGTAAAATTGTCAATCGCTTTCCGCAGATCAACCCTTACTGGTTACTCGGTGATGCGGAGGAGATGCGCAATATGAATGTTCCTATTTCGACATCAGAGAGTCAAGCTCCGGCATCGGGAACTCTCTTCGATTTATCGAATGGCTCGCCAGACAAAAGCGACAATTCGGATATTGGACAAAACTCTCAAATCACCTCAATCGCGCAACTCGGTCGCTCCGATATCGAAAAAATTATTATAGTCTATCACGACCAGACCTTCGAGGAGTTGCGACCAAAGAGATAGCAAAGACCTGCAACGATATCGACAAAAAATATGGGAGGGGGTAACAAGTTTTTAGACATTCCCATTATACATAAGGTAAATTTAGCCCTATTTTTGACAAAATTTACGGACAATCTACCGCTTTTTCTAAAATATGCGATTCTCGAGAGGTTAAACTATCCTCAAAATACAGCGTAACTCACTGTATTTCAATCGAAAGTAATCATACTATCCTAATACGCGCAACTTTTTCAAATAAGTATAAAGCGAGATATTGCACCAATCTTTTCAAATTATTTTTATCTTTGTAGCAGAAAAGAGGAGGTTAAGTCGGGAGCCCCCATATTGCAACATAGAAATGAGCAATTGATAGTGTATCTCCCCCACACCACCCTCTTTTACGCTTGTTGTGTAATATGTATATTATGTTAAATTATATTTATAAATAATTGTGTATGAATAAGTTAAGGGCGATTACAGCTATTTTTGCTATATTTTTATTTATCGGGTGCGCCGAACGAAAAGTTGTTGTTGAAAATCGTGCTATCGTTTCGATTGCGCCACTTAAACCTCTGGTGGAGAATATTTTAGGTGACGACTTCGATATTACCGTGCTTGTTCCGCAAGGAGCCTCACCCGAAACATTTGAGCCTACGCCAAAGCAACTGCGCGAGGTCGAAACTGCTCGCTTTGTTTTCGGTACAGGTCTGCTCGAATTTGAACAGGAGTTACTCCACCGTATTGCCCGTAACGAGCAGATTATTAACCTATCACACGGCATAGAACTTCTCGCCGGCACTTGTTCGCATGCACATCATGTACACCACGACCACTCATGCGGACACGCTCACGGTATAGACCCGCATATTTGGTGTTCGCCAAAGGCTCTCGGCAAGATGGCAGAGAATACATACAACGCCATTGCTCGCGAAATGCCCGATTCGACAAAGTATGGAGAGCGCTATACCGCCTTATGTATCAAGTTGTTAGAACTTGACGAGGAAGTTACGGAGTTGTGTCGTCAGTCGCCTCATTCAACCTTTTTCATCTACCACCCTGCCCTGACCTATCTCGCTCGCGACTACGGTCTTACTCAGGTCGCTGTAGAACACGAAGGCAAAGAGCCCAGCGCAAAACATCTCTCTCGTATCATCGAGCAGGCACGCGCAGAGGGGGTAAAACACATCTTCTATCAGTCGGAATTTCCGGCATCATCAGTTGAGGTAATCTGCAATGATATTGGTGCTACCGCAGTGGAAATCAACCCATTAGAGGAAGATATTTTCGAGAATATCCGTCATATTGTAACCCTAATTACCGAATAACGATGGAGTCGCTTGTTTCGCTGAAAAATGTATCGGTGCAGTACGATGAAACGACTGCATTGGAGGGGGTATCGCTGAATATCTATCCCGATGATTTTCTGGGAATTATAGGTCCAAATGGCGGAGGTAAAACCACCCTCGTAAAGGCTATTTTAGGCACGATTCCGCACAGTGGAGAGATTTCGTACTCCCCTACCCTTTCGGAGCGCGGACATCGTCTTATCGGCTATCTGCCACAGCAAGCGGAGTTTGATCGTTCCTTTCCGATCTCGGTAATCGAGGTTGTAATGTCGGGCTTGCAAGCCGAAAAAGGGCTTATCAAACGCTACACCACCACCGACCGTAAGCGCGCTATGGAGTTGCTCGAAATAGCTGGCATTGAGTCAATTGCAGAGCGACAGATAAGCGAGATTTCGGGCGGTCAGATGCAACGCGCATTGCTCTGTCGTGCTGTGATTTTAGAGCCAAATTTGCTTATTCTTGACGAGCCAACCAACTTTGTGGATAATCAATTCGAGAACGAACTCTACACCCTACTCCATCGCTTAAACGAGCGTATGGCGATAGTTATGGTATCGCACGACCTTGGAACAATCACAAGCGTTGTAAAGAGTATTGTTTGCGTAAATCGCACCGTGCATCGCCACGATTCAAATATCATAACTGCCGAACAATTAGAGAATTACCACTGCCCTATTCAGATAATTTCGCACGGGCATATACCTCATACAGTCTTGGAACACCATCACTAAAAGGGAACTTATGAAACAAAAAAGCAGCACGAGAAATCGTGCTGCTTTCGTATTGGGATTTGCCCTGATTAGTCAGAAAGCGATACTCGCTTGAATACGAGAACCTTAGCCTCTGCGTCAGTTGCCTTGATAATATCCTTAACAGGAGTCTTGCCATCGCCCATCTGATAGCCCTGCTCCTCGAGAGTATTCTCCTTGAGGAACTTCTGAACACGACCCTTAGCGATGTTCTCAATCATCTGCATATTGAGGTTTGCAGCCTTAGCCTCGCCTACGGTCTTGATAATCTCGCGAGCCTGAGCTGCCTGCTCTGCAGTAATCCAGCCCTTCGACTGATTCGACTCGATGTGATCCTCGCTATCAACGTGTGCAGGGTTGATACCAGCCTTTGTGAGAGCTGCGTTGATATCCTTCTGGATAAGCTCTGCCTTGGTCTTCTCAACAGCAGTCTTGAACTCTGCATCGAGAACGCTCTGCTCAACATTTGCAGCCGATACAGCTACAGGGTTCATCGAAGCAACCTGCATTGCTACACCCTTAGCTACCTGTGCATCAAGCTCCTTATTGAAGCCTACAACAGCAGCAA
This sequence comes from Alistipes sp., assembly GCA_045543935.1. Taxonomy (GTDB): domain Bacteria; phylum Bacteroidota; class Bacteroidia; order Bacteroidales; family Rikenellaceae; genus Alistipes. The sequence continues at coordinate 107,726 of JAZPYA010000039.1, forward strand.
GTTTGCCGGTGATTACGTGCATATAAGCCGAAATGAATGGAGCCTCGATAGCCTCATAACCTGCAACTACGTGCTTCTCACCAGTCTGACCTGTCAACTCTGTAACAGCAGCCTCAACGGTGCGACCATCTGCGAGTGTGCAAGCCATAAGAGCCTCCTTATCAGCAGGGAAGTGAGTGATAGCCGCCTCAGCGATAGCCTGTGCAAGTGCCTGGAAGTCAGCATTCTTAGCAACGAAGTCAGTCTCACAACCAAGACCTACGATGATAGCCTTTCCATCCTGAATCTTTGCAACAACAGCACCCTCAGAGGTCTCGCGGTCAGCACGCTTTGCTGCTACGAGCTTACCCTTCTCCTTGATGATCTCCTTTGCACGATCAAAATCGCCCTCCGACTCAACAAGAGCCTTCTTGCAATCCATCATACCGGCACCGGTCATCTTACGCAACTTCATTACATCAGCTGCCTTAATCTCTATTGCCATAGTTTTTTCTCTTTTCTTGGTTAATAATTACTCTGCCTTTGCCTCTTCAACAGCTGCAACAACCTCTGCTGCAACAGCCTCCTCTGCATCAACCGAAGCCTTTACGCTCTTCTTGATACGAGTCTTGGCAGGTTTCTTTGCAGGAGCCTCTGTATTAGCCTCAGCCTCAACAGCCTCCTTCTCCTTCTCGAGCTTGCGCTCCTCGATACCCTCAGCGATAGCACCACATACAGTGTCGAGAATCAAAGCGATTGACTTTGTAGCATCGTCATTTGCAGGGATTACATAATCGATGTCGGTTGGATCACAACAAGTATCTACCATTGCAAATACCGGAATATTCAAACGCTTTGCCTCCTTAACAGCATTCTGCTCTTTCTGCACATCGATTACGAACAATGCAGCCGGAAGGCGAGTAAGGTCAGCGATAGAACCAAGGTTCTTCTCCAATTTAGCACGCTGACGCGAAATCTGTAACTTCTCACGCTTCGAGAAGTTCTCGAAAAGGCCGTCTGCCATCTGCTTGTCGATGGTAGCCATCTTCTTGACAGCACGGCGTATAGTTGGGAAGTTTGTAAGCATACCGCCAGCCCAACGCTCTGTAACATAAGGCATTCCTACGGTAGCTACTTTCTCGGCAACAACCTCCTTTGCTTGTTTCTTGGTTGCAACGAACAACACACGGCGACCGCTCTTTGCGATGTTCTTGAGTGCTGCTGCTGCCTCATCCAACTTCACTACTGTCTTGTGAAGGTCGATGATATGGATGCCGTTCTTCTCCATAAAGATATATGGAGCCATTTTAGGATTCCACTTGCGCTTCAAGTGACCGAAATGAACGCCAGCCTCCAATAATGTATTAAAATCTGTTCTAGACATTTTAGTTTCTTTTTTTTGTAATTTTAATTTCTCTTTTCTTCAACTCTCGCGGTAGTGACCTTGTCAATCCGAAGAGTTTTCCGCGACAGGGCAAGTAGCAAAGTAGCACTTTTTTCTAACCATTAGCTATTAGCCATTGGCCATTAGCTCTATATAATAATATAAGTATAAGTGGTCTTGCTGACTTTCGTAAACCCTTGTCGTGCTTTGCCGATTTGTTAGTCTGCTTGCGAAATAAAAATTAACGCTTGCTGAACTGGAACTTACGACGTGCACCAGGCTGTCCCGGCTTCTTACGCTCAACCTCACGGGCATCACGAGTAAGGAATCCGTTCTTTTTCAAAACAGGACGATACTCTGCGTTAATCTCGCACAATGCGCGAGCGATACCCATACGAGCGGCCTCTGCCTGACCCTTGATACCACCACCTACGAGGTTTACAACAACATCGTAAGCCTCAGCAGTCTCGGTTACGAGCAATGGCTGCTTAACCTCGTACTGCAAGATGTTCAATGGGAAATAGACATCGAGAGCCTTGTGGTTGATTGTAATGTTACCAGTTCCCGGCTTCACGAATACGCGAGCTACAGCTGCCTTACGGCGACCAACTGTGTTTACAACTTCCATAATTCTTACTTAATCTCGTTTAACTTAATTTGCTTTGGGTTCTGAGCTGCGTGCGGATGCTCTGCACCAGCATAAACCTTCAAGTTTTTGATAATAGCCTCTCCAAGACGAGTCTTTGGCAACATACCGCGAACTGCCTCTTCGATTACGAACTCAGGTTTCTTTGCCAAATATAAGGCAGGAGTAGCGAAACGCTGACCACCCGGATAACCGGTGTGGCGGACATAGACCTTGTCGGTCAACTTCTTACCAGTGAGCTTCACCTTCTCGGCGTTCACAACGATAACATAGTCACCGCAGTCAACGTGAGGGGTGTAGCCCGGCTTGTTCTTACCGCAGAGAATCTTAGCGACCTGCGAAGCCAAGCGACCCAATACCTCGTTGGTAGCGTCAATGACAACCCACTCCTTGTTGACTGTTTCAGCATTCAACGAGATAGTTTTGTAACTTAATGAATCCATCTAATACTTGTTAAAAAATTTATGTAATCCAACCTCGCACTTTGCGAGTGCGCAAAGGTACGAAGATTTTTTGAATTACACAACTTTTTTAATAATTAAAAAAACATAAAGTTTTTATCTGTTAGCCATTAGCTATTAGCAGTTTTTTTGTGCCGTGCTTGATCGCATTACACAGATACTCCCCCCACAAACACGGGTATCGAAAACGATACCCGGCACAAAAGGGGACACACACCATACGCCCAATCAAGCCCACACCTAAAAAAAACACGGGTATCGAAAACAATACCCGGCACAAAAGGGGACACACGCCACACGCCCAATCAAGCCCACACCTAAAAAAATACGGGTATCGAAAACGATACCCGGCAATAATATAGAAGCGTTCTTAATTCTTAATTCTTAATTCTTAATTTTTAATTCTCAATTCCCCTACAAGTATCCCTTCATCTTGTCTGGTTCGGCACAGGCGATAACGATATTTTTATCGTTCCACTTGCGGATAAGGAAGAGATTTTCCGAGCCGGTGGCATAGAGCGAAAACGAGCCGATACTGCGAGTGTAGTACTTACCATAGTAGCCGAACAAGCCACCTACCCCACAAGTACGAATTGCGCCACGCATAGCATTTGCGGGCAGTTGCTCCACGCTCTTTATCTCCTCTCGATTTATCACAACACTCTGATAGCGGCGCAAGATAACAATCTGATTCTCTCCTATCTCCAGACGCTGCGGAGCCAGCCCCTCGCACGCCAACATCGTGGGCAACATTATGAGATTGAAGACGATAAGCCCTACCAACGACTCTGTATTTCCTGCTTGTGTAAATATCTCATAGAGCATAAACGCAGATACGCCCACCCAAAGGATAAAGAAGGAGAAGGTTATCACCCACACACTCTTGCTCCACACAAACGGCACGGTATAGAACTGCTTTTTACTCATAATTTTTTTGGCTTTTAGCCATTAGCCATTAGCTATTATTTTTAATTTTTAATTTTTAATCCTCAATTCTCAATCCTCAATCCTCAATTTAATGCTCCGCATTAGAACTGCACCTTCACACCCACCGTAAACGATGCGCCCAACTCGCGATAGAATGCCCAACGATATGTAGGCATCACATCGCCAAGCAGGTTTTTACCCTCGGCATATATGGTGCAAGTCTTATTCACGCGATAATCGGCATAGAGACTCAAATCGAGCGACACTGGAGCATAAAAAGTTCCCGTCTGTGCCGGCATAGCCAAACCGAAAAGCGAATAGTCCTGCACATAGGTCCATCTTGTCGAGCCATACAACTCTGCCGACAATCCAAGCGTAAATTTCTTGTGAGTATATCGCGCCTTCAACAACGCCTCGACATCAGGCAAGGCGTCTTGTACGCTTGCAAAGTTGGTATAGAGCGAGCCTTTCACCTCGGCCGTAAGCAACAACTGCGAGATAGGCTTGTAATCTACCGCACCGCACAATGACCAGATATTGCGTTTTGCGCTCTCCACACCGAAGAAAATCTGGTTTATATTGTACCAATAGAGGGCATTTTTCATAAACGACATATTGGCATAGAAGCGGTATGCAAACTTACTGCTTGCCGAGTGTCCCGACACTCCGAAACGCACATTCCACAGCTCAGTGTTCGGCAATACGGTATTTGCCGTTAGAGAGCCATCGGCACCACCCAAAATTGCAACATACGGATTACGGCGCACCAACGAGTAATAGCTATTATTCTGCAACTCGCCATCAACCTCCACATACGGCACAAACGAGCCTTTATCGTTGATATTCAGCGACATTGTCACATACGGAAAGGCGTGCCATCTGTTCTGCTTTTGAGTGTCGGCAGGGTTGTAGTCATACAGCACTTTGGCTCCTATGGTCAAATCTAACAGACCTCCTGAGCGATAGCGGTACAACAGTTTTCCGCCAACAATAGAGTTGTTATACACCTTCAGCGAACGCAAGCCATAGTAGCCTTTATAGTCGATATCGAAAGACAAAGCACTGCGTTTGGTAATCTCGCGCGCCAACGCCAAGCCTCCCGTAACATTCATCTGCTGATAGCGTTCGTTTTCTATGAAACGCTCCGACTTATCGTTATAGAAATCGGCCGAGGCATAGACCTTGAAATTGAGGTGTCCGTAATCGGCAAACGAATCGCCAAACGACAACGACAAATTCACATCCTCGAAGTCGATTTTTCGGCGTTTATACTCCAATAGAGGTACTTTCGTCCCATCTGCGTCATACTCGTACTCGTTGTGCAGAGGATAGCGATGATAGGTATCCATACGATAGAACAAGTCGCCCGCCAAGGTGTAGCGACCAAAGTACTTACCACCCATAACACCGAACTTATTGTTCATCTGCATTGAGCGATTATCCTTGTACGATTTTCCATCGAAGGTATTTTCATAACGCAACTTCGAGTATTGTGCGTAGTGCTGGGCATAACCTGTCAAATATCCCACATCTGCACGATGCGTTGTGGCATACAAGTCACCCACCGTATTTGGATATCCTGCACCCAACTTCAAATAGAAAGGATAGTTGCGATTATACTCCCAATAGGTCACCGTTGCAGGCTTGAAGCGATGCGTGCCGAGAGCCGATGCAAACGAGCGTGGCGTAATCGTATAGTCAATTTCGGGGCGCAAAGTGATTGTATCGACCATATTCGGAGCGATATCCATCTTGTGCGCCGTTCCTATTTCGGGGGCGTAATCCTTTGTTACCTCGACCTGTTTTGCTACTTGCGCCGATGCCGAGAGCGACACCATACATAGCGCAATAAGTGTTGTTATATATCGTTTCATAATAGCCACTAATTCAATTTCTCGAGTTTCGACTGTGCCTCTGATACAATGCCGTCATCGGCAGGGGTATAACCATCTACCACACTGCGGTATGTAGCCTTCGCTTGGAAGAGGTCGTTGCGTTGTACATATATATCGCCCAACAAGATAAATGCCTTACCCAACCAATACGAATGAGCTGTTTTGCTATCCGCCAAAGCGTATATTTTCTGCTCGCACTCATCGAGTTTCGCTTCACCAAAGAGAGCCTCTATAACACGATATGCCGACTCTGCTCCCTCCGCATTCGACACATCGCCAGACAACAACTCATATATCTTGCGAGCCTCTGCGCTTTCGCCTCGCGAAGTATGCACCTTTGCCTTGGCAAAACGCACTCGGCGCAACATCGTAGCATCGACATCTGCCAAGGTATCCAAATCATTTGCCATAACAATCAGAGCATCATCATCTCTACGCAAAAGCACCGATTCGGCATATCCATTCGCCGACTCCATACGCGATGTCGGATTCTCTGCCAATTCGTACATACGGCGGAATGCCGAAGCCGACTCATCGTAGATGCGATTATCAAAGGTCACGCGCGCCAACTTCTCAACCACAGGTATTGTATATTGGTTTTGAGGCTGTTCTGCCAACAATTTCATACTCTCAACTGCTCTATCAAGACTATCACTCTTGAGGTAGCAATCACTCAAGCAAAACAACGCATCGTTGGTATAGTAGCCCTTCGGAAAGTTCTGCAAATACTCCTTCAGGTGCGATATCGCATCGGCAGTTCTATCGGCAAGATAGATATTCTGCGCCGCACGGAACGACAACGAGTCACGAGCCATAATGCTCAAATCGCACTCCACTCCCGTGCGCTCGGCATAAGCGAAGTAGTCGTTAATATTGCCCTTTGCCACATATATCTCGCGTACACTCTGCATTGCATCTCGCGCCGCCGAAGATTGCGGAGCAGATGAAATAACGCGATCGTAATAGTGGAGCGACTTGTCATTATCACCCAAGTTGAAATGTACCAATCCCAAATCGAGCAGCGCCGGCGTATAGTATGGCGATTGCGGATATTTCTCAACAAAACCCTCCAACACCGAGGCTCCGTCAGCATAACGACCAAGCGACACATAGGTACGACCAAGTTCGTATGCCGCATCGTCATTGTAATCGCCACAATTCTCGCCCTGCATCTGGCGCAAAGCTCCAATTTTTGCAGTAGTCTTACCCGCCAAACCGAGCGAAATAGCTCGCTGATATTTAGCATAATCCTGTTCTGCGGTTCCGAGGGCAACCGCGCCCTCATAACTCTTTACGGCATCGGCGTATTTGCGTTGCGAGTACTGCGCATCGCCCAAGCGATTGAAGGCATCGGCGCGATAGCGATCGGCTGTTTTATAGAGCCACACAAAGCCCTCAAAAGCCTTTTGACTCTTTGCCATACTCTTCTGCGTAAAGTGGGCGTAGCCGAGGTTATATAGTGCCATCTTGTACTCACGCTCCGACTTTGGTGCGCGCTTGAGGTAATAGTCGTAGTACTTTATCGCTAACGGATAATTTTCGGTCTGGTACTCTATCTCTCCCAACCAGAATAGACATAAAGCATTATATTTCGGGCTTACACCTATCTTCTGCGCCTCATTCAGTGCAGACTTTGCCTTTTCGTAGTCGCCCACCATAAACGCCTCCAAGCCGTTGAAGTAGGCGATCTTCTGCAATGCTGCACGCTGTGTTCCATCAGGATTAGGGAACGCCTTAATCGCCTTGTATGCCATTTTGTAGTCGTGCGAGTTGTAGTATGCTGCAATCAACAATTCTCGCGCATCATCGGCACGCTCCGAATTTGGATATTTCGTGACATAGCGCGTCAAGACATTGATAGACTCGTTGAATGTTCCACCTCCTGTCTCAAAGAGCAACTTGCCGTAGTTAAAGAGTGCATCTTCCGAAATCTCGTTATTGAATTTCTCGTCAGCCGCCATCGCAAAGGCGTGAATAGCCTGTCGCTTATCCTCACGGCGTAAGTAACAGTCTGCCAAGTGATATGAGGCATTTTGTGCCAACTCGTCACTACCCTCTGCGACCTTGCGCAGAGCCTCAATCGCCGTAGCATAATCTGTTGAGCGATATGCCGAGTAACCGAGAATATAGTTCTCCTCGCGTCCCATCTTGCCACCCGAGCGCTGATACATCGACATATAGAGGAACGATTTATTGTAGCCCTGCAAGCGATACCAAGCCTCTGCTATCACACGCATCAACTCGGTGCGTTCCACCTCTACCGATTGCTTCAGCAGTTCATCGCCACTCTTTACGACATATTGGTAGTTGCCACGCGCAAACTCTATCTGGAAAAGGTAGTAAGGGATAACCTTTGCGTAGTTATCGCTCTTGCGCAACGACTCGAAACCCTTGTATGCCTCCTTATACTCCTCGCGAAAGTAGTGAATGTAGGCTTTGTAGTATGTTGCGTGATCGGCATAGTTGCCCGTAGGCGAGAGAGTCGAGAAGAGTTCATAAGCCTTATCGTGATTACCCGAAGTAAATTCGATATAACCCATTCGCATATTATACTTCTCGCGATCACTCTCCTTGAGTGCCTTATACGAAACCTTCGCCAAATAGGTGCGAGCCTTGCTATACTCCTCGCGCTCGCAGTAGTACATCGCCAACATAAAGCGCACATCGTTCACATGCACCGACTCGGGGTAACGGCGCAAGAAGGCGAGCAAGATATCCTCCACCTCGTTATCGTGCAACTCGGCAGCACAGAGAGCGAGTTCAAAATCGATATGGCGCACCAACACCTCATCATCAAGCGGTATCCTCTCGCGCAAAAGCGTAAGAGAATGGCGCGCTTCGGCAAATCTTCTCTGCTCGATAAGCGATGTTGCACGCTCGGTTTCGCGTTTGATATCCACCGAGATAACAGCATCTGCAATCCCTATATTCATCACTGCCAACAGCAGTAGCAACAGACTTTTCTTCAACATAGCCACACTATATTTCTTAATTTAGGCAAAAATACAAAAAATAATTGACAATTGACGAATTGACAATTGATAATTAAAGGTATTTTTTATTTTTATAACTTTTGGCTCTGCACTTTCAACTTTAAACTCGCTCTCTGCGCTTTAACAACGGAAGGAGTCTTCAAAACAAAAAAGAGCGGAGAAAATCTCCACTCTCAACCCTAAAATGTTGGTCAGGATTAGTTCTGTGCCGGAGTCTCGGCAGGAAGCTCTGCCTGTGGCATCTCTACAGTTTGCTCGGTAGCAGGAGCCGAAAGCATCTCGATATCGCTCGATACGCCCGACTTACCAGCCTCGTTCAACTTGCTGCTAATGAAGATTGTCGAAAGAAGCGACAACACCAAAATTACAGTTGCAGCTCCCCAAGTAAACTTCTCCAAGAAGTCGGCTGTCTGACGAACACCCATAACCTGATTCGATGCGCCAAAGTTAGCGGCCATACCACTCTTTGGGTTCTGAACCAATACTGCAAGTACCAACAAAATACTTGCGATAATAACCAATACAATCAAAAATGTGTACATAACTCTATTCTGTTTTTTAATTATTTTTCTCGATATTTTCGATTTTCTCGGCAAAGTAAGCACTTTTTTCTGAATTTAGCAAACTTAATTTGCGATATATTTCAATTGCTTCGCATTTTAGCCCCTGAGCAAGGTAAATTTCCGCCAACTCCTCACTCACCAAATCGTCCTCTTCATCAATCTCTGCCTCGGTGCGAATTTCACTATCCACCTCACCCTCTTCGGCAACAATACGGTAGTCGGTTTTACGCAAGAAACGAGATATTATCTCGCCCTCGCTCTCCTCGGCAAGTCTCTCTACATCAACCTCATATCGGCACACACCCTCACCCGACTGCGCTACTCGCGCAGCCTCGTACCAAGGGTACTTTTCGAGAAGTTGTGTTATATGCTCTTCGGTCATAGGGAGAGAATTCAAAATGCAAAATGCAGAATGCAAAATTCAAAATTCAAAATTCAAAATGCAGAATGCAAAATTAAGAATCAAAAGCCAAATAAATAAAAAATACCATTAATTGTCAATTTGGAAACTCCGTTTTCCGTTACCAATTCGATGCTGCGGCCATAAATATATCGGTCACAAGTTGCTCCACAATCTCCGGAATCAAAGTACTCTCGACCTCGGTCAGCAACTTTGTTGAGTCGTAGTCTGCATAAGCCGAGAATGAACGCGCCTTAAATGAAGCCTTATCATCGATAACATTCGTAAAATTGACCTTTACCGTAATTGTCAATCGGTTTTGCAGGGCATAGTCGCCACTCGACACCGAAGATGTTGTCGAGGTATAACCCACAATCTCGCCCTCGAAAGCGAAATCGCCACCTTCAGGCACTTGCACAAGGCGTGTTCGTGTAGCAAAACGCTGGGTGAGTTCATCGGTCAGCGTTGCACTCAAAATAGGAGCAACCATCGGAGCGTTATTCGGAAAATATGCCACCGAGAAGGTCTTTGCATCGGGCGGAATCGAAGCACCCGACAATGTATATTTAACCGTACAACTGCTTGTAGCCAAAAGCATTAAGGCGCACAATGCAAAAAGTAACTTTTTCAAATTAAAAATTAAGAATTAAAAATTAAAAATTAAACTACTCTCTACTCGCTAATTAAAAGTTTTCCGTTCTACTCCTCAATCCCCAACTCTTTAATTTTGCGGTAGAGTGTGCGTTCCGACATAAACAACTCGGAGGCAGCAGCTCGGCGACTACCGCCATTTCGGCGCAGGGCCTTAATAATCTGCTCGCGTTGCATATCCGACTTCGTCATTTCGCGTGGCATATCCTCCACAACTTCACTCTCGGCAAACTCCTCTACTATAGGTGCAGGGTGTGGCAACAGGGCCTTCACCTCGCTTGCACTACTCTGTTGCGGAGTTGCAGTTTGATACGAAGAGTAACCACTATGCAGGTCTGACATCATACGCTTCAAGTCGTTGATATCGCTACGCATATCGAAGAGTATCTTGTAGAGCAACTCGCGCTCGGAGTTCATATCCTCCACCTTTGCCGACTGTGTAATGCTCGGCGATGTAGCCGAGGTTTCGTCTGTAAGATACTTTGCAAGAATCTGCGGAGTGATATCGCGCGACTCCTCGATAGCCGAAATCTGCTCCGCCACATTCTTGAGTTGGCGGATATTACCACGCCAATAGTAGTTTTCGAGCATCGTGCGAGCCTCCTCATTCAGAGCAATGGCAGGCATCTTATATTGTACCGACACATCGGTTGCGAAACGACGGAACAGAAGATATATATCCTCTGGTCGCTCACGCAACGCCGGCACAACAATCGGCACAGTGTTGAGTCGATAGTACAAATCCTCGCGGAAACGACCATCAGCAATAGCCTTCATCAGGTTGGAGTTGGTCGCCGCCACAACTCGCACATTTGTCTTCTGCACCTTCGCAGAGCCTACACGCATAAACTCGCCCGTCTGCAACACTCGCAATAAGCGCACCTGCGTAGCAAGTGGAAGTTCGCCTACCTCATCGAGGAAGATTGTACCTCCGTCAGCCTCCTCAAAGTAGCCTTTACGAGCCTCGATAGCACCCGTAAATGAGCCCTTTTCGTGACCAAACAACTCCGAATCAATCGTTCCTTCGGGTATTGCTCCGCAGTTTACAGCAACATACTTGTTGTGTTTACGAGCCGAGTTGGCGTGGATAACCTGCGGAAAGAACTCCTTACCCACACCGCTTTCGCCCGTTACAAGCACCGTCAAATCGGTGGTCGCAACACGCAAAGCAACCTCTAACGCTCTATTCAGAAGCGGAGAGTTGCCAATAATGCCAAAGCGTTGTTTTACCGAGAGTAAAGTGCTATTATCCATTTTAGTTCATTCTATTCATTTATAACTTGTCCGGGTATCACGCGCAAAGCGTCCATTGTCGCATCATCATCTGCCACGCCGAGATTAGAGACATACCAACCATAGCCGATACCCACCAATGCCAACAAAAGTATCACTATCGCCACCACCATCACAACATCAACCTTCTTACGAGGTTTGGTAGGGGCTTTAGGGGCATTAGAGGCATTAGAGGCATTAGAGGCGTTAGAGGCGTTAGGGGTTTCCTTTTCACTACCTACGCTCTTGCTCTTCTCGTTTTCAGTTTTCCGTTCTCCGTTTTCCGTTTCCGAAACTTGTTTCGGAATGTACGGTGTCTGCTTTGGCAGTTCAACCTGCTCAACGGGTGGATAGAGTCGCAGCACCTTTGTCGAAGGCTCTATGCGGAGTGTTCCAATCTCTCCCAAACGGCAATATCCGTACTGCTCCAATTCGTGACGCACCTCAAACAGAAATCTATCCAAAGTGACCGCCACCTCCATCTCATTAAGCCCTCTGTCGCGCAACAATGAGGTTAGTACGCCATCATCGGTATTCAACAAGTCGGAGAAGATACGCTCGCCCGACTCCTTGACCATAAACGCGCCAAAGTTCGGAACTACCAATCTGCGATTTGTTTGCAGATACCCTGCTATTACCTCAACAACAATGCTCATACAGTTAAAACGACAATAGTTGTCCTTTTATTACTTGCGCTTTGCCTCAATTACCGAGTCGATATATGCCTTAATCTTCGGCTTTGGATCCTCCCAACCCTCAGGCTTGATAACTTTGTTATCCTTTGGATTGTAGTGAGGTTTTCCGTCTGGCCACAACTTCGCCATATTAGCCTTCTGCACAATATCGAACAACTCGTCAGCCTCCAAGCCCATCTCGACCATTGTTCCGAGAGCAAAGTACATCAAGTCGATCATCGCATCGGCCTGCTCGTAGATATCATCTGCAATCAGGAACTCGGCAACCTCCTCGTTCATCCACTTTGCACGGCTCAAAGCGCGCTTCTTGGCAATCATCACGGGTTGCTCTGCAACAGGGTGTCCAAATTTCTCGTGAAATTCTCGAACATCATTCCACTCTTTTTTCATAATTTTCTGATATATTTACGTTGTTACTTATTCCAACTCTAATATTTCAAACTACCGTCCTGCGAAATGGAGGAATTATGAAAAAAGACAAATCTTTACATTCCCTCCAAACCTCCCTTTGGAAAAGGGCGGCTTAATCCTGCTTTGCAGGCTTTTCTATGTTTTGTTGTTTGCGCCTATTTTTTATGGCATTTAATGGCATTCGGGCTTGCAGCCCTGAATGGCATTGAATGGCAACGCACTCCAAAGGAGTGCTTAATGACAGGCGCATTTGCCATTCAGCGAGTGCAATGAGCGATTGTCATTTTGCCGCGGCCAATTCTCCATTTTGCATTTTGCATTCTGCATTTTGCATTTCCCTCCGCTTTCCGTTTCCCGTTTTCCGCTCTCCGTTTTTCGCCTATTAGTCCATTTTAATTCAAGGTGCAAAGATACAAAAAAGTTTTACTTTTTACACTTTGTTTCGGACTTTTTATTATCTTTGCGGAAAATATACTAATTACAGCCCTTTTTTCTATGAAAAAAACGCTACTTATCATTGGTACAGTGCTTATGGCGCTATCCGCCCAAGCAAAAGATTATGCAATTTCAACCCCTAACACAACTCTTATCATCTCTGCCAAAGAGGGTGACACTCCCTACTTCAGATATTATGGCTCGCGTGCTGAGGTAGACGATGTGAAGGCTTCGGGTAGAGCACTTGTCAAGCAGGAGGCATACCCTGCGTACGGCACATATTGCCACAAACCGTTTGCCTCTCTTGTGAAGCAGTCCGATGGCGATAATGCTGTAAAACTCGTTGTTGAGCAGATATCGGAAAGCACTAACGATAATTTTACCACCCTTTCGATTCTGTTGCGCGATATTGCGCACCCGACACTTGCTGTACGATTAAACTACTCGGCATACTCCGATTGCGATATCGTGAAGATAAATACCGAATATATCAACGAGGGCAAAAAACCTGTTATCTTACAAAAGTATATGTCGGCAGTACTGCCTATTCAATCCGACAATTGCGTGTTACTTCATCTTGAAGGTTCGGCACAGAATGAGTGTAACGAGATTGTCGAACCTCTCACAGATGGCGTTCGTGTAATATCGGCTCAATCGGTGTCGCACATCTCGCAATATAGCAACGCATCGTTTATGCTCGGTCTTGATGGTCGTATTGACGAAACAAATTGCCCGGTAGTTGCAGGTACGCTTTTGTGGATGGGTAACTATCACTTTGAGTTCTATAATACTCTGTTGAATAAAGCAAGTACTCTCTTTATGGGAGGAATAAACCCAGCTGCAAGCGACTATACTTTGGCGGGTAAAAAATCACTCGTAACACCTGAAATGGTATTTACATATACCACGAATGGTAAGGGTGAGGCTTCGCGCACACTTCATCGTTGGGCTCGCAAATACCAATTGCTTGACGGTACAAAGGAGCGTGAAATTCTGCTTAACTCATGGGAGGGTGTTAGATTCGATACCACCGAGGCTAATTTGAATCCGATGATTACCGATTTTGCCGCCCTTGGAGGAGAGATGTTTGTTGTAGATGATGGTTGGTTTGGCGCAAAATATCCGCGTGATAACGACAAATCATCACTCGGAGATTGGGATATTGCAACCTCAAAGTTGCCAAATGGTATTCGTCCTCTTATCGACCTTACTCATAGGAGTGGTATGAAGTTCGGTATTTGGATTGAGCCAGAGATGGTTAATGTAAAGAGTGAACTCTACGAAAAGCACCCCGATTGGGTGGTGCGACACCCCGACTTCGAGCCAACCGCAGGTCGCGGAGGCGGACAGTTATTGCTCGATTTAACCAACCCGAAAGTTCAGGACTTTGTCTTTGGCGTGGTTGATAAACTTTTGACCGAAAATCCCGATATAGAGTATATCAAGTGGGATAACAATATGAGCATGCGCAATGCGCAATCTCTCTACTTGCCAAAAGGGTTGCAATCCAATTTGCAGGTCGATTATATACTCGGTCTTGAAAGTGTGTTGAAGCGAATTCGCGCCAAGTATCCTGATGTTATAATTCAGTTGTGTGCAGGTGGAGGCTCCCGATTGAATTATGGTTTTATGCCATATTTCCAGGAGATGTGGACCAGCGATCAGACCGATGCTTATCATCGTATCCTAATCCAGTGGGGAGCAATGAACTTCTATCCTTCTAATATGTTGGCGGCACATGTGAGTTCTGCTCTCAATAAACATACTCAGCGACTTATCCCTATAAAATTCCGTTTTGATGTCGCTTCGATGTGCCGACTTGGAATGGAGATGGTGCCTTCACACTTAAACAGCGCAGAACGCGATTATGCGAAACGAGCAATTGCTGAGTATAAGAGCATTCGCCCGGTGGTACAACAAGGCGACCTTTACCGTTTGGTCTCGCCTTACGAGGGAGGTCGTAACTTCACATCTTTGATGTATGTTAATGAGGCAAAAGATAGAGCTGTACTATTCGCTTATCGTTTCCATTTCAGACGCGATATGTCAAATGTTAGACTTCGCCTACAAGGATTGAAAGAAGATGCGAAGTATCGTATTCGCGAGGTTACACCCGAATATGCAGATTTGCCGGCAGCGATTGACGGAAATATCATAAGTGGTCGTATGCTTATGAATGAGGGTATTATATTGCCGGAACTTACAAGCAAACACAAGTTTAATCTTCAAGATAATGGTGTTCGAGCTATAAATGATTACCGCAGTATTGTACTCGAACTTACCGAGGTTAAATAGTTAGAGGCGTTAGGGGCGTTAGAGGCGTTAGAGAAAAAACTACTCACTGAAAAAAATGATTACAAAGGCAGAGTTCAAATGCTCCTCGGAGCGCATATCGCAAGTGCCGAAAGACTCGTTGAAGGATATCGCCTTCATCGGTCGAAGCAATGTGGGCAAGTCATCGCTTATCAATATGTTGACGCGCCACAAGGGGCTTGCAAAGGTATCGGCGACACCCGGAAAGACCAAACTGATAAATCACTTTCTCATAAACAAAGAGTGGTATCTGGTCGATTTGCCGGGTTATGGTTACGCCCGCACCTCGAAGCGTGAGCGCGGTGCTTTTGCAAAAATCATTTTGGACTATGTCTTTAAGTGCGAGAAGATGCACTTTCTGTTCGTGCTTGTAGATTCGCGCTTGGAGCCACAAAAGATAGATTTGGAGTTTATAGAGATGTTGGGCGAGGGGGGTATTCCGTTTGCTCTCATCTTCACCAAGTGCGACAAACAGTCTGCTACACAGACACAACGCGCTGTTACAGCGTATAAAAAACGCTTATCGGAGCAGTGGGAGGAGTTGCCTCCGATGCTACTCTCTTCGAGCGAAAACGGACAAGGAAGAGAGGATATATTAACTTTTGTTAATAAAATTTTGGCAGAAAGCAGTGAATAAGCGCAAAAAACACTATTTTTGCGCTACCAATCAATTGATAATTGACAATTGATAATTGATAATTAAGGTAACTCTTAATTTTTAATTCTTAATTTTTAATTTTCGGTTGATAGCTAAATTGACACTTACTTAAATAAAAAATAGTATGGCTATCCACAAAATCAAATTCTTCACAGGTCGCGCATCGCGTTACTTGGCGGAAAAAATCGTTGCTGCATACGGCACTACTCTCGGCGAGTGTGAGGTTATAGAGTTCAGTGACGGCGAGTTCCAACCGCACTTTATCGAGTCGATTCGTGGTTGTACGGTATTCATTATTCAATCAACATTCCCTAAATCGGATAATCTGATGGAGCTGTTGATGATGATTGATGCTGCAAAGCGTGCTTCGGCTTACAAGGTTGTAGCGGTAATTCCTTACTTTGGCTGGGCTCGTCAGGACCGCAAAGACCGTCCGCGCGTACCTATCACCTCCGCACTTGTGGCAAATATGCTCACAGTGGCTGGTGCAGACCGCGTGATGACGCTCGACTTGCACGCAGACCAGATTCAGGGCTTCTTCGATGTTCCCGTTGATGCTCTCTACGCAAGTGGTATATTTGTCCCTTACATCAAGAGCCTTGGTATCGAAAACCTCTCAATCGCTTCGCCTGATATGGGCGGTGCTAAACGCGCCAGCACATACGCGAAGTTGCTCGAAACTCCTATCATCATCTCGCACAAAGAGCGCGCAAAGGCTAATGTAGTTGGCTCGATGACCGCTATTGGCGATGTTGAAGGTCGCAACATCCTTATCGTTGATGATATGATTGACACAGCAGGTACTATCTGTATGGCTGCAAATATGTTGATGGAGCGTGGCGCAAAGAGTGTGCGTGCAGCAATTACCCACCCTCTATTGTCGGGTTCAGCCTACGAGCGCATCAACGAGAGCGCATTGCAGGAGGTTATTGTAACTGATACCATTCCTCTCAACCCTGAGAAGGATTTACACAAATTTACCGTACTCTCGTGTGCCGACATTATCGCCGAGTGCATCGAGCGCGTACACAACTATCAGTCGATTTCATCTTTGTTTTACAAATAACAGAGAAAACATATCTACAAAACAGATAAATTAAACTTTTAAGAATTATGATTTATTCACACGAAGTGCAGCAGATGTGCTGCGTTAAGAAGGGTGCAAATCACGAGTCAGCTCCAATTCCGGAGGAGGGCAAGTGGGTGCGCGCTAAGGAGATTAAGGATATCTCCGGTCTTACTCACGGTATTGGTTGGTGCGCTCCACAGCAGGGTGCGTGCAAACTTACTCTCAATGTTAAGGAGGGTATCATTCAGGAGGCTTTGGTCGAGACTATCGGTTGCTCGGGTATGACTCACTCGGCAGCGATGGCTTCGGAGATTCTCCCCGGCAAGACTATCTTGGAGGCTCTCAACACCGACCTCGTTTGCGATGCTATCAACACCGCTATGCGCGAGTTGTTCAAGCAGATCGTTTATGGTCGTACACAGTCGGCTTTCTCGGAGGGTGGTCTCGTTATCGGTGCTTCGCTCGAAGACCTCGGTAAGGGCTTGCGTTCGCAGGTAGGTACAATGTTCGGTACTTTGGCTAAGGGTACTCGTTACCTCGAGATGGCTGAGGGTTATTGTACTCGCATGGGACTTGACGCTAACGACGAGGTTATCGGCTACGAGTTTGTACACCTCGGCAAGTTTATGGACTTCGTAAAGAAGGGCGTAGAGCCTGTTGAGGCATTGGAGAAGGCAAAGGGCTCTTACGGTCGTTTCAAGGACGCAGTGAAGTATATTGACCCACGTCACGAGTAGTAAACCATATTGTTAAACCTTAAAAAATAAGAGAAGATTATGGCATTATTTGAGAGCTATGAGCGCAGAATTGATAAGATTAACGCTGTGCTTGCACAATATGGTATTAAGAGCATCGAGGAGGCAAAGGCGATTTGCGATGAGAAGGGATTGGATCCATACAAGATGTGTGAGGAGACACAGCCAATCTGCTTCGAGAACGCAAAGTGGGCTTATGTAGTAGGTGCTGCTATCGCAATTAAGAAGGGTTGCACCGCTGCTGCTGATGCAGCCGAGGCTATCGGTGAGGGTTTGCAGGCATTCTGTATTAACGGCTCGGTAGCAGAGGACCGTAAGGTAGGTATCGGACACGGCAACTTGGCAGCACGTCTGCTCCGTGAGGAGACACAGTGCTTCGCATTCTTGGCAGGTCACGAGTCGTTCGCTGCTGCTGAGGGTGCAATCAAGATTGCAGAGATGGCAAACAAAGTTCGTAAGAACCCACTCCGCGTTATCTTGAATGGTTTGGGTAAGGACGCTGCGAAGATTATTTCGCGTATCAACGGCTTTACCTATGTTCAGACACAGTTCGACTACTACACAGGCGAGGTACACGAGGTTTCGGCAACTCCATACTCGGACGGTCTTCGTGCAAAGGTGCGTTGCTATGGTGTAGATGACGTTCGCGAGGGCGTAGCAGTGATGTGGCGTGAGGATGTTGATGTATCGATTACCGGTAACTCTACAAACCCAACCCGTTTCCAGCACCCTGTTGCAGGAACATACAAGAAGGAGCGTGTATTGGCAGGTAAGAAGTACTTCTCGGTAGCATCGGGAGGTGGTACAGGTCGTACCTTGCACCCAGATAACATGGGCGCAGGTCCTGCATCGTACGGTATGACCGATACCCTTGGTCGTATGCACTCTGACGCACAGTTCGCAGGTTCGTCTTCGGTACCTGCTCATGTTGAGATGATGGGCTTCCTCGGTATGGGTAACAACCCAATGGTAGGTGCTACCGTGGCAGTAGCTGTTGCTGTCGAGCAGGCGATGAAATAAAAACGATTTTAAGCAGCGTTTGCTGCGTTACGCTCAATCCCCGAGACAGGGAAATACGCCAAGTATTCCCCAGCCTCGGGGATTTTCGCAAGCCTTGCAACCATCTACTTAAAATCGTTTTTTAGCCTTTTGAGGAAGCTTTGTCTTACATCTGCTCGCCTAAAACGATTTTTGAGTATATTCACTATATTATTTCGACTTTTTTGCAGTTGTTTTGGTACTATATGCGATGAATTGCAAAAAATAGTGTACCTTTGCACGCAGAAAATAAAGAATAATAAGATATTACTATGAAAAATTTTAACAGCGACTCTTCATCGGCGCTCTCGCGCTTTGCGAAAGACAAGCGTCTGCGTACAACAAAGACTAAAGACGAGAGACGAGAGACGAGAGAGGGTTTCAAGAGCGAGCGACCAAAGCGAGCATCATTTAACCCCAATTTTACAGATGACAATCGCCCAAAGCGAGGAGTCGAGAACAGAAAACGGAAAACGGAAAACGGAAAACCGTTTAGACAAGAGCCTTCTTTCAAGACGAGAGACGAGAGACGAGAGACAAGAGAGGGTTTCAAAGGTGGTCGCAAGCCATTTGGCAAGAGCGAGGGTTACAAAGGCAAGGGCAAGCCAACTGCCGAGCGTAGTTATCCAAAATACAACCCTAACAAAGTTACGGGTGAAATCCGCTTAAACCGCTTTGTAGCGCAGTCAGGACTCTGTTCGCGCCGTGAGGCAGATGACTTTATCGCAGCAGGTTTGGTTAGCGTAAATGGCGCTATCGTAACCGAACTCGGCACAAAGGTTAAGCCTACCGATGTTGTAAAGTTTAACGATGAGCGTTTGCAGGGCGAGAAGAATGTATATCTCGTGCTGAACAAGCCGAAAGGCTATGTCACAACCCTCGAAGATGACCACGCCGAAAAGACCGTTATGGAGTTGGTACAGAATGCTTGCAAGGAGCGTATCTATCCTGTTGGTCGTCTCGACAAGAACTCGTTGGGATTGTTGCTCTTTACCAACGATGGCGATATTACCCGCCAGCTGACTCACCCATCGTTGCGCAAGAAGAAGATTTACGAGGTTACACTCGACAAGGCGCTCACTCGTGCTGACTTCGAGCAACTTGCCGAGGGTATCACTCTCGAAGATGGCGATATCTACTTCGATGAAATCTCCTATATCAAAGACGATAAGAAGTCGGTGGGCGTAGAGATTCACTCAGGTCGCAACCGCATCGTGCGCCGTATGTTTGAGCATCTCGGCTACAAGGTTACAAAACTCGACCGTGTCTATTATGCAGGCTTGACAAAGAAGAACTTGAAGCGTGGTGCTTGGCGATTCCTCACCTCTGACGAGGTTGCACGCCTCAAAGCAGGACGCTACGAATAGAGTTGAGAGTGGAGAGTTGAGAGTGGAGAGATTTCGATTTCTCCGCTCTTTTGTTTGATTATAGCTCCTTGTGGTATGCCTCGCGGAAGGCTCCGCTGGTAAGGGTTATACGACCGCAATGCGTATAGCCCATCTTTTTAAGGAGTGAACGCATCGCCAAATTATCGCGATGGGTATCTATGCGAATATCTCGAACACCTCGCTCGACACACAACTCCTCTGTATAGTGCAAAATCTCGCGTGCTATACCCTTTCGGCGACAGGCGTCAGCCACGGCAATTCGATGGACAACGGCATAAGGATTTTCGTTCAGCCACCCCTTACCTTTTATCTCGGAGTAGGTTGGCTCGCCGTCAAAAGAGGCAACAAATGTAGCAGATATGACTCCATTCAACTCAACAATATAATTGTTGCTATATGATATATCACTTAATATAATATCCTGCGTAGGATAGCCATCTTGCCATTGGTCTATACCCTGCCCCCGAAACCACCTTTGAGCATCAGCAACAAGCTCCATAATACGCTCCAAATCATCTGCACCGCCCTTGCGAAATCTGAGATTTTTGCGAATGCCTTTCAGTTGGCGATTTAATTCCTTCTCGCGCCCACCTGTAACGCGATTAAGCAGAGCGTGGAACTCTGCCGAATGGTTGTGATGGAGTGTATGGCACAACTCGTGCAGCACCACAAACTCCTGCAAGTGTGTCGGCAAAGTCATCAAAAAGAGCGATAACGACAGATTATTTTGCGAGGTGCAACAGCCCCATTTCGAGCGCGTTGCACGAATAGTTACACGACCATATGAAAAACCATATTGTCGAGCCAATCTTTCGACCATTGCGGGTAAAGTTCTCTTTGCCTCACGGCGTAACTCCTCAATTTGTGCAGGCGAATAATCCAAGCCCTGCATTGCTCGTTCTGCAACCTTTTCCCGCATCTGCAACACCCACTCCACCTTCTCCTCCAAAAAGCGCAACGCCTTTGCGGTCGAAACAAGGCGCGGATAGGACAATCGCACCTCGCCCGTAGGTTTTACCGAGAGCGAAATGCGACTTGTACTCCAGCGCTGTCGCAATACGACATCGCCAAGACGAGTATGTTTATAGATTCTATCCAACTTATTCTACCAATCCACCAATGCGTTGGCGTACAACTTCAAACAACATAATTGCCGCTGCTGCCGAGACATTCAACGACTCGATTGCGCCAATCATTGGGATAGCTAACTGCTCATCGCACAACTTCAAAACCTCCTTCGAGATACCGTTCTCCTCCGAACCCATAACGATAACAGTAGGCTTGGTCAAGTCGGCATCGTACATCAACTTTCGGCTATGCTCCGTAGCGGCAACAATCTGGAAGCCCTCCGCCTGCAACGACTTCAAGGTGTTGCGGATAGAGCCGACACGCGCCACCGGAATACGGGTTAAAGCGCCTGCCGAAGAGCGAATAGAGTCGGCATTTACAGGAGCCGAATTTTTCAGCGAGGAGATAATGCCGTGCGCTCCGGCGCACTCTGCCGAACGGGCGATACCGCCAAAGTTACGCACATCTGTAACATTGTCAAACACCACGATAAGTGGAGTTTCGTCATCGGGAACACGCTCCAAGATATCGGCAACCTCGACATAATCAATCGCTGCAATGATAGCCACAACGCCCTGATGGTTTCCGCGAGTCATTCGGTTGAGTTTCTCGACAGGAACCTCCTGATAGTGACGGCGATGGCGATAGCAGAGGTCTTTGAGGTCGGTCATCAACTGCCCCTCTGCACCTTTGCGGATATAGATTTTCTCAATCTGCTTGCCCGACTCGATAGCCTCGGCTACGGGGCGAATACCAAAAACGATGTTCTCCATATTATTGTTCAGTTATTTCCAATTCATAAGAGGCCTTCTCCCATTCGTGCATCAAGTGGTCGTAGCGCCCCTTCAAATCATCATACGCCTTGTAATCCTCGGCGTTATACTCTGTTGCCGTAGCAAATCGTGCATCATACTCGGCAATTTGCTTTTCAACATCTGCCAACTCCGTTTCTATTTGTTCCACATTTTTGCGCAGTTTGCGGAGTAACTTCTCCTGCTCTTTTTTCTGTTCGTAGGAGAGTTTGCCCTGCGACTGCTCCTGCTTAACCGCAGTTACCACAGGTGTTTTGCGCTCAATCTCGTGCAGATTTTCGAGCTTGCGTTTTTCGAGGAAGTAGTAGATACCACCAAGGTACTCGCGCACTCCCCCATCTCTAAATTCGTAAACTTTATCGACTATGCCGTCAAGAAATTCGCGGTCGTGCGACACAACCACCACCGTTCCGTCAAACTTCTGCAAAGCCGTTTTGAGAATATCCTTCGAACGCATATCCATATGGTTGGTAGGCTCATCGAGGATAAGCAGGTTGTGTGGCTCGAGCATCATTCTCGCCATTGCCAAGCGCGAACGCTCGCCACCCGACAACACCTTAACCTTCTTCTCTATGTCCTCGCCTCGAAACAGAAATGCACCGAGAATATCACGCAGACGAGTACGAATATCGCCCACGGCTAC
This sequence comes from Alistipes sp., assembly GCA_045543935.1. GTDB lineage: Bacteria > Bacteroidota > Bacteroidia > Bacteroidales > Rikenellaceae > Alistipes. The sequence continues at coordinate 130,182 of JAZPYA010000039.1, forward strand.
CCTATCGAGCGTATCATAGACCGTGAAGTCGCCATTCATCAAGTCGTCTTGATTCTGGGCATAGTAGCCGATGCTGACATTTGCACCAATTTTTATCTCGCCCTCCGACTGCTCCAACTCGCCAATCAACATACGCGCAAAGGTAGTCTTGCCCTCGCCATTGCGACCAACGAGCGCGATTTTATCGCCCTTGTGAATGGTAAACTCCGCCCCCGAAAATACTCTGTGCGAGCCGAAAGTCTTACCTACGCCCTTGATATCCGCCACAATCTGACCGGAACGCGGAGCTGGCGGAAACTTTATATTGAGCGTTGCCAAATCCTCCTCTTCGACCTCGATGCGCTCCAACTTGTCGAGTTGTTTGATGCGCGACTGCACCTGATTTGACTTTGTCGGCTTGTAACGGAATTTTTCAATAAACTCCTCGCTCTTTTCGATAAGTCGCTGCTGATTTTGGTATGCCGCCAACTGTTGCGCTCGGCGCTCGGCACGAAGCGTAACAAATTGAGAGTAAGGCACTTTATAGTCATAGATTTTACCTAACGACAACTCTATTGTGCGAGTTGTAACATTGTCCAAAAATGCCCTATCGTGCGAAATCAAAAGCACTGCACCGTTGTAGTTCTTCAGATACTCCTCCAGCCACTGAATTGACTCGATATCGAGGTGGTTTGTCGGCTCATCGAGCAGAAAAATCGAAGGTCGGCGCAAAAGCAGTTTCGCCAACTCGATACGCATACGCCAACCGCCCGAGAACTCGCAGGTCGGTTTATCGAACTCCTCACGGCGGAAGCCCAGACCAAGCAGAGTCTTTTCGATATCGGCATCGCGCGTATCGCCACCGAGTATGTGGTAGCGGTCGTTGGCATCGTTCAGGCGATGCAACAACTTCTCGTACTCCTCACTCTCGTAGTCGGTGCGCACCGCTATCTCGGCAGTCAATCGCTCAATCTCCGCCTCCAAAGCCAAAACCTCCTCGAAAGCCTTTGCCGTTTCGGCTATCAGCGTAGTGGTATCTGCCACCTGCATCTGCTGCGGAAGGTAGCCGATTGTGCAGTCGGCATTTTTGGTCACAGCACCCGAAGTGGGTTGCTGTAAGCCCGCTATAAGTTTGAGTATTGTGGTTTTTCCTGCACCGTTGCGACCAACCAAGCCGATGCGCTCCTTCGGATTAACGAGGAAGGAAATACCATCAAACAAGGTCCAACCGCCAAAACTTACAGTGAGGTTATCTATAGAAATCATCGTGCGTTACTATGCGTTCAAAATATCAACTATCGCCTGCTCCTGATTCTCTGCATCAAAGACCGAGGAGCCTGCAACAATAACATCTACCCCTGCATCATAGACCTCTTTGGCGTTCTTTGCCGAGATACCTCCATCAATTTCAATCAGACAGTTATAGCCCTTTTCGTCAATCTCCTTGCGCAAAGCACGCACCTTGTCGAGCGAATCAGGCATAAATGACTGACCTCCAAAGCCCGGCTCTACGCTCATCACAAGCACCATGTCCACCTCCGACAAGTAGTCAAAAATCGCCTCGGCAGGGGTTGCCGGCTTTATGCTTACGCCCGCCTTTGCTCCTGCTGCGTGAATCTCGGCAATGGCAGCACGAGGATTGGCACACGCCTCGTGGTGGAAGGTTACATAATCAGCACCTGCCTCCACAAAACGCTTTACATATCTTTCAGGCTCGACAATCATCAAATGCACATCAAGTATCTTGTCGGTCGCCTTACGCACAGGCTTCATAACAGGAAATCCAAACGATATATTCGGTACAAACACACCGTCCATAACATCGATATGTACCCACTCCGCAGCGGAGCGATCTACCATCTTTATATCGCGTTCAAGATTGCCAAAATCGGCAGAAAGTATCGAAGGCGCTACTATTCTCATATTGTTTCTCTATTTTTTTTGCAAAGATAATAAAAAGAGCAGAGACCACGCAGTTCGACAAGATATTTTTTCTTTTTTGAAAAGACAAAGGTCGCTACTCTTGGAAGAGTCTCTGTTGAGGGTTGTTGTAGATATTGATAATAGAGGAGAGATTCTTGACTGCCCGATGTACCGTATATGCCGTGCCACCCTTTTCGCCCGTAAAGTAGGCAATTACAGCCGAGGAGTTATCGACAAGAAAATTATTGCGCACAGAGTATGCCATAACCGAGTATTTCGATGCAAGGCATACAACCTCTTCTGCCTCTGCCACAACTCGTTCAAAGAGTGAGCGTTGCGATTGCAAAAAGCGATTTTGCACTCCCTCGAATGGTACGACTGCCACTAATTGCAACCCCTTTAACTCATCGCGCAACGATAGTACACACTCCGCAGCTGCGAGGTCAAATCCCACAGCCATACCACACAAGAAGATGCGATAGCCCCGAGCATATAACCCTCGCACGGCAACCGCCAACTCCTCGTTGCGACTACCATCGTAGGTGCGATGCCCCGTAAAACAAGCCGTTATTTCTCTATCGTATGCGATACCTATATATATTATAGATTCTCCAAAAAATGGCGTGTCTAACAAGTTTTCACATTGAAGACACGCCCTTTTCTACTCAAAGCATCTTTCGCCTATTTATTCTTGAGAATATCGCGAATCTCTGTCAGCAATACCTCCTCCTTCGATGGAGCAGGAGGTGCAGGCGGAGTTGCAGGCTTCTCCTCTTCCTTCTTCTTCATGTTAGAAAGACGGGTTACGAACTTCACCAACAAGAATACGCAGAACGCAAGAATTGTGAAATCTACAACCTGCTGAATAAATGCTCCATAGTTCCAATATACAGGTTCCGATGGCACTACGCCCTCATTCACAACCGATGCAGCAGCATCTTTGAGCGCAGCCAAATTAACCTTCAAATCCTTGAAATCGACATTGCCGAGCAACATTCCGATAGGAGGCATCAAGATATCATTCACAAGCGATGTAACAATCTTGCCGAAAGCGCCACCGATGATAACACCGACTGCCATATCCATCACATTGCCCTTAAGAGCGAATGCCTTAAATTCCTTCAAAAATCCCATAAGTCTAAGTTTTTATTAAAAAATTGACAATTGACAATTGACAATTGATAATTAGAATCTATTTTTATTCAACAATCTAAAAGTTGTATAACAAGAGGGATTTCAAGGCTTGCAAGGCGTTGAGTGCGCAGCATACTAAAGCGTATGTGAGCAACTCAACGACCGAAGCGTAACGCAGAAATCACCTTGTTAGACGGCTTTTATCCTACGATAAGCAACACCGCATCAGTGGCAACATTATCGCCCTCGGCAACAAGCACCTGCTGAACAGTACCGTCATAGTCCGAAGTGATGGAGTTCTCCATCTTCATTGCCTCCAATACTGCAACCTCATCGCCAGCCTTAACAGCATCACCTGCCTTAACCTTCAACGAGATAACACGGCCCGGAAGTGGAGCAACTACCTTATTGCCAGCAACAGCCTTTGGTGCGGCTGCCTCTGCCTTCGGTGCAACAGGAGCATCGCCCAACTCGATAAGCACAGCATCGGTAGCAACATTCTCGCCAGCAACAACCAAAATCTGCTTAACATAGCCTGCAGCGTCCGAAGTGATAGAGTTCTCCATCTTCATCGCCTCCAAAACTGCAACCTCCTGACCTACTGCCACTGCATCACCAACCTTCACCTTGAACTCGATAACCTTGCCCGGAAGTGGAGCAACGATAGTGTGTCCGGTGATTGGTTGCGACTTTGGCTCTGCAACTGCTACGGTTTCCTCCTTTGCAGGAGCCTCGGCGGCAACCTTTGCTTGATAAGCCTTTGTCTTAACACCTGTGAGGTATGGTTTCGCAACGAGTGGGAATAACTCGAGCAACAACTCCTCCTTCTCATTCTCTGCCAACTTCACACCACCTGCCTCTGGCAACTCTGGATTTGGCTGATGCTGATACTTAGAGATATCGTAGTTGCTCTCCTCGCGAACACCGCAAATCTTGAAGCGGAATTCAGGGTCAATCTTCACAGGAGTCTCGCCGTACTCGCCCTTAACGAGGTTTACGAACTGATTGTTCTTGGTTGTGTACATCTCACGACCTGCCTTCAAGTCGAGTGCGCAGTTTACAGCCTGTGCGCCCACAATCTGCGATGTAGGGGTTACAAGCGGTGGAAGACCAGCCGAAAGACGCACCTCCGGAATCAACTCCATAGCCTTTGGCAAGATATCCTCTGCCTTCAATGCCTGCAACTGTGCAACCATATTCGAGTACATACCGCCAGGGATTTCAGCCTCCTGAACGAGTTTGTTAGGAGCAGGGAAGCCGAAATATGCCTCAATCTTCTGTGCTGCATCGAGCAAAGTTGCGAAGTCCTCCTTCTCGGCAGCCTTCACTGCACGATTGAGTTGCTCCTCAACCTCAGCAGGTGTAGCGTCTGTGAGTGGGTTGAATGGCTTTGGTGCAGGCTTATCCTTACCAAATACCGAAACATTCAACTCGGTGCGGATATCCTTCAACTGCTCGTTAATCTTGGCTACAGCCTCCATATTTACGCCCATATCGATACCGAGCTTCTGGCAGAAGAGATATACCAACTCCAATGCAGGAGCGCCTGTACCACCACCAAACCACCAGCAGTTGGTATCAACCACATCAACACCTGCCGCGATAGCCGCATATACCGATGCAAGACCGTAGCCAGGAGTACAGTGTGTGTGGAAGTCGATAGGAACATTTACTGCAGCCTTCAACTTCTTGACAAGTGCGCTGACACGCTGTGGAGGAATCAAACCCGACATATCCTTAATGGTAATCATATCTGCACCCAACTCTGCCAACACCTTCGCCTTCGACACGAAGTACTCATCGGTAAATACAGGAGCAGGATTCTTCTTACCCATCAATTTCTGCCAGAACGACAACTTTGGATATTTTGGATCTACGGTGTAGCAGACTGCGCAGTCGGCAATACCGCCATATTTCTTTACATACTTGATTGTCGATTTTACATTCTCAACATCATTCAAGCAGTCGAAGATACGCATAATACCCAAACCGCTTTCGATAGAGTTGCGACAGAAGCCCTCGATAATCTCATCGGTATAAGGGGCATATCCGAAGAGGTTACGACCACGCGAAAGAGCGGTGAGTTTAGAGACATCGCCGACCTCCTTCTTGATACTCTCCAAACGATACCAAGGATTCTCGCCGAGGTAACGCATTACCGAGTCAGGTACTGCACCACCCCACACCTCCATAGCATAGAAGTGCGCATCTTTGTAGTAAGGCAACACACGCTCAATTTCCGCCTGTGTCATACGAGTTGCGAAAGACGATTGCTGACCGTCACGCAAAGTCAAATCTCTGATTTTAAGTGTTTTAGCCATAATCTTTTAATTATTTATTGATAAAATTCCAATTATTCCGTTATTTGTAATAACAAATATAATAATTTTCAGTGAAAAAAACACAAAAAAGCGAAAAAAGTTACAAAACTTTACGCTTAAACAGACGAAATGAATGGAGAGATTTCTATTAGTGAGGAGTGAGGAGTGAGGTGAGAGGAGTGAGGTGAGAGGAGCGAGGAGTGAGGAGCGAGGAGGTTTGGGGGATAGGTAACACACGGTCTCTCCCGCTACAAAAAAATAGGAGTGATAAAATCACTCCTAACCATTTTTTTTGTAGCGGGAGAGAGATTTGAGTATTGCTCATTATTGGAGAATTGTCAAATCTCATTTTTCTGATATTCAGTATAATACAATTTTGCGATTTTCTCATATTAAATATCTTTTGTCCCGAATCTGTCCCGGTAAGGCGTCAGTATTTAGGTAATACATAACGCCTTCCGGCAAAATGTATTACATGGCATCGGCACTGACGGCATCTTCTTCCACTCGGACAGTGCCCCCTTTATTATTCTCTATAACTCTTTGCTGGGACTCTATTGTTCGTTGTTGAGAACTAATAGTATCGACTAACTGTTGGATAGAATTAAAGACCTCTCTACTCATAGTAACAGTATCTGATGGGAGTTCGTCTGCACTCGCCTCTATAATCATAGAGGTATCATATTCTCCGGCATTTAAGAGAAACTCTATTTTCTCGGAAGATAAATGCGACTTACCTTTAATTATCTGTGAAATGAAAGGTTGTCCTACGCCAAGAATCTTTGCTAACCCTTTTTGAGTTAATTTATTTTTCTTAATAAAAGCCTGTAAATCAATCTTATACATAATACAATAAAAAATTAGATACAAAATATCACTAAATTATGTGCATATATTAGCAATAATTTACTATATTTGCATCGGTACTCACAAAGTCCGCACAAGTGCGGAACAAATATAGTAAAAATTTATCATAAAATACGCCAAAATGGAAGAGATTAAATTTACTGAGTTCTGGAAGAAACTTGATTTCATTCAGAAAAATGAGTTGAGACGACTTCTTAGTCAAAAAGCGGAGTGTTCTCCTTCAACTGTTGATAGGTGGGGAACTGGATACAGAACACCCAACCCATATAAGAAGGTGAAGATATGTAACTTGGTCAAGAAGAACTACAATATAAGTGTTACCTTCTAATACCTATATATATGTATGTAGATAAAGATGGTCGAGGGCTCTACTCGATAATGGAGTTGGCACCAGACGAAATAGAAACTATTCGTAGGGCAATAAAGGCGTTTCGTGCAGGAATGATAATGAGCAATTCGGATTCCAAAGAGAACGAGTGCCACAGACAATATGTCCGAGCAACAAAGATACTAAACACACTCTCTGAACTTCCATAAATTTCGGGGGGGGGATTTTCCCTTATAGATATGATTTCACAAAATGTTATAGACAGAATCCAAGACCTAGATATTATCACGGTCATAGAGAATGAAGGTGTCCACCTCACAAAGAAAGGAGTGGACTACGAGTGTTGCTGTCCATTCCACGGAGAGAAGACACCTTCATTTAAGGTGTCAATCAAACGAAACAGATATCACTGCTTCGGTTGCAATGCTGATGGCGACTCGATAAACTTCATTATGGAGACCAAACATATGAAGTTCTACGAGGCGGTTGAGTACCTTGCAGACAAGTACGATATTCCATACGAGAAGGAAGAACCTTCTGCGGAAGAAAGAGAACGAAGGTATCTCCATTCTCAACTTATGGAGATAAACCGTGTGGCGATAGAATACTTCCGCTTATGCTATGAGCAAGCACCGGGAGCGAAAACATATGCAGAGGATAGATGGAAGGAGAATACCATCAACCTATTCCAAATTGGTTACGCTCCAGCAAGACCGGGACTGATTGAGTATTGTCAGAAAAAGGGATATAAGACCGATATCCTTCTAAAAGCAGGGTTAGTAAAGAAAAGCCAAAACGATGGATCTCTTTACGAAACTTTTAGAGAGAGGTTGGTTTTCCCAATCCTCAATCGCACAGGAAACATTGTCGGTTTTACAGGTCGATACTTCGGTAAGAAGAAAGACCTACCGAAATATCTCAACACGGAGGAAACAGAATTATTTTCAAAGAAGAGCATCTTGTTCGGACTCCACTTGGCACTTCGAGAGGCAAAGACAAAATCAACGATAGTGTTAGTGGAGGGCAACCCAGATGTTGTTAGACTCCACGAAATAGGAGTTGGCAATGCAGTGGCACCGATGGGCACGGCATTGACAATTGAGCAAATAGGCATAATCAGCCAATATGCCAAGAATGTAATTATTGTTGGCGATACAGATAAAGCCGGAGTAACAGCAATTATCAAGAATGGTCAGGCTCTGCTCGAAGCTGGGCTCAATGTGCGACTGATGATTATTCCGGACAAGAGCAAAGACCCTGACGAGTATTTCAAAACACACCCAAGAGACTTTGATGATTGTCTTGCTCGACACACCCACGACTATATTCCGTGGATGTGCCAACGGCTGATGGCTGACAAGAATTCACAGACAGAGATTGCATCGACCATCACGGAGATAGCGGAGTTGCTGGCTCTTTGCCAAGACCAACGCACAGTTGATATGTATATTGAGCAGTTCTCAAAGTTATACAAGAATGCTCGTATATGGCAAGAAGAGTACTACAAGGCAAAGAATAGTCGTGAGCGTAAACGAAATAAAGCAACAAATGAGGACTCGGAAGAAATGGCAAAAGAGTATGGCTTCTATGTCCGAGATAATTGTTACTATGGCTCTATTAGACGAGCAGACGACAAGCGTTGGTCTAATTTTATTTTGATACCAATCATTCATATCCGAGACGAGCGCAATGCCCGCCGTATCTTTTTGATGCGAAATATCAAAAAGCAAGAGGCAGTCATCAAATTCGCCCAAAGCGAGTTGGTTTCATTTGCCGACTTCAAGACTCGCATCGAGACAAAGGGTAATTATGTTTGGGAGGCATCGCAAGCAGAACTGACGCTATTGAAGAAATATCTCTATGATGATACACCATCAGCAGACGAAATCAAGCAGCTCGGCTGGCAGAAACGATACGGCTTCTATGCTTGGGGCAACGGAGGTCTCGATGATGGACACTTCGAGAGAGCCGATGACTACGGCATTATAACAATGAAGGGGCAAAAATTCTATTTGCCCGGCTGTTCCCGTGATACCCGTGACGACACACAGGGATATCAGCATCAACGCAAATTCGTGTATGCCGTAACAAATGACATATCTTTGATGGACTACTCGCAAATGCTGATACGCTCATTTGGCGATAACGCAAAGGTTGCATTGTGCTTTCTCTTTGCTACACTATTCAAAGATATTGTGGTAAGTGTTACGACCTCATTCCCAATTCTCAACTTATTTGGTCCGAAAGGAACAGGTAAGTCAGAACTTGGTCACTCGCTGACATCGTTCTTTATTCCAAATAATATAGCACCGAACATCAACAACACCACAAAGGCTGCTCTGGCAGAGGCTGTCGCCGAGGTGTCTAATGCTGTCGTACATTTAGACGAGTACAAAAACTCTTTGGATATCGAGAAGCGAGAGTTCTTGAAAGGATTATGGGACGGAGCTGGTCGCTCACGAATGAATATGGATAACGACAAGAAGAGAGAGACTACTGCTGTCGATTGCGGAGTGGTTATGTCCGGACAAGAAATGCCGACAGCCGATATCGCTTTGTTCAATCGACTCGTATTTTTAACCTTCTCCAAGTCGGAATTTTCAGACGAGGAGAAACAGAACTACGAAGCTCTGAAAATTGTGGAGAAGCGAGGGCTGACACACCTAACCGGAGAGGTATTGAAACTTCGAGAAAAGTTCCGAGGCAATTTCAGATCTGCGTGGGATAATGTTATCACGGACTTATCTAACAATGTCCGTCAGCACGCAGTCGAAGACCGAACTCTTAAAAATTGGGCTACCATACTCGCTGCGTTCCGCTCAATTGAACCGTATATCTCAATGCCGTTCAATTATGGAGATATGCTCGCCATCTCAACGAAACTATGCGTTGAGCAGAATAGCAAGACCAGACAAAACAACGAATTGTCAGGATTTTGGGAGATTGTTAGTATTCTCGTGGCATCAAATAAGATATGGCAAGAAGTCGATTACAGAATAAAACAAGGCAAGAAGGTTAGAATTAAAGAGTCCAAGGTTGGGATAGAATTAGACCCAAACAAGCAATATCTGTATATACAGTTCTCGAAGATATCTCAACTATATGCCAAGGAAGGACGAGAGTCTAATGGTAAAATCATTCCGAGGGAAACATTAAGGTATTATCTCGAACATTCACCAGAGTACTGCGGTACAGCACTCTCGGTAAGGTTTGCACATGCAGATAATATAAACGGATGGATACCAGATGAGAAGTCGAAGCGTAAATCGGGAGTTAATACCGCTATGATTTTCGACTATGCAATGGTATGTGAAAAATATGAAATCAACCTCGATATAACAACGGGGCAATATGATGACGAGGAAGATGGAGACGAAAAACTATAAAGAATACCACTATGAAAGACATCAAAACTATATGTAGGGATATTCATCAAAACGCCACTGAACACGGTTTTTATGATGACGAACACGATATTGCAAGCATCATAGCATTAAGTTTTGAGAATAGCGACACAAAGAATAAGTTACAAACTGCGCTTGCAGATATGGCAATAGCTCAAAAAATTGCCCTAATTCACTCCGAACTATCCGAAGCATTAGAGGCGCACAGGCAACGACGCTATGGAGATAGGTACACTTTGGAAGAATTAACAGAACAGTGCGGTTTTAGAACAGCTCTATTTGAGAAATATGTGAAAGACACTGTTGGTGATGAACTGGCAGATGCAATTATACGAATATTTGATTTAAGCAGCGAACTCCATATTGACATAGAGAAACACATACATCTCAAAATGAAGTATAATCAAACACGACCATACAAACATAACAAAGCATATTAGCAAACTTCTAAACATATGAAACGATGAAAAACAATGAAGTAAAAGTAACATTTGAGGACTCGACAGATAGCAAGGCTACGCTGTTTGTTACAGTTGATGAAGAGTCAAGAGAAATGACGATGAAAGCGAAATTCGAGCCTGAAATTGATTGGGAGGATTCAAGCACAGCTTCCAAGGCGCAAAAATTTGCAGTATGGCTACTCACAAAACTTGAAAGTATTGCATAAATCTTCAAAAAATTTCAACCTATGAAACCAAATTTTGTAATTACGAGGGTACACTGCAACATTCCAAAGAACAAGAAGCAAACAGAGTTAGAAAACTATCTTCGAGGACTGATACATGTCTCTCTTACTCTCGATGAACGCAGACAGTTAGAGAAAGATATCGATGGCGTTGTACAGTTCTTAAACTTGAAGTACCCCAAAGCCGCAGAGTATTTAATTTCCAAAGATGCAGGATGGATTGCCGTAAATGCCAAGGGCGGAGATAAAAGTATCTATATTGTATTGGAACCTATCGGGGAGAGTTATACCGAGCATATATCATAAAAACAATAGTCATGGAGAAATATAAATGTTATGCGTTTTTGTACAGCGCAGTAAATGACGAGGTTAGAAGTCAACTCGAAAAATACACCAAATGCGAGCATTCAACAGGTTATGCAAACTGCTATGTCGCAATACCCAATGAACACCCATTATACGGTATGTGCTATGGCATGATAAATATAAAAATCCACGGAGGCTTAACATTTTCGGGTAGTTTTGAAAGCATGAAAAAAGAGATAATCAAGAACCCTGACAAAGTTGAATACTTAGACGGAGAGTTCTCGAATGATTGCTGGGTGTTTGGCTTTGACACACTCCATTTCGGAGATAACATACGCAACCGTTCAAGGGAATGGTGTATTATGGAAGTAACTCGGTTGAAAGAAATATTGGAGAATTGGATTGAAATAGTAGCGAGGCGAAAGTCCTTACTGAAACTCTGGGAAAATGGTGGTATTCCACCCAAGTAGCGAGAGCTTGCCAAAATCTTGCACAGGTTCTTTTGGAGGAGGGGCATATAACAGTCCTATGCCCCTCCAATTTTGCTCTCGGATAGCCGACTACGATTAGAGAGGTCGGAGATAAGTAATCGCCCGAAAGGGTATCAACGAAATCGCCAGCATTGAGGGTGTAACTCCCTACGAGAGCCCTATTAAAAAGATGATAAAATGATGCTCAATTTGATACAGAATGTGCGAAATTTCGCACTATCGATGTGCGAGGTAGCCGAAGCATTGCGAGAGCAAGCGAAGGTGTTAAAACTCCTAAAAATAGCAAAACCAAAAAAGTGCAACTACATTAACTACATTCACTACATCACTAATAAAGAGTTAGTTAAGGCAAAAAAAGTTTGTAGTTTTTCACTTCAAAAAAACTACAAAAAACTACATTCTATCAGAAGAAGTGTCCTAAAAACTACAAATAAAAAAGTGTAGTTTTGTAACATACTGAATAACAGCGTTGTAGTTGTGTAGTTGATGTAGTAGCCAAAACCTATATGGTATGATAGATTTAATGGATATCACAGACGAAGAACTCAGTGCCTATTTTAGGAGACTCATTCCTCTGCTGCAACGAAGGCGACCAAGAGAATGGGTGCCAATTGCCTCAATAGCCAATGACCCTAACAGGTTTATGGACATTGTGGTATGTATGAACAATCATAGATACTTTGATGACAAAGAAGGTTTCAGTATGATTGAAGTTAGCAATGACGAAAAGTATATTCGCATTGTTCCAGATAACATGGAGCGAATGAGACGAGGCGATGAGAGTAGTCGCTGGAAGTGGGAATGGATTTGGGATAAAAAATAGATTGGTTATGATAGTAAAATTGAAAGTAGACTCGAAAATGTATGCAGACTACATTGCATACCTGTTTCCTCCGGGCTCCGATGGTGCGTTGAAGGTCTCATCTGAACATATGATGGGTAAGTTGCTTATCGCTCATTGTCGAGAGGCTCCTCGCCCTATGTTTGAATCTGATGACGACCTTGTCGTTACGCTTCGTTTGCCACAATGCGAGAGTACCCAGAACCTTCGCAATAAGTTCTTGTACTACAACGCCGGAGACATGTTGCAACTCAACAAGGCTCTTCAAGCAGCATTCGAGTTCGACTTTGTGGGGTATTATCGCAGAGGTCAAGCACTCCAATTTGCCAAGAAGGATATTGTTGAAGGATTTGTTACTTCTCGAAAACTCATATCAACCGATTGTGTTGATGCCTTGTATAAAAGGGTGTATCGCCGTCAGCAAAGAGAGGCTGCCGCACTCGTTAAGAAACTGATACGAAAAGCGTACTACCTTGAGGAGTCAATCGACACTTCTGGGTTGCCAAAATAATTGAAAATAATTTATAGCAAAACCGTAATTTCATCTCCGATTTCACAAATGATACAGATAGTCAAAAAAGTTTACATCAAGGTTGCTGACAAAGTTTCAGCCGAATGGTCAGAGTTACCTATCGTTCCGGCAAGTGCTACTATCAAAATTGAGATATCCCAAGAGAAAGCTGGTCTATTACAAACTAGCGAACTCAAAGCCACTCTATCTCGTGAAAGCCCTTGGCTGTTTCGCAACTTGTTGGTTAATGTTCTACTTGATGATGGAACAACCCACTCCTTCGGAAGCATAGACCTTCCTGTTCGTTTCTCTTATGAGAGATCTTCCGCCCGGAAAGTCTCTTTTAAGTACCAATCAAAGGCTGATAAGTAGTCCTTTGTTGGTGTTAGACACGACCCTACCTTTGTAAAAAAAGAAAAAGTTATGCTCGTGTCTCGACCTAATCAAAACAATTTACAACTTGCCCTTTCTATTGTTCGGGGGCAATGGCTCGTTGCAGATGCAGAGTCGCTCTTGCCTATTGCCCTCGATTTTCTTTCTCGCCAAACACCGGATATCGAGAAAATTGAGTTCTTGACCACATCTTACTCCTCTGATATGGTGGGGCGTTCATCGAGAGATGGCGCAATCACTCCGCCTGATCAGAAGACGGTTGTTGTAATTCCTATTCACGGAACTATTACCAAGTACGACACCTGTGCGGGTGTCGGTACCACCACTATCTCTGCTGAACTGCTGCGTTTGGCAGCAGACCGTAACATTGTCGGTTTTGTACTCGACATTGACAGTGGTGGCGGTGCTTGCAATGCCATTCCACCGATGGTTGCAGCCATCAACAAAGTTCGCTCAATGGGAAAACCTATTGTCGCTCACTGCGACTTCTGTGCATCTGCTGCATATTGGATCGCTTCTCAATGCGATGCAATCTTTGCCGATAACTCGATGTCAGAGTTCGGCTCTATCGGTGTTATGACACAAATCGTGGTCAACGGAGAAAATCGTTGTGGTGATAAGGTTATTGCCATATACGCAAAGGAGAGTACAGATAAAAATCTCTCGTATCGCAAAGCTCTTGATGGCGACTTCTCTTTGATGCAAGCCGAGATGTCTCCAATTGTAAAGGAGTTCCATGAGGCGGTCAAGCAAGGTCGCAAAAATCTTAAAGCGGAGGCACCCGGAGTTCTCTCAGGTGCTGTGTTCCGTGCTAATGAGGCTATCGGTCTTAATATGGCTAACGCCATGTTGAACCTCGAAGAGTCTGTTGAGAATGTGTTTGCTCGTGCCACATATAAGTAATTCACATTAAATCTTAATTTTATGGATGTAAAAAAGTTTCTTAGCGACAGCAAGATGGGCAAGATGATTGCCCGCTTGTTGGGTAAGGAGGATCTTGCTCTTGATACCAATGGCAAGCCAGTTCTCTCGGAAGACGAGAAAACAAAAATCCTCTCGGTGTATGGCGAGGAATTCTTGAAGAAGTTCGAGGGAATGCTGTTCTCTGCCGAGTCGGAGAACACTCGTGAACTCTTTGATGCAGCACTCGCACACGCTCGTAGTCAGGTCGTAGCCGAGAAAGATGCTATCATCAATCAGTTGCGTGCTGACATCACCACACTCACATCTGCACCAGAGAGTGCACCCGCTGCCACCACGGTTGGAACGGTAGCCCCAAATGCAGGTTTCAAAGCCGATATGGCATTGAGCCACAACAAAATTGCTGCTTCGTTTAAGCGCACCGGTACTCTTGCCGAGAGTATGACTATCGATGTTGCTGACTTGAAGCAGGAACTCGGAGCTTACTCGTCACAGGGTAACAATATCGATATGATTAACGAGTTGTACCAGGCATTCACTACTGGTAAGAAACTCGCTTGGAAGCCAGCTGTTACCGAGTACAAGGCTGTATCGGCACAGTCGGTTGGTAGTGTTGTACAGCAGTTCTCGAAGGAGTGGAATCCGAAGGGACAGGGCAAGTTCACTTTGCTCACAGTAAAGAACTACCGTCACAAGGTTGATTTCGCTATCGATCCTGCCGATGTTGGCGAGAGCTGGTTGTTCCATCTCTACGATGAGCGAAAGACTCCTGACCAGATGCCAATCACCCGATACATTGTATCGAACATTCTCATTCCTCAGATTGCAGAGGATTTGGAGTTGGTGATGACCGGTAAGGCTAAGTATGTCGAGGGCTCGAAGGAGACTTCGGCTACCATGGACGGTATCGAGACTCAGCTTGTCGAGGCTCTTGCTTCGGAGGATAAGAAGGGTATGAGTTTCTATAAAGATGCGAAAAACCTTCTTGAAGGTGATGATGAGACGGTGCTCAATGCCATCGACGATTTTGTCGCTTCGGTTGCTCCTCTCTATCGCTCTAAGCAGATGCCTATCTATTTGTCGGCAGACTTGTACTTGAAGTACAGACGAGCTTACAAGAATAAGTGGGGTGCTGGCAGCGGCACCGAGAATCCTCAATTCGGTACTGACCGTGTTGATTTCTCGAACTTCTATTTGGAGGTTTTGGACTGCCTCACAGGCTCTCCTATCTTCTTCAGCACACCTCGTGGTAACCTCGTTGGTTTGAAGCACAAGAATCCGCCACAGTTCATCTCGGATATCCAAAAGCACGACCGTCAGGTTCGCTTCTACTTGGAGTTCTGGTATGGTGTAGGCTTCTTGGTTGGCGAGGCTGTATTTGCCTATGTTCCTGCCGACTACACTCCTTCGGTTGTATCGACTCGTCAGGGAACTGCTGGCAAATGGATAACCGCTACAACTGCTGCGGCAACAAACGAGGAGGACGGCCCAGATGGTGCATAGTTAAACCTTAAATAAGAAAAGATTATGAGTTACAACAAAATTAGTATCCCGAAGAATGGTGATGGCGCAGGTTGCGCCACACCTAAACTCTCAGAGATCATCATTATTGATGCAGCCGACATCAAGGTTGAGCCTACCCGTACTGTTGGCGACACAACTATGACTGGTGATTTCGAGTTGCTTGAAGGTGCAAAGGCTTTGTCGATCTACGGCACACCTTCTTCTATCGAATACATCGAGGAGCATACCGGCGAGGCTGATGCTCGTGGTGTAAAGGTTGGCATCGCTTTTGAGCACCCTGGCAACAGCAAGGAGATCAAGAGCTTCAACGAGGCCTATATGAATCGTGCTGTTGTCGCACTCGTCAAAGAGTGTGATGGCTCAGCAACAGGTCGTACTCAGGCTTTTGGCTCAAAGTGCAATCCGTTGTTCCTAACAACAGAGAGTACCAACAACAAGGAGGCTACCAAGCGTAAGTTTACCTTCAAGCAGGAGATGGCCGACAAGTTCTTGCCTGGCGACTACACTGGCGCCGAGCCTACTCTTGCCGACAAACCCACTAAAACAGGACAGGAGGGTGCATAATGGGTAAGCAGAATCCGAAGACTGCTGCGGTAGAGGAGACTACCTCTGCCGCAGTTCAGCCGGAGACTATCTCCGCAGATAACACCCCACAATCCGAGTCGGAACAGTCTGCACCAAGCAGCCCGACATATCGAATAGTGGTTTGTGCTCACGAAGGAACCGAGGATCTTATTGCAAAGGCGTGGGCGAAAATGTGTGACGAGCCTATTCTTATCATTCCGATTGCGGAGGGTGACGATGACGCTCGTGCAATCCTTACCACGATAATCGCAAATTCTGATGTTTGCGATGACTTTGTGCTCGTTAAGGCAAACACGATTCCTTGCTCTCGTGTTACGATGGCCGACCTCTCTGTGCCGGTAGTCTATCTCGACAAGGCTAACAATGAGCATTATTCGCACCGCTTGCCAATGCCTTTCAATAAGGCTTTGCTAGTCGAGGCGTTTGGTGCAGAGGATTACCCAGATACCGATGAGGACGATGAGAAGTTCTTGCGTTCTTACGCCGAGAAAAATCTCTCTCGACCAATTCAGGTGTCGCATTACTTTGGTAATTACCTTACCGTTGTTCTGCGAGGTAATCCTTGCCCAGCTGTTATCGCCGAAGGTATCAAACGCAGGAAGTTCCTCTGTGCTAATGCCGTTGGCTTCAAGGCTGTCGAACCTTTTGTTGAAGCATTATTGTCTAAATGATAGGTGTAATCCAAAAGTGGTTGATGTCGGGAGCCGAGGTTCAGGAAGGACTTCGGCTCCTTAACCAATATGCACCAAACAAACATCTTCATCGTCTTGTCTCGCTTCGCCCAGACAAGTTCCGCCCACTTCTCATACAGACTTTGTCTGCTTTAATACCAACAGCATCGGCTAATCTCATACAGCCGGTCATACACAAAATTACTTTTCGAGAGCAATGGTCGTTCCTTGATGACAACGACTGCCCAAATGAATTAAAGATCCTTGCTGCCGATAAAATCTCCGCATATAGAAATTATACCTCCGCACATCAACAGCTTTTTGAGTGTGTAACGGAGGAAGATTGCTTTTCGGTAGCGAAAAAGGTGGTAGAAAATTTCATCGAAAATCGGAAAATTCATTCCGAGTTAGCATATTACAAAGAACACCATGTCGTTCTTGGCAAGCACCCTATTTTTGAAGAGGTCAAGCGTATTGCGGAATTGAGACAACTACCTGTTGCGGAATTGTTCCGGCGTAAGACGAACCTTGAAGAAGCGATATGGAGAGTTCAAAGCGAAATACGAAAGGGCAACAAGCCACATCTGTTATCTGAACGAGAACAACGCCTCTCTGCTAAACGAAGAGAACTTGCCGAAGTAGAACGAATAATATCGGGATATGGGACTATTCAACATCAGTGAAATGCTCAATGGTAATGATGTCGCTTCTCCATCAGAACACACCACTCGCTCTACCTCTACTTGCGAGAGGTTTGAAAATATGCATCTCGAAAAAGTAAATAGCTTGAAGCAACTATTAGGTCGAGTTCCCGGTCAGGGTGAGATATTTTTCCTCTGGACTCTCAACTCCTTCAATGCTTTTACCTTTATCACATATGTCATCAAGCATTTCGGTAAAATCAAGCAGCTTACTTTTTCAACTTACTCCATCAACGAAAGAATCCTGACATCGTTGGTGAAATGGTACGACAAAGGCTGCATCGAGCGTATCTACATATGTATTTCTGACTCGATACGCAGTCGAGTACCGAAAGTAAACGACCAGCTTCAAGCGTTTGCTTCAACAAGGAATATCGATATCGGGTATGCTTGGAACCATTCCAAGGTTACACTCATACAGACCGCCGAGCATCATTTTGTTGTTGCTGGCTCTGGAAATTTTAGTGAAAACGCATTAAACGAACAATATATCTTTTTGAACGATGAACAAATCTTCAACTTCTTCGATGACTGTATCAGAAATCGGTCTGACCGCCGAGAATAGAGAAGAACTGCTCTCTTTGGGAGCTCTCGGTTGGAGTGATGATGAAATAGCCGTGTATTTCGGTTGGGATAAGTCTGCATTGCGGAGGGAGCGTTCCAATCCTGACAGCGAAATCTCGCTTCTGTTACTGCGTGGCAAACTCCAAAAAAGAGCAGCGATAGAATGCCGCCTCTTAAAGGAGGCTGAAGGTGGAAATCTCACGGCAGCCAAACAGTTCTCGGAAGTTATGCGAGATAAGAGTTTTCAACTCTCAAAACTCGATTTGTTTGGAGGGCCCGCCGATGAGGGTGCGATGGAACGCATACAAAATTATATCGATGGTGGTTGTAAAACCGATTTGTCTCCGGGCGAACAAATATATATCGACCTCCTCGTGATGATATACTCTCTCGATGGCCAACACGGAAAGCGTAATACCATTCGCTTTCTTACTCGTAAGCCATTCGGTTTTTCCTACGCTCGTGCAAGCGAGTTATATGCCGAAGCGGTTGAAATGTTTTTTGCTAATCGCCAAGTTTCCAAAGATGCGATGAGAGCAAAGGTCGCCGACCAATTTGATACGCTTCACGCTGCCGCTGTCGCCTCTGCCAGGACTACTCGTGACTATGAGGTTGCTGCGAACATCTTGGCGCAGAAAGCAAAGATCCTTCGCCTCGACCAAGAAGACCCTGAGGTGCTGCCACCATCTCAATATCAAAAACAATTCCGTGTGCTATCCTTAACGCCTGAGTCGATAGGTCTTCCTTCTGCGAACCGCGATATTCTGGCTGCCCAAATAGACTCACTCAACCTTGATAGCAGTGTACGAAAGCGTCTGCGTATGGAAGCAGGTATCGAGGATGTTGAAATTATAGAATACTTGGAACATGTCGTACAGGAAGAAGGTTAAAGAAGAGGTTTCCGATATTGTAGATATCCAATATCAGAATAAATTTGCTCAAATCGTATCTTTGGTCGCACCATGTCGTCTATTCGGCATACTCGGCCGAGGCTCTGCGAAGACCACCGATATACAGGTTGAGAGGCTTATCGATATAATGTATGATATGCCCGGTGCTCCTTGCGCTTGGGTGGCAGACACATTTAGCAACCTTACTGCCAATGTGCTGCCAGCTGTGCTCGAAGGTCTTGAACGCAAAGGCTTCCGAGAAGGCGTTCATTATGTTATCGAAAAGGAACCTCCAACTTTTACCGACAAAGAAAAGGAGGCTCTACCTGATTGGCTTCGCCCACACTTCTGGAAACCGTTTAACAAACTCGTTTCCTACAAGCGTACTATCGTTTTCTTTACCGGTATGAATGTTCGCTTCGGCTCCTTGGATAGACCTTCTTCGCTTGCCGGAGCATCAGTAGTCCACCTCTTTGGCGATGAGGCAAAGTATTTCAAAGAAGAGAAGATTGCCAACCAATTAAAAGCAGTTCGTGGCTATCGTACCCAATACGGACACTCTGTGTTCTATCGAGGTGTAACCTTTACCTCGGATATCGCCGACCCTTCTCACATCGGAGAGTATGATTGGATGCAGAAAGAAATCAAGAACATGAATGTCGATAAGGTGTTGCTCATTATGAAAGTCGGGTTGGTCTATAATGAGGCATTGCAAGAGTTTGTTGCCGCCAAAGAACAATGGCGTAAAACACCTAATCGTGAGACTGCCACCATTTGCAAAAATAAGCTCAAAGTCGCAAATCTTTGGAAAGCAAGATGGACCGAGTTGCGCAAGATGGACGATGCTCGCACCTTCTTTTTGAGAGCATCGAGTTATGTCAATGTCGATATTCTAACCGAGGGTTGGTTTGCCGATGCAATAGCCGCAGACTTTAACGATCTGCGAACAGCGATACTCTCTTGTAAGCCTTCACTTAAAAGTGGTGATAGATTCTATGCAGCACTCGGTGAGCAGCATTTCTACAAAGATGGTATTGACGAAGAAGCCTATGACCGAGTTGGCTTGTTGGAAAAAGAGGATTGCAGGGTGCTGAAATACCTCAATTTACACAAGCCTCTACAACTCGGTATAGATTTCGGCAATATGTGTTCTCTGTCCATCGCACAAGACGATTCGATACACGGCCGAGATTGTCTGCGTGTCGTCAAGTTCCTCTATACGCTGGCTCCGGAATATCTTATTGACCTTGGTGAGAAATTTAGAGAATACTTCGCTCCGATGGCTAATAAGACCGTACATCTTTATTATGACCGAGCCGGTAATAACTATAAGATGGTACAAAAAGACCAGGCTACCGAATTTAAGAAAGCCATTGAGCGAGACCGTGATGGTCGTAGAACAGGCTGGGTTGTAATTATGGAGTCTCTCGGTCAGGGCAATATCGGTCAACCGGAAGAGTACCATTTTATGCAGACAATTCTTTCGGATGTAAACCCTCATCTCCCTCGTGTACTGATAGACTATTACGCTGCCAAGCATCTTCGTCTCTCATTACAAGGGGCTCGTACCAAAGTCAAATCGGGAGTTGTGTTCAAGGATAAGAGTAGCGAGCATCTCCCTATCGAGCAACTCCCTTCTCACTCAACAAATCCTTCGGATTCGTTCAAGTATTTAGTTATGACTAAACAGCGGCGCCGAATAGCCAAGGGAAGAGTTCCTGTTCCTTCGGCCATTGGCGATCCGCAGTTTGGCAAATAGGTATTTTGTTCCACAAAATGTATTCACCCTGCAAAGATGGTTTGCAGGGTTTTTCGATATATACTCATTTCGGAGTCTCTTCTCCTTTGGTTGGAATTGTGTGTCTGTACACGCACCATTCTATATCCACCCTCGGTTCTTGCCCTATTCAGATACAAAGGAACAACGCCGCTTTTCACCTGTTCAATGAACCTCGACAATTTTTTCAAGTCTGTCGATGAAGAAATTTACCTGACGGCACTCTGAAGAAATTTCATCAAAAAAATTTCGAGAACCCTTGCAAGCAGGTCTATTGGTGCTTCGCATTTATGCTTACTGTGTAAAGGCGGTGTCGAATTCCTGTATCAGAAAGGTTCACGAAACGAGGCTGGACGATAGTTCAATGGTTCTTTGACATACTGACAAACAATTCATCGAAGCCCGATGAATAGACTCCGAAACAAATATCGAAAATAGATATAAAGGTTACTCACTCGGCAGTCCGATAGAGCCGAGAAATTCAAACTCTAAAATTCAAAAGTTATGTATTCAATCGAAGAGATTAACTCAATCGTGGCAACTATCCACGAGCAACTGAAAGCCACCACGCCAATCGCAGTGCGTTGGTCGTGGGGCATTAGCAAACAACAGGCGACACTCTACGAGGATAAGCCCACTCTTGCCCTGCGTGTAAGCGGAGCATTGCATAAGGGGTGGGTTTTCATTTCCTACGATAGAGCCTCCGACCTCTACGACATTAGTATCGTATCGCTGAAAGGCGAATGCAAGCACAAAGTCGAGGGGGTTTATTTCGATGATATGGGCAAAGTTATAGACGGCATTATCGAGCGAGACCCCTGCGCCACCGATGAAGAATATATCAAAATCGCAAAGGCTGATACAATTCGCAAATTGTCAGCCTAACAACACACCCCAAGCCGATGGGGGCAGACATCGGCACAATTTTCTAAATCTTAAAAACTAAATCGTTATGAAAAAGACTGAAAAGACAATCGCTACAACCGTAGCAAAGGGAGCAAACATCGAGAACATTGCACCAAAGACCGCAACCACAGCGGAGCAGACACCAACCACCGCAGAACAGCCGACACCACAAGCCGAGCCAACTGCACCAAAGCAGACACCCCCTGCAACCCCCGACAAAGAGAAGACTTTGAACGAGGCAAAGCAGGTGCTTGAACTCTCAAAGCGTATCGAGGAGTTAGAGGCACAACTCCGCAAAGAGCCTCAAAGCATTGAGGAGCGTATCGAGTATTACGAGCGCAAGCAGGCTCTTACCGAGCGATACAAGAAATTGCAGGATAAAATCGCAGAACTTGATGACCTCCGAGCAAATGTTATCGCCTCTAACCTCGAAGCAGGTGATTTCGAGGATAGAAAAGATTTCTATCGCTTGCAGTTAATCGTGCCAGGATATAGAAACGACACGGCTTTCTCTATCGGCAACCAGGCACTCATCGACTATGTGCTGGAACTCCTCCAAAATCGAATGCACGAAACGGCTGACAAGTTGCAAATTGAAATTGCAGCCTAACACCAAGCAGGGGCGGATATCCGCCCCTCTTTCAAATGTTTAATATCTAAAAATATAGCACTATGACACCGAACAACACAACACCAAACAACCAAGCACCGACCAAGTTACAGGAAAAGAGAGCAATTCTTGTTGCTCTATCCCAACAGGCAAAGCAACTGCGACAGGATAAAATCAACAACGCACAAACCACCGAAGAGGCTGCTTTTTGGTCTTCTCGCACTATAAACTATATGCTCCTCAATCACATATACAAGAGCGAGAGCGTAAGGTTTGAAACCTTCAAAGAGTGGAAAGCACAGGGGGCAACAATCAAGAAAGGTGCAAAGGCTACTATCATATGGGGGCAACCTCGACAGGGCGTTGCAACCATTGAGCAGAAATTGCAGAAAGACCCACACTCCGTGCCGGTTGATGATATCGCAGTCGAGGAATATGAGTTCTTCCCTTTGTGCTACCTCTTTTCCGAAGATGATGTATATTTCACAAATGCCGAGCAGGACAACGCACACGAGGCAGAGCCGACCTCTGCTCCTGTTGAGCCTGTGATAAGCGATGACACCTTCGATATTATATAGTGATATGGGCGGTTTTGCTCTCTTATTCCTCATTATCTTATTGGGTGCTGCATCGGCTAACGCAAGCGACAAATAAGACACGGAGCGCATCGGGCATCGGTAGAAACCCACCGAAAATCGGTGGGCGCCGGCAAGCGGTATCTCCATTAACTCGACAGTCTTTGACTGCCGAGTTTTTTGTTTTGCCTTGGTGTGTAATATAAGGCAAGCCCAAAACCATTCCGATATCTGTTGTTTACTTTGAAGCCTCCATTTCGTTGGACTCTTTGAGCCTCTACATTGCGACAAATCAAAGGGTTACAATAGGTGTTGCGATGCAACAATTATGTTTATGGTGGGATTTTGCACTGCGTGCGTTTTCAAAATAGGAGTCGCAGGGCGACACTCGTGTCTATGGTGGCATTTCGCCATATATCACCTTTTCGGCTGTTTGCGACCGCAAGTGTTCGAGAGGGCGGGGCGGGCTTAAATTTGAGTGCGTCTCGGCGTTTTTGTCAAAACGCCGAGACAACAGCCACAAATTCAAATACTTAATGAATTTATGGGGTAAAAAAAGTGTAAAAAATCCGCCTTTTTCTTGGAAAAATCGGCTTTTTTGGCTCGTGTAGCCAAAAAAGGTCAGCGGTATCTTCGCCCTTCGTACCCTGTCCTTTGTTACGGAGTTCTTCGATGTAATTTTGTACTATGAAAGTGTTCGAAGCCATAAAGGAAATGAGACGACTCTCTGCCGAAAATAAATCTTTCGGGTTTTCCTTTATGTCGTGTAACCTAACCAACCAGAGTAGTGAAGGAGTGATAACTGTTCGCAAAGCGAGACTGTTGAAGCGAGAGAGTATCAAACATCATAAAAACGCTGAGATAGTGGAAGCCTACATTGACCTTGATACAATGGAGAGCAGACGGTTTTACCAACCTTTACTGATGTCTTTCAATGGTGAAAAAGTTGTTTTACAATGAGTGAAGTAAAAAAAATATCAGACAATTCTTTTGCGTTACATCTTGACGATGGTCGAGTGTACACCTTGTCCAACCGTAGGAGTGATGATATAAACTCAGTTCTATGGAGTGTTGGTCGTTCTTACAATTGGGAGACTGTTCCTCAATTTGTTGGTGATTATCGGATCGTACCATACGGACCGAATAATCTATTGCCAAGCGAATTGCGTTCTACTGTTGATGACAACAATCTTGCTCCGGGCATTATCGAAAGACAGTTGGGACTCCTCTTCGGTCAGGGAGTGTTCTTGTATCAACTTGCTTTCGAGGATGGAGAGATTAAGCATTTGTGGCAGCAAGATAACGAGATAGAGTCGTGGCTTGCAGATTGGGACTTTATGTCTTACATCAAAGGCATTACGACAGATTACCTCTATCTCAAAGGCTTCTTCAATGCCATATATCTGACACGAGGACACCGCATCGGCTCTGCTCCTCAGATTTCGCACTTGGAGCATATTCCGGCAAAGAACGCTCGTCTTGAATGGGCGGATAGCCGTAAGTTATCCGATGTGAAGCATATTCTTGTCGGCAACTTTGAGCAGAACTGCTTTGATACGGGCGTACAAGCCTTTCCTGTCTATGACCGTAGAAACCCTGCTCGATACCCTGTGTCTGCGGCATATAATAGTACCTATTCGTTCTCACGAGACTTCTACTCTGTACCGCCTTATTGGGGTGCTCTCCGATGGATTGTGCGAGGTAGCGAGATACCTACAATCTTCAAATATGTTACCGACAATGGTCTGAACTTGGCGTACCATATCCATTCGCCAAATGAGTATTGGGATAACAAGCGAGACCTTCTCAAAATTATGCACGCTGATTGGGACGAGTCCAGAGTTGAGAAAGAGATTGCTAAACTTTCAGAGCAGCTGCTCGTCAGTCTGACTGAGGTGTTGTCGGGCAAAGAGAATGCCGGCAAATTCTTCCACACAGTAGATATCAACGATGAGACAGGTACTTCCCACGCTTGGAAGATTGAGGCAATAGACCAGAAAATTAAGGACTTTGTCGATAGTCAGTTGAAGATTGCAGAGGCTTCTTCCTCCGCTATTACTTCGGGTATGGGTTTGCACCCTTCGTTGTCAAATGTTATGGTAAACGGTAAATTGGCAAGTGGCTCGGAAATGCTATATGCGTTCCGATTGCACCTTCTGTCGAATGTGGCCATTGCAGAACAGGCTATCCTTGAACAGATAAATCAAGCCATAGCCTTCAACTTTCCAAAGAAGAACCTTCGTCTGGGCTTCTACCACCAATCGCTTAAAGCAGAAGAGGCGTTATCATCTTCTGACCGTATTAAAAACCAAGAGTAACTATGTTGTTCAATAGAGAGGATAAAGGTGCAGTTGAGCTGTACGATTTGACAGGCATATATTGTGCAGGAAACGACTTTACAGCCATATCGGGAGAGTTATATGATGCTACTCGTGAGGTTGCAAATATCGTAGGTGTCGATGTGGTAAAAGAGGCGGAAGAGGCGTATGCGAATGGCTCTGATGAAGAACTCGTTGAGTGTGTCCAACGCCCTATCGCTTGCCTTGCGATGTTGCGATACTTTCGACAGACAGTTGTCTCTCACGATGACGCTGGCCGAAAGGTTAAAGCAGGAGACGATGAGAAAATTCCGTTTGAGTGGATGCTTGACCGTGATGACCGAGCAATTCAAGAGAAGTATTACCGTTCTCTCGATGCGTTGTTCGCTTATCTTGAAAAGTCGAAATCAAGCAGCTGGCAAAATTCTTTGATATGGCGAAATGTGAAGGAGTCCATTGTTAAGGATATCCATACATTTGAGTCGGTATATCCTATCGAGCAAAGTAGATATACCTTCTTTATGCTCCTACCTTTGATAGTCGAGGTACAGCACACCAAGTTGAAGAAGGCTATGGGCGAGACTTGGGAGCGTATCATCGGGGAGACTGTCGCCGATGGCGACTCCTCTCTGCTCTACTATGCTCGTAGAGTGGCTATTCTCAATGCGGTTGTTATTGCCGTTGAACGATGGTCTATTGAGGTGTTCCCTCAATCGGTTGCTCGTAGATTTATGCCTACTTATCAAGGCAATAGAGCCAATACATCTGCCTCTATCGAGGAGATGGAATGGTATCTCAACAAGTTGAAGGAGCAAGCAGCAGATGCTATGCAAGACCTTCTGTCAGAGGTTGCAGGGAAAAATCAGTACGAGGACTATCCTCTTATGCCTGAAAACAACCGAGAAAACAAATTCTTTAATGCAGGACAGTAATGACCACTATTGAGATTTCACAAACAGGAGGCTTCTGTGCGATACCTTCCTCTTGGGACGAACTGTCGCCAAAGCAGGTGCAGCATATTGTCAAACTATATGACCAAACTCTGCGAGGAGGTAAATCACTACTCGAATTTAATGTGAGAGTGCTTTACTACCTTATGGGAATGAAATACGACTCTCGCAGTATTCGTTGGGAACGATTGGCATCGAAAGAGGCTATCGATGAGCGTAACTCAAATATCTATATGCTCTGCGATAAATGCTTGGCATTTCTGCTGAAAGAGGTTGGCGAGAAAGATGTGATATTGTCTTACGACTCGATTATCAACTCGCTCCCTTCTGTCCGGGCAAACATCTTTTGTAGAAGATTGTGTGGCCCAGCCGATGGACTTCAAGACCTCTCTTTCGGAGAGTTCCGACACGCTGCCACCGCTTTGAATACATATTTCAATACTCAAAACGAAGATGATTTGAACGAGTGTATTGCGCATCTGTATCGAGTTCGCTCCAAGCACCCTAATCGAGCAGGGCGATATGTCGAGGAGGTAAACAACGGAAATATCGGTGTCGCTTGTAGGCGTGTTGCTCGATTGGCTCATTGGCAAAAAGTCCTCATTATGCTATGGTTTGCCTCGTGTATCAACTTCTTGCAAAATGGTACGGTGTCGCTCGATGGCGAAGAGGTTGATATGTCAAAGCTCTTTACAGGCGGAACGAGCGAAGACAATGTGTTGTCGTGTGGCTGGCAAGACCTCGCTATTGAGATTGCCAAAGAAGGCACTGTCGGCAATATGGATAATGTCGATGCAGAACCTCTGTACTCGATAATTGGAATAATGTGGCACAATCATAAAGAGAATAAACGCAATGAAAAGGCTTCAAAATCTCACTAACTTAACAAATTACCTTACGGCATTACGAGTGCCTGGTCTTGACGATCTGAAACCTCTTCGAGTTGTCGATGAGGCACAGGCGACTTCTCGTCTTGCCAGACGGGGCGGAACGCAGATAGTTATTGCACGCCCGGAACTGAAACAAGAAGGCACCTCGGACTCCTATGTGGCCGAGTATAGTACTGCCGTGTTTGTGCTGGATAAGAATTTGAGTTCGGCGAGTACCGAGGAACGAGAGGACTCCCAATTCAATAGCCTCGTAAACATTGCGTGCGACATCTTGACAAAGATTGAGCAAGACATCTCCTCCGGAACATCAGAACTCCGAGGGCTTGACCTCGTTGGCACAGAACTGTTCCCTGTCTCGTCTATCTTCGGTGGCTGGAATGGCTACTCAATGATATTGGCTTTTCGATAAGCACTTCATACGATTTAGGAATTTAGTAGGTCAAAATTACTGCCGTGAGGCAGAGATTAGACCGGGCGAGTCGATGAAAGTCGGCTCGTTTTTTATGTAAAGCAAATGGCACTTTTCTTTACATATCGATAGCCTTATGCTCAAAATTTGCGATTTTTTGAGCATATAATCTGTTTAGGAAGCTATCTTCCCGATGAAAGGGCTTATTCTATATTATACTACGAAGCGTGACAAAACTTTGGAAAATTTTATATCTTTGTACTAACTTTTTTCCTAAACATATGAAAAATATAGTCTACCTCAATGTGAGATACACCGACTATAATCCTGAATTGGTGTATCTTATCGAGATGCTTATCGTATCCGATAATGAGATGAAATTGTATCACACCTTTGTCAATCCCGAAGAGGAAGTCTTTGACTATGGTCTGATATATGAATTTGGTGGTACCTCTGATGTATTGGCGTCTGCTCCAACTTTTCCAGATGTACATTGTGAAGTTTTTAGAAATTTAGCCAATAAGACGGTATTATACCATATGTCAAGCAATATGCTTGCTTTGCAATCGGTGTGCCATCGCTACGGCTTGCCTATGCCTGAATCAAACTATGTGAATACCGAGCGTATAGTTCGCCGTGTTTGGAGAGAACATTCTCGTAGTGGTTATGGACTTGGTAGTATGAGAGCATCTCTCGATATCCCCTCCGGCTTATCAAGTGCGGAGGCAACATATGAGATTGTTCAGCGAGCCATTATACATACAGGTTCCTCGCTTGAAGATTTGATTGAGTTAGCAAATAAACCTCGAATACGACTGCGAGAGAATAGCCATATAGAGAGTATGGCGGGTAATCCTGATGGTCCGTTGTATGGCGAAACAATAGTCTTTACGGGGAGTCTTGACCGCCCACGCAAAGAGCTGCGAGATGTGGTCGTTGCTTTGGGTTGTAACTTTGCAGACTCATTGACACGAGAAACAACGATGCTTGTCGTTGGCAACTATAACAATCCTACGGTGCTGACCACAGGTAAGAGTGGTAAACTTGCAAAGGCAGAAAAACTTAATAAAGACGGTAAAGCCTTTATCGAGATTATGTCGTCAGATAGTTTTTATATGATGATGGCGGAGTTTACCGATGCTTTTGAGGGTGCTTAAAGTTTAGAAATATATGATTATTTAGAGCAAAGTGTAAAAAACTTTGCTCTTTTTTATTGCAAATTCAAAAACAAGTCGTATATTTGCAATGCTAAATCATACCATTGGTGCATAGGTCGCACCGAAAACAAGGTGCTTTTTTTGTGCCTACATATATTAAATTCAGCGGTATTACACCCCGTGCCATTGCCGTAATAGCGTGGCGATCACCAGTGGTAGATTTAGCAGCGGGTAAGAGGAGTACCGCTGTTTTTTATTCCTCAAATAAAAGCTAAATTACCACTATGAGTAACAAATCAGAAGAGCGTAAAACCTTACGCACCGATTGGAACGAACTACCAATCGACAAAGAACTCTCGCAAATTCTTTTGCAGATTGCCAATGCCAGAGCTGCATTGCTCAACTATCTCGAAGCAATCCCGGACAGAGCCACTTACGACTCGTACAAAGATTGTGTCGGCTCGGCAACAGATCATCTTCTCAATGCGATGATGGAGATGGGTGGCGACCTTATGGCTCAGCAAATCGTAGGTAAACTTATCGAAGAGAAGTAGCCCTATGAAACGCAGATTAAAGTATTGGGCGATACGCACGCTCGGACGCAAATTTATGTTGCTGAATTGGAAGGACAAGTTGTCGCTTATTTGGCTTGCGGTCTCTTTTCTTGCGACCATCGTTGTTGCAGAGGCGGAGGACGAGAGAATTTTGTACACCGCCACTGTTAGTCTTGTACTCTCGGCTATCAGGTCTTATCGAGTAATGGAGGACTTGGACAACCCTGTAATATAAGTTTAGTTACATTTCACTTTAATTCCTAATCAAGAAAACGCTATGAAACAGATTTTAGTTTACGAAATTTCGGTAGAGACCGAAGAACACAAGGAGAGAATGATTGCCGAAATTGAGTCGGTACTCGGTATGCGACCTACAAGAATTGAGGAGCGTAACGAATAATTGAATAATTTTTGTTAAATTTGTACTCACAAAGTCAACTGCTATGGAGATATTAGTTTGGATAGGTTATCTGTTGATGTTCCTTATAGGCATCGCTATTTGTATAATTATCGTTTGTGGTATACTGTTTTTTGGCTCTGCTATTATCGGTGGAGTTTTAACACTAATTGACAAATTTAAGTCAGACACGGACAGCCTATAAGCACTATATTCTCTGTCCTTTTATAGCCACCTTCGGGTGGCTATTTTTGTTGCATAATAGCAACAAGTAATGCCAATTAAGCAAAGATTTGTGAAATCAATCCTTGAAGACGAGAGCAAACGCCTTATGAGAAATCAAGGGCTTGCCCTCGGTCGCAAGTTGTCGATGCGTACTGGCCGACTCTTTAATACTCGCCAAACAAGTGTTACAGGAGGAGCCGATATGGACGGACAGCTCTCTTTTTCACACACAATATATCAGCGTTTCCTCGATATGAAGCGACTGCAATATAAGTCGAAGGAGGTACATCGTAATCGCAGAATACACAATCGCTTTGTGTTCGGCCACTACTCGTCTATCGCAGGTCGCTTGATGTACGACCTCACGGACGAGGTTGTTGCGACAATCAAAGAAGAATTAAAATCCGCAGAATAATATGGCAAAGACAATTCGTGATGAAGACTTACGCTTAAACATTATTATCAACGGTGATGATGGGCGCAAGCAAATCGGAGAACTGGAACGAGCTCTCCACGACACCAATGCAAAACTCGAAACCCTACACGAGAAACGCAAGAAGCTGGAGAGGCAGGGTAAACAAGATACTCAGGCGTATCGCAGTCTATCTGCTCAAATTGGTAAGGCTGAAAAGGCCGCTAATGGCTATCGGGAGAAACTCGCTGCGCTCCATCGTCAGCAGTCCATCAACACGATGACTCTGTCGGAGCTAACCTCTCACATCAACCGTGTTCGAACACAGTTGTCAAAGGTAGATCCTGGAACTCCGTTATGGAAACAACTCAACGCAGAGTTGAAAAAGTCAAGTGCTCGACTTGCGGAACTGCGTGCACAGGCGAAGGTAACAGGTGGCACGATCTGCACAATGGCAGAGCGTGCTAATCGATATATCGGACTCATTACTGCTGGCTTTGCTTCGTTGACGGCAGTGTTCTCTGGTGTGTCTCGTGCAAAACGATCGTTCCAAGAGTGGGACGAGGCTATTGCTAACGCAATGAAGACGACTCAACTCTCTCGTGAGGAGATGTTGCAATTGAATGAGGCTCTGAAAAAGATGGACACTCGCACCTCGCAAAATAGTCTGCTGGGACTTGCTCGTACAGCCGGCAAACTCGGTATCGAGGGGCAGGATAACATCTTGCAGTTTGTTAGTGCCGCCGATAAAATCAACATTGCGTTGAGCGAAGACCTTGGGGATAATGCAGAAGACGCTTTGCGAGAGATTGGTAAGTTGGTCGATATATTCAGCCTTGAAACAGAATTTGGTCTTGAACAGGCGATGTTAAAGACAGGCTCCGCCATCAACTCTCTCGGTATGGCTTCCACTGCAAACGAGGGCTATATCGTGGAGTTCACAAAGCGTGTGGCTGGTATCGCCCCGAATGCCGATATCTCTATCGACAAGATTTTAGGACTTGCTGCTACGCTCGATAAATATGGTCAAATGAGCGAGACCTCTGCAACTGCTATTGGACAAACCATTATGGGTATGTTCCGCCGTACAGACGAGTTTGCACGAGTAGCCGGAATGAGCGTGGCCGAGTTCAAAGATTTGTTGGTCAACGATGCGAATGAGGCTCTTTTGACCGTATTGGAGGGTATGAACAGAGGCGGAGATGGTATGATTACCGTAGTGAAGGCTCTGGACTCTCTACATTTGCAGGGACAGAGAGCATCGACTGTTCTCGGCTCATTGGCGAAACATTCTGACGAGTTGCGCCATCAGCAGTCGCTGGCTAATCAAGCATTCACTGAGGGTACTTCTATCATCGAGGAGGCGAACATCAAGAATACCACTGCTACGGCTATTATGGAAAAGCGAAAGAAGGCGATTGTCGATGAGGCTGTGGCATTAGGTCAAACGCTTACCCCTGCAATAAATGTTTCGCTGTCGGCTGGCACTTGGTTACTTAAAGGGTTGAGTGCCCTCGTAACTGTTGGTATTAAGTATAGATCGATATTGTTGGCTTTGGCTGCTGCTTATGCCACAAATATTACTTTGAAAAAGGCGAAAGTGGCTTGGACAAAGTTAGAAGTTTTTTGGTCTGCTGCCAATAGGGCTGCATTGGTAAAAGAGACTACGCTTCTCGCTGATGCAACAAGCGGAACGATGCTTTTGTGTGCCGCCAAAAACTTGCTTGCTGGCAATGTCATGGCTGCGAGTGCAGCGTTTAAGTCGTTTTGGGCTTCTATTGGTCCTATTGGCTGGGCAACATTGGCTGTCGGAGCGTTGGTTGGTGTGATATCAGCGTTGCGAGGACGAGCAAAAGAAACAGCGACCTCTATTAACGCAGTAGAAAGGGCTTCGAAAGAACTCGATGAAACACTAAAAGACAACGACTATGGATTAGGTCAGAATATACTCACGATTAAAAGATTAAGTCAGGAATGGACGGCTCTCGGAAATAACCTTGAAGCAAAGAAGAAATTTATCAAAGACAATGAGTCTGCCTTTGATGATTTAGGCATAGAAATTTCAAGTGTTTTGGGAGCAGAACAATTGTTGGTGAAGAACACTCCGAAGTTTATAGAAGCAATGAAACTTCGAGCCCAAGCATCGGCGGCGAAAAAACTTGCTGAAGAATACTATTCCAAGGCAGCACAGGCTTCTATTTCCAGAGAAACCGCCCAGAAGGAGTATGATGATATTCCAGTTGAACAGAAATATACTCCAACAAGAAATTGGGTTGGCAGTGATGGTCGAGAACACACCTCAGGCGGTAATCTATCCCCTATTGCATCGAAGAAGCAGAACGAGATATCACGCCTTAAAGAAGAGGAAAAAACGGCGAATGATACAGCGGATGCGTTTTTTAATCTGGCGGCAGCAAAAGACCTTGCAGCAAGTGCCATTATTAAAGAAATATCACCCAAACCTAATAGTGGCGGTAATGGGAAAAACAATGGAGGAGGCGGTGGGGGAGACTACGGACAAAAATGGTCTCTAAACTCTGATGAAGAGTTCTTGCAGAAGCGTCTTGCATTGAAAAAGGAGTATCAGACCTCCGAAACTATGACAGAGGAGGAGTATAATGCAAAATTACTCCAATTGGAAATTGACGCATTGACGGCTCGTTTGAAAACAAATGCAGACTCTGGTGCAGATCGAGTTGCTCTCGAAGAAGACCTTGCCGACAAACTTATTCAGCAGAAAGAGCAAATGAATAAGGGTGTTGAGCAAGCCGAAAAAGAGATTGAACGACTCGAAGAAGAGTGGACAAAATCCATTGAAGATGAAGCCCGCAAGAGAGAGAAGATTGAGATGGATATTGCCGAGATGAGTGGAGACCGCATCGCCATCGAGAAGGCAAAGTACGAGAAGTTGAAGCGAGAGTATGCAGGGAACGCACGAGCGTTGGAGGCTCTCGAAAGGGCTCATAAGGCTCGATTGGCAAAAATACAACTCGAAGAGGCTGACAAGGAGGTCGAGACTCGACAGAATGCTTACAAGATTGCTCGAATGCAAATGGTGGAGCGTCAACGCCAAGAGATGGATACCTTCTCTGGCAGTGAGCGTGAACGCCGAGAGAAACGCAAAAAACATTGGGCTGAACTGAACGCTCTCGATGAGAAGTATCTCAACGAGATGATCGCTACTTTATCAACTCTTGTCAGCGATGCAAAAATAGGCGATATTGAAATAGGAGTTACTCTTTCTGATGATGATAAGACAAAACTATTAGAGCAGATTGCCGACCTGCGCCAACAACTTAATAAACTCAAAGATACCTCGGAAGGAACACAAAATGATAAAAATTTCTTTGCAGAGTTCTTGGGTATTAGTGGTGAGCGATGGGATGAAATTCTCAAAGACGGATTCAACACCGAAGACATCATTACAATGACTGAAGCCCTTGCCGATTCAGTTATGTCAATATGGGGTAAAGTCAATGACTTTATGGCAAAGTCTGAGGAAGCAGAATTGAAGAAGTACAAAAAAAGTAATGACGAGAAGAAAAAAACTCTCGAAAAACGCCTTGATGCTGGCTTGATAACCGAAGCACAATACAATGCGGAGGTTGAAGCTATGGACGCCGAGTATGAGGCATATCAGGAGGAGTTGGCATTAAAGCAAGCTAAACGCCAAAAGGCAATGAGCATTACCGAGTCTGTAATAAACACGGCTCTCGGAGTAACAAAGTCGCTAACGGGTATGCCTTGGCCGATTAACTTGATTGCAGCTGCGGCTACTCTTGCTATGGGTGTAGCACAAACTGCCCTAATCGCAGCGACACCTATTACCACCGGAGCAGAGGAAGGTGGTCCGATTGGTAGCGGGCTTATCGATGTGCGTAGAGAACAGGACGGCAAACCATTCCGGGCAAGGCTTAACCCGAATAAGAGAGGTTTCGTGAGTTCGCCTACGGTGCTGGTGGCGGAGAACGGAACAGAGTATGTTCTGCCGAATGAGGTGGTGCAGAATCCAACTGCATATCCTCTGTTGTCAGCAGTGGAGACAGCACGACAACACGGAACGCTCAGTTCTCTGGACTTCTCGGCCATATATTCTCCTTATACCGTTGCTGGACGAGCGGCAGGAGGATATATCGGAGATACGCCAAGAACAACTCTGTCGTCAAGTCAAACCACCGATGATAGTGGCGAGGTAAAGGCTTTGTTACTGCGAGTCTTAACAGTTCTTTCCAAGCCTCTCGATGCAAGAGTAGTAATGCTCGGCAGAAATGGTATCGTTGAGAATCTTGAAAAATACAACAAACAAAAGAGTAGAGGAAAAATAGGAGGTTAGTATGATAGAAATTATAACTGCATCAGGAGTGTCGTTGGACTTGGACCCATCGGCAGAGTTTGAAATTGAAATTGAGAATCCGATGTTGAGTGACTCTCATATACCTGTCGCATTCTCAACTAGTATATCCTTTTTGCCAACACCCAAAAATAAAATTGCTTTTGGGTATATAGCAGCGATGCTACAAGAGCCAGCGGAAAAAAAGATAAGCGTTGTAGTATATGCCAATGCTATACCTCTCTTTTATGGCGTACTCGAATATGAAGGGATTGAAGAGGAAGTTATTAACTATAATTTCGTGGGCAAAGACCTGGAAAGCGAATGGGGAGGGTATATTCACCAATTAAAACATCTGACCAAATGGCAATATGCTCGAAGCAATGATATGATTCGACAGATGCAAGGAATGTTCGATGTTGTTCAAAAAGGCGGATACGACACAAATGGCGATGGCGCAATAGATGAGAAAGAGTCTTATGATTATGGTATTCCAATGCTGCTTAACAGTGAGAGTATCACAGAAATTGAATACACAGCAAACAGTCTTGGGAAGACAGCCGTAACGCCTGATGTTAAATATCATAATTACTATTGGAACCCTATAATTTCCCCGATTACTCCTGCTGTAAAAGTTAGCGCAATACTGAAAGAGGCACTGAAAAATGTGTCAATAGATGAGTCGTTTATTTACGAAGGCTTGGCGATACTTGGATTACATCGTAGCAGACAGTATTGTCAAGGCATAGGGTTGCAAACAGGCAACACAGAAGGAACTATGCAACTTGATGTTGCTGATACATTACCTCAATGTACCGTGTTTGACCTTGTTAGCAATCTGCTAAAAATGAACTGTGCTACTCTTTTTCGAGATGGCCAACATTTCGTCATTAAAAGCAACAAGAATATTTTGTATGATACTAATGTTGTTGTTTGGGATGAAAAAATTAGTGGCTCGATATCTTATTCCAACGAGTTGCCTTATTTGTACACATTTGGATTTGGCAATGATGAGGATAATACCCCAACAATTAAGCCAGAAGATGACTCTATGGAGAATGCAGAAGGCTGTATTTTCGAAGCAGCTACTATGGGAGAGTTACTGACTAACACAGAAAAAGCCGGTGATTATATCGCAATTAGAGATAATAGAACTGGTGATATGTTTTCGGGGAAAGGAGTTAGTATTACTGTACAGGGCTCCCACAATTCAATTCCATATATCGATATGTTATCGCATAAGTTGTTTAAGGCAGAGGCTGATAGCGACTCAGAGTCTAATATATTTGACATGTCTTTGTCGTTAAAGTGTGTTAGATGTATGCCTGTTGGCGTAGTTGAGTATACGGGCTATTACTCAAAAGAGAAGCAATACTTGATGTGTCCGATTGTAAAAACTAATGTAGCAGAAGATAACCGTTCTTCAGATGTTTGGATTGGTTGTTTGCACAACAATCAACTAATAGATAAGGGCTTCTATTTCTCGAAAGGTGCAACGGAAAACTCTTACGCTTACGGTGGCTGCATAGACCCTGCGATATTGTATAGAAAATATCATTCTCCTTTTGCTAATTGGCTTGCCCAATCTCGCAGGGTAATAACTGCAGATTTCGTTTTGTCATTAAAGGAAATCTCCGCTTTGCGCTTGTATAATAAAATTAGCCTATATAATCAGTTCTTCCTAATTAAGAAGATTTCACTTCCGTTTTCGGCAACATACAATTCTCCTCAATTAATATGTCGAATAGAACTTATTGAGTGTCCGCTACAAGATAAAGCAGAGGAGGATAATATTATAAGGGTTGAGTACTGGGAAGATAGTAACAACTTATATAATAGGTTTAGAGCAGTCGCACAATACCCAGTTGCATCAGATGTAGTTGTTGCTATCCAATGTGAAGACGGAACCACCCGGAGAGTAAAGATATTCAAAGGTCAAACGCAAAGTGAGACTAAAAGATGCGCCAAGTTGTATATAATGGAATTGCCTGTTCCATTTGAAGACCATCGATATATTTATGAATATGGAGGTGTTCTTTGGAATGAAAATTAGTGTCCTTTTGTTCTATCTAATAGACTCTTAATTTTGCATAAATTCAAAGCACATGGGAATATCAAAATACGCAAAATCATTATTCTCCCGCAACATGGAGGATATTTCACTCACCCTTAATGGTGAAGCGAAAACGCCTATTGTTGTGCGCTACAAAGACACTGATGCTATAGTATTCACTTTATTTGCCATAGACGATAAAGTGTCTATACATACATCGGAGATTGCAGACAATTTTCAATCCCCTTTCAATCCATATATTGAAAGATGGGACACAATCAGGTCGGTTATAGAGGAAATTAGTATTCAATCAAGAGATGAAAATGACGAAGTGACCGATTGGAGTGAGCGTATTCCTGTGCTTTTTGGCGGGTATGATAATTCTCGACTACTCGATGAGTACGATTTTCTGCAACATAACTTCTTGACTTGGCGACCACAAATAGATTATGTAGTGCCAGGCATAAAGGAACAACTCTCATTTGTGATCTGCAACGAAGGAGCAGACACAAATGAGTCCTACCCAGAAGAGACGAGCAGAAGGATATATGCGAAAATTTATTTCAGGTCGTTGGCACCGACAACGAAATTATTGTGTGAAGTTAATACGGATATGTCGATATATCGATTAGACTGTTCGTATGACCACATAGCAAGTCTTGTCGCAGAAGAATTTGACGATGAAGTGGTCGCATATGATATTTATGGCGACACAGATGCAGATAATGGTGTGGTTGGTATCAAGCCTCAGAGATTTGTTGTGCGACCACAAACAGCATCGAACACATATTTCTTTTTCCAAAACTCTCTTGGAGGTTTTGATACTATTATAGCAACAGGAGAACTGAAAACTATTGCAGATGGAGATAACCTAACTGCAATGGTCCGCAAGACGGAGTCGGAGGTTTACAATGGATATGTAAGGTCTTGGGAGGTAAACACCGGCTATATAACAACCAAGCAGGAGGAAAACTTGTGGCACGAGTTCCTGCGCTCGACAAACCGCTATATACTCTTTGATGATGGTTCGTATAGAAAAATCATCGTTGAAGAGTATAAGGCGGAACGAGTGAAATTGCAGATGGATAGTTTTACCTTCAAGTTCCATTACTCGGAAGCTGCAAAAGGAGGCTTTGCCGAGAAAACAGAAGCATTACCAGATTTTTTTCTTTAAGATATGGCTCGTAAACAAAATAGCAGAGGTGATTTTACAGCATCGCACATCTTCTATAAAGATGGGCAACAGGTCGCTGTTCCTGACCATATAGAGGTTATCTACCACACTGACGATATGTGTGGCAAGTTCGTCTGTGAACGCAACGGAGAGAAAAGAAAATACTGCTCCATATCGGAAGATGGAATGACTCTATTTACGCATTTAGCCCTTTCCGAGCGATTTATAGGCAATGGCCAACTGCGATATACAATGATAGAATATGTTGCAGATGGAGCGTTCCCGACAGGCGAAAGAGCGTGCCCGGTACCCGGTACACTAAATGTCTTTTTGTGGACGGGCGAGACAGATGAAGAGACGACAGTGTTGGAGTCATCAACGCTCTTGTCTGTCGTCAATGACATACAGGGAATGCACGAGCTGATAAAACGACTAACCCCACAGCGAGTAGAGAGCGAAGATGCAATGAGAGAAATGATTGCCAATGGCTTGTGCGTTGAAGGTCAAATTTACTATATAGAGGAGTAGCCCCATGTATATAGGAGAAAAACGAGTTGCAAAACTATATAGAGGCAAGCGAGTAATCAAGGCTCTGTACTATGGTGCCCATCGTATATGGGGAACAATTAGTTCTTGCTTCGGCTCTGGCTGGTGGCGTTCTGCTTTGCAGTGGAAGGGCTCGGATTTGTGGAAATACTAAAATTTATAGAGAATATGGCAGATGAAATAAAAGACTTGAATACCCCATGGGAGGGTTTCTCTGGTGCAGCAGTTGAAAAGTTTATTAAGGAACTTTTTGGCAGCAAAGTCGGATATATGGATAAAACCTCTGACGAAACAGGCAAAGCAACTGTGCGCTGTTTCGCCAGCGTTGATACATACAACGAATGGGCAACAGACCCTGACAACAAGCAGGCCCTCGTACTGACACATATAGAGTTCTACGAGCAAGCAGGTAGTGCAGATTATACCTTGGCCGCTCGAATTACAAGACAGCCAGAGACAACCATTGTGAAGGGTGCAAGCAATATCCTACGCTTTACATATAACTCCTATTACGGCTCGGATTCGGCAGACCTTGATAGTGAACCGGGATATGTTCGTGTTATCATAAACTCAACGGTTATAGATGCCCTGTCGATGAGTTTGCCGGCTGGCGGTCAAGAGTTCACCATTGACCTCGGACCATACCTTACACAAGAAACAAACGCCGTACAGGTAACGATTGGTAACGCACATGGTAAATCTCGACAGTGGACTTTTTCTCTTGACACAAGGGAGATTATCTTGTCGATAGATGAAAGTTATGACGAGAGTGCTGTGCGAGACGCAGGGTGGCTGCTTCGTGTTGCTTGTAGAGGAACATCGGCAGCAGTACACTTGATAATTGACGATGATCCTTTGACAGAACAGCGGGCCACCATCAACAACTCAACATACGACTTCATTATCGACTCTGCAAATGCTTTGTCTTATGGTGCCCATACTATTAAGTTGTATGCTACAAACTCCGAGTATGGTATTACGACAGATGTAATAACAACCTCATTTATCAAGCGAGGCTTATCATCGCCGTCTGTCTGCATTGGCAAAGATGCCACCAGTACAGCAAAGCTTTATGGTACGGCCTCTATTCCATATTTCTTCTACTTTCCGACAGGTAATCCGGGAGACATGGTGTCGGTTAATTTTGTCGTGCGAGATAAATCGGGTACGGCTTTATCCAACACCACGGTACAGCAGGTTAGGTTGCTCGATGACCTAACATCAGGAATGCAAGAGTGGCGATTAACCCTTGGCAATAACGATTATCTTGGCACCATTGTACCGACTATCCAAGTCGGCACCGCAAGCGTTTCGTTTGACTTGGAAGTGCTCTCGGCTGGTGTTACTCTCGAAGCCGCTTCCGAGTGCAAAGTACACCTCTCCGCAGCAGGTAGAACAAATGCGGAT
Organism: Alistipes sp.; assembly: GCA_045543935.1. GTDB lineage: Bacteria > Bacteroidota > Bacteroidia > Bacteroidales > Rikenellaceae > Alistipes. The sequence continues at coordinate 169,911 of JAZPYA010000039.1, forward strand.
AGCGATGCGGAGGATTGGCACTCTGAATATGGTGGAGTACGCACTTGTACAGTTAAGCGTTCCGACAACTTTAACCTCTCAGGGGATAACGGCTTCCACAATGACGGCTTTCATATCAAGGCGGGCAAGAGTATAACTTTGTCGGGGCTTGCTCCGTTTGGAGCAGATTTCGGAGTAAATGCAGAGTCATCGGCGGCTCGTACAGGAAAGACCATTGAGTTTGAGTTTGAAACAGGAAATTGCACGAATGTAGATGCAGAGGTTATACGGTGTCTCAACGATGGCGTAGGCTTCGTTGTGTATGCGAACAGAGTAGAACTCCATTGTGCAGCAGGGGAAATTCATACGCTATATTGCGATGAACAGCGTGTTCGTGTGGGCTTTTGTATAGATGGCCAAACAACCACTTGTGTTAATGATACAGGCAACTCGGAGCAGGGCTCTACCACCACCTATGCTAATATCGCATATATGTATATCAACGGCGTTATAGTTCGTATGATGAACTATGACACCTCTGAATGGGTACAAACAACTCCACAAGAGATTGTAATCGGCTCGCCAGATTGCGATGTAACCTTATATACCGTGCGAGTATATGACAAGAGCCTGAACTACCGTCAAATGATTGACAACTATGCCTACGACACCCCTGATTTGGAGGCAAAGATTGCGATTGCAAAGCGAAACGATGTTCTTGATAGTGCAGGTGCAGTCAATCTTGCCAAGGTGCTAACGGCTCTCCCTAACACGCCGTACATCATTTGGGATATGAAACAACTCCCGACATCAAAGAACGACCCTCGTACTTGCGACAAGACGGTGTTTGTCAATCCTCAATGGAACAAGGAGATGGGATATGCAAAAGCAAGTTTTACGGCTGGTGCTCACGAAATAAACGGTGATGGTACATCTTCAAACAATTATCCTCTGCCATATAAGAATTGGGCGGAGACATTCGAGTTCAACGAAGAGAATGCTTGGGTTATAAATTTGCCAGAAGGTGATGTTGTAATCACAAAGTTCTCCATTACTCCGGGTGTTGATGCCGCAGAGACCGAGTTTGTCCACAAGGTGAATTTCGCCTCGTGCGAGGGCATATTCAATATGTTGGCGATGAACGCTTATCAAGATATCCTTGTGGCGGTCGCAACGGCGGCGAGTGGATATCCGACCATCTTGACGGCTCGTCAGGCGGAGCAAGATGCAGCGGGTGTCGATATCACATATAGACAATCGCTGAGTGGCTTCCCAGAGATAGGTTTCAGGAGGACTTTCGATAGTGCCGGGAATGCAAAAATATCGTTCTTGTCGCTCTATAACTTCATAAACAACAAGTATAGCCCTTCGATGTTCGGCTACTCGAAGAAGTCGGACAAAAATCAGATATGGGAGGTTGATGATAATATCAATTTCTTTATGAGCAAACTTGAAGAGGCTCAATGGACAGACGAATTTGATAGTCTGACGACAACGCTATATTACGCACGAGTACCGAAAAAGTCGCTCGTGACAGGCAACAAACTTGGCATTGCTGGATCGTCAGACCAAGTAATGCAAGCCAATGCAGAGACTGCTGCTATTCGCCGTTTCCACAATTGGATTCAATCTTGCAATCCTTCTGTTGCAGAGAGGTATCGCCTTCGATATGGAAGTTATCGCCACTTATCGTTAGCAGAAGATGGCTACGAGCAATATACATACGGAGACGAGGTGTTTACGACCGATACACCGGCTTATCGATACGCAAAGTTTGCAACAGAGTACTCGCAGTATCTCAATAAATGGAGTGCTATATTCTACTTCATATTCTTGACATACCACCTCGGTACCGACTCGATGGACAAGAATATGTCTATTGCTTGCGATGATGTTACGAAGGCGAATGCTAATTGGTTTGTGTTCATACGAGACACCGATACCATCAACCTCTTCAATAACTCAGGTCTGCTCCGCTGGAAGTTCTTCCACGAGTGGGGTGACTCGTTTGATGCAACGACAGGCGAGACCGGTACTGTTCTTGGGGAGACCTACGATGTTGCCACCGGAACATACTCGGCTATAACTTCCGCTGGTACTCCGATTTTCAATGGACGACTCTCCGGACTATGGGATTGTGTTGCCAAAGTATGGGAAGCAGACATCAAGACTATGTATGTAGCAATGAGAAGCGGAGGTCTCAACGCATCTTCATTGTTTGCAAAATACAAAGACTATTGGTCGCATTGGTGCGAGGCTCTGTACAATGTTGATGGTATGGGATATGCCAACACCGGAAACTTCTCAATGGCGTATGGAGACAAGTTCGAGCTTACTCGATACTTCTACAAATACAGACAGCGTTATTGGGACTCCAAGTGTGCAACAGGAGAAAGCACATCGAATGTTTTGATGCTCCGCTTGTGGAAGAGAGGTGCGGGTGTAGCATTACGCCACTATTGCCCTATCTACGCTTCTCTCAATTGGGGCTCTGGTGGAGTGAAATCGCAACGAAACATTGTCGCTGGTAGTCCTGCATACTTCGAGAATGGTATTACAGCAAGCGGTGCAAATGAGGTTACTTTCTCTATATATGATGCCGACTTGATTACCGAGATATCAACCTATACAGTCGGCGCCGATGGAACGACTACCGAGAAAGGCTTGGAAGGTCTTGGTCAGATAGATATTCAAACAAATCTTCCCAAGTGTCGCCGTTTGAAGCGTCTGATATTGGCCCATACTGCCGATGAGCCTAATAATCAGTTGAGCAATTCAGGCTTCGATTTATCGGCGTGTACAATGCTCAAAGAGGTCGTTGTTACGCATAATACATCTTTGACAAGAGCCGTAACCATCGCCAGCGAAATGATTGAGCGTATCGACTTCCGTGGTACTCCTATTGTAGGTATTACGCTACCTTCAACAGATAGTCTAACCGAGGTACGATTGCCTTCAACCATTCAAAGACTTCGTCTATCAGACTTGGCAAACCTCTCCACATTTACTATCGAGGGAGCCGAGGCGATGACGCAGCTTCAGATAGTCGGTTGTCCGGGTGTGAACAGTCAGTTAGTTGTTGAAACTTGTCTAAATAGGGAGAATCGTATTTTGGCGGCAGTCGAAATAGACGGTATTGAGTGGACAAACTTCTCTATCGACCATTTGATGTATCTTGCTCAAATCGGAGCAAAACTCTCTGGAACGATACACTTGGCCACATCGTCAAGTTCGACCATCAACTATGAGCAGAAGACGCTCTTAATGCAGGCGTTTGGCAATATCGATGAAGAGAGCAACGACTTATATGTAACCTATACGGTGCGTAATATCAGCGCCTTGAATATAGCAGGTTCAAGTTATATATATAAGGCTGGTAAATATGAGTATAAGGCAGTGCCTTCTCCTGCATCAGCAAACTACTTTACTCTTATAAAGTGGAGCATAAACGATGAAACCTATGCTACGATTGACGAAAATACGGGCGTTTTGACGCTTAAAAATGACACAACAGTCGGTGAGCCGACTGCTATAATCACGGCGAAGACGACTCGTTTAAGCGATGGTGTAGAGGTTATAGCAACAAAGACCATCGGCTTTTACAAGCGTGAGGTTAGAGTTGGAGACTTGGCATACGCAGACGGAACTTTTGACGACATTTTAGACCGCAACAAAACGGTGATTGGCGTGGTGTATCAAATCGATGAGTCGGAAGATGGCTTAATTCGCATTGTTGGTCGTAATAGACCAGGTAGAGCAACTTGGGGTATAAATACTGAAAGCTATCCGTCAGGAGATATACCAACAATAACGAACTATTCAAGATATAATGAGACGGACTACAATATCCCTGCTAATTCAGATTGGGAGGCGTTATACCTCACGCCTGATGGCGATAGGTTTAGAGAGTTTACAAGTGGTTCTTTCTCCGATTGGGACGGACGAGGAAATACTCAAAAGATTATCGCATATCGCAACGAAATGTTGCTTGCAGCAGATTTGGATATTCCAACCTCATTGGCGGAGTTGAACGCAAAGCATCAAGAGTTTGCAGCAAACGCCGAGAGCGAGGAGTATATCCTGCGTCTTTACTACTACCAAGCAGCTTCGATTTGTAATTTCTACGAGCCAACTGTAAGAGAGGGTGAAACTATTGCTGACGCATACAAGCAAGGCAATTGGTATCTTCCATCAGAGGGAGAGCTTTCTCGTTTGTATTGGTACCACCGAAAGGGCTATACTGTGCTGGAAACAGAACCAGAGTTCGAGCACTCAATCCCTATTTTTGCAGCGCCTCGCCATATGCTCGATGGTAATGGAACGACTGTGTTTCCAGAAATTCCAAGCGATTGGCATTGGAGTTCTACCGAGAGTTCGAATTATCAATATGCCTGGAACATCAATTTCCTCAATGGTTACGCATACAACTACTACCGTTACGGCACAGTCAGTGTGCTGCCGGTTGTGGCAATTGAAAAGTCGAAGGTTTAACACTTTATCAATTTAACTCTTTAACTCTTATACTCCCGAAGGGAGTCGAAAATTTTTTTGAAAAATGGGTATATTGAATTTTCAAACATTTGAGGTAAAGCCTCCAATTGTTCAGCTATCAGAGAACAGACTGCTACGAAAATACACCATTTCGTGGGGAGATGAACGGTTTATTAACGATATGGGCAAAAGGGTATATAAAATATATTCTGTTTCGCTTGGAAGAGAGTTCTCTTATGGAACGATTATATCGGCCATCATCGCATTGCGTTACTCAAATGACGAGATAACGGCCATTAGCCTTAATTATCTCAACAAGGATAATTCCTCGGACGAAAAGAGGATGGAGTATATAGAAGAGTACCAAGGCTTGCAAGAATGGCGTTCAATGGCAAAAGAGGTGGCAGCTTCGGCTGTTGCCTATGCAAAAGAGCGCAAATGGATAGAATAATTTAGGAAAATTTGCTAACTTTGTGGCAAATTCCTAAACAATGGCAGTAGCACAAGAGTTAGATGTGTACAGAAATATGTACTCATTGTTGATGACAATAGAGGACTTACGAGTACACTTCCCTAAGATGTATAAGTATGATTTCGGCAACGAACTCTTTATGACAGGAGTTGCTTGTTGTGAACTCATACAATCGGCAAATATGACAAGGAACTTGGAGAGATTCAAGTTCCTTCAACAATTCATTGTAAAGTTCGGTACGCTGAAATTGCTTTTACGGATATGTAAAGACAGGCGTATAATCAGTATTGACGACAATGCCAAGCTAATATTGCTTTTGGAAAACATTGGTCGTCAAGCAACTGGTTGGAAGAATGCTACTTGGGCAGTTCTGCCTGATAGCGTTAAACAGACCTTAAATCCAGAGCTATAATCGTTACGGCGGTTATGGGAGAGAAACTCGACTTTTCGATTGGGTTGCCCACCGGCGAACAGTCGGTTAAGACTAAGACAGTGGCAACAGACTCCTGGAACATCAATTTCAACAATGGTAACGCAAACAACAACAACCGTAACAACACAAACAATGTGCTGCCGGTTGTGGCAATTGAAAAGAGAGTCTATGACATTCCGTTTGCTGATGTTCTGAAAGCGTATTCAGAATGTGTAAGGCAGAAAAAGTCAAAAAGTCAGTGTATCGAATTTTCAATGAATGCTGAGCAAGAGCTCGTGCGATTATATCAAGAACTTTGTGAGGGAACATATAAGCCATCGAGAAGTTATTGCTTTATCGTAGAGCGACCTGTTAAACGAGAGATTATCGCCTCGGCATTTCGAGATCGTATCATTCATCATCTAATCAAATTATATCTCAATCCGTTATACGAGAAGTGGTATTATGAATGTGGCAATGTGTCCAAGAACTGTCGCAAGGGCGAAGGACCGCAGTCTGCGGTTGCGGAATTAGAGCAGATGATAAAGGAGGAGAGCAACAATTATACTACTGATTGTTGGATTTTCTCATTTGATATATACAGCTACTTTATGAGTATCGACAAGACGATACTCTGGGAAATGTTAGAGCAGTTCATTCGAGCCGAATACAAAGAAGATAATATGGACTTTGTGTTGTGGCTTGTGCGAACAACGGTCTTCCATTCTCCACAGCTAGACTGCCATCGCATATCTCCCATATCTGCATGGGAAGGATTGCCTCCGAGCAAGAGCCTTCGATATAATGATCCTAATATCGGTATCGCTCCGGGTAATCTGTCATCGCAAGATGAAGCGAACTTCTATTTGACTCCCGTAGATTACTTTATCGTTAAGGTAAAAGGCTTTGACAAGTATGTGCGTTTTATGGACGATGGCAAAATTGTCAGTCGTAATCTGGCTGCTTTGCGGGGGTTGCAGGGGGAACTGAACAAGTTTATGAAAGAGCAGCTGCACATACAACTACACCCAAAGAAATGCCATATTACCCACTACTCCAAAGGAATAAAATTTGTCGGCTTTGTCGTTAAGCCTGGTCGCAAATATATCTCTAATCGCATATTGGGACACTTCTACGACACTATCCACCACTATAACCAAATCGCCGAGAACGGAGATGCGGAAAAGTTTATAGACAAGTTCGCTGCTTCAATAAATAGCTATTGGGGAATGATGGTGCACGCTAATAGTTATAGCCGCAGAATGAAGACAGCCAAACAAATATCTCCTATCTGGTTCAAGTATATCTACATTACAGCACGATGTACAAAGGTTGTCATACGCCCTAAATACAAAGCAAAAAACAGGATTAGGCGGAAAGTGAAGAGTCAATACTACACTCAATTACTAACGCCTGAGATGTTCTAATATCTGTCCTTTTGTGGCCACCTTCGGGTGGCTACTTTTGTGATATAAAACAGATATTAAAACATAACAGATGCAAGAACGCAATATAATTAACGGAGCAACCGCAGCGTTGTTATCACCATTTATAGACTTCTATACACCACTATTACCATATATTCTTTTGGCAATAGTCTTGATTATCGCCGATACAAGGTTTGGTGTAGAAGCAAGCAAAAAACGAGGAGAAACATTTCGAGCATCTAGGATGATGCGCAGAGCTATCAACAAGTTGGTAGACTACATCTGCTGGATTACACTTGCAGGGGTTATAGGTAGTGCCTTTGGAGAAGTACTTGGTATTCCGATATTGTCCGGACTTATCCTGTTAGTGATTTACTGCATTGAGTTAACATCCTGCTTTAATAACTATTTTGAATTTAGAGGGGTGAATAAGACCATAAATATTTGGAAACTCTTTGGGAAGAAAGAGTTAGAGAATGTTTTGGAGGACAAGCCAAAAGATAGCAGCAATGCCAAAGATTAGAGAATAAATACAATTTATTTACCACCAATTTAATAAAACTACGATTATGAAGTTCAAAGTAATTTTTCGGTCATTTTGGGGTAGATGCTTTCAGTTTATACCGAGTATAAACTTTTGGAGAAAGCACATAGCACCCAGCTACACAAACGGTTTATTCATCGGTTGGCTCTATTGGGGCATTGTTATAGCCCCAGAGGATAACAAGGAGAAGGAGGGAGAGAATGCGTAACCTACACATACTCCTCAATGGTGGCCACGGAGAGGATACTCCGGGCAAACGCTGGTCGTTTGAGGGAAAAACTTTTTACGAATGGGTGTCAAATCGTGAAACCGTTAATCGAGTAGCAAAGAAACTGCACTCGCTTGGAATACCGGTACATATCATTACGCCTGAATCCGAAGACATTTCGTTGTCAGAAAGAGCCAGACGAGTAAACGAATTGTGTGCAAAGTACGGTAAGGGAAACTGCTTACTCTTGTCGGTACACTCTAACGCTTCGGTAAAACACGATGCGAGGGGAATATCTCTATGGACTTCGAGAGGTACAACGAAGAGTGACGAGTATGCCGAGGTGTTTTGGCATTGTGCAAAACAACGCTTCGCAAACGCTAGAATACTTTCGGATATGAGTGATGGCGACCACGACTACGAAGCCGGTTTCTATATGGTAACAAAGACCGCTTGTCCTGCGGTACTTGTCGAAGCTTTCTTTTACGATAATCGAGAAGACTTCGATTATCTGTTGAGCGAGGAAGGTCGAGAGACTATCGCAGAGTGGTATGTCGAGTCAATCAAAAAGTGTATAGAACTGCACGAGAAGATGTAAAATAGACTATGGAACATCGTAAGATATTGATATGCCTTATCGCTTTACTACTCTGCTTTGGTGTGGGCTGGTGGCTCGGCTCTCGTCAGAAGGTTGTCGAGATTAAGGAGGAAGTAAGATATGTAGAACTGCCGCCGATTACAAAGGTTGTAGAGAAACCGGTGCCCATCAAGACGGAACCTGTAACAATCAAAGAAGTTGTCGAGGTAGTGAAAGAGGTGGCTATGCCCATAGATACAACTGCGATTATAGCAGATTTTCTTAAACGCCGGGAGTACAACCTTGATTTCAGTTCTGACTCGACTGGAGTATATAAGGTCAATGCAATAGTCGAGGCGAATAGATTAACAAGTGCTTCAGCAACAATTATACCTCTTCAACGAGAAGTCGAGCAGACCGTTGTAAAAGTGCGTCAATTTCGACCATATGTCGGAGGTAGTCTCTCCATCGGCGTAAAGCCGGGAGCATCTCTCGAAGTCGGGGTACTTCTTAAAGACCACCATTTTCCGAAGGTCGGTTATCAGAGGCTTGGTAACGAAAACTATATAACAGCCGGTTATGGATACCTATTCTAGCAACACTAACCATACCGAGAGAGAAGACGATTGGTGCTTCTGCTAATTGGGATTTTTAGTAAGATAAAAATAAAAATGCCCCGACATAAACTGTCGGGGCTCACTCTTTGAAGAAACGCTGTCAAACAATAACTACAAAGAGATTGTTACCAACTCGTGACCGAGTTTGTGTAATGCCGTTTCAATCTTCTGGCGTTGCGCCTCACGAGGTTTTGAATGGCCGTGCATATAGCTCCACAATTGCTTGGAACTTATGCCAGACAAACGACCCAACGCTGCGGGAGTAATAATTCCTGCGTAATACTGCAAGAGAGATTGTGCATCAAACTTGTAAACAATGGTATATTCGCCATCGAGCCAAGCTGGATATTGGTAGTTATCCTCTTTGCAAGACTCAACATAGTGCTTCATTGCTCCAAGCATATCCGCCTTTGCCTCTTCGGCGGTCGCACCCATTCCAGAGAACATTTCATCAACGCAGTAAACGCTATATTCGCCATCTGCATTTTTCTCGATAATTGCCTCAATCTTTTTCATATTGTAATCTCCTTTCTAGTTTTGGGGATAGGGGCTTATTTCAGCCCCATCTCCTTTTTAATCTTCTTTTCTAATCCTTTACCAACTTCTTTGCTTCCGTGAAACGGAACTGTGTATCGGACTCCTTCCTTCTCGTAAATGTAATGACTTCCGCAAGCCCTTACGCAGATCCAACCGTTTCTTTCAACAAGTTTCCTTAATTCTGCTGATTTCATATCTTCCTTGTGTTATTGTTTGACAATGCAAAGATAGATATTTTTCTATTATCTGCAAAATTTTTAATAGTTTTTTTTCTATTCTTTGCAAAATTTATTCCAAAAGTTTGAGAATTGGAGCAAATTGGAGGAGGTCTCTGCGTTTTCATACCTTATATTATAATACGCCGTTGTAATTTAACAGTACAGGGTTTGCATCTTTGATGTCTTGTGGTGTATAAACATCGGTCATCAAGAGCGAGGAGTGTCGTGCCTGTTCTTTAACAGACAAGGCATCGTAGCCGGCTCGAAGCATCGAGGTAATGCCCGTATCTTTGAGCGAATAGAATTTATACTCCTTCGGAAAGTTCAGAGCTGGTCGAATATAGTAACTCCAATAGTCTCGATAGGTCTTTTCGTTTACCCATTCAGGACCAGGCTTAAATCCTTTTGAGAAGATATAGTAATCGCTTGGATAGTTAAAGTAGCCGAGTTCTACCATCAACTTGATTATCTTGGCAGGCATAGTAACCACAGCCGATTTTTTGTTTTTGGAAATGATATCGGCTATAAAGATTGTCTGCTTTGCTACGCAGATATCACCCAATCGCAATTTGGCTATTTCTCTGGGGCGAATGAGCATATAATGAAGGAAGTAGCAGACGAGCAGATAGTTCTTGTTGTGAGCCACCAAATAATTGTGTAATCGCTCCATATCAACAAGTGGAATAATCTGTCGTTCTTTCGTGAGCAATGACTTGCCTATACTGATAAGACCATCTGTCGGCTTCTCTTTGAGATAGAGGTGCTGCACGAGGAAAGAACTGAAAGTTCGTAACCACGCCAAATAGTTGTTGCGAGTACGAGGAGAGTTCTGTCTTTCAATATAGATATAGTCAAGGAAGCGTACACAAAATGTACGGTCAAACTGATACACATATCGAATAGGTACAGCCTGTGCAGCGTTCCACTCCTCCAAGATACGAGCAAAGCAGATACAATCGTGATGGGTGGACATACGATGTACGCCATCATTCAAAAGTTTTGTAACATAGTTTCGATAATGCTGTATGGCATCACTGAACAACTTGTATGTGCGGTCAGCCTCTGCATCAACCCAAGGGTTCCAGCCACCTTCGAGTTTAGTTGATAGGCGATGGCACAAGAGAGCTGCATATCGTTTCTTCTCGGAAGCAGTACCCACGGAGTTGATTTTGATACGCTTCCTACGCAAGTCGCCCTTTGCCGGATCGTAAGCGTAGAAAGATATGTACCAACATACGCCCGTATGCAGTTTCGGATAGGTAAACGAGAGAATTTCGTTTAGAGTAGCGTTGTGCGAGTTTTGTTTAGGCAACATTTTTTTTACATTTTCACCGAAGCAAAAATGTATATCCCGAATATCAGGCTGTCCCCGAATTGTCCCGTCAATTTAACAAAAAAGACTGTAACAATTTGATTTACAAATTGATTACAGTCCTTGTGTAGCGGGAGAGAGACTTGAACTCTCGACCTCATGATTATGAATCATGCGCTCTAACCAGCTGAGCTATCCCGCCATTGCGTTTAAGCGAGTGCAAAGATAAGCGAAATTTCCGTTTCTGCAAAATATTTTTGAAACTTTTTCGCTTTTTATCGGAATATCCTCTATCCCATAATAAATTTGCCCAACTTAGGAATCTTCTGCAACAAAACAGCCACAGCCGCTGTTACAACAAATCCCGCTACCGCAGACACGATAATCTCCACCGAAGATGTCCACACGCCAAGGCGACCATCAAGCCCTACACCAAGCCACTCACGAATTGCACCGCTGATTGGCACTAACAGCAAAAGGTGCATCAGATAGATACCATAGCTCGCCCTCGACACTGGCAAAAGAATCTTTTGATAGAATTTTCCATCGCACTTTATCTTCTTAAACAGAGTTATCCACGCTACGGTCATAAACGCTACACCCACAGTATCGTTGCACCAAGTAGTCTCCCACCATACAGCCTTCTCGACCAGGCCTTCAATGGGGAATGCTCCCTGCGACATCTCAAAAACTCGGCGCAAGAAACCAGCAAAGACAATCACAAAGCCTGCCAAGTAGCAAGGAATAGCGATAGCCAATGTCTTTCTCCACGATAACTCGCCCACAAAGCGGCGGAAGTACAAGCCGAGCAAAAGATAACCTACAAATCCACTAATATAGTAGAATGTGCCGTAGGTATTCCAACTCGCCTCGCCCCACAACGGAGTAAGTGCAGGGCGCGGAAGTCCCGACACACCATAAATCACATTCAATCCCTCAAAACCGCCTCCAACAAAATCGCGCAACAGTGGGATAATGGTTGTAAACGCCCAAATGCCGAGATAGACCTGCAACTCGCGCTTGCCAACCTTCTCTGCCCACGGCGAGAGCAACGGCATAAGCAGATATACGCCTATGAGCATATAGACAAACCAAAGATGTCCTGCCGAGTAGTTGAAGTTGAGCAATAGGTTTTGAAAATTCTCTGCAGGATTACCCCACACAAAAGCATAAATCGCACTCCAAAGCAGAAATGGCACAAGCACACGCACTGCTCGGCGGCGCAAGAACTCGCCCGAGGAGTAGTGCAGTGGGAACTGCAGGTAACTCGAAGCCACGATAAATAGAGGTACGCACGCGCGCACAAGTGAGTCAAAGAGTGACGACCAATAGGCATCAGCCTCGGTCAAAATTTGCGAACCATCACCTCCGAGATAGAACGGCTCGGTAGCGTGAACGACAATAACCATAAAGCAGGCTGCAACACGCAACCAATCTACCCATACAATACGGTTTTCGTCTTTAAGTTGAGTCATATACACAATCTATTGTATAATTTACTAAAAAATACTATCTTTGCACCCACAAGAGGAGAGATGCAGGAGTGGTTGAACTGGCCCGCCTGGAAAGCGAGTAAACCCCAAAAGGGTTTCGGGGGTTCGAATCCCCCTCTCTCCGCTGAGTTTTATGCAGGGGTGTCTAATGAGTTTTTAGACACTCCCTTTTTATTAAAAGTCTCTTTATATCTGTTCGCCCGATATCTCAGGTGCAGAGGCACTCTCTTGTCCCTTGAATGGCAACGCCCCCGGGGTAGGATATTGCGGATAGAGAGGTCGTGACGATACGATACTATCCACCACAAACTTCGTAAATCCTCGCCAAGGCAACGAGCCGAAATACTCCTTATAGTGCAGCTCCACATTCTGACCGCCGAGCAACATCAGACGCTCCGCCAACTCTTTGTCAGGTACCGAAAACTCAAACTCGTAGGACTGCACACCTGCCGTCTGCGCACGGAAACCAGCCTGAATGAGTTTGCCCTCGTAGGTTTTGAAGATAAAACCCTTGTGAACTACATAATTCAACTCTCCACTCTTCACTCCCTCGCCAAAGACGAAGTAGAAGCGGAAGTAGAAAAACACTGCACCTGCACCAATCAGCAGGGCTGCCAAAATTGTAAAAACCTTTCTCATAATATAATCTGTTACAACAAGAATTTCAACAAGAACAACGCTGCAAGGATATAGGTCGAGATACCCACCTTGCGATAATTACCACTACCGAGATGTATCAACACATAGCTCAACACACCAAAGATAATACCATCGGAGATGCTATATGCCAACGGCATCATAATAATACACAAGAAAGATGGTATAGCCTCCAAGTAGTTCGTAAAGTCAATTTTCGACACTCCCGACATCATCATCACGCCCACCAAGATAAGCACCGGAGCCGTAGCTGCACTCGGCAACGAGAGGAAGAATGGCGCAAAGAATAGACACAACAAGAAGCACAAAGCCGTTACCGTAGCAGTCAAGCCACTACGACCGCCCTCCGATACGCCAGCTGCGCTCTCAACATAAGTACCTACAGTACTTGTACCAAGGAATGCACCTGCGGTAGTTCCGATAGCATCGCACATAAACGCCTGACGCATACGGATAGGATTACCCTCTCTGTCCAACATATTAGCCTTTGCAGAGACGCCGATAAGCGTTCCGATGGTGTCGAACAGGTCGATAAAGAGGAGCGTAAATACCACGATAAACATATCTTTCGAGAGAATACTACCCCACTCAAACTTGCAGAATATAGGCTCAATACTTGGAGGTGTGCTGACAAAGCCACCAAACTTTGTCACACCCATTGGCACGCCGATAACGGCAGTGAGAATGATACCTATCAGCAACGCACCCTTAACCCTCTTAACCAGCAATATCGATGTAATAACGAGTCCGAGTATCGAGAGTATCGCTGTCGGAGTACCAATATCGCCCAATGTCACAAGAGTCGCATCGGAGCGAACGATAAGACCTGCATTTTGCAGACCGATAAATGCGATAAAGAGACCGATACCCACCGAAATCGACTCACGCAGACACTTCGGCAGGGCGTGTACAATCTTCTCGCGCAGATTGGTAACCGTGAGCAGGATAAAAATCAAACCTTCAATCAACACTGCGGTCAGGGCAAATTGCCACGAGTAGCCCATCGTAAGGCATACCGTATAGGCGAAAAAGGCGTTCAAGCCCATACACGGAGCCAAGGCAAATGGCAACTTCGCGTACAAACCCATCATCAATGTCGGGATAAATGCCGCCAGCACCGTTGTTGTGAAGAGTGCCCCTTTGTCCATTCCCGTAACGGAAAGGATATTTGGATTTACGGCGAGTATATACGCCATTGTCAAGAATGTGGTAATACCCGCAATAACCTCGGTTTTGACCGTTGTAACCGAGCTATCCAATCCAAATAATCGTTTGAGCATAGCAGTAAATTATTTTGTCCTACTCTTCTTGTTCAGAATATCGAAGGCGTATGTTGCGCCCACTCGTATTTGGTGGTAAGGCCAATCCATAAAGCCAACTTGATGCGAGAGTCGCAACGACAAGTCGCCAATACGATACGAGAGATTTGTTTTGAGAGTCATCGGGCAATCACCATCACTCTCCCAACCGGCATAGCCTCCAAAGCAGGTGTCTATCGTGAATTTTTTGACCGTATAGGCAAGCAATAGACCATACATCACAGCGTCATTCTGACGACCATTGTCGGTCTGCCAACACAAGAAACCACCACTTACGGCAACTCGCAGATTGTGTTTGCCACCCTCAAAGTTGAAACCTCGACCTATCGCTGCATCGAAGAAGTAACCCGGAGCATCGTAGGCGCGTCCCTTGGCAAACTCATTTGCCGAAGCGGTTTTCAACGCTGCGCGTGCGGTGATATCCAAATGGTGTTTCTCCTGATTTAGAATACGAATATCCGCCGACACATAGACATCACCCGAATCCATACCCTGCAAATCTGTGGTATCGTATGGCGCAGGCAATCGGCGCAAAGCGTTCAACTCTGCCGAGGTATAGAAATACTCGAATATCGGCATCCACACAGTAAGATTTACCTTGGGAGTAAAGAGTGGAATGGTTAATTTTGCGAACAGATCGCCCGTGATATCATCTGCAACTCGACCTGTCGTAGTGCCAAGGAAGCAGTCGCCATAGAGTTCGAGTTTCAGTGCCGAGGAGGTGCGTCCATCGAGCATATCTGGAACAGGAAAGGCATTAGGACCGAAATAGGCAGGCGAGATTTTGGAAGGTACGCCCAGGTTAGGGCGCACAATGTCGGTCTGTGCTACAGCCCGACATTGCGCAAAGAGTGCTAACGCAACTACGATATATCGTAAGAAGCCTTGCATTGTGTTTTATACTACTCTACGCGAGTAGTTGTATCGAAGTACTTGTTGCCGAACTCATCGAATGCTACGATGCGAATCTCGGCTTCAGGGTTGTGTGGTCGGTACTCTACGAAGTGAGGAGTATTCTGTGGGCGCAACCACTTGAACGACTTGATGCCGTTGCCTGTGCCATTGTACAAGTCGAGGTATACCTTATCCTTGTGACGAACCTGCTTGATGTTAGGATTCTCCATCTTCACGCCATTCTCGTATACATCGAAGCGCCAGCTCTTGTGCAAATCCCAAATGTTGATGCGGATTACGCGCTCACCCTCCTTGTTGCGCTCATCCTTGTTGTAGATGCGGAACTTCGACTCCGAAGGGGTTGTGAAGTTCACACTCTCACGCGCGGTGAGGGCACCCGACTTGAAGGTGTAGTCTGTGAAGGTCGATGGCGCTCCGTCAGCACATACAGGGAAGTACCACCAAGCACCCGAAACCGAGGTGTGGAGATACTCAACAGTGTTCTCGTAGTCGAGTACGGTTACAGTCTCGGCGTGGTGATTGTGGCCCGAGAGAATTGTCATCGGAAGGCCATACGGAGCATACGAATCGAGGATATCCTTGGTGTTGTGGGTAGCCTCGCCATTCTTGTAGAGGCGGTGACCAGGGCAGTGCCAAGCGATAACGATGTGCTTGGTATCCTTTGGCAAGAACTTCGCATCACGAGCTGCCCAGTCGATCTGATCCTGGGTAATGCGTACCTCGGAGTTACGATCTCTACCCTTCGACTTGTGGTTGCAGTACTTGACATTGTCGATAACAACATAGTGTACGCCACCAATATTGAACGAGTAGTAGGTAGGGCCAAAGACTCTGATAAACTCCAACTCGGCTGCAGTATCGTCATCATCGAAGATGTCGCGAGCTCTCATATCGTGCTCGTGGTTACCGATTACGGTGTAGGTCTGAATTGGCAAGCCACTACGCTCACATACTGTTACGAAGTTGTCCAAGTCGCCACCATAACGGGACCAATGCGACTCGTTGCTCATATCACCGAGGTTAAGACCATAAACAGGCTCACCCTTTGGAAGTTGCGACACATACTTACGCATTGTAGGGATGTAGGTACGAGCAAAAGATGTAGAATCAATCTCGCCTACAGGGTAGTTCAACGGATGACGCTCAATAGGCTCTTTGAGAGTCATCGCGCGGTTACGAACATGGAGATCCGCCGATACGATAAGGTGGTAGTTGGTCTGATCCACAGCCTTCAAGGTGAAGTCGTACTGCGACTTACCCTTCTCGAGTGCGTGATAGAACGCCGGCATAAAACCTCGGCGTGTAGGCACCTCATAACCCGAAGGTGTCGAGATAAATACAACATGAGACATCTCATTGTCGGTCTTCAACTTGTAGGCACCCTTCTTGTTGGTGCGAGTTACGGAGATACCATCCGATACTACAACATTTGCAACGCCCTTGCCCTCGCAAGTTACTACACCGCGAATAGACGCAGCGCTCGATACCTCGGCCATAAAGACCACCGAGATCATCACCAATAATGCTTTTGTAAGTCTCATAAGTAGAATGATTTTAGTTCTTTTGGATACAAAGATAATAAAAAAAGAGATACCGACAATAAAAATACCTATATTTATATAGGGGTAATGGGGGTAATGGGGGTAATGGGGATGATGAGGACAATAGGGTTTGACTGGAGTCGAGTCCGCAGCATACAAAGCAATAACATAACGCTCGTTTTTAGCGAGGAAATTTTATGCCAAACAAGAAGCCCGATGCGCAGCATAGTAAGCCTATGTGAGCAATCGGGCTATCGAAGTTTTGGTGAGAAATTCACCAATCAGAATGCATTTTTGTTAGCGTATATTTTTAGCGAGGAAATTTTGCACCAAACGAAAAAGCGAGTTCGCAGCATACCTACGAAATATAAAACGCATTTTGATTGAGCTATTTTTGAGGCAAACAAGAAGCCCGATGCGCAGCATAGTAAGCCTATGTGAGCAATCGGGCTATCGAAGTTTTGGTGAGAAATTCACCAATCAGAATGATTTTTTATGCGCCGAAGTTATCGTACAAGATATTCTCCGGTGGCACTCCGAGTGAGTCGAGGAGCTTTTCAACTGCTCCGACCATCATTGGAGGTCCGCACATAAGGTAGATACAACCCTCTGGGTCCTCGTGGTTTTTGAGGTAGTTCTCGAAGAGAACATTGTGAACGAAGCCTACCTTGTAATCAACACCTGCTGCATCTGCCTCTGGGTCTGGGCGGTCGAGAGCAAGGTTGAACTTGAAGTTAGGGAATTCACGCTCAATCTCTGCATAGTCCTCCAAATAGAACGCCTCTTTGAGCGAACGAGCACCATACCAGAATGATACAGGGCGCTTGGTCTTCTCGGTCTTGAAGAGGTGCATAATGTGCGAACGCATAGGCGCCATACCTGCACCACCACCGATGAAAATCAACTCTTGTGTATCAGGTAAGTTGTCCGGCAAGAAGAACTCGCCATAAGGACCCGACATAGTAATCTTATCGCCCGGTTTGAGCGAGTAGATATAAGACGAGCAGACACCCGGATTTACAGGCAACATCTTGCGGTCAGGACCGAATGGAGGGGTTGCGATACGAACATTCAAACGGATAATATCGCCCTCGGCTGGGTATGTAGCGCACGAATAAGCACGCACCTGAGGCTCTGAGTTAACCATCTTGAGGTCACGAAGACCGAACTTAACCCAATCCTCCTCGTACTGTGGATCAACATCAATATCATTGTAATCAACAGTGATTGCAGGAACATCAATCTGAATGTAACCACCCGAACGGAAGTTGAGATGCTCGCCCTCAGGCAATTTTACAACAAACTCCTTGATGAAGGTAGCAACATTGTGGTTCGAGATAACCTCGCACTCCCACTTCTTGATGCTCAACACCGAATCAGGAACAGCGATTTTCATATCCTCCTTAACCTTCACTTGGCAACCCAAACGCCAATTCTCGCGAATCTGCTTGCGGTTGAAGAAGCCTGTTTCGGTAGGGAGTACCTCGCCGCCACCCTCCAAAACCTGACACTTGCACTGTCCGCAAGCACCCTTACCACCGCAAGCCGATGGAAGGAAGATGTCTGCTGTAGCGAGTGTAGCGAGGAGGTTACCACCGGCCTCAACCTCAACGACCTTCTTGCCGTTGTTGATGTCGATGGTCACATTGCCCGACGAAGTCAGTTTTGCCTTTGCTAAGAGCAACAGCGCCACCAAAAGGAGGGTTACTGCAAGAAAGGCAACGATTGCAACAATAATTACTTTTACCATCTTTTATTACTCTTATTAAAGGTTTACAACTGAATACCCGAGAATATCATAAATGCGATACCCATAAGGCCTGTGATAATAAATGCGATACCCGGACCCTTCAATGCGGCAGGGATATTCGAGTAGGAGAGACGCTCGCGGATAGCCGCCATCATAACGATAGCAATCCACCAACCGAGTCCCGAACCCAAACCATAGACTACAGACTCGCCAACATTGCGAATCTCGCCTGCTCCTACCATCTGCTGCATAAACAACGAGCCACCCATGATGGCGCAGTTTACAGCGATAAGCGGAAGGAAGATTCCGAGTTGGTTGTAGAGCGATGGAGAGAACTTCTCGACAATCATCTCGACCAACTGCACAAATGCAGCAATAACGGCGATAAAGATGATGAACGAGAGGAACGACAAATCAACACCCTCAACCAACGCATTAGGAGCCAAAACATACTCATTCAAGAGGTAGTTCAACGGCACAGTCATTGTCTGCACGAAGGTTACGGCAAGACCAAGACCGAGAGCTGTCTTTACACTCTTCGATACAGCGATGTAGGAGCACATTCCGAAGAAGAATGCAAAGACCATATTGTCGATAAAAATCGAACGAATAAATAAATTCAATGTTTCCATAATCTATCCTCCTATTTCTCCTGTAAGTTAGTGTTAATAGTACGGTGAATCCAGATAATGCAACCTACGATGATAAGAGCCATCGGTGGGAACAACATCAAACCGCAGTTTGAATAGCCAAGTTCGTAAAGACCGAGCTTCTCGATGATTGGATAGCCAAACAACGAGCCCGAGCCGAGCAACTCGCGGAAGAATGCCACGATTACGAGAATCAAGCCGTAACCTGCGCCGTTGCCGATACCATCGAGGAACGAATCCCAAGGCTTGTTCTGCAATGCGAACGCCTCAACACGGCCCATCACGATACAGTTAGTAATAATCAGACCGACATATACCGACAACTGCTTCGACACATCGTAAACAAATGCCTTCAACACCTGATCTACCAAAATAACCAACGCAGCGATTACCACCAACTGAACGATGATACGAATACGCGAAGGAACGCCCTTACGCAAAAGCGACATCACCAAGTTAG
>JAZPYA010000040.1:0-98806 GCA_045543935.1 Alistipes sp.
CGCAACGCTTGGTTGGACAGCCACTTTTTTAGTTGACGATCAGTCTATTTCTTCAATCTGAGAACGAAAATAGGAGTCATCTCGCGATATTTCGCATTTTGGAAACGACGACCACCGCGTTGCTCAATCACACCTCCGACAGTTCCCACAATGTGCATCTGCCAATACGGTTTATTCTTTCTGTTCTTCAACCTCTCTAATACAGTCTCGTTGAGCTTGAGATGGATAACCTTCTCGGTCTCTTCCGGCATAATGGAGACTGGCTCGAGAGAGAAGAGTCTGTTTTTGTTGCCCAACAGCAACTCCACAGGGTCATTGAAGCCCGGCTCCTTCTCGATCTTTACCTTGATAGGTATTTCGGTATCATTTACTGAGAAGAGTAAATCCTTGTTTATATCCAAATCTACCGACATACGATATGGCACAGCCTCGGTTACATCGAGAGTCAATTCCGATGCCTGAATGTTGTGTGTGTAGTAGAATGCCTGTGTCATCTTATCCACCGGCAATACATTTGCCTGCTCGCGTCCATTCTGGGTAGGGTAGTCGAGTTTTACCTCTATTGGAGAACGCTTTACTTCGGCTCCATTTGGCAATGTGATAGAGACATCCCACTTTCTGCCACGAAGGTTTAGGTTGCTTGTGGTAGAACCCTTTGGTAATCCATTGATAACAAGGTGTGCAGGGCGCTTCAATCTTCCGGAAACATCAACGCGGAACGATGCTGTTCCACCCGAGGCGATGGTGATATTAGCCGGCGAGACGAATGCGTTGAACGATGGCAACTGCTCGTGACGCTTCAGCAGATAGTGGAAATCCTTTCCGTGTCGGCGATGCAGATCCTCCACTTCGAGTATCATCTCCTCATCTCGTTTAGGGCTATACTTGAGTACAGGGTCTGCGTGGAAGGTCATAAGTCCTTGCATTTGGTCCTCTTTGTCATCGGCATACGCTACAACTTTGCCCGCCTCGTTCTTCAATCTCAAAGTGGCATCAATCAACGAGCCGTTGCGTCTTCCGATAAGCTCCACAATGATAGGCTCGCCACGGAAGGCGCTAATTTTATACCGTTTAACCTTTGCATCCGAAGTGAGCGAGTCGGATATAGCCGTTGTCATAGAGAGGCGCGCACCCTCCTTCGGGAACTGCATAAGTTTTGAGCCCTTTGGCAGGGCGTAGAACGGAACAGTATTCGATGTGCCGATATTGTTCGTAAAGGAGAGTTGATGATACCCTTCACTTTTAACCTTTGCAGTGGTCTTTGTTGCTCCGAGATTGACACCCTCTATCTCCTGCTTAACGCGCTTGCCTACTACGCCATACGCAGGATAACGACCTGTTACAAACGGAATTACGCCAAGATGTATTCTGTAGTTGAAATCCTCGCGGCCACGATAGATGGCATCGTGAATGGTCAAGGTGTATTTACCATCTTTCGGGAGTGTAGCGATGATTACAGGATCGACATAGTGGTGGTAATCGTCAGAATATGCCACCTCTCTACCGTTTGCCCCTACAATCTTTATTACCGGTTGGAACCAGCCCGGAACAGCATCGGCAATGTATGGAACAAACTGACGAGCCTTAACTATGGCAACGATGGTTTCGCCCTTTTTGCCGTTGAATTGGAATTTGTCAATTCCTCCGGGTGTCACATATCCGCACAATACCGCAGGCAGTGAACCAACAACATTTGTTTTGTTCATCTTGCTGCGAGCATTTTGTTTCATCTCGAGGAAGTTTGGATACGAGGCAACCTCAAATGGCAACATATTAGACACACCTCTCGGACCTTGCAGACGCAAGTCGTAGAGACCGCACGGCACACTCTTGTCGATAGTGATTACAATCTTGATTTTATCGGCAAGTTGCGGACTGCTCTGGTCGTTCAGTCTTCTTCTCCTTCTCTTTTTGTTGGCGCTCTCATCGACAGGCTTCAACTCGCCCTTGATACCCGGGTGGCTGAATATAACCTTTGTGGCTCTGTTGATGTTTAGTCCACCGGCCTCAATCTCGACAGTAGTACCTACCTGACCACCAGCAGGGTAGAGGTAGCCCATTGTTAGTTTCTGCGCATATAGCGGAGTGGTCAGCAAGACGAACAAGATGACCAACAATATGTTCTTACTTCTTTTCATAATCAGGCTTTTTTACATCTTCATCAATAATTTCATACAGCAATCCGTGGCTACGCTTCTTGTCCAATAGCGAAGGAAGTATCGGCAAATTACCCTCGGAAACGTGTGGCAAAGTGCCATAAGGGTCTATGCCCATAAGGAGGTAGATTGTACCAATCAGGTCGCAAGGGGCTACAGGGCGCTCCTCAACCTTCTCACCAGTCTTTGTGGTCTTACCAACCACCTTACCGCCGTGGAAACCACCACCCGCTACGAGGTAGCTGAAAGCTGCGCCAAAGTGTGCGCGACCTCCATTCCACGGAGCCTCCCACAACACCTTTGGAGATCTTCCGAACTCTCCACCACAAAGTACGATAGTACTCTCCAACAATCCACGTGCGTCCAAATCGGAGATCAATGCCGAGAGGGCTTTATCAAGATTTGGCAACATCGTGTTCATACGCTGGAAGTGCTTTTTGTGTGTATCCCAACCGGTCATACGAACATTTACAAACGGCACTCCTGCCTCAACCAATCGGCGTGCTACGAGGCACGACTGACCAAGTCTTGTCTTTCCGTATCGCTCTCTTACCGAATCCGGCTCGTTAGCGAGGTTGAACACCTCGCGACTATCCCCCCAGATAAACTCCATATTAACATCGCGCAACGAGTCTATCTGTTTTTTGTTCAACGGTTTATCCTCAAACTTGTTTAGCAGAGCCATTCGGCTGTTCATACGCTTCTTATCGACAAACCTATTTACAAGACCTTCGACCTCAAACATCTGTGACTCCGGTTTGCCTCCCGTGTCGAAAGACTTGTATTCGTTACCCAAGAAACCTCCCTCGTTGAAACGGCTGTTAGCACTCGTTACAGAGACATAGCAAGGAAGAATGCCCTTGTAAGTATCCTTCTTCATATAGGAAATCACTGCACCGAAAGATGGATATACTACTGCACCACCCGAAGTGTCGCCTGTAATCATAGCGTAGTGTCCGGTTTCGTGAGCATTACTGCCGTGTGTCAAACCCCTTATCAACGAGTATTTGTCCGCCATAGTTGCAAGACGAGTCATCTTTTCGCCAATCTCAATACCCTCGACATTAGTTTGGCACACTTTAGCAAGAGAGCCGGTATAGTTTCTTCCCGCTTGGGGTTTTGGATCGAATGTATCGGTTTGTGACGGACCGCCGTCCAAATAGACCAAAATGACAGACTTTGCTTGTTGTGCGTACGCTCCCAAGCTGATTGCCAGCACCAAAATTAGTGTTAGATATATCTTTTTCATAGCGTTGAAGATTAGTGGTTATAAAGGAACTCGTTGCTATTTATCTGTGTCCACATAACATCGAATGCCAACTCGTTCAGTGTTAGATTGTTCTGTTGCATATGCTCCTTATACATCTCAATCTCCGCAGAGGTTGCCATTCTCGACAGGGCGCGGAGTGTAATAGCATTCACAATAGGCTCGATCTCGGTCTGCTCCTTGCAGAGTTTCTTCAAGAATTGACACTTTCTGATGCTCTTTTCCAACTCCGAAGAGTTCATCAGGTAGAGTAACTGGCGAGATGTTATCGCGTTGTTTCGCTGGCTCTCCAACGATACATCTCTCGAAACTTTACCAAACAACTCCAACTGTGTAGAGGATACCGTAGCATCACCCAAATGGGTAGCCCTTGTCTTTGGCGGGTAGAATGTAAATGGTTCAGGCACACGACTCATATATGTTGCCCAAGTGCCGGTTACGGTAGATATAGCATCGACAATAACCTCTGCAGGGAGTCGCTGTGGTATATATGTTCCCTCGGGAGCAGTCTTTGCGTTAAACTCTTTCGACATAAGAATCTTTTTCAATAAGGCTCTCATGTTGTATTTGCTCTTGATGAAATAGTCGGTCAGCTCCTTCAAGCGTTGTGGGTTTGACGGCTGGTTGTCCTCTCGCCAATCGTCTGGCTCGTGAACAAGTCCCTTGCCGAACACCCAATACCACATTCTGTTTACCATAACCTCGGCAAAGCGGCGGTTTTGTGGCGAGGTGAGCCAGTTGACATATACCTCGCGCCAATCGCTGTCGGGAGTGAGTTTGAGAACTGTTCCATCCTCCAATTTAATCTCCTGCCGAGGCAACTGCTTGTAATAGTCGATGTAGATAATCTCCTCTTTCCACTCCTTGGTTGATTTGAACTTCACTTGCGAGAAGCAGAGGTGTCCGTTGTCGGTGCAATTTCTATTGCCCAAGAAGAGGAGGTTAATGTTGGCGTAGAAATTCTCGGGGCTTCTCTTTTGGAATCCTCGATAGAAATTGACCGCCGGAGAACGGAAGTTACTACCCGAAGAGATTAACAAGTCGCGCACCATCTTGTCGTATGGAACATTGTTCATCAACTGCTCATACACCCATCTGTTGTATGCCTGTACTCCATTTGGCCAAAGGTTGCTCGGGAACTCCGACTTTATACGCAAAATATCTCCCCAGTGCATCTGCATATATTTCAGATAGAGTTCACTGTAGAGAAGTTTATTGATTACCGCTGCGCGTTTTTTAGGATTAGTGTCGTTGAGGTACGACTTGCAAGTGTTTTCGTTTGGAAGTGTACCTGTAACGGTGAGATAGAGTCTTCGCAAGAAGACCTCATCGCTACATTGCTCCGCAGCGGTTGTCTGCACTATCGACAGCAACAGACAAACAAAGGTTATTAGGATTTTTTTCATAGTATTAAGTTGTTAATATACCCTCAATTTCTACCAGAAGTTCCCTTCTGCACACATCTGCAACAGTGTATATTGTCGGTACTTGCGGATAGCACTTCTCTACTACTGTACGCACCGCATCGTAATCCTCGGCATTCTTGACAAATACCTGAAGTATTGCATAGTTCAAGTCGTATGGTTTCGCGCCAAACCTTACCAAATTCTCCTTCGATACCAAGTACTGGATATTCTCGATAGTCTTTATAGTCTGCTGTGTTACGGAGGTGGCATCGATACTCTCCTCGCCTCGAATTGCCGCCGTACCCGATACGAAACAACAAGCCCCTCGCTCGGTCTCGATCAACTTCGCACGCTCGAATTTTGGGGTACTCTTCATTGCGTTTTTATCATCATCAATCAGCACGCTCTTTGAATAGAC
This sequence comes from Alistipes sp., assembly GCA_045543935.1. GTDB lineage: Bacteria > Bacteroidota > Bacteroidia > Bacteroidales > Rikenellaceae > Alistipes. The sequence goes on from JAZPYA010000040.1 coordinate 5,248, forward strand.
ATATGCTGCTACCTGCAATGGATTGTCGATAGGGTAGATGCCCTTCTCGTTCCGCTTTTTGAATGCGATACCACCCACGATGATGCAGTCGCCCGAGGCTCCAATACCTGTAGCCGCAGGGTAGCCGTTGCTCCACCTCCCTCTTGCATAGTAGCGGGTGCGGGCATCGTTGAACTCCTGATAGTTCTGCTTACCCTCGCGGTGGGCTACTATGCTACCGATGTAGTTCCATTGGCGCACAATATCATCAACCTCAAATCCGTAAGCCGAGAGAATGGTGTCGAGTTTGTCGAACACCTCTTCACTTTGTAGGCGTACACTGTCGGAGAAATCCGATGCAGGAATGCCCTCGATAAAGAGCATACTTTCGTTGTCGTTGCCGATAAGTCCGTAGCACACGCCCTCTTTCTCCTCGAACTTGATTTCAGCCTTTGCATCGAGGGTATAGACCTCAATGGCAAGTCCGCCGTTTGGCAATAGATGTTGAGGTATGAGGGTGATAGGAATTTTTTTGTTCAATGAGGAATAGACGATGGATTTCAGGTTGTCGAGTAGTTGGTGATACTCAACAGTTTCGCTTACTCCACAGAAGACAAGCCCACAGATATTTGATGCAGGAATTGCTTCTAAAACCTTGCAAATGGAGTATTGCAGGTTAGAGAGGTCAAGATTAGAAGAGTAAATCTTTAATCCCATAGGTTAATTTGAAGTTTTATAGTTAGTATAGGTTGCTTTGTGTCTTATAAGACAAAGGTATAAATAAAAAGTTAAATCGCAAAACAAAAAAAGAGAAGACCTCTCGAACTTCTCTTTTCGTACTCCGCTAATGAAGAAAAAATCAAAAATTTTCTTACTATACTTGACTTTTCTACTATGCTTGCCACATTTTAATAAAAATTATCGCACCAGTAGTAATTCTGCATTTTGAATTAAAACTCTCGTCTTTCGTCTATAATTTTATTGTCATTGCAAGGTCGTGGGGAACAGAGCCGGTGCCGAGGTAGTCGTTTGCAGGAAACTCTATCGGCATCTGCGTATCTTCAAAGCCCAAGCGGGAATACAATCGCTTCGACTCGGTACTACTCGGTATCAATGCCACCATATCGTAGCGACCACTATCTTTAATCAGTTGTAATGCCTCTGAAAGCAACTTTGAGGCAATACCGCGACCACGATATTCGGGCTTTGTAGCCACAGCATATATGTATGCAACTTTTTTGCATACCACCTCTAATGGCACAATATAGAGCATCGAAACAATTTTGCCATTCTCCTTGTATATCAACGGAATAGCATTACTATGATTTACCAAAAATGAGTCTATTTCGTGAATTTCATCGCCAAAAATCTCGTGCCACATCTCTCGCATCTCGCGTTGCTCGGCAGTAAGATGCAGAGCCGAGGTTTTTTCGAGCAGAGCAACGGGATGATAGGACATTTTTGCAAATCGCAACCCCTCCAGACCGAGGTCATCTTCGCGATTTACAAACTCAAACTCCTCATCGAGCGATTGCGCCATAAGGCGATTTATCATTGTTGCCGCACCCTCAACCTCGCTATCATACTTCTCGATATGAGTGCAGAAAGTCTTATTGTTTATCGGTGTTCCATACGAAAAAGCTACGGGTACGCCATTGGCATACAAGACCAAGCCTCGCAGACCGAGCGCATCAAAATTGTCGAATGCGCGCTCTATTGCTCGCTGTTCGGCTCGCTCCGTTTCGCCAATATCTCGACCTCGCAACCACTTTTTATTCAACGCTATACAATCTTTGATATTCGCCTTTGAAAGTGGCTCGGCATACCAATCGTTACGCGCTATAAAGTGGTTTAGATGGTTGCGTTTGGGTTGATATTTGCGACCTCGCAACTCTGCCAAATCTTCTGTGCGATAGATGTAGTCGCACAAGGCCCGCGGAGTGTCGAAAGCAAACTCCCCGGGATAGGTTCTCTCCAAAAATTCGCGCCACTCGCGCGACAAACCATAGAGTCGCAACGGCGCGTGCATAGCAAAGGCATCTTGGCGTAATTGCTCTATAATCAATGCTCTATCCCCTATGCAAAAAGGTTGCATATAGCATTTTGCGCCACCATTATCAAATCGAATAACAAGCGAATTGTCAACCTCGGCTATTTCGGTATGGTAGGTGTCGCTCCAGCAGAATATATTGGCAAAATTGAGGTCACAATTCTGCTCCTCTGATGAGTGCGCATAATACTCGAACAGTGGCTTGTCGGCCACTGTTACGGAGTGAAAATCTATACTCTTTTTCTCGTTCATTTTTGCGCTGTTTAGCACGCTTTCAACGACATATCGAGCGATTTAATCTGGTGAGTCAAAGCTCCTACCGAGATAAAATCGACACCCGTTTCGGCATAGTCGCGCAGGGTTTCGAGCGTAATACCGCCACTCGACTCTGTTTCGCAACGACCAGCCACGAGAGCCACCGCCTCGCGAGTCTGCTCTACCGAGAAGTTGTCGAACATAATTCTATCGACACCGCCCGCAGCAAATACCTCCTTTATATCCTCCAACGAGCGCACTTCACACTCAATTGGAATGTTCTTGCCTTTCGCCTTTAAGTACTCCTTTGCGCCCTTTACTGCCTTCGCCACGCCACCTGCAAAGTCGATGTGGTTATCCTTCAAGAGAATCATATCGAACAATCCGATACGGTGATTCTCGCCACCACCCATCTTTACCGCCATCTTCTCCAAAACGCGCATTCCAGGAGTGGTCTTGCGTGTATCGAGAACTTTGGTGTGTAGGTCTGCAATACGGTCGGCATAAACTGCTGTCTGCGTTGCCACGCCACTCATTCGTTGCATAATGTTGAGCAGAATACGCTCAGCACGCAACAATGACTGCAGATTGCCCTCGACATAGAAGGCTACATCGCCAACCTTTACGCGGTCGCCATCGTTGAGAATCTGCTCGAACTTAACCTTCGAGTCCAATCGCTCGGTAACCATCTTTGCCACCTCGATACCTGCGATAATACCCTCCTGCTTGCACAGTAGGCGCATTCTTCCGCGCTCCTCGGCAGGGATACAGCACAATGAAGTGTGGTCACCATCGCCAATATCCTCCTTGATTGCCAACTCGATAAGTTCCTCTACATAGGGTTTGTATTCAGCCTTCATAGTTTTGAAATTTTATTTCTGCAAATATACTGACAAAAAAGCAAAAAGTGTCCGAATTTGGGACACTTTTGCAAAATTTATCGGAATTATATACAACCAATTAGTTTTGTGTTGTGAAGGTTGCTGTATAGGTCATACTCTCAAGTTCAAGTTCGATATTCACCTGCTTGCCTATTTCGCCCCTAAAGACCTTTATCTTGTAGTTCTCATAAGGAGTATTGCCCACAGTCGGCACAACACCCTCTTGCTCAAAGACATAGTTCTGCGACTTGCCATCTTCAGCAATTGTAGTAGTGAATGCTATATCCGAAACAGTCATTGCAATCTCTGGCATTCGTGGAACAAAGGCAACACCATTGAATGTGATATTCATAGAACTCTTTGTGACATCCGGAATCACAACATCAATAGTTACATTCTCCTTTTGGAAAGTTACGGTATCACTATCGGTGTTGGTTGCCGTCCAAGTACCCTTGAATTGAGCCGATGAACTACTACTTTTCTTTGTTGAGAAAACGGCAAAGTATGGCACATTCTCAAACTCCAACTCTATTTCAATATCGGTACCAACATAACCTCTTAATGACCTTATCCTATAGTTCTCATAAGGAGTATTGCCCACAGTCGGCACAACACCCTCTTGCTCAAAGACAAAGTTCTGCGACTTGCCATCTTCGGCAATTGTAGTAGTGAATGCTATATCCGAAACAGTCATTGTAATCTCTGGCATACCTGGTGCAAATGAGATGTTATTGAATGTTATATTCATAAGTTTGTTCGATGCATCGAGAATCTCTACTACAATGGTTACATCCTCCTTCTGCACAGCCGTCTCATCGCTCTCTGTATTCAGAACTGTCCAAGTTCCATTAAATTTAGCCGATGAAGATCTACCCCCACCACTCTCTGGAAAACACGATACCGAAACCATCAACGCCAAAGTTCCAATCAAAAACAAAATTTTCTTCATAATCTCTCTTTTTTATCGTTTTACAATATATTTATCATTACTCTCACCCCTCCTGACATAGGTCGTCCGCGTTGCAAGAAGCGATTACCCATCGACTCGAAGTAGAAGGTGTTATAGGAGGTATTTGTGGCGTTCTTACACCAAAAATCAACTGCCCAAATTTTGCCCTCGAAGCGCACCGAAGCATCTAACAACGCGTAAAATGGTTGCGAAACATCGTTCGCCTCGTTCCAATATATTCTGCCTGCACCCGTTACACCCACACTCAAAACCATACGGTCAATCCAGCGCGAAACAAACGGAACGGTCTGCATCAAGCGCAAAGATAACGAATTTTTAGGTGCATAAGGTATGTAGTTGCCTGCATAATCTACTCCACCCGAGACGAATTGTCGGAATTTGGCATTTGTATAGCCATACGAACCTCGCAATACCAAAGTTTTTGCCAATCGTGCCGTAGCCGAGACCTCTGCTCCAAAGGAGCGTGTGCGACCTGCGTTGGTCATCATTCGACCAGTGCTGTTTTCGTCTGGGAAAACGGTCAATTGCTGGTCAATGCACTCGATGTAGAAGAGTGACGCATCGGCCGTGAATGCCCCATCGTGCGTAGCGAAGTGTCCGCCTAACTCCAAGTTATAACTATGCTCGGGGTTGTATGCACAGAGTTTCTCGACATCTATATCGCGATACAAGCCCATCTTCATCTGTAACTTGCGTTGCAACACCTCCGAGAACATCTGCGTATTGAATCCACCCGCCTTGTAACCCTTCGATGCCGAGAGGTACAACATATTTCTCCCGGCATCGTCTAAATCAACCGCCACCGAGAATGAAGGCAGAAACTCGAAAAATCCTCGCGAGAGCAGGTCGCTGTCATCTATATTTACACTATGCGACATCGGCGCTCTGTCGGGATTGTCGGGGAAGGTCGAATAGCAGGTGTTTGTCGTGGTGCGATAGTGCATCTGCACCAACTCATAGTCGAAACGCAACCCCAACGACAAACGCCAGCGACCAAGGTGCAAGTCGCTACGATGGTACGCCGCAACTCCGCTATTATTCGATGCGAAACGGCTATCCAAAAGTATCCCGTCAGCGCCATTTCCCTCCGTATCGCCCCAACGGTACTCGCCCGGATAACCGCTGTTATTGTTGATGTTGTCGAGTATCAACTTCTCAATCCCTGTAGCACCAAAAGTTACCGGCGCTTGCATATTCTCACGCTTGAAGAAGCCATTAACGCCCACTAACCAGCGATAAACGCCCTCGTTTTTTGAGCGTAAAACAAAATCTTCGGCTATATGGTGTTGTTGTTTGCGTTGTTCGAGCGTGAAGTAGTACTCGGGCAGAAAATCGTTGTCGATGTGCATCTTATCGTTCATATATTGATACGATGTGATGCTTGCCAACGAAAATTTCCCAAAGTCGTAGCGGATACTCAATCCATCATTTATCGCCCAACGGTCGTAGTTACAAGGCTCGTTGTAGCAGATTTTACCCACCAACTCCTCGCGATGTTTCGCGGGGTTAGGACTACCTATATATTGGTACGGATAACCTCCTTGCGCCACCATCGAGAAGGCTAAAGTATTGTCGATGCTCAAAGCTCCATTGCGATATTGGAACTTGGTGCGGAAATTTCCGTTATTCTCCTTGTCGCACAACGAATTATTATACAAATTGCGCCAATAACCATCGCAATGCGCATATTGAGCAGAGACCGAGAAGCCAAACTTCTCGCCCAACTTATTGTAACTCGAAGCAGCCACGCGGAACGAGTTGCGCGAGCCATAATCGGCACGCAGACGCACACCCTGATAGGTCAAAGGCGATAGAGTATAGACATTTATTACACCCCCCATTGTATTGCGACCATAGAGCGTAGCCTGCGGACCTCGCAAAAACTCAATGCGCTCGATATCGGGGAGTTCGGTGTCGTAGAGATTTTTATCCGCTAACGGCACATTATCAACATTCATACCCACAACGGGTTGGTCGATACGCGTTCCCATACCGCGTACATAGATTGACGATGTGGTACGCGAGCCATAGTCGGGCATAAAGAGATTTGGCACATCAGTCATCACATCTTTGACTGCCGACACTCCCTGCATTTCGAGGGTACGACCACTTAAAACAGATGTTGCCACAGCTTCACGGCGCAACTCCGCCCCCTGCTTGATAGCGGTAATCTGCACCCTATCGACAGCAATAAGGGTATCGACCTTCTGCTCGTTTTCGTTGGCATAGACCGCCCACGTAACAAGCGCAAAAAGCACCAAAAGCAGATATTTTCTAACGCAAAAAGTCATCTGTTGCAAATTACACGGCAAAGTAACTACAAATTTTTCACTCTGTCAATCACTATTTATGATGATTATTCATATCTTTGCACTATGATTGCAAAGCCTAAAATAGCCATTATCAGTGCAAATTCGCTGATGAATATCGGTCTGAAAGCGATTATCGAGCGCTTGATGCCTATGGGAGATGTGTGCCTGTTCGCCTCGGCATATGATATTATTGCACAGCCCGATGATGGTTTCGCCCACTTCTTTATCTCGGCGCAGGTCTTTGCCGACAATAGTCGCTACTTCCTTGAACGCCACCGCAAGGTTATTGTTTTGGTAACATCGCCACAGACAATACTCCCCGCCAATCTGCATACGCTGAATGTTTCGCAGGGCGAGGAGGAGATGGTGCGCGACATCTTGCGTCTGCATAGTAGCGGACATCAACACTCACATAGCGACAACACCGAAAACACCGCTACCATACTCTCGGAACGAGAGAAAGAGGTTTTGGCGCTACTTGTCAAGGGTTTTATAAATAAGGAGATTGCCGAAGAGTTGAATATATCTATCAACACCGTTATCTCACACCGCCGTAACATTGTGGAGCGACTTGGATTGCGCTCTGTTTCGGCACTCACCATCTACGCCGTAACTCACGGCATAGTCGATATCGAGGAGATTTAATCGTTTTTCAAGAGAGCTGAGAGTTGAGAGTTGAGAGTTGAGAACGGAAAACTTTCCCACAACCTCTCTACTAACAGCGGCAGAAGCCGAAAGCAGAAGGGCTCGCAAATAGACAAAAATAGAGCCTGTCTAACTTTTTCACTTGTTAGACAGGCTCATTTTGCAACTATCGGTTTCGATTACCACTCGACCTTCTGCGTGTAGGTAACGCCAAAGTTGTCGGTTACGCGAACCTCACCCGAGCGAACTCCCTCGCTCGGCTTGATATGGAATGTGCCGTGTGCAGGGTGTGGAACAGCCTTATCATCGCCCTTGCGACCAAGGAATGGACCATACTTGGCGTAGTTCTCCAAGTAGGCGACATCCTTCTCCGGCTTATTTATCATATCTGCCACCTTCTTGCCATTCTCCCACCACTCGGGCGTTGTCCAATAGTCGGCAGACCAATTCCATATTGTCGCCTTTACGAATTCGCTACCATTGCGTGTTGGCGAATAGACATTCATCTGGTGGCTACGGTCATAGCCCACAGTCTTGTAGTACCACTCGAAATTGTCGCCATCGACCTCCACAACCATATAGCCTTGCGGAGTACCATCATTGTACAACTCGCGACTCACGTGAAGACCTCCGCAGCAGCGTGCTACGCAGATGCTGACCACATTTTTCAAGTTCGGCATAACCTCCGACTCCTTATAGTCGTAACCAAAGTTGTAGTGGTAGTGTCCTGACCACGAATAGACCTTGCTATATGGCTCAAAAATCTTCGAATATCGGTCGTAATTTATTCTGTGGCGTGCATACTCGTCCGGCGTAACAGGAAGTACCAAATGCACCGGCAGAGGGAAGCGGAAGAGCTGTCCGTGGGTACATACCACGATAGTGTGGTCTTTCGGCACAAACTGCAAATCGCGCTCCAACCAGTCGCAAGTCCAATCGTCAAGACCGATATAGTATGGAACTTTCGTGGTTTTACGATTCCAAGTGAGGTTGTTCAAAATAATGTAGTGCGTTTTGCCGATATTGAACGAGTAGTTCACGGGGTGGAAATACTCCTCAAAGTGCATAGTACCATATCGAGCATCGAGGATTGTCGCTTGACCGAAGTCGTGATTACCGATAGCGTTGAACATCTGGAAACCACTCTGCGAAGCGCAGTCGAGGAAGTCGTCAAACTTGGTCATATCGTTGAAAACGAGGTCACCAAGGTTGATGGCAAAGAAATCCTCATCGGTAGCCATTTTCTCCTTTTTGAGAGCCACAACATCGGGATATACAAAGTTCTTCAAACGATATACGGCACTATCCACACCCACACCGCGAATTTGAGGGTCGCCCATCATAATCACGGTATATTTATCGAGAGGTTTTTCGCGCTTCTCGAGTACAAAGTTTGCCACCACAGCCTCTGCGTGGCGCGGAATACGCTTAAAGTTCTGCTGTACAGCCTTGCGGAACGAGAATTTATATCCCGAAGGGGTTGATATGGTTACAAAACGAGCCTTGTTGAGGTCGGATTTAATCTTGTAGTAGCCATTGTTGTCAGTCTGCACGCAGTACTCGCCATCGGACATCACAACGCCTGCCAACGGCTCGCCCGTAGTCGAGGTTACACGACCATAGAGATTGTATTCGCCACTCTTCTCTTCAACTGCTTGAGCATAGTTGTTGTGGAACGCCTCGCCTTCAACTGTAGCGTGCTTAAGTCGCGAAGATATATCCTCGGCAGGCAAATTCTCTGCCGTAACAATACCGCTATTTCCGCAATCTACAATTTTGATTGGAGCGATCTCCGAGCCACTTACATAGCCGGCAACGCCTCCCATACGCAATCGCTCGGAGTAGATGCGACTCTTAACATCTCCATAGTTGGTACAACGGCGCATATAGGTTCCATATTGTAACCCCTTCTTGCTGACAAGACAGCCTGCAATACCTCCAAAGTAGGTCAAATCGTCAGAGTGAGAAGCGACAAAGCGAACTTTACCATAGTTGTAGCAGTTGGTGATGTGTGCGCCCATCTTCGACACTCCGAGAACACCGGCAAAGAAAGATGTGTTGGTGCAATTTGATACCACATCGCCATAGTTAGAGCAACCGACAATGTTCCGAGCCTCCGAAACAGCACCGCATATACCTCCCGCTATGGTGGAGAAGATGCTCTCAAAGGTTATCTTGCCAAAATTGTCGCTACATTGTATGTGTTGGTCGGTGTGACCTACAACACCTGCTATATAGTTGTATCCTTTAATGCCAGCCATACCCTCTGCAAATGTGGCATCGATATCTCCGCGATTGACACAAAGACGAATATCTGCACGATAGGAGCGACCTATGACGCCTGCTATGTATGGGCGAGGGATATCGCCCTTGTAGGTTATTGTGCCACTATTTTCGCAACGATTCAGAGTGTAGTAAGCGCGCGACTTTGGTGTGGTACGACCTGCAATACCGCCTACATAGATTGCCTGTTTCTGGTTTGTCGAAGCGATAAATGCCTCGATGGTTATTGCTCCGCTATTACGCGAATTGATAACCACATAACCATTCTGACCGACCAAGCCGCCGATGCTGATATGCGAGTCGGTAGCAACGGCTTTGTAGTGTATTGGGGCGCAGTTTTCGCAATTCTCTACCATACCCATACTAACACCTGCGATAAAGCCGACCGAAATCTCTCCTTCGGAGGTTATCTCCATAGCGCACGATGCGTCAATACGCAGGTTGCGTACCTCGGCACTATCGGGCAGAAGTTCAAATATACCTTGTGAGGTTGTCCAATTCTTCAGGGCGTGTCCCCGACCATCAAATACCCCTTTGAACTCCTTGATTGGTTGCCACATCTTGACCTCTGCCATATCAATATCGCCTGCAAGGCACACCTCTCCCTTGTCATTCTGCCAAGCGGAGATATCTGCGCCTCTGTTCAGTGCAGAAGCAAATGCCACAAACTCTTTGGCATCTTTAATATCTCCTGCATATACGGCGATGACCGACAGCAGGAGTATCACAAATGTCAATACTCTTTTCATATTCGGTTTTAGGTTTTTTAGGTTTGCTCTTTTAGGGTTTAGAATGGAAGGTCATCAACCATCTGCGCGCTCTGTGCAGGCATTGCCGGCTCTTCGGTAGGCATTGGTGCTGCCATAGGAGCAGGCTCTGCTGTTGGGAGTGGCTCGCTGTATGGCGCTTGTGCCATCTGTGCAGCCTCCTTTGGCTCAACACGGCGACCTACAACATCGGTGTACCAGCGACCATTGTACTCGCGTGACTCAATATCGAAAGTTACCTTATATGCAGCACCCACAACAAGGCGCGCAACATCATCGCGCTTATTGAAAAACTTTACGCTAACTTTGCGCGGATAGTTCGAGTTTGTCTGCATCTCGAATACAACATTTTGGCTGTGCCATTCGCCACGAGCCGATGTTCCACTCTGCTCAGGCAGAACGGTGAACACGATTCCTTCAAAAACAAATTCCATAGCTAAAAGCTAAATTAAAAATTAAAAAATATGAATTAAAAATTTTCTCTAACGCCCCTAACGCCCCTAATGCCCCTAATTTATCTGTGAGCAGATAAGATATGCATTGTACGCTACAAAGCAGAGAAACATAAATACTCCTGCCCAGCGGTTTAGTTTGCCTTTGATTCCGAGTACAAGCGGTACGATTGCTACGAAAATCATCACTGCATAGTCAATAGCCGTAATGCCTACGCTTGTCAATGGCGTAATTTGTGAGGCTGTGCCCAAAATTAGTGTTAGGTTGAAGATATTTGAGCCTATAACATTGCCCAATGCAAGTTGGGTATTCTTCTTTGCTGCTGCAACCAACGATGCTGCCAACTCGGGCAACGATGTTCCGCAAGCAACGAGTGTGATGGCGATAAACGCCTCATTCACGCCCCACGCCTTGGCGATGAGAATGGCATTGTCGAGGAAGAATCGGCTCGAAATGATAAGAACGCCCAAACCTCCGATAACCTTTGCAATGCCGAGTGCTAACTGCTTGTTCGATACCTCATCGTTTGACTCCGCCTCTTTGTTTTTGCCCCCTTTGAGTGAAAAGTACATAAAGGTTGCAAAGCATACCAACAAAATCAAACCGTCAATGCGGCTAATGCCTTCGGTTCCGCCCGTGAAGAAATTTAATGCAAGGAGTAGAGTCAGGACCGACACTCCGATACAGAATGGCAAATCGAAATGCCTATTTTCTCGTGATACGGCGACAGGCATAATCAGGGCGGTAAGACCGAGAATACCGAGTACATTGAAGATATTTGAGCCTACGACATTGCCGATTGCGATATCCGAGTTACCCTCAATAGCTCCGATTGAACTAACCACAAGTTCAGGGAAAGATGTTCCAACGCCAACAATTACAGCACCGATTACGAAGTCCGAAATTTTGAATCGCTTGGCGATTGTAACTGCACCTGTCACCAACCAATCGGCGCTAAATACAATTGCCACAAGGCAAATTAGAAGATATAGATATTCCATTGTTTAGAATTTACTTTACTAAAATCTTGGCAAATATAATAAAAAGACGAAAGACGAAAGACGAGAGACGAGAGAAATTTTATAATTACCTAAAAAAAAGACGAGAGACGAGAGACGACCGCTGCGATTAAGCCGAGCGCAAAGGTTGCTTGCAGACTTTGCCGAGGCGGAGCAGTGAAGAGCCGTGCTTGCACGGGTCAAAGACGAGAGTTTTTTTACTAAAAGCAGAAAAAGAGGAGAGAAATCCCCGAGCAGAATGATTTGCTCGGGGATTGTTGTGGCAACAAATGATATTACAAACTATCTACTCCTCTGCTTGGCGATATTTCTTCAAATACTCCTCGACCTCTTCAATGTACTTTTCAAAATCCATAACTCTCATTCCCAAAGTGTTACAGTCTGTTTCGAGGACTGATATCCTCGATTTCAATGCCTGATTTTCACACCTCAATTTGCAGTAAGCAAAATACATCTCACACCCGCATTGGTTGATTTGCTCCACTATACGGGCAACTGCCGACAATGGCAAATGTCCGTCCCAATCACTCTGCCAAACCTTCATCCTTTCGACAGTTTTGTCGGGCATTTCGAATTTCAACTCAACATAGGGGCAAATCTCCGAGCCTCCTCGTATTACGCTTACAAGATTACCACCCTTTATTGGCAGAACACCTTTTTTCCCATCGACATTCAGAATATGATACTCTGTGTATAATAGAAAGTGTTCCGATTGGGCATAAAATGTAACATCTTCGGAATGTGGCAACTTATCAAAACTCTCTTGCTTTCTTATCATTCCATTTTTATAAACGGCACAAAACATAGCGATAATTTTTGCCCATCAGCACCCAAAGGCAATTTTATGAAAAAAAGAAAGCGTGGTGCTGAAAACTTATTTTAGGATACGGGCTCTGACAAAACCTCGACAATAAAACAAGCAACAACTCCACGCCATACCAAATGGTATGACACAGCAAGATGTTTGCCTATTCTCTTGTCTTTGAACTGTCAGATTCGTATCCAAGAATAAACTTACACTTTCTGCGTAATTATGTCTGCAACCTTGCGATTGCATTGCAAATTTAGAAATTATTTTCGATAGTTGCAAAAATAAATAATCCGTCATTGCGAAGGAGTGAAACGACTGTGGCAATCTCCCGCAGTTAATTTAATAAAATATAATGGAGATTCCCACGCTCATTACATTCGCTCGGAATGACGATCTATTATTTTTTGAAATTTCTCTCGTCTTTTTTTTAGGTAATTATAAAATTTCTCTCGTCTCTCGTATTTCGTCTCTCGTATTTTTATTATATTTGCAGAATGATACAGTTCAAACGACAGTTCTCAAAGAAGACAAAGATGGCATTGTGCCTTGCATCGGCACTACTCCTATCCCTTCCGTGGGAGGGGGCGAGTTGCATCACTCTCTTTGTTGGGCTACTTCCTCTACTGCTTGTAAGCGCACAATATACCCCTTCGTGGCGCGATACTCTTTCGATGCTCGGCTGGGCAACACTTACCTTCGTGCTGTGGAATGCAGGCACAATTTGGTGGGTGTGGAATGCAACACCTGCAGGACCTATTGTTGCCACTATCTGTTCTACTTGGTGGAGTCTGTTGGCATTTATGGCGTATCATATCGTGTCGAAACACGCACTAAAGGCTCTCGCTTATGTGACGCTTGTTACGGCTTGGATTGCAGGCGAATATCTCTATACTCTTGCACCCGCTTTGTCCTTCCCATGGCTCACGCTCGGAAATGGCTTTGCCGATGACCCTTGGGCAGTACAGTGGTTTGAATATACGGGCGTTTTCGGTGGCTCGTTGTGGGTGTTGTTGGTAAATGTCTTGGCATTTGAGGCGTGTCTGACAATGCGCAAAAAGACTTGGATTGCGGCAACTCTTGCCATAATTATCCCGCTTGGAATCTCTATCGGACTATTCTACAAATACCAACCCGATGGTAAATTATACTCCTCGCTCGACAAGATGACCGTATCGGTCGTACAACCGAATATACCTTGCTACGAGAAGTTTAATAACTCGGCAGAGCAACAGCAGGATAATCTTATGGAACTCCTTGCCGAGGCGCCCGATTCGGCAGAATTTGTGCTGATGCCCGAAACTGCGTTGGCGGAGATGATAAACGACCGTCAGGCGGAGAGGGCGTATATTGTAAATCGTATTTCGGACTATCTCCGTGCCAAGAAGCCTGCGACAATGGTGGTGTCGGGAGGCGAAACGGTGCGCTCGTATGGCAATGTGCGAGGTTCTGAGACTGCTCGCAAGCGCGGTATGTACTATATGGATATCTTCAACTCCTCGCTCGGTATCGATACAACCTCGAAGGTGCAACTGCACCACAAGGGCAAACTTGTTGTCGGTGTTGAGACGATTCCTGCGTGGTTGCGCAAGGCGGGCGATAGGTTTGCCATAGATTTGGGCGGAACTTTCGGACAACTCGGTATAGGCAAGATTTGCGTTCCGTTTGAGCATAATGGCAAGAAGGTTGCTCCTGCAATATGCTATGAAGGTCTGTATGGCGACCACATGGCGGAGTTTGTGCGAAATGGGGCTGAAGCTCTGTTCGTGGTGTCGAATGATGGCTGGTGGGGTAACACACCAGGGCATAAATATCTCTTCTCGTTCTGCCGTTTGCGAGCCATAGAGTTACGCCGAGATGTGGCACGAAGTGCCAATACGGGTGTTTCGGGTTTTATAACTATGCAGGGCGAGGATATTCAGCGTATGGAGTGGGATAATAGAGGTGTCCTGACCGCCGATATTCGACTTAACGATAAGCAGACTTTCTATGCTCGATTTGGCGACTATATTGGTCGTTTATCGCTATTGATTGCGGGGTTGTGCCTGCTATACTTTATCGCTTATATAGTCAAAAAACGATTCTATCTAAATTAAGATTATTCCTATAATTGTCAATTTTCAATTGTCAATTGTCAATTTGAAATATTATGAACTATACCGAAACACTTGATTATCTCTTTTCCTCAATGCCTTCGTTTCAGCAGGTTGGCGGAGATGCTTATAAACCCGGATTGGAGCGTATAGCAGAGTTTTGTCGTTCGATAGGCAACCCGCAACGCAACTACTTTGTAATCCATATTGCCGGCACAAATGGCAAAGGCTCTGTGTCGAATATGTTGGCCGCTGTATTACAACAGGCGGGCTATCAAACCGGACTCTTCACCTCGCCCCATCTCACCGACTTCCGTGAGCGTATTCGCGTAAATGGCGAGATGATACCAAAGCAGAAAGTGGTTAATTTCGTGGATCGCCACAAGGCGGAGATGGAGCGATTGCAACTCTCCTTCTTCGAGATGACTACCGCAATGGCGTTTGACTACTTTGCGCAGAGCGATGTCGAGGTGGCTGTTATCGAAACGGGCTTGGGTGGTCGTCTCGATGCGACAAATATCGTTCAACCCGTAATTTCGGTAATCACAAATATCGGCTTGGAGCATACCGAATATCTCGGCGACTCATTGCCTAAAATCGCCCGCGAGAAGGGTGGTATCATCAAGAAATGTACTCCGGTGGTTGTCGGCGAGAAGAACTCCAACTACAATCTCGTATTGGAGGAGATTGCCGATGATTTGCGCTCAGAATTGATATATGCCAACGATGCGTTCACACTCGGCGAGTGTGGTTTTGAGGGTAATAAACAAGTTGTTACTCTCAATCGTACGCGTGATGGTTATCCATATCAGTTACGACTTGATTTGTTGGGCGAGTACCAACGCCAAAACCTCGCTACGGTTGCGGCGGTACTCGATACCTTGCACGAAACAACTCCACTTTCGATATCGCGCCGTGCCTTTGTTGAGGGTGTGCGCGATGTTGCACAACTCACCGCCTTCCGTGGTCGTTGGCAGGTGTTGTCCGAAAAGCCGTTGGTGGTTTGCGATACAGGACACAACGAACACGGCATTGCAGAGGTTGCAAAGCAGTTGAACGGTCGTACAAATAGCGGAAAACTCCTCTGTGTGATGGGTTTCTGCGAGGATAAGGACTTTTCAAAAATGTTGGCACAGATGCCGAGTGATGCGCACTACTTCTTTACGCAGGCTTCGATTCGCCGTGCGGCATCGGTGGAGAAGATTTCGGAGGTTGCCACTGCCCTCAGACTCGATTTTGAGGTTGCCCAATCGGTTGAGGAGGCGTTAGCAAAGGCTCAACAACAGCTTGCCGATGAGGATATGCTTTTTATCGGAGGAAGCACCTTTGTCGTAGCGGAAGCACTGCCTCTTTTCAGCTAAATCGCCCTGCAAAACAACAAATTGGGAGGAGCCAAATGATGATGGCCCCTCCCAATATCTTTTACACACTAATACTACTCCAACAAGAACGCCGTCAACTCTGGCAACTTATTGAAGTCGAGAACATGGATATAGTCCATACCTCCAAGACGAATATGGCTGTCGCCACCTCCATCGCCCATATCATCTCCCAAGAAGAGGACCTGTTCTTTGGTATAGCCGTGCATCTGGGCATACTCCATTGTTGCATCGTACTTGTTGTATTGTTTGCCAACAATATCAAACGAAGATGAACCACCGATATAGACGGTATAATCCTTGAAAATCTCCATAACCTCTGGGTACATTACACGTCGCTTTGAACGGTCGGGGTCAAAGGCAATCTTCAACTCCTTTGGAGCCTCTGTACCAAGCAGACCTATTGTTACCATACCCGACTTATGAAATTCGATAGGCTCTCCGTAGAACTCGGTATAGCCATATTTCTCGCGGAGATAGGTCATTTTCTCACAGAAGAAATCTTTATCCACCTCACATACAACCTCCTTAGTAAAGACCAATTCGCCATCTACAACCTTGGTGTGTTGCATACCGTAGTTACCCACAATCTCAATTGGATACTGCTCCATCTGCTTGAAAATACGCGGAGCATTACCGGCACCACACATTACGATATGATACTTCTCACCGAGTCTATCGAGCAATTTGCGATTAGCCTCAGGCATCGGACACTTGTGATTCGACAATGTTCCATCGAGGTCAAACACCAACAATTTCTTCTGCTCACGCAACTCGGCAGCATGCGCCGCTGTGTACTCCTCGCTAAGACGCGAAGCGCCATTGTACCACGCCTCAACCTGTTCAGGAGTACTACGCTCCATCAATTGCGAGAAAGATAGCTCCTGAGGTTGCGACTTCTCCTTACAACCAACAACCATCATTGCAACGGCAACAATAGCAACAAATAGATAAAATTTCCTCATAATTAGACTATTTTTTAATTATTGATAATTACATTTTGTACCTACAAACAAATTGCACTGTTGTATGGCGTGGTGCAAATATGGTGATATTTTATTTTATTTGCAAAATAAAACAAGAATTTGCGCAAATTTGTGCAGAATGTAGCGAGAGCCAGCTATTTCCACACCTTACGAACAACCGATATATCATCAATGGCAAAGTAGGCCGGGTAGGGGTTGTCTTCCTTGCCGTTCCACTTTAGGCTGAATTTTACGATATCAACCATTGGCAATGAGGTTATGTACCACTTTTCCCACCCCTCAAATGCCGGCTCTCCATTCTTGTAGAGATAGAATGTTGCGACTCCTGCCTCCTCGGTTGTTCCATCCTCATTTCTGGTGTAGCCTACAGCCTCAATCCATATCGATTTATCCTTCGGGAGGGCATCGTCAGCCATACGATAACCATTTGCGACTACATTGCGCGAGTAGGTTGTGTTGGCAATCATCATACTCTCGATAAAACTACGCTTGCTCTTGAGGTAGATTGTTGGGCGGTAGTCGGTGCTACTGTCGCCATTCTCTGCGTAGTAGCCCGTGCAGACTATGCAGTTTTTGCCCGAGTATGCCCCCTCGGCACATACGGTCAGCTGATGCTCGAATGTACCGGCACTCTCATAATCGAGCGAGTAGTAGTTTGATACTGCAGCACCACTTCCCCAATAATAGACTCCGGCGTACTCATCGATTGTTGAGTCGCTTGCCAAATCGCTCACCTCGTCATACCACGAATAGGGTGTTGCGCTATAGAGCAACCCTCCCATATATTGCGGAGAGTCGATAAGATTGCTCCACTCCTCGCCCTCAAAGTCACAGAGATAGTGTTTTATGTAGTAATCTCTACCACCAGAGGAGCAACCTATAGTTGCAATAAGTGTCAATAAAGTCCCTAAATATGTGATTATTTTCCGTCTCATTTGATCTGTTCGATAAATCCTTCGTGCTTGAGCAACAGAGGCTCGCATCGCAGATATATCTCTCGCGCAAGAGCCTGCTGCGTAGGTCGCTCCGAGGAGATGTCGCGCAAGTACGCCTCATCGGCTGTGTGTACTGTTGCACACAACTCCTCGCAGAGGTGGCGATGGCGGCGCAGGGCGGAGAGCCTTTCGCTCGACACTTTGCCCGTGTGGGCATACTCTGCCAACGCCTCTACGAGTGGCTTAAATGCACTCTTATCGCCCAAGTCGGGCAGAATATCCTCCAAGCAATCCCACTCCTCCAAAGCGATGTAGCACAATGCCAACTGCGGTGTCGCCTCGATGTGGTCTTCACTGTCGCAATCCAACAACAACTCGAGTTGCGCTGCTGCGAGTTCCATATCTCCTGCGAGGAAGTTGTCCACCGCCGAGCCGTAGATAATCTCTATCGCTGCGCGAGTGTTTGCGTGCGAGAAATCCAACTCCACAACCTCCTCCTCGGGCAACACCTTCACAATCTGTTGGAAGGCTTTGTAGCGCGTGTCGCAAGCCCCCTCGAAGTTGCCCTCCGACTCCAAGCGCAAGGCAGAGTCAAGAATGGTCGGAAAGTTACCCCCGAGAATTATAAAATTCTGGTTTTCGGTAGGTTTCAGAGTTAGTTTTCCCATTTTTATACTACTTATTTAGTTGTGCAACCTTGTTGTTGCGCACCAAAAGATAGATCATAAGTGCTGTCAATGCAAGGGTAAGCACTCCACCCCAAACATACGCCATAGGCACTGCTCCCATACCTATAAACTGATTCGATACAAAGATGAACGAAGAGCAGATGTAGGTCATAAAGATTGCCGGAATGAGGGCTACCCAATAGTTGCGTTTGTTGAGGTACAGATATACTACAATAGTCCATAATACTACCGATGCCAACGTCTGATTAGTCCAAGCAAAGTAGCGCCAAACAACATCGAAATCTACAAATGTCAATGCAACACCTGCCGCGAAGATTGGCACTGCAATAGCGAGTCGCTTCCATTTGGTGCGTTGCTCGATGTGGAATACATCGGCAATGATAAGACGAGCTGAACGGAATGCCGTGTCGCCCGATGTAATAGGTGCAGCTACAACACCCAAAATGGCGAGAATACCTCCGACAACACCAAGCGTGGTGTTGGAGATTTCATTTACAGCCCACGCAGGGGTGTGTTCTGCCATAACCGCCGAAACTCCGCCATCTTCGTAGAAGAACGCCATCGAAATAGCCGCCCAAATCAGGGCAATTACCGATTCGGAAATCATCGAGCCATAGAATACAAATCGGCACTCGCGCTCGTTATTTACGCAACGCGCCATAAGTGGCGACTGTGTAGCGTGGAAGCCCGAAATCGCACCACAGGCGATAGTGATGAAGAGTGTCGGTACAAGTGGTAAGTTCTCCTTGTTGACATGTAGATTTTCGAGTGTCATATCGGGAATTTTGTACTCGCCAAAGAGCAATACGCCCAACAAGCCGAGAGCCATCGATACCAGTGCTATGCCAAATAGCGGATATATCTTGCCGATAAGTTTATCGACAGGCAACAGTGTTGCGACAAAGTAGTAGGCGATGATAATCGCGAGCCACCAATTTTTCGATAAAATATCGAATTTTGCCGAGAGAATATCGGCGGGGCTTACCACAAACACCACACCTACCAAGATAAGCAACAACACCGAGAATACACGCATAAATGCTCCTGCGCCTTTGCCGAGGTAGCGGCCTACAATCTCAGTGATACTCAAACCATCATTGCGTACAAGAATAACAGCCGAGAGGTAGTCGTGCATAGCACCCATAAATATACCACCAAAGGTAATCCAGAGGAATGCCACAGGACCGTAGCACGCTCCGAGAATAGCACCAAAGATTGGTCCAGTACCAGCAATGTTGAGCAATTGAATAAGGAATGTGCGCCAACGAGGCATTGGCACATAATCTACGCCATCGTAGAGTTTAGCACTTGGCACTTCGGCCTTTGCATCGATTTTGCAAACCTTTTCGAGGTACTTACCATAGGTAAAATAGGCTGCAACAAGTAGTACCAAACAGCAAATGAAAATTATCATAATAAATAAGTTTAGAGTTTTCTCGATTGCGAAGATACAAAATTTTTTGGGAAAGTTGCTCGAATAGCGAAATTTTTACGATATTTGCAGTCGCAATACGGAAAATATTGTTGCCGATTTAGCTCAGCGGTAGAGCACTTCACTCGTAATGAAGGGGTCTCGGGTTCAAATCCCGAAATCGGCTCGAAAAAAGGGGAAGATGAAGACTTTTTTAAGTTTTTCATCTTCTCTCTTTTTTTGTAAGTGCGTGAAAAAATTTTGCAATATCGAATTTATAATGTATATTTGCACCAAAGCGTACCACAGTTGTACATTAGTTGGACCACAGTTGAAACTTTGCAAAAAACATTAACATCTTAAAATACAAATAATTATGAAGAAAACACTATTATCGTTGCTTTTTGCTGTTGTGCTTGGCATCGCAGCATTTGTCATCGTAAAAGACTTGAAGTCGATTAAATTAATTGCCGACACTCCGAGTGAAAATATCACAGGGGTTATGGCGACTGTTACCTGCGATGGCAACAGCGTTTTGGTAATGCCGGAGAAGGGAACTCACAACTCGGAGGTGAGAATTACGGGTAATTGGGATTTCTCCGACTACAAAGCGGTGAAATTTACCCTTGAAAACCTCGATGCGAAGCCTCTTCGCATGACATTCCACTTGACGAATACCGACAAATATCTTGGAAAGTCGCGCCGTTCACTTCCTGAAACTGTTGGCGATTTGTACTATCTTGCTCCTTACGAGAAGCGCGATGTTGTGTTGAACTTCCCCGAGCCATTGCAGCACCCTGATGTTGAGGAGACACTGCGTAAAAGCCCAATGCGCTACACTCCATACTCTGACGAGTTTGGCTTTGCATCTTATTCGGGCGACCTTACCGATGTGCAGTATATCGTATTCCAAGGTTACTACTTGGCTCTCTTTGAGAACGACCACGAGAATGGCTGGCGCGTATCCGATTTGAAGGTTGTTTCGGGTAAGCGCAAGGAGAATCCTGCCGAGGTGCAGATGTCGCACGATGAGTTCTTCCCATTCATCGACCAATACGGACAGTATAAGTACAACGATTGGAAGGGTAAAATCCACTCTGACGATGAGTTGCAGCAGGCTCGCGAAGTGGAGGAGGCTGACCTTGCCGCACATATTGGTCCTACCGACCGCAACAAGTATGGAGGTTGGGCAAATGGTCCTCGCTTCGAGGCGACAGGTCGCTTCTACTTCAAGAAGGTTGATGGCAAGTGGTGGTTTATCGATCCAGAGGGTTGCCTTTGGTGGTCGCACGGCGTAGTGCGCGTAACCCCTTCTTCGGGCATTACTCCACTCGATGACCGCCGTGAGTTCTTCGAGAATTTGCCTGAAAGCGGAGACGAGTTCGAGCAGTTCTACTACACTCACGATGCACTTCTTAAACCTTACTATACAGCGCGTAATATCAAGGAGACTTACGATTTCTCATCTGCCAACTGCTACCGCAAATATGGCAAGGATTATAAAAATGTATATGGCGAGTTGTCGCACCGCCGTTTGCAGAGCTGGGGATTGAATACCATCGCAAACTCTTCGGACAAAGATATTTGCTTGATGTCTAAAACTCCTTACATCGAGCGTTTGGAGGTTTTGGCGCAGGAGATTAAGGGTTCGGGCGGTACTTGGTGGCGCTTTATGGATCCGTGGGATCCAAGTTTCAAGCAGTGCATTATCGACCAACTCAAAGCCCGCGAAAAGGAGTTGAAAGATCCATATCTGGTTGGTCTGTTCGTGGATAATGAGTTGAAATGGGGCAAGGAGTGGTTCCTCGCTGCAACCATCGCAAAGAACCCTTCGACACTCAAAGGTAAGCACGCATTAATCAAGCACTACAAGGCTAAATACAATGGCGATATCAATGCTTTGAATGCAGTTTGGGGTACATCGTTTGCATCGTGGAATGCACTGCTTAAAAATGAGCAGGATTTGCCGGAGCAATCACACGCCGACCTCGTAGAGTTCAACGACCTTGTTATTCACAAGTATTTCCGTAACTGCCGTGAGGTGTTCAACGAGTACGCTCCGGGACTTCTCTATCTCGGTTGTCGTTTCGCCGACTCAAACAAGAAGGCGATTATGATTGGAGCGCAGTATTGCGATGCTATCAGCCACAACTTCTATCGCTTCTCGCTCGAAGACTATACCCAACCTGAGGGCATCGACAAGCCGTTGATTATCGGAGAGTTCCACTTCGGTACTCGCGACCGTGGTCCTTTCCATCACTCGTTGATTGAGGTTGATACACAGGAGGAGCGCGCGAAGGCTTACGAGGCGTATGTTCGCTCGGCTTTGGAGCATCCTAATATCGTGGGTACCCACTGGCATCAGTTCTCTGACCAAGCAACCACAGGTCGCTTTGATGGCGAGAACTTCAATGTCGGCTTTACCGATGTTTGCGACACTCCTTATTACGAGATGGTAGAGGCTATTCGCAATGTAGGTTACGATATGTATAATATCCGTGCTAATGCAAAATAGTTAATAATAACTCAAAAACTAACACTAAAAACCACAAAACTATGAAACGAATTTGTCTGCTTCTGCTTGCCGTTTTTGCGATGTCGGTAAGCGCTGAAGCAAAACCGAAAGAGATTCGCATTTTTGCTGACACCCCTCGCGAGTGTATGAAGAGTGCCAAAGGTCGCCTTGTTGTTGAGGATAATAGTGCAATGATTGTTCCCTACAAGAAGCAAAAGCACACACGATTTACAATTAGCAAGGATTTCGACTTCACCAACTACAAGTCGCTATCGTTTACTCTCGAAAACCTCGAAGACAGACCGTTGAGAATAACACTCTTTATCACCAATACAAGAGATTATCTCAATAAGTTCCGTCAGACCACTCCTCAGACTACGGGCGATGTCTATTTTCTTGCACCGCACGAGAAGCGCGAGGTTGTATTGAACTTCCCTGAGCCATTGCAGCACCCCGATGTGGTGAAGGCATTTAAGTTGATGCGATATACTCCGTATGCAAGCGAGTTCGGTTTTGCCTCCTACACAGGCAATCTGTCCGATGTACGCTATATCTCGTTCCATAGCCAGCATTTGGCAGCAAACGATACCTATGCAACTAAGGGTTGGCGCGTCAACGACCTTAAAGTTATTCCGGGTAAGCGCGTGAAGAATCCGAAAGCGGTGCAGATGTCGTATAAGGAGTTCTTCCCTTTCATCGACCAATATGGTCAGTACAAGTACAAGGAGTGGCCGGGCAAAGTTCACTCTGACGCAGATTTACAGAAGGCTCGCGAAGTTGAGGAGGCGGACCTAGCTGCTCACCCGGGCGCAACCGACCGTAACAAGTATGGCGGTTGGGCTAATGGTCCAAAGCAGGAGGCTACAGGTCGTTTCTATCTCAAAAAGATTGATGGCAAGTGGTGGTTTGTCGATCCGGAGGGTTGTCTTTGGTGGTCGCACGGCGTAGTGCGCGTAACGCCATCTTCGGCAGTAACCCCTCTTGATGGTCGCCGTGACTACTTCGAGAATATGCCAAAAGAGGGCGATGAGTTTGAGCAGTTCTATCACACCTATGATGCACTTTTGAAGCCTTATTACACGGCGCGAAATATCAAGGAGACTTACGACTTCTCCTCGGCTAACTGCTACCGCAAGTATGGTAAGGATTACAAGCAGATTTACGGAGAGTTGGCACATCGCCGTTTGCAAAGTTGGGGTTTGAATACCATTGCAAACTCTTCGGATAGGGATATTTGCCACATGTCGAAAACTCCATATATTGAGCGTTTGGAGGCGAGAGGTGTACCTATCAAGGGCATCGGAGGGTGGTGGCCATTCCGCGATCCATTCGATCCAAGTTTCCGCCAAAGTATTATCGACCAACTCAAAGCCCGCGAGAAGGAGTTGAAAGACCCATATTTGGTTGGCTTGTTCGTGGATAACGAGTTGCGTTGGGGCAATGAGAGCTACCTTGCAGTGATGATTGCAAAGAACCCTGCAACATTGAAAGGTAAGCAGGAGTTGGTAAAGCACTACAAGGCTAAATACAATGAGGATATAACCGCATTAAACGCAGTTTGGGGTACATCGTTTGCTTCGTGGGAGGCATTGCTCAACAACGATGCAGACCTTCCGAAGAAGGCACACAAAGACCTCGTAGAGTTCAATGACAATGTTATAGAGAAGTATTTTAGCACTTGCCGTGAGGTGTTTGACGAGTACGCTCCGGGCGTGTTGTATCTCGGTTGCCGTTTCGCAGGTAGCAACAAAAAAGCGATTACTATTGGTGCAAAGTATAGCGATGCAGTAAGTCACAACCTCTATCGCTTTACAATAGATGACTATGTACAGCCTGAGGGCATTGATAAGCCGATGATTGTGGGCGAATTTCACTTCGGTACTCGCGACCGCGGTATGTTCCACCACTCGTTGATTGAGGTTAAGAATCACGAGGAGCGCGGCAAGGCTTACGAGGCTTATGTTCGCTCGGCTTTGGAGCACCCTAATATCGTGGGTACTCACTGGCATCAATTCTCCGACCAAGCAACCACAGGTCGCTTCGATGGCGAGAACTTCAATGTCGGCTTTACCGATGTTTGCGATACTCCTTACTACGAAACCATCAATGGTATTCGTAAGGTGGGCTACGATATGTACAATATCCGTTCAAAGGCGAAGTAGCATAGAGTCAATTTGTTGTAAGACAAAACGGGTGCTTGGTTAGACCTTGCACCTGTTTTTTGCTTGTGAAGGGTAGGCAATAATCGTAAATATATTCACGATTTTTTGTAATTTTTTATTCTTAATTTTTTATTCTTAATTTTTTATTCTACCTTTGCAGTCCGTATCGTGCGCGCACGAGTGTTGCACATACGCATAATTCACTTATTATTAACATTTTAACGAGCGATTGTATCGCAAAAATTTATTGTATGGAGAATACAAATGTTGCAGTCGAGAATTTTGATTGGGCTGCGTTTGAGAACGAGTCAGGTCTTTACAATCAGACCAAGGAGGAGATTGAGAAGGCGTATAGCGACTCTATGTCTAACATCGCGGTAGGTGAGACCGTAGAGGGTACAGTTACCGAGATTAACAAGCGCGAGGTTATCGTAAATATCGGCTACAAGAGCGAGGGTGTTATCCCTGCTACAGAGTTCCGTTATGACGCAGACCTTAAGGTAGGCGACAAGGTAGAGGTTTATGTTGAGTCTGTAGAGGATAAGGGCGGTCAGCTCCTTCTCTCGCACAAGAAGGCTCGTCAGCTCAAGTCGTGGGATCGTGTTAACGAGGCGATGGAGAATGATGAGATTATCAAGGGTTATGTTAAGTGCCGCACTAAGGGCGGTATGATTGTCGATGTATTCGGCATCGAGGCATTCTTGCCTGGTTCGCAGATCGATGTTAAGCCTATCCGCGACTACGATGTATATGTTGACAAGACAATGGAGTTCAAGGTTGTTAAGATCAATCAGGAGTACCGCAATGTTGTCGTTTCGCACAAGGCTCTTATCGAGGCTGAGTTGGAGGCACAGAAGCAGGTTATTATGTCGAAGTTGGAGAAGGGCCAGATTTTGGAGGGTGTTGTTAAGAACATCACTTCGTATGGTGCATTCCTCGACCTCGGTGGTGTTGATGGTCTTATCCACATCACAGACCTCTCGTGGGGCCGCGTAAGCCACCCAGAGGAGGTTGTTTCGCTCGATCAGAAGTTGCAGGTTGTTATCATCGACTTCGATGAGGCTAAGAAGCGTATCGCTCTTGGCTTGAAGCAGCTCACACCACACCCTTGGGAGGCTCTCGATGCTAACTTGAATGTTGGCGACACTGTTAAGGGTAAGGTTGTTGTTATGGCAGACTACGGTGCATTCATCGAGATTGCTCCGGGCGTAGAGGGCTTGATCCACGTATCGGAGATGTCGTGGAGTCAGCACTTGCGTTCTGCTCAGGACTTTATGAAGGTTGGTGACGAGGTTGAGGCTGTTATCTTGACTCTCGACCGCGAGGAGCGTAAGATGTCGCTCGGCATCAAGCAGCTTTCGACAGATCCGTGGGAGGCAATCGAGACCAAGTACCCTGTAGGCACAAAGTGCACTGCAAAGGTTCGCAACTTCACCAACTTTGGTGTATTTGTTGAGATCGAGGAGGGTATCGATGGCTTGATTCACATCTCTGACCTTTCGTGGACTAAGAAGGTTAAGCACCCGGGAGAGTTCACTCAGGTAGGTGCTGATATCGAGGTTGTAGTTCTCGAGATCGACAAGGAGAACCGCCGCTTGAGCCTTGGTCACAAGCAGTTGGAGGAGAATCCTTGGAACGAGTTTGAGCAGCAGTACACTGTTGATTCGGTTCACGCAGGTACAGTTGTAGAGTTGACCGATAAGGGCGCAATCGTATCGCTCGGCGAGAATATCGAGGGCTTCGCACCTGCTCGTCAGTTGGTTAAGGAGGACGGTTCGACAATCAAGAAGGGCGAGACCGCAGACTTCAAGGTTATCGAGTTCTCGAAGGCTACAAAGCGTATCACTTTGTCGCACACTCGTATCTTCGAGGAGGCAAAGCGTGCCGAGGTTGCAGCCGAGAAGGCTAGCCGTAAGGCAGCTGCCGAGGAGACAAAGTCTTCGGTTAAGAAGATTCAGCAGTCGGTTGAGAAGACCACTTTGGGTGATATCGCCGGTCTTGCAGAGTTGAAGGCTCAGATGGAGAAGAAATAGTCTGCTCCACAAGCTTATAGTTGAGGGCTACCGAGTTGCGGTAGCCCTTTTTTTTGTAGTTTTTTGGGTTTGGGGGTGGGTAACACACATCTCGGCTTATGGTAGGAGCCACATAACAAAAAGATGGGAGGCTGAATCTAAAAGAAACAACCTCCCCAAAATTGCAGACCCCATAAGCCGAGTTCTGTTTTAGTCCATCATTTATCTACGATGACAATCACTTGCCACCTCTAGCGGTTTACCCCTCGGCATCGGGCGAGCAACCCTTAATTGCCGATATACATAACCTTGCAACCCGTGAGGCGTACTGCCGAGCGACATTGCTGCCCTCGCGGTGGGCTCTTACCCCGCCTTTTCACCCTTACCCCGAGCCGAACTCGCGGCGGTTATTCTCTGTTACGCTACTATACCCTCTCGAACATCAAGCCGTTAACTTGCACGGTGCTCTGTGTTGCTCGGACTTTCCTCCCCCTCTTGTTGAGGCAGCGATGAACCGAATCTGCGGTGCAAAGATAGTAAAAAACGGAAAACGGAAAGCGAAAAGCGGAAAACTTTTGAGTTGAGAGTTGAGAGTTGAGAGTTGAAAAAGAGGAAAACGGACCCCCGCGATTAAGCCGAAAGTTCGCTATCGGAGACCACCGAATTGTTACGGCGATAGATGGCGGGAGTGGTGTGGTAGTGCTGTTTGAAGAGTTTTATAAAATGAGAGATATTTGTAAAGCCACACTCTGCGCCAATCTCGGATACGGTACGACTTGTCGATACGAGCATAATTTTGGCACGCATAAGTCGTTGTTCTATTATCCAACGATGCGGTGAGGTCGAAAATAGTCGCTTAAACTCCTTCTTGAAAGAGGTAAGTGAGCGATTGGTGCGCTCGGCAAGCATCTCCACCGAGACATCGTCAAATAGATTTTCGTAGATGATATTCATAAAGTGTCCGGAGATAGTGTCTGCCGAGCGCAGTATCTTGCGCCTTACGCAGTTGTCGCTCTCGGATAGCATTAAGAAGATTAGTTCGTTTAACTTTATGCGTTGCCCGATATCGTTGTGCAACAAACCGCTATTGCGTAGTGAGATGTCAATGCCAACAAAGAAGTTTGTCAGAGTCTCCGAGCCACCTCTTACGGCGAAGTTGCGACCTATACATTTAGGGCAACTGTGCGAAGATGAGAATGATAAGCCATAGTTTATATTCAGTCCAAATATAACTCTCTGCAGGGTAGTGGCGGTGGTGTAGAATAAAATCTGTTCGAATACGCCACGCTCGCCTATGCAGTTCTCTTCGTAGTGGTGTCCAGCATCGAGTACGAAGAGATTGCCCTCTTCGATGGCGGTACATCGGTCGTTGTGATGCAGATACTTTGTTCCGGAGAGGATATAACCTATGGTCAATCGCGAAGTGGATAACACTTGCACTCCCGAGTTTGTTCGTTCCGTAATCTTTACGACATCTGTTTCTGGTCTTAAATTTGTGTTGGTTTTGTTCATAACAGTATGTAATTAAGGTTTAATATGTGATTAAGCTCTTTTTGTGTCGCAAATATATCCTAAAAGGTGTTGTCCTCATAAATTTTGTATCAAATGCACGAAAAAGAGGTCTAAATGGTGTATTTATACGGAAGTAGCCCCATTTTTACGAGAAAAATGAGGCCATTGCAGAATAATTTTACTACCTTTACATTGGGAAGTAGTTTTTTTGTGGAGATAATAGAGGTGGCGACTATTGCCCCTTCTATTAGGTGTGAGAATATTACTCAATAAGGGTTGAAAATTCCCGATATTCACTCTTGCCCTTTGCGGGTGCAAGTATAAAATAGACCTGTACGCTATCGCGCAACTGCTCCGCCAAGGCGATGGCATCTTTTTCGTCTGATGCCATAAATGCGGTAGCAAGGGCATCTGCCGTAGCGCATCGTGGAGCAATAACCGTTGCCGAAAGGAGCGATGTTGTCTGCGAGTGTCCTGTTTGCGGATTTAGGGTGTGGGATATACGCTCGCCTTGTTCGTTGTAGTAGAAGCGGCGATAGTTGCCCGATGTGGCGAGTGATGCGCCACTAATCTGCACTACCTTCTGCTGATGCAGACCGGGTGTTTGGTTGTTCTCAAACGGAGTATCCACTCCCACGCGCCAAGCAATGCCTTTGGCATTTACCCCCTTTGCGCGAATCTCCCCGCCCACCTCTACGATGTAATTTTCGCAACCTTGCGAATCGAGCCACTCGGCAATCAAATCTACAACATAGCCTTTGGCTATGGAGTTGAGGTCTATTTGCACACGAGCATCGCTCTTTGCGATATGACCATCTTCGATGCGGAATTTTGAAAAACCGACAAACTGCACAAGTGAGTCGATATTGGGCTTCACCTCGCGATTTTTTGCAGCAAAACCGTAGGCATCGATCAACGGCTTGACGGTGATGTCGTATCGCGGAGTGAGAGCGTTGATTTTCGATGCAATCTCGATATTGCGGGCGATATGGATATCCACCGAATCGGTCTGGTTGCTGTTGATGCGACTTAACAACGACTGCGGATTGAAAATTGACATCGAGGCGTTGGCTTCACTGTTTATGCGTTGCATCTCCTCGAAAATCTGCTTGTTCGAGAGAGTTGTTTCGGCAACGATATGGTAGGTCGTGCCGAGCATTGTACCATCAACAACACGATATTGAGGTGCGGTATAGCAGCCTGCCAAAAGCAGAGCAACAACAACTATAAACCACTTCATTTTGTCGGAAATTTTCGTTCGAGCAACGCTTCGGAGTCCTTCACTGCGTAGCGATACCAATCGTAGAGTGTGCGAGTACGCTTCTCCTCGGAGAGGTGCCAATCGCTACATTCGAGGCGCATACGCTGCGACAACATATATATAAGTATAGCAGCCGAGGCCGATACATTTAGCGAATCGACCATTCCGCACATCGGAATCTGCAAAAACTCGTCAGCCTCTGCCAAAATCTCGTCAGATACACCCGTCTTTTCCGTTCCGAAGATAAGGGCAAACTTTCCCTTCGTAACATCGAAGGTCTCGGGGGTACAGCTCTTGTGGTGTGGCGTGGTGGCTATAATACGATAACCCTCTTTGCGCAACGCCTTCACTGCATCGGCAGTTGTGGCGTGGCGATTTATGTCGATCCACTTGTCCGTGCCGAGGGCGATATTGAGGGTTGGCAAGAATGGGCATAACTCCTCTACCGTGTGGATATTTTGCACGCCAAAAGCCTCGCAGTGGCGCACAATAGCGCTGGCATTTTGGGCGTGAAACATATTCTCGGTCATCACCGTTATATACTCGGTGCGCATATCGAGGGCTCGGGTGAGTGTGTCGATACGGCTCTCCAAGAGGAACGAGGAGAGGTAGTCGATACGCTCACGCAACTCTTCGAGCGAGAGATTATTTTCGGTATTTGTCATCTTCATCGAGTATTTTCAGGTAACTTTCATAGCGCGAAAAGGCTATCTCCTCACGCTTTACCGCCTCTATCACGGCACAATGTGGCTCGTGGGTGTGGGTGCAGTTGAAGAACTTGCACTCGCCGGCACGCGAAATCATCTCTGGGAAGTAGTGCCACAACTCCTTCTCGTCAATATCAATCAATCCGAAGCCCTTAACGCCCGGAGTGTCAATGATGTAGCCATCTGCAATGCGGTACATCGTGGAGAATGTGGTGGTGTGTTTGCCCTTGTGGAATGAGTCCGAAATCTCGCCCGTGCGAATATCTATCGTAGGGTCTATCGCCCCGATAAGTGTCGATTTTCCTACGCCCGAATTGCCCGAAAGCAGCGTTATTTTGCCCGACAACATCGCCTTTACTCGCTCTACACCTATGCCTTGCGTTGCCGAGATGTCGATAACTTCGTAGCCAGCACCCTCGTATATGCGATGGAACTCTGCGATGGCTTCGGGCGTTTCGCGCAAAAGGTCAATTTTGGCCAAAAGAATAGTTACAGGCACTTTGTATGCCTCGCAGGTAACGAGAAAGCGGTCTATAAACTCGGTGGCGGTAACGGGCTCAACGAGCGTTACTACCAACATTGCACGGTCGATGTTTGAGGCTATAATGTGCGACTCCTTCGAGAGGTTTGATGCTCGGCGGATAATATAGTTGTGGCGTGGAGCAATATCGACAATCACCCACTCGCCATCTTCGCCACACTCGCAATGTACGGTGTCGCCCACGACTACGGGGTTTGTGGAGCGCACACCACGCAGGCGCAACTTGCCACGCATACGGCAGCGCAACACCTCGCCCTCGTGCAACACCTCGTACCAACTGCCTGTGGCACGCATCACCAAACCTTCAACTCTCTGCATCGGCTACGCTTTTGGGGTTGGGGATAGAATTACCTGCTTTGCCTCGTTCCAATAGTTGAATAGCGGCTCGGCACATTTGCGGACAAGGTCGAACGATATGGAGTTGTCGAAGTATTGAGGCTCAACAAATTGCAGATTTGCGTTGAGGGCAAAAATCGCTGCGTAGAGCATGCTCAATACGATTAAACCCTTGACAATTGACAGCACGATACCGAGCAGGGTATTAATCCAACCCAAGCCGACAAACGACAATACTCTCGCAATAAGTCGTGCTATAAGTGTTGCAACGATAAGTGTTGCAACAAAGGTAATCAAGAAGCCTGCAACTACCGAAAATCGCGCATCGATACCGAGCATTTCGCCTACGGCAGTGCCATAGCGGAGTGAGAGAACAATGCCGAGAATAATGCCTAAAAGTCCGAGCAGTTGCGACACAAAACCGCTTCGCCAACCGCTAACCACTGCCCACACAAGGGCAACAAGGGTAAGAATATCAAAAAAATTCATCACAAAAAGTCTTAATAACCGCACGAAGTTAGCAAATTATTTTGGAATAGAGAGCGTTTTATACTGTAAAATGTAACAGCATAACGGCCAGTAAGGGTTGTTAAAGGTTGTTAAAGGCTATTAAAGTGCCGACACACAAACTCCCCTTAATCACCCTTAATTACCTTTAATCTCCATTAACAGCCTTTATAATCTTGTCGGCAAAGAACCACCCTCCGCAGAGTTTTTTTCTGCGGAGGGCAATCGTTCGTCATTGCGAGAGCCGTAGGCTCGTGGCAATCTCCCGCTTTTAATTTTAATAACAATAAGGGAGATTACCGCAGTCGCCTTGCTCCTTCGTAATGACGATTTGTTTCATTTTAGAAGTCGTAGCCAACGATGCTATCTGCGTAGTCGCTCCAACCATCAGCCACTTTATATGCATCAACCGATTCGCGTGGCACATAAATCTTTCTGTCGGAGGCATTACCGTAGAAAACTCCTGAAGTATACGGATTGACCTTTATAGAAGGAGGGGTTGTCGGTTTGCAAAATACACTTGCTAGATTACCGCAATGAGCGAATGCAAGCACACCTATTTCAGTAACACCTTCTGTGATTGTTATGCTTGTAATATAGTCGTTGTGCTGGAATGCATTAGGCCCAATGACTGTAATGTATTCAGGAATAGTATACGATGATAAGGTGGAACCTGCAGCGTACGTATTAAGTGTATTACCCACAATCAAACAACGATTATCTTTCGAAGCAAATTTACCGTAGAAGTACTCCAATTTATCGCAACTAGAAAATATTCCATTATCAATCTTGGTAACACTCTTCGGAATTGTTACACTTGTCAAGCTATTGCAACGATAGAATGCTATATCGCCAATCGAAGTAACACTATCTGGAATTGTAACACTTGTTAACGAAGTGCAAGTATGGAACGCATAATTCCCAATTGAAGTAATACTATTGGGTATTATTACGCTTGTCAGACCACTGCAATTATTGAATGCAGAATTGCCAATAGCAATAACTCTATCCGGAATTATCATACTTGCCAGACTACTGCAAGTAGAGAATGCGGCAGCACCAATCGAAATAACGGGTGCATCGAATACGATTATACCCATGCCATTCTCGTAAGTGTTTGATAAGATTTGTCCACCAAAAACATCACTTTTATATGGAGTTACAATCTTACCATCAGTTGATGTGTACCAAATCTGATTTGCTGGCACTGACAGTTGATACATATCGACCTCTTGCGCAACCATTTGCACATATTCACTCGCAACCGAGCTATTACCATCGGAAATAGTCAATGATGCACTTGCCGACTGTGTACCTGCGAATAACCCCTCCGAAAGATTTTCGCCCGATGCGATAACCGATATAACACCATTCTCGGCATCTGCTTCAAACTTTATAATTGGCATATCAATAAATGATACTGCGCGAGTTTCGGTATAGACTGCATCTATTTTAATCGCACTCTCCCAAATCTTCGCCAACTCTGCTACACACTCCTTTGGCGATACCTTAAAGTCGAGCACAACTTGGCTTACCCCACCGATATATTTTAGTGTTGCCTTGCCATCGCTATATTGTGGCACATACGACACCGACTGAATACGCGCCAAGAGTTTGGCGATATCCTCAGTGTTCTTATCGACCTGAATCTGCAATTTTGCCAATTTCGAGTTCAACTCCTCAATAAGCCCATTTACTTTGCCTATCTCCTCTGCAATTTTGGCATTGATTACACCATTGTTTGTTTCGATAGCCTCTTTGATTGCCTTCTTGTATGCCTCGGTAAGTTCTGCCTTTGCTGTTTCGAGTTGAGCCTTCAACTTGTTCAACTCCTCCTGCAATGCGCTATCGCCATTGGTAATCGCTGTCTGCAACGCCAAAATCTTAGCATCAATCTCTGCAATGGTGTAGTAGTTCGACAACTGCTCGCCAACCCACTTTTTCAACGATGTTTCGAGGTTTGAGATAGCATTTGCAAGATTTGCAGCAGCCTCTGCTTTGTTCGCATCAACAAGTGATTTGAGAGCCGCAACTTCGCCCGACAATGCGTTGAGTTGCTCCAATGTTGCAAATGTTGCCGACACCCAATCTTTGGTTGCTTTGAGAGCATCATCTACATACTTTTTCAACTCCGCAATTTTTGCCTCGATAGCTTTGTCTGCATCTTTCAATGCTGCAATCTCCTCGGCAGTAGCCTCATCGTTAGCTTCGAGGGCTTTGATACTCTCATCTAACGACTCATCAACCTCTTCGAGAGCCTTAATCGAGGTCTGAATTGCGGATATCTGCTCCTCGATAGAAGGCACGGATTGCTCTAACGCATCGAGGCGTTCATCAATCGCATTGATGTCGTCTGTATAATCAACACAGCCGACAAGCAATGCAATTACTGAAAAAAGAAGAAATTTCTTCATAGTTATAAACGTTTTGTTTGCCCACCAACCCCGAATGTGCGGTTATTATAAATAAAGAAAGTGTGGAGTTGACTTCGTTTACTATTGAGAGGCATTTGGCGTGGCCCGAACACAATAAACTACACTCCACACCGATATATAGTTGCAAATGCCACTATACACGGTAGTTGCAAGTTTTTTGCCTCCTTGTGTTCAAAAAATCGCCAAATTTCTCAATAAGGATAGCGAAAACACTTTCACTATTAATATGTCTGCAATCCGAGGACTGCACCACAAAATTAGAAATAATTTTCGATAGTTGCAAAGTTGCGCTAATAAAATAGTGGTAGTTAGAGGTTATTAGCGGAAATTAGAGTGGCGCACCCATAATAACCTCTAACTGCCTCTAACAACCTCTTGTATAATTGCACCACAAATCCCTAACAAAAGTTTTAACTTTTAACTTTTAATTTTTAACTTTGCACTTACAAAGTTGGAACTATGAAGAGAGCCATAATATATATTGCCCTTGTTGTCGGCATCGTTTGCGGTGCTTCGGCACGAGAAATATACTCGCTGAATAGCGGTTGGAAGTTCTTTTTTGCGGAGGAAAATTCGAGCGATAATGCGCGAGAAATCGTGCTTCCGCACACTTGGAATATAGACGCCTTCGTGGGCGATGGCTCCTATCTCCAAACCTCCGCCAACTATCAGCGCACGCTCTTTATCCCTGCCGAGTGGAAAGGAAAGAGGGTTTTCTTGCGCTTTCAAGGCGTTCAGAGCGTTGCCGATGTCTTTGTAAATGGTCGCCACATAGGCGAGCATTATGGCGGATACACCGCTTTCGCATTTGAGATTTCGGACAAGGTGTCGTATGGTTACAACAACACCCTGCTTGTGGCGGTGAGCAACGCCATGCGCAGCGATGTTCTGCCGACTTCGAGCGA
Source organism: Alistipes sp. (assembly GCA_045543935.1). Lineage (GTDB taxonomy): Bacteria > Bacteroidota > Bacteroidia > Bacteroidales > Rikenellaceae > Alistipes. The sequence continues at coordinate 40,056 of JAZPYA010000040.1, forward strand.
GGAGAATCGCTACGGCGGCATCTATCGCGATGTCGAACTAATCGTAACTGACAAAACCACCGTTTCACCTCTCTACTACGGCACGGAGGGTATTATGGTACATCAGACCGAAGTGACGAAGGAGCGTGTTTCGGGCAAGGTGGATATCGCTCTGCTCGGCAAAAAGGACTCCTCGCACAGTGTTACGGTCGATTTTCTCGCCCCCGATGGCTATGTGTCGTTGTCGAAGAGCGTAAAGGCGAAGATTGACGGCAACTTGTTGGCTGTTCCGTTCACTATCGAAAACGCCGAACTATGGACACCATCGCAGCCTCGCCTCTACACCGTGCGTGTTACGGTGGGTGAGGAGTCGGTAGAGGTTAAGACCGGTTTCCGCAAAATTGAGGTTACACCGGAGAGGAAATTTACCGTTAATGGTCGCCGTGTGCGTGTGCGTGGCGTACTGCTCGGACACGACCGATTGCCGAATGGAAATGCGGTGTCGCAGGCGGATATAAACTCCGACCTTGCACTTATTCGCGAGATGGGCGCAAATGCCGTGCGCTCGGTTACTGGACCTCACTCGCAACACCTCTACAACGAGTGTGACCGTCTTGGAATGGTGGCGTGGGTAGATTTTCCACTTGCGCGTGCGCCATTTTTGAGCGATATACCATACTATTCAACTGCCCGTTTCGAGGGGAATGGCTTGCAGCAACTGCACGAAATAGTTTTGCAGAATATCAACCACCCTTCGGTGGCGATGTGGGGAGTATTTTCGATGTTGCGTGGCAACTCCAAGCAGCAGATAGATTATATTCGCAAGTTGAATTCTACTGCCAAAAAACTCGATTCAAGTCGCCCAACGGTGGCGATGAGCAACCAAGATGGCGAGATAAACTTTATCACTGACCTTATTGTTTGGCAACAAGCGGTAGGCTGGGAGAGTGGCGAGGTAACCGACCTCGATTTGTGGCAGGGGGCGTTGCGTACAAATTGGAACCACCTGCGTCAAGCAGTATGCTATGGCGAGAGTAGTAATGGGGCTCGCTATGTTTCAACCTCTAAAACTTGCAATGCTGTGGCAGCGAGTGCTCGCCAGCAGAAGTTCCACGAGGGCTATTCGCACTTGGTTGATGAGGAGTTGTTCTGGGGTGTTTGGTTAAACTCGATGTTCGATATGGGCTCGGCTCGTTATCAGCACGGAGTGCGCAACTCGGGTGTTGTTGCGGGCGACCACAAGAGCCGTAAAAACCTCTTCTACCTCTACAAGTCGCAGTGGAATCGCCGTAAGCCGACACTTCATATTACCGATAAACACCGCAGTATCCGTGCCGAGGAGCGTCAGGTGCTTACGGTCTATTCTTCGCTTGGTCGCCCTGTGATGACCATAAATGGCGATACGGTGGCGTGTGAGAATGTGGCACGCACGATATACCGCACCGACACCCTCACCTTGAAGGGTACAAATGCCGTAAAGGTTACGGTGGGGGATAAGACAGACGAGATGTCGCTTACAATCGGCAACTATCTAAGAGTGCAATAGCCTCACGCCCCTCACACATCAGCAGGTCGAGCATCGAAGCGTTTTCGACAAAGGGGGTACGGTCCATAAATAGTTGAAAGTATTGGGGAGAGCTGAAATGGCTCTCTCTTTTTTTATTGCGGAGGTCTATTAAATCTTCGCTCGGCTCGATATATTGCTCCGAGAAGCGGAACTTCGGCTCAATGCCGAGAATATCGAACTCCGCTTGCAAAATTTCACGATTGAGGTCCACAAGATACTTCCACTCGCGCTCATAAATCGGGGCGATGCGGTCGGCGATATAGTCGAAGTAGGGCGATGAACGATAAGCCGAGAGAATCGCCACCCAATGTTGGTGCTGCCAACGCTTGGAGTTGTCTATGCAAATTTTTTGCATAGGTGTTCGTGGGCGATTTGCTTTAATGAGTGGCACCGACAAGACCATTCCGCCCGTAGGTGTAACAATCTCGGTACGATTGCGCTCCGAGCGTTTCACATAGTTTTCGCCAAGGTCGATAATCGCCTCCTCGCCACCCTGCAAAAGGTTGGCGAAATGCTCAATGTTTCCCCAATATGTCAGTGGTAAAACAACCATAAAATTCAAAATTCAAAATGCAGAATGCAAAATTACTCTAACGACCCTAACGCCTCTAACGACCCTAATCTTTTTCTTTCCAATCTCCGTTGGCTTTGATAAGAGCAATAAGCCTTTCGAGTGCCTCCTCTTGCGGGATATTGCGCTCGACACACTCCTTGCCCTTGTAGAGCGAAATGCGACCTGCGCCTGCTCCGACATAGCCATAGTCCGCATCTGCCATCTCGCCCGGACCATTTACGATGCAACCCATAACGCCAATCTTCAACCCTTTCAGGTGCGAGGTGCGAGCCTTGATATCTGCCAACGCCTGCTCTATATTATATAGGGTGCGACCACACGAAGGGCAGGCGATATACTCGGTATGCGAAAATCTTGCACGGGAGGCCTGCAAAATCATCAACTCCACCTCGTGCAACTCCTCTTCGGCAATCTGCGGTGCATTAATCCATACGCCATCAGCCAAGCCATCGAGCAACAACTGCCCCATATCGGCTGCGGCACGCACGGCAACCTCCTCCTTTGAGCCTTCGTACTTGCGGCGAATAACAACGGGTTTGTTGTGGTCGGCATTGAGAATTGCGGCACGCCACTCGGCAGTAGGGTTGCCGCTTACGGCATCAATAACGATATAGTCATCGGTAATCTCGCTGTGCGCAACAATCGGTGCCGAGGTGCGGCGGCGGTACTCAGTTGGGGAGTAACGCTCGGGGTGCAAAACCTCAAATTCGCCCTCGCGATTTTGGAAATGCTCGACCAACATCTGCGCTACGGGGATTTCGTTTTCGGGTGCTTCGGTCAGCGAAACGCGGATTGTGTCGCCCACACCATCAGCCAAGAGTGCGCCAATACCTACGGCACTCTTTATTCTGCCCTCGATGCCGTTGCCAGCTTCGGTTACGCCAAGGTGGATTGGGAACGCCATACCCTCACGCTCCATCGCCTCAACCAAAAGGCGGTAGGCGTGGACCATAACTCGGGTGTTGCTCGACTTCATCGACACTACGACTTGGTCGAAATTCTCCCTGACGCAAATTCTTAAAAACTCCATTGCCGACTCAACCATTCCGGCAGGGGTGTCGCCGAGTCGGTCGATAATATGCTTTGCCAATGAGCCGTGATTAACGCCTATGCGCAACGCCACACCACGCTTGCGACACTTCGCGATTAACGCCTCCAACTCGCCACCGCTTGTGCGATAGTTGCCCGGATTGATGCGCACCTTATCGACCGACTCGGCAGCAATAGATGCAATCTCCGGAACGAAGTGAATATCCGCCACAATCGCTGTCGGATAGCCATCTCGGCGTACCTGTGCAATAATGTTGCATAGGGCTTTACCCTCCTTTTTACCCTGTGCCGTAAGGCGTACAATGGGCGCACCGGCATCGGCAATGCGCTCAATTTGCGCCACACTCGCCTCCACATCGGCAGTGGCGGTATTTGTCATCGACTGCACGGCAATCGGACTGTCGCCACCTATGATGGTAGTGCCGATTCTGACCTCGTGGCTTATTCTGCGTATGTACTTGTTCAGATTCATACCACAAAGATAATAAAAAGACGAAAGACGAAAGACGAGAGACGAGAGAAATTTTGAAAAATAATAAAATCGTCATTACGACCGAATGTAATGAGCGTGGTAATCTCCATTATTGTTTTTAATTAAAAACGGAGTTATATAGAGAACAGACCCCACCGCCCGTTGGGCACCTCCCCTAACTTAGGGGAGGAATATATAAAATAAGAATACCTTTAATTGTCAATTGTCAATTCGTCAATTGTCAATTGAAAAAGCCAATGACTAAAAGCCCTGCCCCCATAGGTATCGAAAACGATACCCAGCAATCAAAGAGGGGAAAGCCACCACCCAAAGGAAATACCTCCCCACGCAAGCACGGGTATCGGAAACAATACCCACCACTCAAGAGGAAGCCACCACACCCTCTTGGGTATCGAAAACAATACCCGTCAGTATGGTGTAAAACAAAAAAATCCTTAAATTGTCAATTATCAATTGTCAATTATCAATTTGATTGCTATCTTTGTGGTATGGGAAGTATGCTCGATAATTCGATAAAGTTTGTGCAGGGCGTGGGCGAGGTGCGTGCCAAGTTGCTCGAAAAGGAGCTTGGTATCGTCACTATGCGCGATATGCTCTACCACTTCCCATTCCGCTATATAGACCGTTCACGCACCTACAAAGTGCGTGAAGTGACCGAAGATAACGCCTCCGCCTATATTCAACTCCGTGTCCGAGTGCTCGGCAAAGCCTTTGCGGGCGAGGGGCGCAAGCAGCGTTTCTCGGTCTATTGTGCCGATGATACGGGGCGTGTGGAGTTGATTTGGTTCCGTGGCGTGAAGTGGATTGAGAAGATTATCGAGCCTAATCGTGAATATATCGTCTTTGGTCGCCCTTCCTTCTTCCGTGGCGAGTTTTCGATGGTACACCCCGAAATCGAGGTTATCGAAAAGGCTCTCTCTCGCAAGGTCGAGAGTGGCTTGCAAGGTATCTACTCCACAACCGAAAAACTCTCTACTACGCTTGGTGGTAAAGGGTTGTACAATATCGTCTGCTCGTTGTGGGGCGTTGTGCGAAACCATATCCACGACTACATGCCCGAATATATCGTTCGCAAATATGGTTTGATGTCGCTCGAAGAGTCTCTCTATAATATCCACTTTCCGCAGTCGCCCGAGAAGTTGCGACAGGCGCAGTACCGCCTGAAATTTGACGAGTTGTTCGGTATTCAGTTGAATATTCAGGCTCGCAGGTCGGAGCGTACGGGACGCAGAGATGGTTTCTTCTTCCCGAAGGTGGGCGATAAGTTCAACACCTTCTACCACACGAAGTTACCTTTCGACTTGACCGAAGGTCAGAAGCAGGCGGTGCGTGATATTCGCCAAGATACCGTGTCGGGTATTCAGATGAATCGCTTGTTGCAGGGCGATGTCGGCAGTGGTAAGACCGTGGTGGCGTTGTTGTCGATGTTGTTGGCTGGCGATAATGGTTTTCAGTCGTGTATGATGGTGCCGACCGAGATTTTGGCACGACAGCACTACGCCTCGATGACAAAGATGTGCGAGGGCGTGCCGGTGCGCATCGCAATACTTACGGGAACAACCAAGACGAAGGAGCGCAGAGAGATTTTAGCCGCTTTGGAGGCTGGCGAGATAGATATTTTGGTCGGAACGCACGCCCTGATTGAGGATAGGGTGCAGTTCTCGAATTTGGGATTGGTGATAATTGACGAGCAACACCGCTTCGGTGTGGAGCAGAGGGCGCGATTGTGGACCAAGAATGCGCAACCTCCGCATATCCTTGTGATGACCGCAACGCCAATTCCGCGTACGCTGGCGATGACCTTGTATGGCGACCTCGATGTGTCGATTATCAAGGGCTTGCCACCGGGAAGACAGCCGATTAAAACCTACCACTACTTCGAGTCTGCCCGATTGTCGTTGCAGAATTTTATGCGCAAGCAGATTGAGCGTGGGCGACAGATTTATGTGGTCTATCCGTTGATTGCCGAGTCCGAAAAGATGGACTACCTCTCGTTGCAGGAGGGTTTTGACGCTATTGTTCGAGATTTTCCGTTGCCGAAATATAGGGTTGCGGTTTGTCACGGCAAGATGAAGCCCGAACTCAAACAGCAGGCGATGGAGGAGTTCAAAAACGGAGAGGCGGATATTTTGGTTGCGACCTCGGTTATTGAAGTGGGTGTCGATGTACCGAATGCTACGGTGATAGTTATCGAGTCGGCGGAGCGTTTCGGCTTGGCACAGTTGCACCAGCTGCGAGGTCGTGTAGGTCGTGGCTCGGAGCAATCGTACTGCGTGCTGATGTCTGACGAAAAGTTGTCGAAGGAGTCGAGCAAACGCTTGGAGGCGATGTGCCAGACAACCGATGGCTTCGAGTTGGCGGAGTTGGACCTCAAACTGCGTGGTGCGGGCGATATAAACGGCACGATGCAGAGTGGCGAGGCGTTTGATTTGAAGATTGCCAACCCAACCTATGATAATCAGATTTTGCAGGTGGCACAGGCGTTGGCGATTTCTCTCCTCGGAGTTGATGCAACACTTTCGCACCCCGACCATTTGGCACTGCGAGAGTTGCGCGACCGCTACGCCCCCGAATACAAAACCGATTTCTCGGAGATTTCATAATGATTTTAGACGAAAGACGAGAGAAATGCAAAATTGTGCCGCAGGCCTAAATATAAAATACCTTTAATTGTCAATTGTCAATTCGTCAATTGTCAATTAAAAGAACAAAAAGCTTATATAATAATTTGTACGGTGTGAGCGTTTGAAAAGTATGTTGAGTGTGGACAGATACATAAAAGGCGCGATATTTGCGATACTCTTCGTAGCAGGGGTAGCGACAGCCTCGGCGCAGGTCTTTCAGGAGGGCGAGGTGTTGTACTATCGTGCCGCCTATCGTGCCAAGTTGGTGCCAAATATCGAGGCGGGAGAGGTTACAGTATCGACACGCCTCGACACGCTCAACGGCAAAGAGGTATATCGCGTTACGGGGAATGGTCGCACCTTGCCTTTTTTTCGTTGGTTCTTCGATATGAACGACACCTACGATATTTGGGTGGATAGGCAGACACTACGCACACAGCGTTTCGAGAGCGACTTGAAGGAGGATAAATATACCTTTCGCAGCCACTATCGCTACGATTGGGATTCGATGAAGGTGCATACTTGGTCGCAAAGACGACAAAATACTCCGCGCACCAAGACGATGAACCTGACACCCGAAAGTATGGACGCCGTATCGCTCTACTTTAATCTACGCTCGGTCGATTTGGAGTCGTTTCGCGAGGGCGAACACCGCAGGCTCGATATGGTGTTGGAGGATACAATTCGCCATCTTCGCTACCGCTATATCGGGCGCGAAAATCTGAAAGTGCCAAGGCTGGGGCGCTTCGACACAATGAAATTCGCCTGTACGCTTGGCTCTTCGGAGGAGTTTTCGTTTACGGACGGTACGGAGTTTTTTATCTGGATAACCAACGATGAGAACAAAATTCCGGTGATGTTGGCTTCGCCGGTACGCGTTGGAGAGATTAGAGCATACCTCCGCCGATACGAAGGGCTGAAATATCCACTAACATCAAAAATAACGGAAAACGGAAAGCGGAAAGCGGAAAACTAAAAACAAAAGTATTATATTTGCAAAAAATATCTCAAAACTATGGAAGAGAACAAATACGAATACAACCCCGATGAGGGTTACGACTACGAAAAGGAGGAGAATGAGGCGGTCAAAAAGTCGCTTCGTGGCTACCGCGTTGTGATAATTTTGTTGGCAATCATCTTGGCAGGATTGTCGGTTTTATACTTCAATCTCAACCGTCAGCAGCAGGAGGATTACGCTCTGTTGCAGGCAGATAGAGATACAATTCAGAACAACCTCACATCGCTTATTAACGAGTACGACAATTTGAAGTACCAGAATGACACTATCGCTGCGCAGTTGCAGAAGGCTACCGAGATGGTCGAGCAACTCAAACGAGAGCGCCGTTTTAACTACAATAAGTTGAAGGCGTATCAGAAGGAGGTGGGTACACTGCGTGCTGTGATGAAGAACTACCTTCGCCAAATTGACTCGCTTAACACTGTAAACAAGAAGGTTATTGGCGAAAATGTGTCGCTTCGTAAGGAGATTTCGACTGCCAACCTTCGCGCCGATGTTGCCGAGGAACGCGCTTCGGAGTTGCAGAATAAGGTGCAGCAAGGCTCGGTGCTTCGCGCTCGTGATATTACCCTCGTGGCACTAAATGCCAACGATAAAATTATTTCGCGTGTGAAGAATGCTGCAACTTTGCGTGTCGATTTCACTGTTGGTGCAAACGAGTTGGCAAAGGCCGGAAATCGCCCAATCTACCTCTGCATCACCTCGCCTGATGGATACTTGCTCTCGACAGACTCAATGCCAACTTTTGAGTATCAGGGTGTCAAGAAGGGCTACTCTGCATCGCGTGAGGTCGATTATCAGAATGAAGACCTCGATGTCAGCATCTACTACAAGGGTAGTGGCTTTATCCCGGGAACTTATAAGATTGAACTCTATATGAGTGGCAATCTTATCGGCTCATCGGAAGTGGCAGTAAGATAAAAATGAATATTTAACTTTTAATTTTTAACTTTGAACTATGAAAAAGTATGTTTGCACAGTATGTGCTTGGGTTTATGACCCTGAGATTGGCGATCCCGATAGCGGTATCGCACCAGGAACTGCATTTGAGGATATTCCAGAAGATTGGGTATGCCCTATCTGTGGCGTGACCAAAGAGGATTTTAATCCTATAGGCTAAAAGATAGATACTAGCTCTTAAAGCATATTATAACAATATCGCCGAGCAAATTTCTCTGCTCGGCGATACCTTTAATTATCAATTATTTTTTAGTCAATCATCTCGAAGCCAGTGTATGGCACAAGCACCTCTGGTACACGGATACCCTCAGGTGTCTGATTGTTCTCCAACAACGCCGCTACGATACGAGGCAATGCCAACGATGAGCCGTTGAGGGTGTGCGCCAACTTGGTCTTTTTGTTCGAGTCCTTATAGCGCAACTTCAAGCGGTTTGCCTGGAACGACTCAAAGTTCGACACTGACGAAACCTCCAACCAACGCTTTTGTGCCTCCGAATAGACCTCGAAGTCGTAGGTCAAAGCCGAAGTGAAGGACATATCGCCACCACAAAGGCGCAAGATACGATATGGCAAGCCGAGCGACTTAACCAAGCCCTCAACATGGGCAACCATACCATCGAGAGCCTCGTAAGAGTTCTCAGGCAGTGCCAACTGCACGATTTCGACCTTGTCGAACTGGTGCAGACGGTTCAAACCGCGCACATCCTTACCATACGAGCCTGCCTCACGGCGGAAGCAAGGGGTATAGGCGGTCATCTTCACCGGAAACTCCTTCTCATCGAGAATAACATCGCGGAAGATATTTGTAACGGGTACCTCGGCAGTAGGTACGAGGTAGAAGTTATCCGCCGTAGCGTGATACATCTGTCCCTCCTTATCTGGCAACTGTCCTGTACCGAAACCCGAAGCCTCATTTACCATCACCGGTGGCTCAACCTCCTGATATCCAGCGGCTGTGTTGTAGTCGAGGAAGTAGTTGATAAGCGCGCGCTGCAATCTCGCGCCCTTACCTTTATATACAGGGAAGCCTGCGCCGGTCAATTTTACGCCAAGGTCGAAGTCGATAATGTCATACTTCTTCGCCAACTCCCAGTGTGGAAGTGGGTTTTCTGGCAACTCCGAGTAGTTCTCGTCAATCTTCACCACGAGATTCTCCTCTGCGGTCATACCTTCAGGAACGATATCGGCAGGGAAGTTCGGGAGCAACACAATCTGCGCCTGCAATGCAGCCGAGGTCTCCTCGTGCTTTGCCGAGAGTTCAGCCGACTTCGCCTTCAAAGCAGCAACCTGTTGCTTGCGCTCCTCAGCCTCCTCGCGCTTGCCTTGTCCCATAAGCATACCAATCTCCTTGGCAGCCTTATTCTGCTCTGCAAGACAGTTATCCAACTCAACCTGCAATGCCTTACGAGCATCGTCCAACTCCTCAATCTTTGCGATAACGGGTGCAGCATCTACGCCCTTCTTGGCAAGTTTCTTAATTGTCAACTCCTTATCGCCACGCAATTGTTGTAGTGTAAGCATATACTTAAATTATATTTTGGGACAAAGATATATAAATAAACGGAAAACGGAAAACGGAAAACGGAAAACTTAACTATCTTTGCACTATAATTCTGCGTTAACGATGAGAAAACTGGAACTTTTGGCACCTGCAAAAGATTTCGACACAGCGGTTGATGCCATCGACTGCGGTGCCGATGCCGTATATATCGGTGCTGGAAAGTTCGGCGCGCGCCACTCGGCAACAAACTCCGTAGAGGATATCGCCCGAGTTGCGAAGTACGCCCATCGCTACGGTGTAAAGGTCTATGCAACACTCAACACACTGCTCTTCGACAACGAGTTGGAGGAGGCTCGCAAGCAGGCTCTTGCACTGATAGATGCAGGCGTTGATGCGCTTATTGTGCAGGATATGGCGTACTGCCGTATGGGATTGCCGATAGAGTTGCACGCCTCGACACAAACCAACTGCGTAACACCCGAAAAGGTACGATTTTTCGAGGAGGTGGGCTTTTCGAGGGCTATCTTGGAGCGCTCACTGTCAAAAAAGCAAATACACGATATTCGCCAAGCAACAACTATTGAGTTGGAAGCTTTCGTTCATGGTGCAATCTGCGTATCGCAGAGTGGTCGCTGCTTCTTCTCGCGCTCAACCTCGGAGCGCAGTGGCAACCGTGGCGAGTGTAGCCAGCCGTGCCGCTTGGAGTACGATTTGTGCAACGACAAGGGCGAGGTAATCATAAAGAGTAAACACCTTCTCTCGGTGCGCGACCTCGACCTCTCGGCTCGTTTGGGCGAGATGATTGACGAGGGAATCACCTCGTTCAAAATCGAGGGCAGACTGAAAGACCGCACCTATATCCGCAATATCGTAGCCCTCTACCGCCAACTACTCGACCGAGAGATTTCGGCTCGTGAGGGCGTTGTGCGCAGTTCGGTAGGGCGTAGTACGGTGGAGTTCGAGCCTGATGCTACAAAAAGTTTTACTCGTGGTGGCTCGGAGTACTTCTTCGATGGCAAACAGCGTGGCGTGGCATCGTTTGACACCCCAAAGGCTGTGGGTGAGCGCATTGGAAGGGTTATGCAATTTAATTGCACAGGTATCGTTCTCGATCGCCGACACGACCTCGCTACGGGCGATGGGGTCTGCTTTGTCGTAAATGGCTCGTTGGTCGGAACAAATGTTGTGGGTGTGGAGGGCGACCGAGTGCAACTCAACCGCTACGATGGTGTGGCGGTGGGTGTGGAGCTGTTCCGCAACTACAACCGCCTATTCTCACAGGCCGTGGAGCGCAGTCGCATCAAACGAACTATCGCAGCCGACCTCGCTTTGGAGTTCGAGGAGAAGAAAATAACCCTCACCGCCACTGACGAGGAGGGTGTTGTGGCGGTTGCATCTGTTGAGTGCGCCACCGAGGAGGCTCGCAACAAGGAGAGGGGCGAGGAGGCTCTGCGCAAACAGTTGTTGCGCTCGGGCGATACGATTTTCGAGGTGCGGGATATTACTATCGCAAATTTGCGTTTTGCACCGATGTCGGTAGTGGGTGCTTTGCGCCGAGAGGTGCTGGAATTGCTCGAAAAAGAGAGGGAATACCATTATTCGATAAGAGAAAAAGAGCCGTTTGTCGAAAAACGAGATGTAAAATATCCAACCGACACGCTAACTCCGCAAGATAATGTAACAAATCGCTTGGCGAGAGAGTTTTATGCTGACCACGGCGTAACGGAGATAGCCGAGGGTTTGGATTGCCGGCCTTCGACCTCGGGCGAGCAGGTTATTGTGTCGGACTACTGCATACGCCGCGAGATTGGCGAGTGCTTGCTCGAAAAGCCACGCTTGAAGGGCGACCTATATCTTGTGCGTGGCACAAAACGGTATCGTTTGTGCTTCGACTGCAGGAAATGCCAGATGAAAGTGATAGACTCATCACTTTCAAATTGACAGTTGACAATTGACAATTGACAATTAAGAATAAAAAAGCTAATGGCCAATGGCTAAAAGCCAATAACAAGGTATGAACTTAACACCAAACTTTAAGGATTACGAGTTGATTGACTCGGGTGAGGGCGAGAAGTTGGAGCGTTTCGGTCGCTACACACTGCGCCGTCCCGAGCCACAAGCCGTATGGCGCAAGTCGCTCGATGAGCGCGAGTGGCAACGCCTCGCCGATGCCTCGTTTCTCCGCACCGACCGCAGTGAGGAGCGTGGCGAGTGGCGCAACAAGCCACAGATGAAGGAGCGCTGGAATATCCGCTACGACTACAAGGCGATGCACCTCACTATGCGACTTGCTTGCACAGCCTTCAAACATATAGGAATCTTTCCCGAGCAGGCTGCAAATTGGAACTTTATATACGATACTTGCCGTGCAAAAGTCGAAAAGCCTTCCCACGAAGGAAAGCCAAAAGTCTTAAATCTCTTTGCCTACACGGGCGGTGCAACCCTTGCAGCAGCAGCGGCTGGGGCGGAGGTAACGCATGTCGATTCGGTAAAGCAGGTGGTTACTTGGTCGCGCGAGAATATGGAGTCAAGTGGCATTGAGGGTGTGCGTTGGATAGTCGAAGATGCGCTGAAATTTGTTCAGCGTGAGGTGCGGCGTGGCAACCGCTACGATGGCATAATTTTGGACCCTCCGGCATACGGTCGTGGGGCGAATGGCGAAAAGTGGGTATTGGAGCAGAATATAGCCGAGATGTTGGAGGCGTGCGCCGAGTTGCTTGCCGAAGATGGTTTCTTGGTGCTGAATTTGTACTCGATGGGCCTATCTTCGACCATCGCCCGAACACTTGTGCATCAGATGTTTGGCGCACCTGCAAAGGAGGAGTTTGGCGAACTATTCTTCACCGACCGAGCAGGGAAAGAGCTGCCATTCGGAACATTCTACCGAATGTCCCGAGAATTAAAAATTAAAAATTAAAAATGCAGAATTACAAAATAAGATTATGTTTTCGATTTTAACTTTCGGATTGTTGTCGGGTCACTTGTTGCTCGATGTATTGGTAGGACTCTTGGGTAGTCGCCGTAATATCGGCTTCGGCTGGGCGTTTATTATATCGGTACTCTTCACACCGCTTATCGGCTTGATTGCCGCCCTTATCTCAAACCCACTGCCGGCAGGTGCAGATCCTAAATATGGCTGTTTGGGGTACTCGTTTGGCTGTTTGGGAACAATTTTCCTTGTCCTTATCGCCACAGCATTTCTATTTGGCGCCTTATCCCTGTTGCTACCTATAATATAGAGGGTACAAGGGCATATATAATCACGCCCGCAACTGCCGAGAGGATAATCATCAATATCGGATTTACTTTGCGGTACGAGCCGTAGAGACAGGCAACGAAGAGTGCCCACGACCACACATCTGTAAAGTTTTCGTTTGCACCCGTGCGAGGGAACATCATCAACAACGCAGCCGAGGCAATCATACCCACAACAATCGGAGTTACCGCCTTGACAACGGTCTGAATATAGCGGTTTTCGCGGTGGCGAAGGAAGAATCTCGTCAAGAACAGCATCAGCGTCAGCGATGGCAAGCAGACCGCAAAGGTCGCAACCACCGAGCCACCCACACCCGCTACGGTGTAGCCGATATAGGTAGCGGAGTTAATGGCGATAGGTCCGGGAGTAATCTGCGACACAGCAACAATATCGGCAAACTGCGTAGCAGTAATCCAACCGCGCTGCTCGACAATCTCGTTTTGGATAAGCGACAACATCGCATATCCGCCACCAAAGCCGAAGAAGCCAATCTTCAAGTAGGAGAGGAACAACTGCAAGTAAATCATCGTTTTGCCCCCTTTCTGCCGTTATAGACGGCCATAAAAATCCCCACTGCAACAGCGCCTGCAATAAGGTACATTGGCGAAAATCCGAAGTACCACACAAGCACCGCCACCGCAGCCGCAATGGCGAGCAGATACCACTTCATACCCTTGACAAGCCCCATCAATGGTGCGACAATCAGAGCCACAACCGCAGGTCGCATTGCGCGGAACGCTGCATCGACATAGCGATTTTCGCGCACCTCGGCAAAAAAGAGAGCCAAGAGCAAAATCACAATAAACGACGGCATCACCGTGCCGAGCGTTGCCGCCACAGCACCCGCTATGCCTGCCGTTTTATACCCCACAAAGACTGCGGTATTTACGGCAATAGGGCCGGGTGTCGACTGTGCCAAGACGAGCATATCGACAAAATCTTTGCTATTGATCCACTTGTGGCGTTCGATAACCTCGCGCTGAATAAGCGGTATCATCGCAAAGCCTCCTCCAAAACTGAAAAGACCTATTTTGAAGAATGTTGTAAAGAGTTTCAGTAACATTTTCGGGCAAGCGTTACAAATTATTCACTATCGAAACCATATCTACCGCCACAACCGCTGCGGTCTCGGTGCGGAAACGCTGTGTGCCGAGAGTTATCTCCTCGAAGCCGTTTGCTACCGCCAACTGCACCTCCTCGGGCGAAAAATCGCCCTCAGGGCCTATCAAAATCAGCGCATCTTCGCCCTTGCGCAAAGTCGAAGCAAGGTACTTTTTCTCCTTTACTGCATCGCCACAATGAGCGATAAATTTACGCCCTGCAAAATTTTTGCATACCACCTCGCTAAATGGCGTAATATCCGCCAACACAGGGTGATACGCCTTCAAAGACTGCTTAACGGCAGCGGTGATGACCTTCTCCTCGCGCTCCGCCTTGATAACCTTGCGCTCGCTGTGTTCGCTCAGCAAAGGGATAAACTCCGCAACGCCAATCTCGGTTGCCTTCTCCAAAAACCACTCGTAGCGGTCGATGTTCTTGGTTGGAGCCACCGCCATAGTCAGTCGATAGGGCAATTTTTCAAACTCCTCGAAGTGTTCAACCACGCGCACAAGGCAGTGTTTCTGATGTGCCGACACCACCTCGCAACGATAGAGCGAGCCTCGACCATCGGTGATATGGAGGGTGTCGCCCTCGCTCAAACGCAACACCTTAACGGCGTGGCGCGACTCCTCCTCAGAGAGCATATATTCGGGTGCAGTGAAGTCTGCGGCGTAGAATAGTTGCATAACGATTGAAAAAGTATTATCTTTGCGTAGCAAAAGTAATAATTTTTATTGAAATGAAACGCATACTATTTGTATTATCACTACTTATGATTGCACTTAACACCACATTCTGCTCGAAGCAGGTGCAAAAAGATGGCAACCCTCTCCTCTCGGAGGCGAACACCCCATATGGTGTACCTGCATTCGACCTTATCGAAGCAAAACACTATGAGCCAGCATTTAAGTTTGCGATGTCGCTCCACAATGACGAGGTGGCTGCTATCCTCGCAAACAAAGAGGAGCCAACTTTCGACAATACCATTCTCGAACTCGACCGTTCGGGTATGTTGCTCGCCAATGTATCGGATATCTTCGGTATGATGTGCGCCGCAATGAACAACGAGGATATGCAGGAGATTCAAGAGGAGATAATGCCTCTGTTGGCTGCACACTATGACGCTATCTCGATGAATGAGGAGCTGTTCAAGCGTATAAAGGTCGTCTATGACAAGCGCAACAGCACCGATTTGAACGCCGAGCAGATTCGTCTTGTCGAGAAGATGTATCGAAACGCTGTGCGTCAGGGAGCCCTGCTCAACGAGGAACAAAAAGAGCGTCTGCAGAAGATTAACGAAGAGTTATCGTTGCTAACCGTGAAATTTGACAACAACCTGCTTGCCGAGACCAACGACTTTGAGTTGGAACTCCAAGCCAAGGAGGTTAGCGAATTGCCAAAAGCGGTGCGCGATGCGGCTAAAGATGGCGATGATGAGAACAAATTTATCTTCACACTCCACAAACCGAGCCTTATTCCGTTTTTGACCTACTCGAAAAATCGTGAGTTGCGCGAGAAGATTTACAAAGCATACCTAAACCGTTGCAGCAACGATAACGACCACGACAATAAGCAGATTATCAACGATATGGTACGCCTACGCATCGAGAAGGCGAATTTGTTGGGCTATAAATCGTACTCCGAGTATGTTACTTCGGAGCAGATGGCAGGCTCTCCAAAGGCGGTATATGCTCTGCTCGAAGAGATATTTACCTCTGCCAACGAGAAGGCAAAGGAGGAGTTGGAGGAGATGAATAAGATGTTCAAACGCGACCACAAAGGCGAAAACGATAAATTCGAGTCGTGGGATTGGTGGTACTATGCCGAGAAGGTGCGCAAGCAGAAATATAGCCTTAACGAGGAGATGACCTTGCCATATTTTGCACTTGACAATGTGCGTCAGGGTGCTTTCAATCTCGCAAATCGCCTCTATGGTTTGACCTTCCGCCCTGTGGTTGTTCCGCAGTACCACAACGAGGCTTCGGCATACGAGGTGTTAGACAATGACGGCTCACATCTGGGTGTATTGTACTTCGATTTTCACCCTCGCGCAAGCAAGTCACAAGGCGCGTGGTGTGGTTACTTCCGCCGACCATCTTACGACCGCAACGGCAAGCGTATCTCGCCAGTGGTAAGTATCGTTTGCAACTTTACACGACCTTCGGGCGACACTCCGGCGCTGCTCTCGATAGATGAGGTTACAACCCTCTTCCACGAGTTCGGACACGCCCTACACTTCCTCTTCTCCGATGTGCCGTACAACGGATTGCTCGATGTTGAGGGCGACTTTGTGGAGTTGCCATCGCAGATTATGGAGAATTGGGCATTGGAGCCTGAACTGCTCAAAACATACGCTATACACTACCGCAACAATACCATTATCAGCAAGAGCCTAATCGAGAAGATTCGCCGTAGTGCGCAGTTTAATCAGGGCTTTATGACCACCGAGTTGTTGGCTGCTGCTCTTGCCGATTTGGATATTCACTCGCTCACAACATACAAGGAGTTCGATGTTGAGAGTTTTGAGTACGATGCCCTCTACGAAAAGCGCGGTATGATTCACGAGATTGAGCCTCGCTACCACCTGCCATACTTTGCTCACATCTTTGCAGGAGGTTACTCCTCGGGCTACTACTTCTACACCTGGGCAGAGGTGTTGGATAAAGATGCTTTTGCGGCATTTGTCGAGACAGGAGATATCTTCCATCGCCGTACAGCACAGGCGTTCCGCAAGTTGTTGTCGAGTGGCGGAAAGCGTGACGGAATGTCGCTCTATCGCGAGTTCCGAGGTGCAGAGCCAAGTCGTGAGCCACTTCTCAAGGCGCGCGGTTTGTGGGTTGAACCAGAGATTCCTACCGAAGAGACAATTGACGAGTTGGAGCAAGTGAAGGCAGATGTTCGCAACAGACTTAATGAGTATTAGAAACCCAATAAATTAATGTATTATGAAAAAATTATTTTTAATTATGACCGTATCAGCACTTCTCGGTGCTTGCGCAGGCGATGATATGCCAAAGGTGCAACTGCCCGAGATTGACACCAACAACCCGTTGTTGGCAGAGTGGGATACCCCACACGCAACACCTCCATTCGACAAAATCTCGATTTCGGACTATGAGCCGGCTTTCGAGACTGCTATCGCAGTGAGCCGTGCCGAGGTTGATGCCATCATCAACAACCCCGCAAAGCCTTCGTTCAAGAACACTATCCTTGCACTCGAGAAGCAGGGTGAACTGCTCGACCGTATCGCTTCGGTATTCTTCAACTTGTTAGAGTGCCACACCTCGCCCGAGATGCAGGAGATTGCTATGCGCATACAGCCTAAATTGACCGAACTCGGCAACGATGTGTCGCTCAATCCCGAGCTGTTCAAGCGTGTAAAGGCTGTGAATGAGAATCCTGGCTTGTTCCTCTCGAAAGAGGATAAGAAGCTCCTTGAGAATACCTACAAGAGCTTTGTTCGCAGTGGTGCAAATCTTAACGATTCGGACAAGGAGTTGTATCGTCAGTACTCTTCGGAGTTGTCGCAGTTGACCTTGCAGTTCGGTCAGAACTCGTTGGCTGCAAACAATGCCTACTCGCTCAATATCAAGTCGGCAAAGCAGGTTGAGGAGTTGCCAGATTTCGTTAAGGAGGGCTTGGCTATGGAGGCAAAGGCTCGCGGAGAGAAGGGTTGGACTGTTACCTTGAAGGCTCCAAGCTATGTTCCGTTTGTGACCTACTCCTCGCAACGCGATTTGAAGGAGAAACTCTACAAGGCACGCAACTCTTGCGCTGTAGGTGGCAAGTTCGACAATACGGAGAATATCCGCAAAATCACCACTTTGCGTCTTAAAATCGCCAACCTTCTCGGCTATGAGTGCTATGCAGACTATGTTCTCGACAATCGTATGGCAGAGAAGACCGAAACGGTAAATTCGTTCCTTGCAGAGTTGCTTGCCGAGACCAAGGAGTATGCCGACAAGGATTATCAGACTATCAACGAGTATGCACACTCGCTCGGTTTCGAGGGCGATATTCAACCTTGGGATTGGGGCTACTACAGCGAGAAGTACAAGAACGAGAAGTATG
This sequence comes from Alistipes sp., assembly GCA_045543935.1. GTDB lineage: Bacteria > Bacteroidota > Bacteroidia > Bacteroidales > Rikenellaceae > Alistipes. Next base: position 58,250 of record JAZPYA010000040.1, read on the forward strand.
CCGTAAGCGATGAGGCTGTAAAACCTTACCTCGAACTCGAGAATGTAAAGCAGGCCGTGTTTATGCTTGCGAACAAACTCTATGGTTTGGAGTTCAAGCCTGCCGAGGGTGTCGCAAAGTATCACGAAGATGTTACCGTATATGAGGTTTCGGAGGCTAATGGCGACCATTTGGCAGTTCTCTACCTCGATTTCTTCCCACGCGACTCGAAGCGCGCAGGTGCGTGGATGACCGAGTTCCGCGGTGCAGAGGGTGATATTCGACCTCTTGTATCGCTTGTGATGAACTTCACGAAGCCGACCGAAAGCACCCCTTCATTGCTCACTTTCGATGAGTTTACAACATTCCTTCACGAGTTCGGACACGCTTGTCACGGTATGGTGGCAAAGGGTAAGCACGGCTCGTTGAATGGCACAAGCGTATTCCGCGACTTTGTGGAGTTGCCATCGCAGATTTTGGAGAATTGGGCATATGAGAAGGAGTATCTCGACCTCTGGGCAAAGCACTACCAGACAGGCGAGACTATGCCGGCAGAGCTTATCGAGAAGATTGTGGCTGCAAAGAACTATCTTGCTGCATACGCAAATGTTCGTCAGGTATCATTCGGTATGACCGATATGGCTTGGCATACACTCACTGCTCCTTACGAGGGCGATATTATCGAGTTTGAGCATAAGGCTATGGCTCCATCGCAGATTCTTCCTGTTGTTGAGGGTACTGCACTCTCGCCAACATTCGGACACCTCTTCTCGGGTGGTTATGCTGCTGGATACTATGGCTATAAGTGGGCAGAGGTTTTGGCCGCCGATGGATACTCGCTCTTTACCGAGAATGGTATCTTCGACAAGGCGACTGCCAAGAAGTTCCGCGCACTGTTGCAGGCTGGAGGTCAGGAGCACCCAATGGATTTGTATGTTAAGTTCCGCGGTCACAAGCCTCAAACCAAGGCGTTGATTGATCAGATGGGCTTGGGTAAATAGTAGAGTTTGTAGCCAACAAAATAGATAGGGCAGACCGCAAAAGTCTGCCCTATCTATTTCTATTTGAGTAGTGCTTATGCTACGTAGTAGTGCGATGCCAACTCGGTGAACGAAGCAACCTGCTCGTCAATCCAAGCCTGGTCACGGCCCAACTCCTCTGCCAAAATCTGTGCTACGCGTGGAGCAGCCTTCTGTGCCTCGCGAGCATCAACAAACAAGAGGCGAACACGGCGTGCCAAAACATCATCTACGGTCAATGCCATCTCGTGACGAATAGCCCAAAGCACCTCCGCTACGGTGTAGTCGTATTTCTCTGAAATCTTCTCACCGAGTGCAGGGTTCTGCTTAATCATATCAAGAATTGCTGGCTCGTCAGCACCATATACATACATATGGTCTGCCAAGTTTGGATTTGGACGCCAGCCGTGAACCTTCAACTTCTTGGTTACGCACTTACGCTTCTCGACCTTGCCCATCTTGATAGCCTTATCAACGGTATCCTCCGCCATCTTACGGTACGAAGTCCACTTTCCACCGGTAATGGTGATGAGGTCGTTGTCCGAAACTACAACCTTGTGCGAACGAGAAACCTCCTTCGACTTCTTACCCTCCTTCTTAGGCGCTGCGAGTGGTCGCTGACCTGCGAATACCGAAACGATATCGGCACGGGTTGGTGCAGGGTTCATATACAAACCTGCGGTATCGAGAATAAACTGAATCTCCTCATCGAGTGGGCGTGGCTCGCTCTCAGCGGTAGGACGCTGAATATCGGTAGTACCAACAACTACCTTATCGTGCCAAGGCACTGCGAAAAGTACGCGACCGTCCGAAGTCTTTGGAACCATGATAGCGTAGTCGCTCTGCAAGAACTTCATATCGAGAACGATGTGAACACCCTGCGAAGGAACAACCATCTTAGCCTCTCCCGGCTTATCCATCTGCAATACCTCATCAACGAAGCAGCCAGCTGCGTTAATAACAGCCTTAGCCTTTACGGTGTACTCCTTACCCGAAAGAAGGTCTTTTGCTACAACACCTGCAACCTTGCCCTTCTCATCGTGCAACACCTTTACAACCTCGGTGCGGTTAGCAACAACGCCACCATGCTCAACACAGGTCTGCGCCAAGTTACAAGCCATACGAGCATCATCGAACTGACCATCGTGGTAAACAACGCCACCCTTCAAACCCTCAGCAACCGAAGTTGGGAGGTACTGACGAAGAGTCTTCGCTGTGATAAAGCGCGAGCGACCATAACCAAAACCGAACGAAAGAATATCATACACGGTCAAACCGCAGAAATAGAGGAAGTTCTCCCAATGGCTGTAATTCGAAATGACAAACGCCTGGTCCTTAACAAGGTGTGGAGCATTCTGCTTCATCAAACCACGCTCGTGAAGAGCCTCGCGCACCAAATCAACCTCCAACTTTTGGAGATAGCGTACTCCACCGTGAACGAGCTTAGTCGAACGGCTCGAAGTACACTTTGCGAAATCCTCACGCTCGAAGAGCGCAACACTGTAACCGCGTGATGCGGCATCAACAGCGCAACCAAGACCGGTTGCACCACCACCTACAACAACGAAATCCCATACCTTGTCGGTATTCTCAAGTTGTTTGAGCAAGTTTTCTCTTTGCATTTTTGTGTTTTTATTTTTGTTTTGTATGTAATTCGCTTGTTTTATCGCGCAAAATTACACTCTTTTAAGAAGAAAAGCAAAGAAAAAAGCATAAAATGTTTAGAAAAAGATATAAAAAAGCGGAAAATTTTTCATTTCCCGCCATTTGTTTTTAAGTAATTACTAATCGTCTAAACCTACGAACTTGCCGTTAGAGTCGAATTTGAGGTCGAGGTCATTTGTCAATTCTACCTCATAACCATATCTTTTACGCTCGATTTTCTCAATGCCCAAAGTCGGATATTGCGAGGAGAGATAGCTCTGTATGCCTGCAGGAACAACCCCTGCGGGCATTTGTCCATTGCGACACTTGACGCTCTCCCACTTGCCTTTGCTGTCAAACTCAACTTTAGCACCGTTCTCCAACATCACGGTATAGTCGTTGTCAGAAATATCGTTGTCGTGAAAAGCAGCTACGACCTTGTTGTTAGCAAAATTAGTCTTCAAAAATGTTTGTGCCTCCTGTGGCAACTGCTGTGCGGTAATGGCAACATCCTCGGCCATTGTCGGGGTAACCGCAAGCGTGGCGATAGCCAACGCTGAAAGTAAAAATTTTTTCATAATTGTACGGTTTTTAATCTGTTGTCATACAAATATACGAAAATATATTCATATTTATTATCTATTTCCTCGAAAAAAAATGCAAAAAATGTTCCAGAAAAAGACGAAAGACGAGAGAAATGCAGAATGCAGAATGCAAAATGCAGAATGCAAAATGCAAAATGCAAAATTAAGAATTGCTTTCAGTTCTCCGTTTTCCGTTTTAATCCCACTGCGTGGGCTTTTCACTGCTTCGTCTCGGCATAGACTGCAAGCAGCCTCTGCGCTCGACTTAATCGCAGCGGTCCGTTTTCAACGGTCTTTTTTGAAATGTTTTGGTCTAAAATTTGGATAAATGAAAAATTCTATTTAATTTTGATAACTGAAATAAACAACAAAGGAGGACTGATTATGGCACAACAAGAGAAAACCCGTTACAGCGATGCCGAATTAGCGGAATTTAAGGAGCTGATTTTGAAGAAGCTCGAGCAGGCGCGCCACGACTACGAGGAGTTGCGCTCAAGCATAAGCCGAGTTATCGGCAATGATACCGAAGACACTTCGCCAACTTTCAAAGTCTTGGAAGAGGGCGCGGCGACACTCTCGAAGGAAGAGTGTGAGCGTTTGGCGGCACATCAGTCGAAGTTTATCCGCAACCTCGAACTTGCTCTTGTGCGTATCGAGCATAAGACATACGGTATCTGCAAGACTACCGGTAAGTTGATACCTCGCGAGCGTCTGTTGCGTGTTCCTCACGCTACCGAGACTATCGAGGCAAAGGAGGCTCGAAAGTAGAGATTATATAGAAAGGTGTAAAAGTTGTGCGCCACTCTCATTGCGAGGGTGGCGCGCTCTTTTGTTGCTACTCTGCAACCACTAATACGATATAGTAGTGGAGTAGTTGTTGCCAAAGCGGTCAGTTATGGTGATTGTACCTGTACCACTTCCACTAACATAAGTGCGGAAAATACTGTTGTGGTATACAGGGGAATATGTATAATCTCCACTCTCTTTTGCACTTGCCAATGTCGGATTATTTACCGAATAGAAGTTGAATATCTCCTGATAAGCGTAGTCGCGAGGATCGGCAACAAGAAAGTTGTTGTGTCGCTTCAAGAGTGTCATTTCTTTGTCATTAAACTTGGCTTTGCCCCACTTGTCATCATACATAAATACATGGACATAGATGTAGTTATCCTGCTTCCATGCCTTCATCTGATAGCTTGCGTCGAGTTGCTTGCCCGAGCCTTTGAGTATGGCTATGCCATCGGCGTTGTAGTCCCAATCACGATAAGTGTAGGCAGGAGTACCTACGGTGCTATACTGATTTCCAACGAATTGAGCCTTTTGGTATGTCGTAGGCTTGAATTTCCAAGAAATGTTGTCGCCATCGACCTCTACGATGGTGTAGCCTCGTGGCGTGCCGTAGGCGTTATACTCGTTTGTCCACAACTCGCCAGTCGAGCGCGCAAGGGTGTGAACCTCGATGTTCTTCAGTTTGTTGGAACTTGGGTAGTTGTAGTTGAACGAGCGATGGGTGTGGCCCGCCCAAGCGTGCACCTTGCTGTACTGCGCCAGGAGGTTAGCGTAGTCGCTACCGTGAGCCGACTGGTCCTGGAACTCGGCCTCGGCACTATCCTTCCTAAACATTGGAATATGCGATGCTACCATCAAGGTTGTTGATTTGTCTACAAAGCTCAAATCGTTTTGCAACCATTGCCACTGCTTGTCGGTCAGGCCGTATGAGTATTCATTCTTTTTGAGCTTGCCATCGATGACAGTCATAATGATATTGTCCAATACAATGAAGTGCTGTTTACCGATATTGAACGAATAGTACGAAGGGCCAAAGTTATCCTCGAATCGTCGAGCACCCTCCTCGTCGGTTGTGGCGGAGAGGTCGTGGTCGTGGTTGCCGATGATATTGAACATCTGCACTCCTGTCTTGCCTATACCTGCCACATAGTTTGCGAAAAGTGCCATATTTTCGTGCACGATATCGCCCAACATCATACCATAAACCTCGCGGTCGGTGATTGCAGCACGAGTGTCCCGCATATCAAGATAGAGATCCTCGCAGATATCCAACGACTGGTATGCTATACGGTCGTATGTTGCTGTTCTTGCGCGAGGCTGAGGGTCGGCACCTATGAGCATTGTGTAGCGATTAGGGTCGCCACTTATAGGCGTTAGTGTGAAGTTTGCCTCGCACAAGTTATCGCTCACCTCTTCGGCTGTTACGCAATGATAGAACTTTGGTATTCCATTGCTGCTGTTAGGCACTTTATATCCCGAAGGTGTGCTTATCATGATAAATTTTACGGTGGCAAGGTCGCTGGTCATAGAGTAGAAACCTTGCTTGTCGGTCTTTACACACTTAACACCATCGGATACGACAACTCCTTCGAGAGGATTTCCGTTAGTATCCTTCACATATCCGTAGATGGGGGTTGCTAAAAGTGAGTCATACTCAACCTCGAGAGGCTCCAATAAGCACTCTGTGCCCACTTTGTGAGTTAGCGCCTTAAACTCGCGAACGATGCCAGCTTGAATGGTACCTGCATTCCATTTGACAACCATCTTGCCGCCATTAGAGTCGAATAGCTCAACTGTGCAAGAGCCAGCATCAACTGCAGCAATTGCGATGTGGAAAATCTTCTCCTCGCTGGTCGAAAGTGCGATGTTTGTTGTGTAAGTGATCGAATTTGCACTATTTGCGGTTGCTACAATCTGTGCATTTTGGCAATCAACCGAGAACTCGCCAGCGATTTTGTTTGGCGATGAAACTACAATTTTCTCCAATATCACACCCTCAACAGCCGATTTGACAGGAATACGCATAACCGATGCAAGGTGCTTTATGGCGATGTTGTTGCCATCGGTTGCGTAACCGCACATTAGCGCGCTACCATTCGAGAACGAGCCTTCGGTGTAGTTCTGCTCGGTAGGGAGCACAACTATCGGTTGCTCGGCAGAGGTCGCCTCGCAGTAAGGGTAGGTGATGTTGTATGGGTAGTAGATAACTTTATCAAACTCAAAAGTAGCCTTCGATGGCTCATTGGCATCAATCTGCACACTGCTTGACACGATGCCATTTACAGCGATTTTATCCTCCTCGCACCAGTAGATAGGGTAGGTATCGCCTACCTTTTCGCCCAACGAGGTACGACTACCGCTGATAGAGAGCGTGAGAGTGTTGTTGCCACCTATTTGGTTATCGTTGGTTAAATCGGCCTGACAACCTACAAAAATAGTGGAAATAACAACAAGTGCTATTATGTATAATCTATTCATTTTTTGTAAAATATTCGTTATTGTTTCAACTGTTTATGAGTGTTGTGACCTACCTAAGTGTCACATCGACAATTACAGGGTTGTGATCCGAAGGGTAGTGCAGCTCACCGCCACAATCGAGTTTATCAAGAGAAACTTTGTACTCATTGACATCAATCTGCCCCATAATAGTTGAATGGACATAGATGTGGTCGATTCGATTGCTCTCATTTTTAAGCGAATCATCACTTTCAGCCGCGCCATTGAATGTACCGATAGTGCCCGACTTCTTCTCTGCTACAAGGTAGCAATCCTTATAATGCGTGAGCATATTTTTGTGGAATGCACCATTTGGGCGAGCATTCATATCGCCCACTGCGATTGTTGGCAGACCTTTGGTGTTGTATTTCTTATCAAACTCCACCAAAAGGCGACCTGCGTGGCCATTTGCCTCATTTCCGAGAGGGCCGTGAGTGGCTATATAGAAGAACTTTTTGCCACTCTCAATGTGTGTAACAACTGCGGTCAAGGCTGCACGATAATAACTGGTTTCGTCCCAACCGACTGAAGGCTCCTCGGGCGTTTCAGAGAAGTAGTAGATGCCCTCATCTGAGAACTTAAACTTCTTCTTGTCGTAGAAGACGGCATTTCCAATATTTTTATTTGGGCTAGGATAGGTATCTACCCACCAAAGCTCATACTTGTCTTTACTAGCCGTCTTGACAAGGTCTGCCAAGTCGTCACGACATACAGTAGATACCTCCTGCATACCGATAATGTCGCAGTTCAACTGAGCGATAAGATTTGCAACTGCCTGTTTCGAGTTATCCCAACTACGTGCAGGTACCGAAGTTTCATTGTTGATCTTGCCTTGACGAGCCGTGTCTGACCAGACATTGTAAGTTCCAAAACGCAAATTTATGCCATCTCTCTCAATCCAATCGTCCTCATAAACTCCTAATGGCATCAAACCGCAAGTAGTACCGGCGTTGTAGGTAAGCGCCTTAAACTCATAGATCTTTCCTGCCTTTACGGTGTTTGCTTTCCATGTTGCGGTCATATTACTGCCGTTCGAGTCGATTAGATCAACCGTGCAAGCGCCAGCATCAACCGCAGCAATTGCGATGTGGAATACTCTCTCCTCGCTGGTCGAAAGTGCGATGTTTGTTGTGTAAGAGATTGAATTTGCGCTATTTGCGGTTGCTACAATCTGTGCATTTTGGCAATTAACCGCAAACTCTCCTGCGATTTTATTTGGCGATGAAACTACAATTTTCTCCAATATCACACCCTCAACAGCCGATTTGACAGGAATACGCATAACCGATGCAAGGTGCTTTATGACGATGTTGTTGCCATCGGTTGCGTAACAGCACATTGGCGCGCTACCATTCGAGAACGAGCCTTCGGTGTAGTTCTGCTCGGTAGGGAGCACAACTATCGGTTGCTCGGCAGAGGTAGCCTCGCAGTAAGGGTAGGTGATGTTGTAGGGGTAGTAGATAACTTTATCAAACTCAAAAGTCGCCTTCGATGGCTCATTGGCATCAATCTGCACACTGCTTGACACGATGCCATTTACAGAGATTTTATCCTCCTCACACCAGTAGATAGGGTAGGTGTCGCCTACCTTTTCGCCCAACGAGGTACGACTACCGCTGATAGAGAGCGTGAGAGAGTTGTTGCCACCTATTTGGTTATCGTTGGTTAAATCGGTTTGACAACCGATAAAAAGCAGTGTAAAACCAATTATAATTCCAAACTTCTTCATATAATTTATTTATTGTGTCTCAAATACACTATCGTGGAATGTATGTTAGCGAATAATCGGTACCTTCAGTTATTTTCGTTTCAGGATATTCATTGCCAAAGCGGTCGATAGCAACTACCTTAATCTCAACATCTTTGATGTTTTCCCTATTTTTAGGGTTTGTCAATGTGTATTTGTAGAGGTGCCTACATCCACCCCACCAAGGCGGTGTGTTGCTCGAGGTGTCATAACGCCCTAATATACCGGTGTATAGTCCTGCAACATAAATGTCATGGCTCGTCTCCACTCCGTCAGGATAATGGCGAGGACTTTCAAATGTGCTATCTCCAATAACAGTTGAGAATGATGGACTATTATAGGTAACCTTCTCCATATTACCTGTATATTCATCGTCCTCATAAACCTTCATTACCCACTTGCTATCTGCATTATATACATTGGCAAGTATCACATTCTCACCAAAATTAAATTGGTAGTATCCCTTTATGCCATAAGGGTTATCCTCGGCATTCTCCGGAGGTGCGGCTCCCGTAATAGCATCTCCACGATATAGACGCATTTGGTTGTTGCGCGAGTTGGTACCTTCATAATAACCCATAAAGTACCAATCTACAAATTTTCCGCCTCCGTTTTCGTCATTGCCACCGATAAATACTTGATAGCCATTAGGAACTCCATCTGAGCATATACGCGTTGCCCACCATGCGCCACATAGTGCGCCTGCGTTGTGTTCGTATATTTTGGTTGTAGTCTGACCCTCGACAGAGTGCTCGTAGTTGCGGGTTTGATGGGTATGTCCCGATAAGATATGAGCTTCATTAAACTCGTTGAGCAAATCCTTAACATGGCTACAATATCTCGCAGTACGATTAAATATCTGAATATGCACACACAATACTACCGCTTTGTCTTTTGGAACAAGGGCCAAGTCCTGTTGTAGCCATTGGTACTGGTCTTCGGTAAATCCGTAGAGGTAAGAACCGCCAACGGTGGCCGATTGATAAACAATATCTTTCATTCCGATAATATGGAAATCGCCACGATTGAAGGAGTAGTTCACAGGGCCGAACATATCTTCGTGGTTGCGTTGAGCCTTCAAGTTGAGCGTTGAACTGCGACCATCGACAACCAATGGCTTCTCCTCGTTGCAATATGTGTAGTCGTGGTTACCCATAACCTGAAAGATCGGAAAGCCTGTTTTGGATACAGCGAATCCGTTTCGCATATCATCACGCAGATACTCATCACTACTACTTGTGTTGTTCGATATGATATCGCCAAGCGTGATTCCATAGCATGGTATTCCGCTGTTCGTAACCTCGGTAGCATGCTTTTTTAATCCCGGTACAGCATAGTTGTTAAACTCCGGCAATTTGACACCTGCATTAGATACCTGTGGGTCGCCAATTGCAAATAGTGCAAACTTCTCCTCCTTACCCCCTGGAAGAGGTGTAAGGGTGAAATCGTATTGATGTATGTATTCTATATATTTTTTGTAGAAACAAGGCTGTCCATATTCGTTAATCGGTACCTCGTACTCTGCCGGCAACGATATGTAGATATACCAAGTGTCGCTCGATACTTTCATTGTATAGTATCCCTCTTGGTTGGTTGTAACGATGTTAAATCCATCGCTTACAGGCACATCCTTAATCGGATTGCCACTCGAATCCTTAACATAACCATAAACAACATAGTCGAAATCGAGCTGGTCATACTCTGCTCCCATCGAAGGCAGAACGCCGACAACGCCTCGTCTATACTCAAGGGTGCTAAACTCGTAAACGACTCCACTCTTGATATTTTGATTTTTGATTTTGGCGACCATCTTCTCGCCCGAACTTTCGATGAACTCTACGGTGCAAGCACCCGAACTAACGGCAGGAAGTGTGATGTAGAAGACACTCTCCTTATCCGCAGAGAGCATATAGTTGGCAGGTAGCGTGTATGTAATGGTGTTGCTTGTGCTCGAAGATGGCAACAAAGTTCCATTCTCGCAATCAATCGAGAATTCGCCGGCAATTTTCGCGGTTTCGGAGGTTATTACAACCCTCTCCAATACGATATTACCCAACTTGGTCGTGATAGGAAAACGCAGAACACCGGCAAGGTGTTTTAGTTGAATAGTGTTGTTCGAGGAGGTTGCATATCCGTACATTGGTGCGCTCTCTGCAGCAAACGAGTTCTCCACATAGGATTGCTCCGTTTGGAATACAACCTTTGGTGCATCAGCTGTTGTCGTTGTGCAGTAAGGGTAGGTGATGCAGTACGGAGAGACATAAGAGCCATTGACACTAAACGATGCAACGCTCTTATTCTCGTCATCGATTTGTGCCTCCTGCGACTTGATGCCGTTTACCGCGATGCAATCTCCTTCGCTCCAATAGACAGGGTATATCCCCTCAACTTTCTCGCCGAGATGAGTTCGAGGTGTTGCCGGAGTTGAAATCACAAATGTTTCGCTCTTGTCTCGTAGTTGGTTCTCGAGCGAGGTGTCATCAACTTGACAGCCGAATAGAGTAATAACACAGAGGGTGATTGTGGTTAATTTCAGTAGAAAAGTTTTCATAGGGTTGGATTTTTTGTATTTTCTGTGTTAAATTTTATTTGTTATTCGTTAAAATGGTGCAACATCTGACGATGGTGTCGAAACTCGCGACACATCAAACTCGTTGCTTGTTGCATTCTGCAACGAAGAGATTCCGCCACCGTTGTATGCCGCAGCCTCCTGTACCTCGTACTGCTCCAACGAAGGTTGCGCCATTCCGGTATTAATCTGATCCCAATTGGTAAACTTCGCTTGGTCTTTGATGAAGCGCAACTTCACATCTCCCACCGAACCATTACGGTGCTTGGCGAGGATAAACTCTGCCAATCCCTCGACAGGCTCCTCTCCCGGACCGGCCGTGAAGCCGTAGTACTCGGGGCGGTGAATAAATGCTACAAGGTCGGCATCTTGCTCGATAGCACCTGACTCACGAAGGTCACTTAACTGTGGTCGTTTTGAACCTCCACGCGACTCGGTTGCACGATTTAACTGCGAGAGGGCAATAATCGGAATGTTCAACTCCTTGGCGATACCCTTCAGCGTACGCGAGATAAATGCAACTTCCTGCTCGCGATTGCCCTTGTCACCCTGTCCCGATGCAGTCATCAACTGCAAGTAGTCAATGACGACGACCTTGATGTCGTTGTTTGCCTTCAATCGGCGCACCTTTGAACGGAACTCAAAGATGGACAACGCCGGAGTATCATCGATGTAGAGTGGAGCCATACCGAGCGCCTTTGTGTTGGTCTCGAGGGTTTTCCACTCCGAAGGGGTTAGTTTTCCGCTACGAATGGTCTGACCATTGATTCCCGTTTCGGCAACTACCAGACGGGTCATCAACTGCACCGAGGACATCTCCAACGAGAAGAATGCCACGGGAGTATCGTAATCAACTGCCATATTTCGCGCCATCGTAAGGGTGAAGGCGGTCTTACCCATTGCAGGACGCGCTGCGATGATAATAAGGTCAGATGGTTGCCAGCCGAGTGTCACATTGTCCAACTCGGTAAAACCTGTGCAGACTCCGCTGTAGCGCGAATCATTCTCGGCTGCTTTTTCGATTTGGCGAATTGTGGCGCGGAGAATATCGTTTGCCGACTGCACCGAGCGTTTTACATAACCCTCGGTAATCTTCAGTACCTCACCCTCGGCAAATCCGATAAGGTCATTTACATCGATGGTGCTGTCGTATGATTGACGCTGTATCTCGGTTGAGGCGCGGATAAGTTCGCGCTGAATATGCTTCTGTGTGATAATGCGCGAGTGGAACTCGATGTTCGCGGCAGTACCAACGCGCTGGGTGAGTTGTGCAAGGTAGTTTGCGCCACCAACCTTCTTCAACTCGCGCTTCGACTTGAGTTGGTTTGTCACGGTAAAGAGGTCGATAGGCTGTTGTGCCATCGAAAGCTCATTCATTACTCGGTAGATCAGACGATGCTCTTCCTTGTAGAAAGATGCCTCGGTGAGGTACTCCTGCACCTCGGTAATTTTGTCCGATTCGAGCATCAATGCACCCAATACTGCCTCTTCAAGTTCTACGGCTTGTGGCGGTATTGTACCAACAACCTCGGGTGCTAATTCCGAAAATGCCTTGCTATTTTTGCTATCCTTAAAATCTTTTGCCATCTCTATTTAGCGTCAATTATCTCACAAAGATAATATCTTTCCGCCATTTTTCCAATACGCGTGACGCGCGCGTGTTGAAAACTCTGTTGATAATCTGTTCCTTGAGCGCAAAATCATCGCTATAATGCGCTCTGTGGTGTTGAAAATTTTTGAAAAATTATTCGGTGTTTATCGTTTGTATCCAACGATTTGGCGGGATACGGCAAGTGTAGCTATGCTGATGCGAACATCGCCATCGCAGGCTCTAATTATTGCTGAAGCGCACGAGGCGATTGTTGCGCCTGTGGTCATAACATCATCAATCAGCAGAATATGTTTGCCTCGCAACCTTTTGGCGGTGCGTACATCGAATATATTTTCGACATTATCCCACCTCTCTGCACGCCGTTTGGTGGTTTGGCTGACATTGTACATACTGCGGCGCACTGAGCGAAAGTCGCACTCTACGCCCAACTTACGCGCAACACCGAGTGCCAACTGCTCCGATTGGTTGTAACCTCGCATAAATCGTCTGCCAAAGTGAAGTGGAATGGGAACAATCAAATCTATGGAGTCGAAATTTCCGCTATCGCGTAACTCCTCGCCGAGCCATTCGCCCATCTTCTGTGCGAAGAACCACCGCCCGTGGTATTTGAAGTTGTGAATTATTCGTTGCCACTCCGTACCTCCGACAAACCAAAACATTGCCGTTGCCGCCTCTATGGGCAGAAGGTTTTCGAATAGTTCTTTTATGGGATTGTCTTTCTGTTTGGCGAAGTTGGTCAGGGGTATATTGTAGTGACATGAGAGACAGATGCAACCCTCGTTTTCGAGAAGCGTTCTGCCACAGGCAATACAACTGCGTGGCATCACTATCGATGCCATATCCACCACCACACCCGAAATATCAGAGAATATCGACATCGCAGATTACAACTATATTTCGATAGGATTTATCGCTCCTCAATTTGAAAATCTCCTCTTTGAGAATTGCCCTCGCACGCGAGAATGAGGCTTCGACTTCGATTTTGAGCATCAGCTCCACGCGATACTCTCCTCGTACTCTATCTATAAGCGGAGATACAGGACCTAAAACCCTGCGACCGAAGCGGTTGCGTAGTTGCTCGCCGAGTTGTAGCGAGGAGTTTACAAGAGCCTCTTTGTTGCTACTGCGCATCACAACCTTTATAATTCGCACAAATGGCGGATAGCCGAACTGCTTGCGTTCGGCAAGGAGTTTATTTGCCACTCGGTCGTAATCGCCAATCATAGCATAGACAGGGTGGTTCGGCTCGGCGGTTTGAATAATGACCTCGCCTCGCTTATCGCGTCTGCCCGCACGGCCTGCTACCTGCATCAGCAGTTGCCAACCCCTCTCCTCTGCTCTGAAGTCGGGCGAGGCGAGTAGGTTATCGCCATTCAGAATACCGATAAGTGTAACATCGGCAAAATCAAGCCCCTTCGATACGATTTGCGTACCTACCAATATATCTGCCTCGTGTCGGGCAAAGGCTCCGATAATACGATTGTATGCCGTTGAGGAGGTTGCCGTGTCGCCATCAAGGCGCAACACTCTCGCCTCTGGAAAGAGCTGTGCCACAGCCTCCTCTACGCGCTCCGTACCAAAGCCCATAGGTCGTAATTCGCCCGATTTGCAGTTTGGGCAGTAGCGTTGTATAGGCTCGTAGTATCCGCAGTAGTGGCAGACCATTCGCCCCTTTTGCTGATGTGCCGAGAGGGTCACATTACATTTTGGACACCGTGCTGACCAACCGCACGAAGGACACTCCATATATGGCGAATAACCGCGTCTGTTCTGAAAGAGAATAATCTGCTCATTGTTTGCCAAACGCTCGGAGATGCCATCGAGTAACTCCTTGTTAAAGTGCAATTTGCGCTCGTTGCGTTTAACGTTGCGCACCGTGTCCGAAATCACTATATCGGGCATTTCAACACCTCCATAACGCTCGGTCAATCGCGTATAGGCATATTTCCCCGAGAGGTGATTTGCGTAACTTTCGAGCGAAGGCGTTGCACTGCCCAATACGCACTTTGCATCGCACATCGATGCGAGCATTATTGCAGCATCGCGCCCATTGTAGCGAGGATTTGGCTCTGTTTGCTTATAGCTTGAATCGTGTTCCTCATCTACCACTATCAAGCCCAATTTCTTGTATGGCAGAAAGAGTGCCGAGCGCGCTCCAATAACAAAATTGCCACTCTCGGAGCAGAGCATATCGGTGTAGAGTCGGGTGCGTTGTTGAGGAGTAAGTTTCGAGTGATAGACCGTAACACTCTCGCCAAATAGCGCACGCATACGCTCCACAAGTTGTGCCGTAAGCGAGATTTCGGGAACGAGAAAAAGCACATCTTCGCCACGCGAAAGAGTCTCTTCGATAAGGTGGGTATATATCTCTGTTTTTCCCGAACTTGTAACTCCGTGCAATAGTGCTACTCGCTTGGTTGTTAAACCATTGCGAATGTCATCAAGGGCTTTTACCTGTGCCGAAGAGAGGGCGGGAAGAAGAGTTCTGCTCCAACTGCAATCGAGTACAAAATCGCGCTCACCCATCTCGATTAAGCCCGATTTTGCGAGTGACTTCAGCGCCGTAGCATCGAGCGCCACTGCGTGACGGGGTAGCTCTCCGCCTGCTTGCTCCAACAGACATAAAGCCTCGTATCGTTTTGGCGCACGGCGAGCCATCTTCGCACGCACCTCCTCCGAGAAGGCTTCGGCATTAAGCACTACGGTAGCCTCTCGCTTCGGCATATATGGTGAGAACTCAGCCTCGCATCGTGCCTTTGCCTTGATAAGTGAGGGCAGTGCCACGCGCATAACCTCACCGACCGAGCAGATGTAGTAGTCGGCAATCCACTCCCAAAATCGCATCTGCAACTCCGAGAGCAGGGGCTTGTCGTACAGCACCTGCAAAATAGGTTTGGCAACACCTCGCGATGGTGGGGTATCGTGCAGTCGCCACACAATACCTGTATAGACCGATTGCTTGCCAAATTGCACCGCTACAGCATCACCCACACAAACCTCAACACCTTCGCCAATGGCAAAGGTGTATGCAGGTTGCGCCAAAGGCAACACTATATCGGCATAGCGACTCAAAACAAAGTTTCGTTTAGGCTATAATCAACTCTATGCCAGCCTCTTCGACAACATTTCGCATCTCCTTTGAGATGTTGCTGTCGGTGATAAGAATATCCACCTCTTCAAGCGATGCAATATGTCCAAAACCTCGCTGACCAAGTTTAGACGAATCAGCCAAAACTACGGTCTTTGATGCGACTGTCATCATCTTGCGTGACAACTTTGCCTCATCAATGGTTGATGTTGTGATACCGAAATCGGGATCCAAACCATCGACCCCCAAAAAGAATTTTGAGCATACGACACTATCCAAAGTATCTCCGACACTCTCGCCAAATGTTGCGCACGACTTTTTGTGTACGCGACCTCCCAGTTGCTCTACGCGAGCACCGTCCATATCGCACAACAACTCCGATACCTTCAAAAATGGAGTTACTACATTGAGTGTGTAGTGGTTTTTGTGTTCGCATATCGCCTCTGCCAAAGCGTAGGTTGTCGAGCCGGCCGAAATCATAATCGAATCGTTGTCACTAATAAGTTCTACTGCGCGGTTAGCGATGCGTTGCTTTGCTTCTCGATTGAGGAGACTTTTGGTTGTGAGGTCGCGGTCGGCAATATGTGGATTTGCCAATCGTGCGCTACCGTGAACCTTGTAGAGCAAGCCTTTATTCTCCAGAATTTTCACATCATTACGGATTGTTACTTTCGTTACTCCCAGTTCCTCGGCAACATCGGTAATACGAATAAAACCATATTCTTTCAGCTTCTCGAGAATGTACTTGTGTCTTTCTGCAATGCTTAACATAATAATAAATTTTGGTTGTTTGTTGTCTGTTTTTAGTTTTTCGCTTAATTAGTGTGCCAGTAGCCAATTTTCTCCCACTCCGCACTCGGCGATAAGTGGAATTGACAATTTTGCTGCGCTCTCCATCTCTTCGCGTACAATATGCTCGACCTTCTCACGCTCGGAGATAAGCACATCCACCACAATTTCATCGTGTACCTGCATCGTAATACGCGAGCGAATACCCTCAGCCTTAAATCTTTGGGCAACTCCCACCATCGCAATTTTCATAATGTCGGCGGCACTACCCTGAATTGGGGCGTTTATCGCATTTCTCTCCGCCAAAGCTCGCGCGTTGGCGTTACGCGAATTTATATCTGCAAGGTAGCGGCGGCGACCAAAGAGGGTTTCGACATAGCCCTTTTCGCGCGCCTCTGCCACCACATTATCCATATACTCCTTTACCTTTGGATACGATTCGAAATAGCCCTCAATCAACGACTTCGCCTCGCTACGCGGAATGCGTAGTCGCTGACTCAAACCGAATGCCGAGATACCGTATATGATACCGAAGTTTGCGGTCTTGGCACGGCGGCGCTCCTCACTTGTTACCTCCTTGATAGATTTCTTAAATATGCGTGCTGCAGTGGCGGCGTGAATATCCTCGCCATTGCGGAATGCCTCGCACAGATTCTCATCGCCACTCAAGTGAGCCATCAATCGCAACTCCACCTGCGAGTAGTCCGCCGAGAGGAGTTGGTGTCTATCATCACTCGGCACAAACGCCTCGCGAATTGGTCTGCCCAAGTCGTCACGCACCGGTATATTCTGCAAATTCGGATTTGCCGATGATAGTCGCCCTGTTGCCGTAACTGCCTGATTGTAAGATGTATGTATGTGTCCTGTAACAGGATTTACCAACTGTGGTAACGAATCGACATAGGTCGAAAGCAACTTCTTGACTCCGCGATATTGTAGAATTAAATCGACAACTTTATGCTCGCCGGCAAACGATTGCAGATACTCCTCATCGGTGCAGAACTGCTTGGTTTTGGTCATCTTCGGCTTGTCGGTAATACGCATCTTTGCAAAGAGCAACTCTCCGAGTTGTCGGCTCGAATTTATGTTTATCTCGCGTTCGCCCGACTCTTCGCGAATCTGCTCCTCTATGGCGTTGAGCTGTTGCGACAATGTGGTCGAATAGGTGCGCAGAGCCTCACTATCGATGCGGACTCCCTCCCACTCCATATCGGCCAATACATCTATCATCGGCTCTTCGATATCGCGATAGAGTTTTATTAATGAAGGCTCATTCTCTATTTGCGGTCTCAACACATTGTAGAGTTGTAGCGTGATGTCGGCATCTTCGGCGGCATACTCTGCAATGCGCTCCACTCCAACCATATCCATCGTAAGTTGTTTCGCCCCTTTGCCGATAAGCGACTCTATCTCTATTGGCGAGTAGTTGAGGTATCGCTCTGCCAAGGCGTTCATTCCGTGGCGTGACTCGGCATCGAGCAGATAGTGCATCAACATTGTATCCCACTTTGCCCCTTTGACCGAGAGCCCTAAGGTGCGCAAAAAGAGAGTGTCGAACTTCATATTTTGTCCAACCTTCGAAATCGCCTCGTTCTCAAATATAGGGCGTAGAATTGATGCGTATTCTACCTCAATGTCATTTCGGGAGCGTACATCTGCATTGTGTCCGAATGGCACATACCACGCCTTATGCTCCTGTATTGCGAGTGATATGCCGACAATACGGCTGTTGAACATATCCAACCCCGTAGTCTCGAGGTCAAAGCAGAAGATTGGTGCAGTGGAAATCTCGGCGACAACCTTACGCAACTCTTCGGCGGAGAATATGGTGGTGTATGTGTGCGGTGTATTCGCTACGGTGGCAAATGGATTGGCGAAGAGGTCTGGTTGCTCCTCGCTACTCTCGTTTGGTGTTGTCGCAACCTCTGCGGTTGGAACAATAGGCGCAAACATCGCATCGAAGAGTGAGCCTTGCCCCTCCATCGAAGCCTTCTTCTGCTGTCCCGCCTTCACTCGTGCCATATTGGCAAGTTGCACCTGTGGGGCTTGTTGCGGAACAGAGGTATCCTCCACAGGTGCGATATTATTCAAATCTGCCAAGAAGCCCTTGAAATCCAACTCGGCAAACAATGCCCTCAACTCATCAATCTTCGGCGAGCAGACCGTCAAATCCTCCTCTCTAAACTCTATCGGCACATCGAGACGAATTGTCGTCAGTACCTTCGCCAAGCGCAACTGCTCCTCATTGGCGAGGATATTAGCACCCGTTTTACCTCCGATTTTATCGGCATTGGCGATGATATTTTCGACCTCGCCCCACGCCTGTACCATCTTACACGCGCCCTTCTCGCCGACACCCGGAACTCCCGGGATATTGTCCGATGAGTCGCCCCACAATGCCAAGATATCGCGCACAAGTTCCGGTCTGTCAATGCCGTATTTCTCTCGTATTGCCTCCTTGTCGATAATCTCTATGCCATCGCCCTTCTGCTTGTAGAGTTTGCGGTTGTCGCCCACAAGTTGTCCATAGTCCTTGTCTGGCGTAACCATAAATACCTCGTAGCCAGCCTCATCGCCCTTCTTGGCGAGCGTTCCGATAACATCGTCAGCCTCAAAGCCTGCAACCTCCAATACCGGAATACACATCGCCTCGACAATGCGCTTCACATAGGGTACTGACTGCAAAATATCTTCGGGTGTAGCGGGGCGATTAGCCTTGTATTCGGGGTATATCTCACGGCGAAAGCAACCACCTTTCGGGTCGAAAGCGACACCGAGAAGGTCGGGCTTCTCGCGCTTCTGAATATCACGCAAAAACTTGGTAAACCCATAGACAATCGAGGTGTTCATACCTGCGTGATTGCGCATAGGTCGCCCCATAAAAGCGTAGTAGTATTTGAAAATCAATGCGTAAGCATCGACAAGAAAAAGCCGTTTCATCTCCAATTGACAATTGACAATTGATAATTGACAATTAAGGTATTTTATCTATAATTCTATTTTCAATCATTATCAGATGCGAACCATTCGGCATACGAAGTTGCTGTTTCGTGCAGACGCAACGAGTGTAGTTCGATGCCTTCAGGTAATGCCCTCTGCAATCGCTCTGCAAAATCCGCCAACATATTCTCGCAAGTCGGCTGGTAATCAACTAAGACTATCTTTTCGAATTTTGCACTCAACACTCTACTCAACATAGTGTTCTGCACCGAGTCGCGCAACACAAACGAATGGTCGAGCCTATCCACAATCTCGCTATTGACAATGCGCTTCAAATCGCCAAAGTCCATAACCATACCCAACTTTGGGTCGTCATCATTGCAAGAAGGCTCGCCCTTAATGGTTACGAATAGTCGGTAGGAGTGTCCGTGAATCTCACGACACAAACCATCATATCCGTCAAGCGCGTGTGCCGACTCAAACGAAAACTCTTTGGTAAGTCTAATCTTTGCCATAGCGAACTATCTGTCTAAATAGTCGATGTGTGGCTCGCGCGAAAACAGTTCATTCAACGAGATGTAGGTCTGCGTACTCGTTACACCCGGTATGCGCAAAATGTTGTCAAAGATGGTGTGCATCAAATGCTCGTTATCCACACAATACAACTTTACCATTGCGGTATATGTTCCCGTGATAAAGTGACACTCGACAACCTCCGGAATATGCTTAATCTTCTCCGCTACCGAGGTACTCATCATAGGGTCCTGAATACCGAGGTTCACAAAGGCGCAGACATCGAATCCGAGCATCTTCGGATTGACAATCATACGCGAACCAAGCACGACACCTGTATCTTCTAATTTCTTGATGCGTTGATGAATCGCAGCACCCGAAATTCCACACTCGCGCGCAATCTCCAAATACGGCATACGAGCGTTCTTAACCAAGAATTTCAGAATTTTGCGATCAATAGCATCTAATACTTCCTTACTCATAACTTTATTTTTTTGGGCTATTAGCTGTTAGCCATTAGCCATTAGCTTCTAAAAATTGACAATTAAAGGTATTTTTTTGATTATTTCAGCACTCCGAGCTGTTTACCCACCTCGACAAACGCCTCCACGCAACGCTCCAACTGCTCTCTCGTATGTCCTGCCGAAACCTGCACGCGGATACGAGCCTGTCCCTTCGGCACAACCGGATAGTAGAAGCCCGTAACGAAGATACCCTTCTCCTGCAATGCAGCAGCAAACTCCTGCGACAACTTCGCATCGTAGAGCATAACGGCACAAATTGCCGAAACAGTCGGCTTGATATCGAAACCTGCAGCCAACATCTTCTCGCGGAAGAATGCCACATTCTCAACCAGGCGGTCGTGGTGTTCGTTGCTCTCCTCGAGCATCTTGAACATCTCGATACCGGCTCCCACAACTGCCGGTGGCAACGAGTTAGAGAAGAGATAAGGGCGTGAACGCTGGCGCAACATATCGATAATCTCCTTGCGACCTGTGGTGAAACCGCCCACAGCACCACCAAACGCCTTGCCGAGTGTGCCTGTGAGGATATCGACCTCGCCACGCAAGTTGTACAACTCGGTGATTCCGCGACCTGTAGCACCCAACACGCCTGCCGAGTGGCACTCATCGACCATCACCAAAGCGCGATACTCCTTTGCCAAGCGACAAATCTCATCAAGCGGAGCCGCATTGCCGTCCATCGAGAATACGCCATCGGTTACGATTATGCGGAAACGTTGCGCTTGCGCACGCTTCAAACAATCCTCCAACTGCTCCATATCGGCATTGGCATAGCGGTAGCGCACAGCCTTACAAAGTCTTACTCCATCAATAATCGAAGCGTGGTTGAGCGAGTCCGAAATAATAGCATCTTGCTCGGTGAACAACGGCTCGAAAACACCTCCGTTAGCATCGAAACAAGCGGCGTAGAGAATGGTGTCCTCTGTACCGAAATAGTCGGCAATAGCCTTTTCGAGAGCCTTGTGGATATCCTGACAACCGCAGATAAAGCGCACTGACGACATTCCGAAACCACGCTCGTCCATAGCCTTTTTTGCCGCCTCGATAAGGCGAGGATTATTCGACAAACCGAGATAGTTGTTGGCGCAGAAATTAAGGCACTCCTTCCCTGCAACCTCAATAGCCGAACGCTGTGGCGAACAGATTATTCGCTCGGTCTTGTAAAGACCGGCCTCCTTGATAGACTCCAACTCCTGTTGAAGATGTTGCTTGAAATCTCCGTACATAATCGTATGATTTTTAATGTGTTAATATGCTTATCAAATAGCAATGCGTTGGATTTTGCTTACAATTTGTAATAAAACCCAACGCAAAGTTATAATTTTTATGCTAAAAATTTGCCTTTTATATCACTTTTTTACAGAACAACTTACAATTTTTCGATAAAGCAAAGGTGTTTCACAGCCTAATAACCCTAGAATACCTCTTGCAAAATCTCTATCGAGCGCACTGCGCGTATCGCTTCGAGGTGAATGGAGTAGTACTCGACAAGGCGCGAGAGCATTGCAACGCGTTGTTCGCGATTGAGAGGTATTTCGCCCAAGCACTCCAAATCGGTTTCGGTCAGGTCGCGTAGCAACTCCGCCTCCTCGGCATTCATCGCGTGGTCGTGCAATGGCATATCGCGCACAAAAAGCCCTTCGCGCATATCAAACCACCACCCTTTGTGGTGTTCATTCCCTGGAAAGTAGCCGAGATAACGGCTCAAATTAGCCAAAAACCAGAGATGAAAATTCGCTACCCCCTCGTCAAGCTCATCAAGAGCTTTTACCGAGTTATATACAAAGTCGAACAACGGCTCGTTTGCCTCGCTCTCACCCACCAAACGGTACAAGACCTCCGCCATAAAGAGTGCTATAGTAGATTTGCGAATGTCGTAAGGGAGAGATTTGAAGACTATATCGTTCTGTACCTCGCGCAACTTGTGAAGGTCGCTGTGCGAGGACTCCAACCCCTCGAACTGCAAGATGAAAAGGGGCTGAAAAAGTGCCATCTTCGAGCCACGACCGCGTGCCGAGCGCACTCCCTGCACCATATAGCTCTGGCGACCATAGCGGTCGGTCAGCATCTGCACAACCACTCCGCTATCGCCATACTTTACAGTCGAAAGCACCACGCCTCGCGCCTTATATCCCTTTATTGCCAAAGTTAAAAATTAAAAGTTAAAAGTTAAAAAGTATATTAAACGCCAACGCCCCCTACAATGAGAGTTTCTCTACCGTTTCACGTAGGCGTGAGGTGTCGAGGTGAGTGTATATCTCTGTCGTTTCGATACTCTCGTGTCCGAGCATCTCCTGCACTTGGCGAATACTTGCTCCGCCCTCCAGCAGATGCGTTGCAAACGAGTGGCGGAAGGTGTGAGGACTAACACTTTTTTCTATACCTACGCGCTTGACCGCCTCGCGAATAATTATAAAGACCATATTGCGAGTTAGGGCATCGCCACGATTGCTCAAAAATAGAATATCCTTGTTCTTGCTATCTTTGACCTTTCGCTCGTCCATATAGAGCATTATGCGCTCACGAGCAACATTCCCGATAGGTACAAGTCGCTGTTTGCTACCCTTGCCCATAACTCGGATATACCCCTCTCCGAAAAAGAGGTCGGAGAGGCGCAATGCGGTAAGTTCCGACACGCGCAAACCACACGAATAGAGCAACTCCAACATCGCCCTATCGCGCTTGCCCTTTATCGAATTGCAAGGTATAGAGTTGATAATCAGCTCAATCTCCTCGACCGACAATATATCGGGCAGATGTCTTGATTGCTTGGGTGTGGTGATAAGTTCGGTAGGCGACTGCTCTATTTTATCGTTAATCAACAAATAGTTATAAAAGCTCTTTACGCCACTTAACTCGCGCGCTTGCGAGGTCTTGGCGTGGTTACACTCCTCGTAGAGATATGCCAAATATCGCTCCACCATATACTGCTCAACTTTGGTCGGGGCAACATCATAGTGGTGGAGTATGAAGTGGGCAAAAGAGTTGAAATCGCGCATATAAGCCTCTACGGTGTTGTTCGACAACCCCTTCTCGAGCTTGATATACTGCTTAAAACTCTTTGATATCTTATTCCATTTTTCGCTATTAGTAGCCATATCTTCTCCTTATAAAATACGCACTGCTTTTGATGTGTCGGTGAGTGTAAAATCATCGAGATTTACCCCTGTCAAATTGACGATACCACTCCGCTTTCCAACCTCTATAGAGCCATATTTGTCTGCGATACCGAGAGCCTTTGCTCCGTTGATGGTTGCCCACCGCAACACCTCGGCAAGCGGAATATCGCTAAACATCTTCATCTCTTCGACCATCGACAACGACCAATTCGAGGCGAGCGAGTCGGTTCCTATACATATATTTACATTAGAACCATAGGAGCGCAACAACTCCACGCTCTGTGGCTTGATGCGCGAGATGTAGTCGTTGGAGCGCGGACATAATACCCAAAATACAGGGGCTGTGAAGTGGCTCATAATAACCTCTATATCGCGCGAAGAGATGGCGCAGTTGTGTACCAAAAGCACGCTTCGCTCCTTTGGCGTACACGCTACAATACGCTTGGCAGGAGTTTCGTAGTGCAAAAAGTCGCACCGAAAGCCTACGCGCTCATACCACTCGTGGAGCGAACCGCTACCTATATATAATTCAGCCTCTGCTTTCGACTCCATAAAGTGAATTGAGAGAGGCTTGTCAATATCGTTTTCGCACGCCTCTCGAAATGGCGCCTCTGCAACCGAGTAGGTCGAATGGGGCGTGAGAGAGGTGTTGGGATAGTTCAAGAGTTCGCGTTGGCGATTGAGGTTGCACTCGCGCAGACCAAAGACCTCCACGAAGTTGTGGTAGAGAATTGGGCTTGCCGCCTTTGCCGAGAATGATGTTGCTCCGTTTACGATATCCCCCACGGCATCTATACCCTCTTCCCACATTGTGCGGTCAGCCTTCGCAATGGCGGTTGTGCGCTCCTCCTCAGAGAAGTTACCCCTCACCCTGCCGATACTCTCGGCAAAGGCGGCAAACCCCTCGCCCTCGGCAATAGCACCTCGGAGGTACGAGAGTTCGAGGTGGGAGTGAGCATTGACAAAGCCAGCGCACAAAATACCCGAGTAGAACTCTACACCTGCCATCGAATCGAGCCCTTCGGTGTATTGCTCTACGGCAACAATCTCGTGACCGCCTTCGGTATCAACCCTAATTGTTATCAGTGGTCGGGGTTGAAACCCTTGTGGAGTCAGGAGATAGTGTGAGGCTATCTTTCTCAATGAGGAATCCATCTGCGAAAATTCTTACATCTATATATTGCTTGAAGAGGCTATCTACGGCTCTATTTGCAGTTGGCTTATAGACCACTGTCAAATTGCGAATTTTGAGATTTTGTCCCTTCGGTTGTTTCTCCTTCTTGTTCTGTTTACCTCTTTTACTGCTCTTCTTGTTTTTTGAAACTTTTTTCTCCTCCACCACTTTGCCCAAGTCGAGAACAAGTTTATGGTTGTAGCGATTTGACGATGTGAGGGTTTTGTTCACTTTGCCGGCACGATTGAGCGAAGAGGAGGTGTAGCCGTTTTTGAAGCCATCGGCATCCTCAAAATAGAACTCCGCTTGGCGAATGTATCTGTCGATATCCTCATCTCTGCCGTAGTTGTACGATATTGAGTACTCTCCGTGGTGGATAGGTTCTATCTCGATGTACAACTTTGTCGAGTCGGCTGCCTTCTTGACATATATCAGCGTGTCGCTATATACAGTTCGAGTCAGTGAGCGCAACGCCACAGCACGAATGGTGTCGAGAATAACCACCTTCTTGGCATACTCTTTACTCTCACGCTCAAGACGCGAAATTGCCTGCTCGACAACCATTCCAAGGCGGGCACTCTTACGGCGCGAGAAGTTACCGACCGTATAGACAACATCTTTTGCTGTATAGCCATAACGCGCAAATATCGGCTCATAAATCTGCAACGAATCGAGGTTTATGCGCTCCTCGCCGATATAAGCATTCACAACAAAAGCATCGTGGAAGATGTCGGCAAGTGTATCGTCAGGAATTACGGTGCTTTTGCGACACCCCGTAATGCCGAGCATCGCCACCAACAGCAGTATGGAAACAACTCTCTTTATCATCTCTTTTCTCTCTTTATCATTGTCGATGTGGCGATGAGCGAAACCACTGTTGCGACCGCCACAAAAGTTGTAAATATCACTATCAAATCGGAGGATTGCAACTCTACGGGGTAGTTCTCTATAAGGAAATTGCCGTTTGGCATCTTTACAAAGCCGAAGTGTTGTTGCGCCAATGTCACCACCACGCCAATTACCAAACCTATTGCACCTCCGATGCCCGAAATGAGCAATCCTTCGCGCACGAAAATACCGCGAATGAAGGTGTTGTCCGCACCAATCGAGAAGAGAGTCTTTTGCTCATCTTGTTTTTCGATAATCAGCATTATCACCGTACCGATAATCGATAACGAGGCGATAACCAATACCAACAACGAAACAAAAAATATCGCCCACTTCTCGTAGCGCATAATGGCGTAGAAACCCTCGTTTTTATCTTCGCGGAGAACTACGCTGTAATCCTCGCCCAAAGTTTTACCTAATCGCTCAGCAACGCCTCTATGCGACTCTCCGTTTGCCACTTTGACAAGCATTTTGTCGGCACTATTTTCGCCACCAAAGATGCGGTTTGTGGCGCGAAGTGAGGTTAAAGCCAATGATGTGGCGTGTTGCTGGTCTATAACAAATGTTCCGCAGACATTGAGTTTCTCGTTGTGCATCGCGAAGGTGGGCAAAATAGAGCCTATCTGACCTCCACCGAGTGAGTATATCTCGACATCGCCTGCCGCTATCGCATACATTCCGAGTTTGTAGGCAATACTCTCGCCCAGCATCAATCGGTCTAAATCGCCAAGTTGCACCTCGGCATTTCCGAGTGATGTGTAAGCCTCGAGTGGAACGACCTTTTTGTAGTTTTCATCTACTCCTCGCAGTCGTACCGCTACGCGGTTATCTCGATAGGAGAGCAATGCCTCTCGCTCCGAGATGTAGGATATCGCCTCAACACCCTCGATGCGCTCTACTTTTTCGCGCAAGAGCGTATCCGAAGTGTCAAATCGCCCCTCTGCAGTAATCTCTATATCGGCATCGACCACCTTGTAGAGGTCGCGCACCAACGACTCGAAGCCGTTGAATACCGATAGGAGTATCACCATCGCAGCAACAGGCACTACTACAGCCAACATACTGACCGTAGCGATGATGTTTATCACCGAATGCGACTTGCGCGAGGTGAGGTATTTCAGTGCGAAACGCCACTGCATATTGTCGGGGTATTTTTTCTGCTCTACTTCTTCAACAGCGAGTCGATATTCTCGATGTACTCGAGCGAATCATCAACAAAGAACTGC
This sequence comes from Alistipes sp., assembly GCA_045543935.1. Classification (GTDB taxonomy): domain Bacteria; phylum Bacteroidota; class Bacteroidia; order Bacteroidales; family Rikenellaceae; genus Alistipes. Next base: position 84,950 of record JAZPYA010000040.1, read on the forward strand.
AACTCCGGAATGATTTTTACCTGATGGCGCATACGGCGACCGAGTGCACCACGAATAAGTTTGTTCTGTTGCTCAATTATTTCGAGTGTTGCCTGTGCCTTGTCGAATGGGAAGACGCTTACATAAATCTTCGCATAACCCAAATCGGGCGACACACGCACCGCTGTTACTGTTGTAAGTACTCCGCGCAATGACTCGGCGATGTCGCGCTGAAAAATCTCGGCAACATCACGCTGAATCTGCTTTGCAATCTTCTCTTGTCTTGTATTTTCCATATATTTTTAGCTATTAGCCGTTAGCCATTGGCCATTGGCTTTTTTATTTTTTCTGCAACTATATGTTTAGCTAATGGCTAATGGCCAAAAGCTAAAAGCCCTAAAATGTGTATTTGAAAACCTCCTTGTTCTTCGGGAATGGAGGTCGTTTCCACTCCCACTCCTTGAAGCCCGCCTTGCCGATGCGGAAGCCCAACTTCACCGATATAGTTAAGTTGTCGAGTGGCGAGCGCAAAGGCGTATAGTAAAATGGGTTTTCACCCGGCTTGGTAATGGAGTCGAGGTTGTTGCTATAGTATTTATTTCGGTTACGCAGAATATCCGAGTAGCCGAAGTCGTACATGGCACGAACGCCAAATTCAAACTGCCCAAATATAAGGTCGAAACCTGCGCCGCCTCGCAATCCATACGAGAAACGGTTGTCGCGCTCGGTGCGGAACTCATACTTGCCACTTATCGGGGCATCTACCGTTCCATTGATATTGATACTGTGTTTCTCGTCATTGTGGAACTTCGATGCAAAGTTGAACGAGAAGGTCGGCGCCGCCTCCAAATATACTCGTAGGTGCTTCTTGAAGAGGTAGAAGTGAGGCTGCCAAACAATAGGTATCATTATCGAGTTGAGAGTTCGGGTGTAGTATCGATACTCCTTTTTCGTTTCGTACTTGTAGGGGTAGGGAGCGAACGAAAAACCTCGTTGCAACAACTCCACATCAATACCGAAGCAGGCTATAAAGCGTGGCATCGAGTAGTATCGCCATGAAAAACCAACTTGGTATGTTCCCCAAATCGGCTTCATCACCTGATCGGGATAAGGTCGGGCAGTTGCAAAACCCGAGCCTCCCGTTACGGCGATGGTATGTTGCGCGGAACTCTCCGACACCGCCACTACCGAGAAGATAAACACAAAGGCTGCTATTTTGATAAATCTCTTCATTACTACGCTATCTTAGTGTGTTTGTTGCACTCTTCAGGCTTCCTGCCATACCTCCGAAGCCCATACCTCCGCCCGAGGATTGATGCTGATGGTCCTCCTTGCCTTGGTTCTCCTGTTGCTTCTTCTGCCACTCCTCGTAGAGTTTTTGCAATCGAGCCTCCTCCTTGTCGTCAAGCATCTTTATCAGGTTTTGCATCGTCATTGGCACGAACACCTTATCCATATCGATATTAATCTCGAAATCCCAATTCATCTTGGTCGTGAAGGTCTCCTCGCCTTGGTCGTTGAAGTATGCTTCGGCACGCTCTGGTTGCAATCCTGCAATCACATCGCCAGCGTCCCACATACCATTGCCATTTTTATCCTCGATAATTCGCAGGCGGATATCGCCGGGCGAGACGAAATTGAAGCGATACTTGCCCTTTGTGACATCTTTCAGCTCCTGCAAAGTCTTGCCCGAAGAGTCGGTCAGCAGAATGATATATCGGCTATTGCTTGTTGCTGCGACATTGAGCGATACGGTAGCAAACTTCTCGGGGTCGTAGGTCGCAAACTCCATCACCGTGGAATCGTTCTTGTAACCCATAACATCGGTAATTGTCTCTTTCGGAATATAGAGGCGATAGTTGGTCTTCTCCTTCCAAGGGGCATTTACAACCCAACGACACATATTCAGCGTATCGCGCACAAACTGCATCTTGACAGGTGTAGTTGTTTTGTCCTCTGCCACCACCGAGAGTTGTATGGTGGTTGAGTCGAACTTGATTGCTGGCGAGCCAAACGCGATATCAAAGCCCTTCTCGGGGTTTATCTCCTTATTTGCCGATATCTTTAGCGTAAAAGGATTCTTGTAATTAGGATCTTTGAACTCCTTGCCTTCGGCTTTAGCCTTTGCCATCTCCTTCTCGATACGCTCACGCTCCTTCTCCTGCTCCTTGGTCTCAACTAACTTCCATGCGAGTTTCAATGGCTCGCGCGTCTTGGAGAGTTGGCGCAGAGAGTCGTGACGGTAATAGACTATTTTACCCTTAATCGTGTCGGGTAACTTCGCCACATTAAACCACAACGCAACCGTGTCGCGACCATTAGTTTGAGGGTCTATCAAGATGCTGTCGCTCGGGATATTGTCAAATATGAGCGAGTCGATGCGCGGATAATCTGAGTTGAAGTAGAGCAACGCCTTCTTCTCTTCAGGTCGTTGTGCATCGACCAATTGCTGATTTACAAACGCCTTGTCGGTAAACATACGGAAATAGAGTTGAGGCTCAGCACTTGGATACATACGCAATGAGTCGAACCATATCGCAAACTCCGGCATTGTAGCAGGGTTATAGACCGAGTCGAGCAATCCCACCATATCTGTACCCGGCTCGTAGAGTTGGTTATCGTTCTTGTCGCCGATGGCGTAGATGCGGTAATTTACCGGTTTGAGGTTTTGCGCGATAAAGATGCCATTGTTCTGTGCTCGAGCAATCACATCGGGTTTGCGGTTGAAAATTGTTGAGTCGTAGCCTGGGGTGTTTGGCAACGAATCAGCGATAAAGAACCAGATAAATGTACGGCTGACACTATCCGCCTTATACGAATCGGCAGTGTAGCCCGAACACATCATCGAATCAACCTTGTCGCCCGTGGAGAAGACATAGCGCATAGCGTTGAGAGGGTTGCTCTCGTTGTTGTCGCGTATTGCTGAGCCGAGGTCAATGGCGTAGGTTGTATTCTCCTTCAATGTATCACGGATTGTGATAACGATACCTTTTCCGCGAGTAGAGAGTAGTGGCAACTTCTTCATCGCAGGCGATGTAAACATCTCCTTATTTTGGTCTTTAATCTGCACGAACTCGTTGAACTCGATGTAGATCTTCTTTGCCGTGAAGTTTGTGGCAAAGTTCCCCGGCTCGAGCTTTACGATTACGGGTGGAAGAGTATCTTTAGGACCGCCCTCGGGAGTCATTATATTGGCACAACGCGAGAAAAATGCCCCTCCAAAGAGTAGCAATACCACTACACGCAGAACTATTTTACAACTTTTGCTCATCTTCTTCTCTCAAAAAAATCGTTATTCGTTTGTCGGCTCATCGGGTGTCGGGGTTGCGGGAGGAGTTACCTCTGGAACAACAAACCACTTGTAGCCCTCTTTCGAGCCTTCGGTATATTCCCCATTTTTCCAAGAGTGGAATATCAGGGTCAAATAGGTATAAGGCAGATTCTCCGCCTCGGTAAAGCGGTGCATATAGGCATACATATTTGCCTTCGGATAGACCACAACAACCATCGCTTGTCGCTCGCCCTGAAAAATCGAGAGGTAGTTGTTTGTCGAACCATCGATAATATAAGGCGCACTCTCTACATCAGGCTCGGAGCGTTTCTCGCCCGTAGTAGAGTTGGTTATAGTCTTTGCTACAGCATCTTCGTAAGAGGCTACCCCCCAAGTGTTATCGACATAGTAGAGATAGCCATAACACCCTTCGGCAACCACTCTGTCGCCTCCCGAAATCTCTTCGCTCAACACCTTGATACAGAGCGTTGTGTCGGTAGTAACCTTCTTGAAACACCCCGTCAGCAGTAGCAGTGCTACCGCCATAAATGCCATATTTCGTAAAACCTTACGCATAAATCTTCTCTATCTTTTTCGCCAACTCCTCTCTGTTGCACTGCAACAACTCGCAAGTGGGTTCAATTACAAAATCTCGCTCCATAATTAGCGGGTGTGGTACTTTTAATCGCTCGGTCGAGATATGCTCCTCATCGTAGAAGAGGATATCCAAATCCAAAGTTCGCGAGCAGTACCTCGCCCCCTCTTGCTCTTTTATTTTGCGCTCTACCATTCGGTTGCGCCCCAATAGGGCCTCGACCTCTTGCAACGCATCGAGCAACTCTTCGGGTTTAAGTTCGGTCAGAACCTCCCAAGCCGCATTTGTAAAGAGCATCTCACTCTCAAAGCCCCACGCCTTAGTTGAGTAATTTTGGCTTTTCGCAACAATCGTCACACCCCTCTCTGCCAGCAATCGCTCCGCCTCCCCGAAGCGCATTGACACATTGCCGATGTTACCCCCTGCCAGAATTATCGCTCGGTGCATCACTTTCCAAAGTTTATGTAGCGGCTCGTAGCCAATGCAAAGTACGAAAATACTATGCGAGGGTCGCCATTCTGTCGGAGTCGGCGCAGTGCCTCCTCCAACAACTCAATAATAGGCTCAATATTCTCCGAGCCGATATATGGCGAAAATTTCGAGCAGAACTCCGCCTCTTCGCCCCAGAGGTATGTCGCCTCCTTAACCCCTGCGTGCGTAATGTACGCCTCACGCAACAAGCGTGCGAAGTCGGCCATCAAACCCATTTGTCGCTCGCGCGAGAGTGATGCCACCTCGTCTGCCCAAGCCAATAGTTCGAGGTGCTTATTCAGGTAGCAGTGGCGCATCATCGTGCGGAAGAGGTTGAAATTTTCATTTTTGATTTCGTCCTCCTCGCCCGAGAGCAACTGCTGCAACTGCAATAAATCGCCACACGCCAAGCGCGCCATATTGCGCACCTCCGCCTCATCGGTAACGCCGTGTCGGCGAATTTCTGTTGTTAAATCCTCTGCCGAAAGGCGAGGTACAGTAACCTCCTGCGTACGCGAAAGTATTGTGCCAAGAATCTTGTCGGGTTGTTCCGCCACAAGGATAAAAATCGTATCCTCCCACGGCTCCTCCAAGATTTTGAGTATCATATTTGCTGCCCTCTCGTTCATTGTTTCGGGCAACCAAATGAGCATTGTCTTATACTTTGAAGCAAACGATTTGAATGACAATTTACGAATCATCTCCTCCGCCTCGCGCACCGCAATAGCACCCTTCAAGGTCTTGCCCAAGTCGAGCATATCGTACCACTGCTGCGCCGAAAAATATCCACCTGTACGCTCCCACAAAGTACGAAACTCATTTATGAAATCGTTTGCCACCAAGCCGTTTGCAGGTTTCTTGCCCTGCTTGTTCACCGGAAAAACCAAGTGCAAGTCGGGGTGAGCCAACTTCTCGATTTGACGACACGAAGGACACTCGCCACACGAATCTCCATTGTGGCGATTTGTGCAGTGGAGATACTGCGTATATGCCAACGCCAAAGGAAGCGTTCCCGAGCCAGCCGCACCTACAAAGAGTTGTGCGTGGCTGATACGACCGCCATCAATACCTGCGGCAAGTCGCTTTTTTAGTTCAGTATGCCCTTTTATATCGCAAAATCTCATCGCTTACCCCTCCTCAAAATATGTTTTAACATCGCCCGCACATCTATCTTCTCACGCCATACTGCGTACGCCAAGTATAGAACGATAAATGCGGTTGAAAGTATATATTGCAACGCCTCATTCGGCATCTCCACCCACTCCGCAACAAAGAATATCGCCAACGCCAATGCGATATACTCTGCCATACGACCAAATTGGTATGGGGTAGGGTAGTATATGCGGTTTAATACAACACTTACCACCACCATCACCGCCTCTGCGATAAAACGACTCCACGCCGCACCATAGTAGCCCAATTTCGGTATTAGCAATACGCCAAATCCCACCGAGCATACCAACCCCGTGAGGGTAATCCACAGTGCAAACTTGGTTTTCTCCTCGCGCTTGTACCAAAACGAAAGATTGAGCCATACGCCACTCAAGATATTTGCTCCGAGTACTACGGGCAAAATATGTACCCCCTCGCGGAAGTCGCGACCTACAATCAACGCGAACACATCGCGGTAGAGTGCGATGCCGAGAAAAATCAATCCCGACACCATCACAAAGTATTTCAGTGCTGCAGCATTCATCTCCTTGAACTCCTCCTTGCGGAAATTAGAGAGGAAGAATGGCTCTGCCGCCAAGCGATACATCTGAGTAAATAGCGTCATCACAACGGCAATTTTGGTAATTGCGCCATAGATGCCGAGTTGCGCCAACGAGCCTGCGGGAACAAGATATTTTATGAGTTGCCTATCGATAAATTCATTCGCCGTACCCGCAATGCCCGACAACAAAAGTGGTAGTGAGTAGCCGAAAATCAAAAGCAATAACGCCCAATCGATGCGTAGGCTTATGCGCCCCGAAGCGATAACTACCGCCACAAGGGTAATGGTGCTTGCTGCGAGGTTTGCCACAAATGCCCAACCTACGCCAAATTCCGTATCGAACAGTCCGACAGCCCAGAATGCGAATGCCAAACCGACCTGCAAGATGATATTAAAGAGTTTGAGCGACACAAAGGTCAGAGCTTTGCCCTGCTCACGCAGGCGCGAGAATGGAATACACGCCATTACGTCCATCATCACGATAGCCGCCACCGTTACAACATACAGCGGATTTGCCACATAGACCTCGCCCATTAGAGCCGAAGCCTCATTGCGGAACAATACCACAATCGCAAAGAAGAGTAGTGCCGCCAACGAGGTTATGCCCCAAGTCGTAGCGAAGAGTTTGCGCTTGCTCTGCTCGATATCGCCCCCTTCGACCTCTGCCTTTGTTGCAAAGCGGAAGTAGCTCGACTCCATACCCATCGTAAGCACCACCAATGCAAACGGAATCAAGGCATAGACATCGGTAATAATGCCGTACGACTCAACACCGAAGATGCGGGTATAGAATGGCGTCAGCAGGTAACTCAGCATTCTGCCGAGTATGGTGCTGATACCATAAATTGCCGTCTGTTTTGCAAGTTTTTCGAGCATCATCTTAAATTCTCTTACTTGGGCTCTCGCCTACGCATACACACATTCGCATATACGTGCGCATAATCCAAGATGCAAAGATAGTAATTTATTGCGAAAATGCAGTGTCTGCGCATATCATTTTGTCAAATTTTAGCCATTCTACAATCAGTTTTCCGTTTGTTTTATTAACTTTGCGGAGATATGAAGCATTTTATAGCCATACTTATTGTTTTTGCTACGCTTGTTTCGTGCGGTGGAGTGCGCAAAAAGAGTGCGACTGCACAAGCCGTTGAGCCGACTTTCTACACCTACGAAATCGTAGCGGAGTACCCCCACAGCCGTACAAGTTACACGCAGGGTTTGCAATTCGTAGATGGCGAATTGTGGGAGGGAACAGGCGAGTATGGCAACTCCCGAATTTTGCGCTCCGACCTCGCTACGGGCAAGGTTTTGGAAGCAAAGCCAATCTCTGACGAGGAGTTTGGCGAGGGTATAACCCTGCTTGGCGACAAAATTTATCAGCTCACTTGGCTCAATGGCAAGTTGCACACTTACGACCGCAAGAGTTTGCGCCACCTCGCCACCCACACCTACAAGGGCGAGGGCTGGGGTTTGACCACCGATGGCGAAAGGTTGTATATGTCCGATGGCTCGAATTATATCCGCATCCTCAACCCCGAAACGATGAAGCAGGAGGGGCGTTTCGGTGTTACTTTGCGAGGCGAATCATTGCAGTACCTCAACGAGTTGGAGTGGATAGATGGCAAAATTTGGGCAAATGTCTATACCACCGACCATATCGTAATTATAAATCCCGAAAACGGAGTTGTCGAGGGGGTTATCGACCTCTCGGGCATACTCCCCGAAAAGGAGCGTGACGGTCGCACCGATGTCCTCAACGGCATAGCCTACGACAAGGCGACAAAGCGCATCTTTGTAACGGGTAAAAATTGGAGTAAACTTTACGAAATTAAGATTATAGCACAATGATAACACCTATTGAATTTCGCAGACACCTGCACCGCCACCCCGAACTCTCATTCGAGGAGGTGCAGACCGCTGAATATATCGAGCAGTGCCTCTCCGAGGCTGGCATTTCGCACTCGCGCATCGCCAATACGGGCGTTTTGGCAAAGATTGAGGGCAAGGGCGATTTGTCGCGCGCGGTGGTTTTGCGTGCCGATATTGACGCTCTCCCAATCGAGGAGCAGACCGGTTTGGAGTACGCATCGCAGAGGTGCGGTGTGATGCACGCCTGCGGACACGATATCCACGCTGCGGTGCTGTATGGAGTGCTTTTGCGCCTTGCCGAGAAGCCCGATTTCGAGGGTACAATCTTCGGCATTTTCCAGCCGGGCGAGGAGTGTAATCCGGGTGGTGCATCGAAGGTTTTACAAGAGGAACCGTTTGCAAATTACAATGTTGTGGCTGTGATTGGCGAGCACACCGATAGCGGTTTGGAGGTTGGCGAGTTGGGCTTCTGCAAGGGGGAGTTTATGGCTGCCAACGACGAGTTGCGCTTCTGGGTTCGCGGTAAGGGCGGACACGGAGCGATGCGTGCGCAGTTGAACGATACGGTGGTTGCTACGGCACATCTTATAACGATGTTGAATGCCGTAAATGACGATAATACAGTACTTTCGATAGGCAAGGTTGTTGCCGATGGGGCAACAAATGTTATCCCTGACGAGGTCTATATGGAGGGTACGATGCGCTGTTTTAGCGAGGAGCATCGCCACACCATTTGGCGCATTATTGATGCGGCGGCGCAGTCGGTAGATGCGAAGTTCGGCACAACGACAGAGGTGGATATTAACCACGGTTACCCTGCCGTAGTGAGCGATGATGCACTTGTCGAAAAGGCGATTGCCCTCGCCACCGAAAAGGGAGTAGCGGTAAAGATGCTCGAAAAGCGATATACGGCGGAGGATTTTGGACACTACTGCGTGAAATATCCATCGCTTTTCTATCGTTTAGGTGTTGGCTCATCGGCAGGTCGCAGCCACACCTCGACCTTCGCACCTGACGAGAGAGCGATAGAGGTGGGGGTTGAGTTTATTGAAGAGTTAGCAAGAAAATTTTAACGGAAAACGGAAAGCGGAAAACGGAAAACTTTTGTTTTAGAGAGTAGTGAGTAGTTAAAAACTTTCAGCGCACCCTTACTAGCCCTTACTAGCCGTTAATAGCCCTTAATTTGCTTGCGCCGTGACAAGGTTAGGAGTTAAAAAACAAAAAAGATGAACAAGATGAAAGAGAGAAAATCAAAGCGAACACAACCCAAAGGAAAAAGAGGAAAGAAGATTTCATTTAATGACCGTGCGGGATTTATCGTGAATGCATTTCGCGAGATGCCCGAGAAGCGGTTTACACTAAAATATCTCGCTGCCGCATCGGGCGGAGCAGACCGCGAAGGTCGCAACCTCACAATGAGCATTCTCGACCACCTGCTCGAGCAGGGTTATATCGAGATGGAGGGCAGAGGAAAATATCACCTGAGCCGTAGCAAGATGCCACGCTACGAGGGTGTGGTCGATATGTCCGCCTCGGGTGCAATGTATGTGCAGTGCGAGGAGTTGGAGAGCGATGTGTTTGTGCATCAGCGCAATACCCACAATGCCCTGAATGGCGACCGTGTGGAGGTTATCGTAACCCACACATCGCGCAACGGAGCAAAAGAGGGCGAAATATCGAAGGTCTTGGAGCGTTCACACCGTTGCTACGCAGGTCGTGTCGATATCGCCTCACGAGCAACGGCAATAGTTGTTCCCGACTCGCGCAAAATGCCTGTCGATATTGCCATCTCGCTCAAAAAATATCCCCACCTCAAACAAGACGACAAAGTTGCCGTGCGCATCGTTGAGTGGCGCAATGGCGACCGTCTGCCACAGGGCGAGTTGGTAGATGTGCTTGGCGAGGCGGGCGATAACGATGCCGAGATGCACGCCATTCTGCTCGAATACGACTTGCCGTACAAATTCGAGGAACAAGTCGAGAAGGCGGCAAATGCCATTGATGGTCGCATCACCGAGCGAGATATTGCCGAGCGTAGGGATATGCGCCAAGTGCCAACCCTCACGATAGACCCGGCAGATGCAAAGGATTTTGATGATGCACTCTCGGTACGCCCTATTGGCGAGGGCAAGTGGGAGGTCGGTGTCCATATTGCCGATGTTACGCACTATGTCAAGCCCGACTCCACGATAGATGACGAGGCAGTTGAGCGAGGAACATCAGTATATCTTGTTGATAGAACGATTCCGATGTTGCCCGAAAGGTTGTGCAACGACCTCTGCTCACTCCGTCCGCACGAAGATAAACTCGCCTTCTCTGCAATTTTCCATATTGACGAGAAGGGAAAAATCTCGCAGGAGTGGTTTGGTCGCACCATAATACACTCCGACCACCGCTTCTCCTACGAGGAGGCACAAAGAGTTATCGAATCGGGTGAGGGCAAGTGTAAAAATGAGATTTTGACGCTCCATAACCTTGCTCAAACACTTCGCAAGGAGCGTTTCCGCAAGGGTGCGATAGCATTCTCGCGCCGTGAAGCAAAATTCCACCTCGACAAAAAGGGAAAGCCTACAGGCGTATATTTCAAGGTGCAGAAGGAGGCAAACCAACTTATCGAGGAGTTTATGCTCCTCGCAAATCGCCGAGTGGCAGAGTTCTGCGCACGGGCGCACGGCAAGGAGCGCACAATGGTATTCCGTGTTCACGACACACCAAACAGCGACAAGTTCGAGCGCTTCCGTTCCTTCATTTTGCGCTTCGGTCATATCTTCAAATCGCCACTCGACAAGGGTAATGTCGCAGCGAAGGAGCTGAACAAGTTGCTCGCTTCGATTAAGGGCAAACCCGAAGAGAATGTTGTTTCGACACTCGCCATTCGTTCGATGGCAAAGGCGGTATATACCACCGACAACATTGGACACTACGGCTTGGCATTCCCATACTACACCCACTTCACATCGCCTATACGCCGATATCCCGATATGATGGTACATCGCTTATTGCAGCGTTACTTAGATGGCAAACGCTCGGCGGATAAGGATATGCACGAGTCGCTCTGTGTGCGATGCTCCGAGCGAGAGGTTATAGCTGCCGAGGCGGAACGCGCATCTATAAAGTATAAGATGGTGGAGTTTATGGCAGACAAGATTGGCGAGGAGTTCGATGGTCATATCTCGGGTATGAACGAGTGGGGTATATATGTCGAGTTGGAGAACTCGATTGTAGAGGGTATGGTGCTTATGCGCGATATTCCGGGCGACTTCTACCAATTCGATGAGGAGCGATACGAGGTTTACGGTCACTCTACGGGCAAGGTATTTACCATTGGCGACAAGATGCGTATCCGTGTCAAGAGTGCCGACCTACGCCGCCGACTATTGGATTTTGAATATGTAGGGTAAATGAAGTTGCAAAAGATATACGATAAGGCATTTGCGGGCGAGAGAATTTCGCACGAGGAGGCGTTGCGATTGTGGCGTGAAGCTCCGTTATACGAGTTGGCTGCACAGGCTGACCGTTTGCGTGTGGCAAAAGTTGCAAACCCCGAGGTCGTAACTTGGCAGATTGACCGCAATATCAACACCACGAATGTCTGCGTATCGGGGTGTCGCTTCTGCAACTTCCACTGCAAGCCACACCAGACTGACCGCCACTACATCACTTCGCTCGACGAGTATATCCGCAAAACCGAGGAGATGTTTGCGCTCGGTGGCGACCAACTCCTTTTGCAGGGCGGAATGCACCCTGCGCTCGGCATCGAGTACTATGAGGAGTTGTTCTGCGCCCTCAAAGAGCACTTTCCAACGCTCCGCCTCAATGCTCTCGGTGCGCCAGAGGTGGCACATATTGCCAAGATAAGCAAAATCTCAACACAAGAGGTATTGGAGCGACTACGCAAGGCGGGGTTATCCTCATTGCCCGGTGCAGGAGCAGAGATTTTGGTGGAGCGCGTACGCAAGATTATCTCTCCTGCCAAGCCAAGCTCCGAGGAGTGGTTGCGCGTGATGCACGAGGCACACGAGATGAATATTCCGACCACCGCAACAATGATGTATGGTCATATCGAGACCATCGAGGAGCGTATAGAACACCTCATTCGTCTGCGTGATTTGCAAGCAGAATGCCCCGAAGGAAACTACGGTTTTACGGCGTTTATTCCGTGGATATTTCGCTCGGAGGGTACTCAACTCGAACAGATGGGTTACACCACACACTTCTCGTCTGCGGAATATCTGCGACTGATTGCTGTGGCGCGTTTGGTGCTGAATAATATCCGCAACATTCAGGCATCGTGGCTCACTGTGGGCAAGCAGACCGCGCAGATGGCACTCCACAGCGGAGCCAACGATATGGGCTCTATTATGATTGAGGAGAATGTGGTATCCTCCGCCGGCGCGCACAACCGCTTCAACCGCGAGGGCATACAGCAAGCCATACGCGAAGCGGGCTTTACTCCTCGTCTGCGCAATCAACTCTACGAATACAGAGATTAAACATAGTAACCTCTCTTGAAGCTCAATCGGAACATAAAATTTCATTAATTATCAATTATCAATTGTCAATTATCAATTTATTTGTATCTTTGCACCGTTAGAAATGTTAATGAAATAACAATCAATTATAAATCATTAAAAATAAGAAAGTTATGTTTGCAATTGACAATTACGACTTTTCGGGCAAGCGCGCAATTATCCGCGTTGATTTCAATGTACCTCTCAATGGCGAGGGACAGGTAACCGATGACACTCGTATCCGTGCCGCTATTCCAACCATCAAGAAGGTGTTGGAGAAGGGCGGTGCTGTAATCCTTATGTCGCACCTCGGTCGTCCAAAGAAGAATCCGGATCCAAAGTTCTCGTTGGAGCAGATTATCCCTGCTATCGAGGCTCGTTTGGGTGAGAAGGTGATGTTTGCAGGCGACTGCATGGGCGAGAAGGCTGCCGAGATGGCTGCTAACCTCAAGATGGGTGAGGTTATGTTGCTCGAAAACCTCCGTTTCTACGCTGAGGAGGAGGGTAAGCCTCGTGGCTTGGCAGAGGACGCAACCGCAGAGGAGAAGAAGGCTGCAAAGAAGGCTCTCAAAGAGGGACCACAGAAGGAGTTCGTGAAGAAGTTGGCTTCGTATGCTGACTGCTACATCAACGATGCTTTCGGTACTGCTCACCGCGCTCACTCTTCGACTGCTCTTATCGCAGAGTACTTCCCACACGACAAGATGTTTGGCTATGTAATGGAGAATGAGTTGAAGGCAGTTGATGCTATGATGCAGAACCCACAGCGTCCATTCGTGGCTATCGTTGGTGGCTCGAAGGTTTCGACCAAGATTACCATCATCGAGACTTTGATGGAGAAGGTTGACAAGATTATTATCGGTGGCGGTATGACCTACACCTTTGCAGGCGCACTCGGAGGCAATGTTGGTAAGTCAATCTGCGAGCCTGATATGTTCCCTGTTGCCCTCGACATCTTGGCAAAGGCAAAGGCAAAGGGCATCGAGTTCGTAATGTCGCCTGACGCTCTCATAGCAGATGATTTCAGCGAGAATGCAAACACCAAGAGTGCTCCTGTAAAGGAGATTCCTGCAGAGTGGGAGGGTGTCGATATCGCAGAGGAGGGTAAGAAACTCTTCCGTGAGGAGATCCTCAAGTGTAAGACTATTCTTTGGAATGGTCCTGTAGGTGTGTTTGAGATGCCTAATTTTGCAAAAGGTACAAACTACATTGCAGAGATTCTTGCAAAAGTAACTTCAGAGAAGGGTGCATTTACCCTTGTAGGCGGCGGTGATTCAGTTGCTGCCGTTACCCAGATGGGTTATGCAGACAAAGTAAGCTACGTTTCTACAGGTGGCGGTGCAATGCTTGAGTACCTTGAGGGTATTGAGCTTCCAGGCATCAAGGCTATCAGAGAGTAGTACTTTACTTAAATCATAAAGCAGGAAGGCAGCCCTAAAGCTGCCTT
>JAZPYA010000041.1:0-2239 GCA_045543935.1 Alistipes sp.
ATAACCCTGCAACTTCGGATCATCTACAGGCAGCGTCATAAAGTCCTCCACTATATACTCTTCGAGCTTGGGGTGTGCAATCTCGCACGGGCGACGGCTTACGCTCAGCACCTTCTCGACCTCCGGTCTATCAAGGCACGCAAGCAAAATACCTTCGCCAACAAATCCCGTTGCTCCTGTAAGTATGATCTTCATATTTATTTTGCTTTTTTTACACTCGACTTCATTGATTCAAATATCTCCTCCGCCTCTTTTTTGTTAAGACCAACTTTGACTGCAACGGTTATCAAATCATCCTTTGTCGGCTCAATGCTGTCATTTATAGAGGTGGTATGAAAACCATTCATGCCATCGCTTGGCAAGAGGTCGTAGGCGGGCGAGAAGTGCCATTCGCCATCGCGATATATAAATGCGAAGTTCTTGGCGTGGTCATCTTTATTCTCTATCAAGTAGTTAAATACCATTAGGCGAAATACTTTCCATAGCTCAGCTATGCTATGGGTAAGTGCAGCACATACTTGAAAGATATGCGAATAGTCGATACTTGGCATACGATAGTCAGCCCCAATAAGACCCGCAATACTCACCACATGTAGTTTGCCGCCTGGTGTGCGGTCAAATCGCTCTACACCAAAATACTTATCTTCAAAGAGTCGTGTTTCAGGCATCTCGATACCACACTCCTTGGCCCGCAGTGAATAGTTATACTCATCACGGCCAATGCGCTTAGGATCTCGTTTCGCACGGAACTTAACCAACCACTCCTTACCCTCGTAGCGAGTGAAAATCTTTGGGCGAGCACCACCGGGTGAGCCTCCTCGATGTTGAAACTCCTCGATACCCTCACCAGTGTAATCATCACTATCAAGAATCTGCTCAGCTTCTAACGCGAGCTTCTCGAAATCGGCATACTCCTGTTTGGCAACAACACTCTTATCAGGTCGAAACTCCAAAGCTCCTCGACCTGTTGAGCCTACCAATGCAAGGCGATCAAGAAGGGTTAGGTTGCGAGGGTTTATGCCTTGCTGTTGCAAATATCTATCGAGAATAAGTAGTCCCCAGCCATCTGGTAGACAATCATCGAATACTCCAAATCCGCCATCAAAAGGTCGTGGTTTGGCAATGAATACGCCACCTCGTAGTGGTAATTCAAATGGAGAAATCGAAAAGCCGGAGGCTAACCACTCCGCGGAGTATTCAAATGCGCACAAGCCCTCCTTTGTCAAAGCCAAGCGGCCTACAAGGCGGTCTGCATAGATAACCTCAATCTGTTTAATGCTATTCATTTTTCTTACCTCGTTTACGATTAACATTCTGTTCGTTCAACACATCATCAAGCGACTGATACTGCTTTTGGGCAAAGAGGACATTAAACTCATCAAGGCAGTTTAGTGCAAAACCAACTTGCAGCAACCCTCGCAAAGAGATTTCGCCAGTCTGCTCAAAACGGCGATAGGTGGCAAACTTAACGCCTGCTCTTGATGCCAATCCCTCCTGTGTCAGATTTAATTCCAGACGGCGAGCCTTAACTCTTGCTGCAATCTGCATAGCGACATCACTCGGATTAGGGATATTAAATGATAATATATTATTCATAATCTAATTTACACTTACTAACAAACAACATTTTATTTATTGCAAAGATAATGACTTTATTTAAAAAACACAAAGTAACTACAACTATTTCTTTTTGTTGGGTATTAAAAATGTTCGCAATCGTGCGGAATCTATTAAAAAATCTCACATTCCGCACGATTTAGGCTATTTTATGCGATTTCTCTATGATTTAATCGTATGTTTTAAACCATCGCTGCAAAACTCCGCTACTCTTTCCAAAAGAGTTTATGGCAAGACAAGATATAACAATGGATGCTGAGTATGGCGAGGTGGAGACTTCCGGTAATATTGCTGGCAAGACCTTTTACGAGTGTCGTCTGCTCGATAGCGTGGAGGGTGCGGACAACGATAATTATCGCTATTGTGAGATTATCGTTCCTGCAGGCTTTATGCAGTCGTACAGCGACAGCAAGGGCATCCATATTGTTTTGCCTTACACACCAGATAGGCGCTTTCTTTCCATCGTTATAGTTAAGCCTTTAGGTTCGGGTGGCACGGAGTTCCTACGTAACAGCGTATCTGGTTCAATATGGTTCCCGGTCATGGTGGAATCGACTTCGGGGAACTCCGCTGTCACCCTTGCCGAACTCTATTCGCTCAATGAAGATGGCATCTTTAACCT
>JAZPYA010000042.1:0-43858 GCA_045543935.1 Alistipes sp.
CCCTTACGACTGCCTCTACTCGGTGAATGTTCCGAACTTGATGTTTGCAGGTCGTGATATCTCGACTTCGCACATGGCATTCTCGGCAACTCGCGTAATGGCTACTTGCGCCCTGATTGGTCAGGCTGTAGGTACTGCTGCTGATATGATTATCGATAAGGGCACTACCCCTGCAGGCTTGCGCAAAGATTACATCAAGGAGTTGCAGGATGTATTGGAGGATGACGACTGTATGTTGCCATACCGCTGGCGCAAGATATATCCTTTGACCGCTTCGGCAAAGACTCTTGCAGAGAACGAGCCTATGCGCAACGGTATCGACCGTGAGTGGGAGGGCAACGACAATGGTGTTTATGCTGCCGTTGGCGAGAAGCACCTCACCTACACTTGGGAGAAGCCTATTTCGACTTCGGGAGTGCGTTTTATTTTCGATTCAGACTTGAAGGTGCGTGGCAAGCGTATGCGCAAGTTGGAGGAGACCACCGAGCGTATCCCTATGCCTTCGGAGATGGTGCGCGACTTCCGCGTTGAGGTACGCGTTCCTGCCACTAATCGCAAGGCACAGAAAGAGTATGCAAAGAGTCCTGAGGCTGGCGAGTGGAAGACCGTTGCAACGGTTAAGAATAACTACCGCCGTTTGGTTAAGTTGGAGTTCGACGAGGTTGAGACCGATGCAGTGCGTATCGTGGTCGATAAGACTTGGGGCGCACCGAAGGCTCATATCTTCGCGTTTGATGTGAAATAACAGATAAAGGTCGGCGATTGCCGACCTTTACTGCTTTTAGCCATTGGCGATTAGCCATTGGCTTTTTTTATCTCCTCTGCCACCATTTTCGAGGACGAGATTCGTAGGCGTCAAGAGCCGCAGACATCAATCCTCTACCCTTTTCGATAATCTCCTTTGCGAGGGCATAGTCCGAGATATCACCATAAGCATCAAACGGCATCTGCACCAAAATATCGGGCTTGCACAACTCAATCATAAGGCGCGAATTGTGCTGATTCATAATCGAAAAAGTGCGGTCTATAAGTCCGTAGTAACTACTATCCCAATCGAGTTCGGGTAGGTTATCGATATTATTTTCACGGAAAGCTCGCACCTCCTTCATCGCCTCCCAACCCATCGCTCCGAGAGCCTTCAATTTATCGAACATCGACACTTCGGCATCGGCATTTATCGTGGTAGCCAAAGCCTTAACCTCCTCGCGTTTGGCAATCTGTAACTTCTCGTAGTCGGAAGTCTTCTGCTCGACATCGGCAATGGTCGCACGGATAGCCTCTACATCAAAATAGTTCAAGTCAAAACCGACCAAAATATCGCCTTTAGTACGTTGCGCACGATTGAGTGGCAGGCAATTAGACGAGTGACCATCAATCAGCACGGTGTTACCATTTTGCACAGGCTTAAAGAGTGATGGAATAGACATCGAAGCACGAATTGCCGAGAACAAATCGCCCTTATCGAAGACCACCTCCTCGCCCGTGTAGAGGTCGGTAGCAACGGCAGAGAACGGCAACGACATATCCTCGATTTTAACATCGGGAACAACCTCTTTTATCGCTTCGATAATCTTCTCTCCCTTAACTATATGGCTCATCGAAAGCGAGAAATCCATCAGCGAGAAGACCTTCCAAGTGTCGAGCGAAAAGAGCCACTCTTTGAACTCGGTAAGGTGTCCTGCGGCATAGACTCCGCCCACCAACGCACCTATCGAAGTGCCGGCAACCGCCGTAACCTCGTAGCCACGCTCCTGCAAAACCTCCAATGCACCTATATAGGCAAATCCTCGTGGTCCTCCGCTTGAAAGTGCTAAGGCAACTCTCTTCCTCTTTTGTCGTGCCATAGAATGTCTCCTTCCGCGTAAAAGGCTCTCTATTTTTTTGATATTTTCAAAACATAACCACCAGCTGGAGCCATATCGGCAACCATCTTGCGAGATGCCGGCACAGCAACAACCTCGCGGATATAATCCTCGCCCAAGCGATCGGCATTCAAGCCATCACGGAACACCTCTGCAACATAGTTACCCTCGCCAAGAATCTTCGATAAGTCAAGTTCCACCTTGCGTGCAGTCCAATCCGACATAACACCCACATACCAAGTGTCGCCATTGCGACGAGCCATAGCGATATAGTCGCTAAACTCTCCGTCAAGGACTACCGTTTCGTCCCAAACTGTTGGGAACTCGGCGATAAATTTAGTACACTCCTCTTCGCGCTCGTATTGAGAAGGGGAGTCGCACAACATTGAAAACGGAGCAAAATATATCGCATACATAGCCAACTGACGGCAACGAGTACCTTGACTCATTGGCGCATGGTTGCAAGGGTAATAGTTCTTCTGATTTGCATTGCGCATAGCTCCCTGTGTATAATCCATAGGGCCTGATACCATTCGCAAGTATGGAATCTGCATATCGTACTCCACCTGGCTATAAGTATTGTGCTTGCGAACAAACTTTGCATTCTCCAATCCTAACACTCCTTCAAAGTTGAGAACGTTCGGATAGGTGCGATTCATACCCGTAGGCTTTGGACAGCCGTGATAATCAATCATCAACTTATATTTCGCAGCCACCTCGGCAAGTTTATATTGAAAATCGACCATCTGCGCATCATCGCGGTCGAGGAAATCTACCTTAAAGCCCTTCACTCCCATCTCTGCAAAGTGGCGACATATCTCCTCCTCCTTGCCTACAACGGCATTGTAGCCTGCCCAGAGAATAATTCCTACGCCCTTTGCATTGGCATTGGCGATGATAGCCTTCAAATCTATCTCGGGAACTATCTGGCGGAGGTCGTTAGCATATTTCACAGCCCAACCCTCATCAAGAATGACATACTCAATACCACTCTTTGCAGCAAAATCTACATAGTAGTTGTAGGTTTCGGTATTGACACCCGCCTTGAAAGGCACACCGGTCAATCCCCAGTAGTTCCACCACTCCCAAGCGACTTTGCCCGGTTTAATCCAAGAGGTATCTTCCAAGCGTGAAGGAGATGCAAGACGATAAACCATATCATTGTCGAGTAGGGTGTTTGCGTTGTCGGTCACAAGTACAATTCGCCACGGAGTATTTGTCACCGCCTTACACTCAGCAATATACGGCTTACGGCTCTCTACAATACCATCTAAATTGTGGTATCCGCCCTCAACCACCTTATCGGGCATAGGGGCAAATTCTCCGTAGAGTGAAGTATTGCCAACATTGTTCGACAAGAACATTCCAGGGTAGTGTTCCACATCTGCCTCCAAGATGCAAACCTTGTATTTGTCGGCATCAACCATTACAGGCACAAACGCAACTTTTCCCTTCTCGAACTGGGATAGCTCCACATTGCGATACCACGACTCAAAAGAGGAGAAATATTTATCTTTTTTTGTGCCAGTAGGATTAGCATAAGGGAAATAACCTTTATAGTCCTTTGCAAAAGCAAACTCCACAATCTCGTTTTCGAGAATAAAATCGTTCTTAAAGTTCGTTACAAAACGATATGCGACGCCTTCGTCGTAAGCGCGGAACTCTACTGCATAGCGAGAGGAGAATTCAATGCGTAATGCGTTGTAATGGTCTTTGATAGTGTTGCGAAAATAGAACTGCGCAGGTATTTCGGTGTTAACAGAAGTGCGCTTAACACGCTTAACCTTCTCATTCTTACCAAGTTGCACTCCTTCGTAAATCTTCAATCCGATTTGTGAAGGAACTAAAATTTGCTCGCCATTACATTTTACGCTGTACGATAGTTGAGGGCTCGTACTAATAGCAACCTCCAATTTGCCGTTTGGCGATAACAGATTATAGTCATTTGCTGCAAAAACAGTTGTACCTAAAAGCAGTACGCAGAGTAATAAAATCGATCTCTTCATCTCTTTGTAAATTTTATGTTGGAAATTATCTTTTCGCAAAGATAAAGATTTTTTCGAATAAAATCACTATCTTTGTGCGATTATTACGCATATAACAAATAAACAACCAAATATGGCAGACGAAAAGATTATTTTCTCGATGGTGGGAGTGTCAAAGACATTCCAAAACCAAAAGAAGGTATTGAATAACATCTACCTCTCATTCTTCTACGGAGCGAAAATCGGTATTATCGGTTTGAATGGCTCGGGTAAATCTACCCTGATGAAGATTATCGCAGGTATCGACAAAAACTATCAGGGCGAGGTGGTATTCTCACCGGGTTACAGCGTAGGCTACTTGGAGCAGGAGCCTCTGCTCGACAACAACAAGACCGTAAAGGAGGTTGTCGAGGAGGGTTGCGCTGCAACCGTAGCGTTGCTCAAAGAGTACGAAGATATCAATATGAAACTCTGCGAGCCGATGGACGATGACGAGATGAATCGTCTTATCGAGCGTCAGGGCGAACTCTACGAGAAGATTGACCATGTGAACGGCTGGGAGTTGGATAGCGTGTTGGAGCGTGCTATGGACGCACTCCGTTGTCCTGCGCCCGATGAGAATGTGGCGCACCTATCGGGTGGTGAGCGCCGCCGTGTGGCATTGTGTCGTCTGCTGTTGCAGCAGCCCGATGTATTGTTGCTCGATGAGCCTACCAACCACCTTGACGCCGAGTCTATCGATTGGTTGGAGCAACACTTGCAGCAGTATAAGGGTACGGTAATCGCTGTAACCCACGACCGTTACTTCTTGGACAATGTAGCGGGTTGGATTCTCGAACTCGACCGTGGTGAGGGTATTCCTTGGAAGGGCAACTACTCTGGTTGGCTCGACCAGAAGACCAAGCGTATGGCTATGGAGGAGAAGCAGGAGTCGAAGCGCCGCAAGACCTTGGAGCGCGAGTTGGAGTGGGTGAATATGAACCCATCGGGACGCCGTGCCAAGAGCAAGGCTCGTCTGTCCGCCTACGACAAGATGCTCAACGAGGATACAAAGCAGAAGGAGGAGAAGCTCGAAATCTACATCCCGAACGGACCTCGTTTGGGCGATGTTGTTATCGAGGCAAATGGCGTATCGAAGGCATTTGGCGATAGAGTTCTCTACGAGGGATTGGACTTCAAGTTGCCACCGGCAGGTATCGTGGGTGTAATTGGTCCTAACGGAACGGGTAAGACCACTCTGTTCCGTATGATTATGGGCTTGGAGGAGCCTACAAGCGGAACTTTCACCGTAGGTCAGACCGTAAAGCTCGCCTATGTGGACCAACAGCACAAGTCTATTGACCCTGAGAAGACCGTCTATGAGGTTATCTCGCAGAATAGCGAATGGGTGCAGTTGGGAAACCGTCAGGTGCCGGCTCGTGCCTATGTAGCACGCTTCAACTTTACGGGCGCAGACCAAGAGAAGAAGTGTGGCGTATTGTCGGGTGGTGAGCGTAACCGCTTGCACTTGGCGTTGGCATTGAAAGAGGAGGGTAATGTGATTCTGCTCGATGAGCCTACCAACGATATCGATGTGAACACCTTGCGTGCATTGGAGGAGGGCTTGGAGCACTTCGCAGGCTGTGCGGTGGTAATCTCGCACGACCGTTGGTTCTTGGACCGTATCGCTACCCATATCCTCTCATTCGAGGGCGATTCGAAGGTTGTATTCTACGAGGGTTCGTACTCGGAGTACGAGGAGTGGAAGAAGGCACAGGGTATGGATACTACCCCACACCGAGTGAAGTACCGCAAGCTTGTTGAGTAGACCAACAAATGCAAAATGCAAAATGCAAAATGCAAAATTTGATATTTAAATAATTTTGAATTCTGAATTCTGAATTTTGAATTTATATTTTATGGCACAGAAACCATCTATTCCAAAGGGAACGCGCGATTTTTCGCCACTCGAAACGGCTCGCCGTTCCTACATATTCGACACTATCGCCGAGGTGTTTCGCAACTACGGCTTCGCCTCTATCGAAACCCCTTCGATGGAGAATCTCTCTACCCTTATGGGTAAGTATGGCGAGGAGGGCGACAAGCTCCTCTTCAAGATTCTCAACTCGGGCGACTTCGGAGCAAACCTCAACAATGAGGAGGTGCGCCAAGCACACCGCATCTGCGAGAAGGGTTTAAGATATGACTTGACCGTTCCGTTTGCCCGCTATGTCGTGCAGCACCAGAACGAGATAACTTTCCCATTTAAGCGTTACCAAATTCAGCCTGTATGGCGTGCTGACCGTCCGCAGAAGGGTCGCTATCGCGAGTTCTATCAGTGCGATGTCGATATTATCGGCTCACGCTCGTTGCTCAATGAGGTTGAGTTGATTTCGATTGTGGAGCGTGTATTCGGCAAACTCGGCATCAATGTAGTGTTGAAATTGAACAACCGTAAAGTACTCTACGGCATTGCCGAGGTTATGGGCCACGCCGACAAGATGATAGATATCACCGTAGCCATCGACAAACTCGAAAAGATTGGTCTTGACAATGTTAAGGCGGAGTTTGCAGAGCGCGGTATCGAGGCAGAGGCTGTGGCAAAGTTGGAGCCTATCCTCACTTTGAGTGGCACGACTGCCGAGAAGTTGGCTCAACTCGAAACTATCCTCGCAACAAGCGAAACCGGCTTGAAGGGTGTCGAGGAGTTGCGCACCGTATTCTCTGCGGTAGAGGCTCTCGGTATCGAGTTGGAGGTTGAGTTGGATCTCTCATTGGCGCGTGGTTTGAACTACTACACCGGTGCAATATTCGAGGTTAAGGCGAAGGATTTTGCAATCGGCTCAATCTGCGGAGGTGGTCGCTACGACAACCTGACTGGTATCTTCGGTATGCCTGATGTGTCGGGTGTGGGTATCTCGTTTGGTGCAGACCGCATCTACGATGTTATGGTTGGTTTAGACCTCTTCCCTGCCGATGTAACCTGCCTGACAAAGGTGTTGTTCATAAACTTGGGCGAGGCAGAGGGTTTGGCATCGTTGCGATGCGCAAAGGCATTGCGTGATGCCGGTATCTCGACCGAGGTATATCCCGACTCGGCAAAGATGAAGAAGCAGATGGAGTACGCCAACCGCCGACAGATTCCATATGTTGTAATTATCGGCAGCAACGAGTTGGCAGAGGGCAAGGCTACTGTTAAGAATATGACAACCGGCGAACAAAACTTGGTAGCATTTGACGAAATTGCAGAGTTGATTAAATAATTAGAGGCGTTAAGGGCGTTAATCCTGCTTCGCAGTCTTTTCCTCCTTGCGGCTCGGCAAAGTGAGCAAGCTCCCTCTGCGCTCGCTCCGCAGCGTCGGTTAGAGGCGTTAGGGGCGTTAGAGGCGTTAGGGATTGCACTTTTAACTTTTAACTTTTAACTCTACACTTTCAACTCTACACTTTTAACTTTTAACTTTCAACTGATACCTATGGAGTCAATTGGTTTTATCGAGTGGTGTTTGGATAATCTGAACTATTGGACTATCACTTTGCTGATGGCTATCGAGAGTTCGTTTATTCCATTCCCGAGCGAGGTGGTTGTTCCGCCTGCGGCATATAAGGCTGCCGCAAGTGGCGAGCTGAATGTGTGGCTGGTAGTGTTTTTCGCCACGCTTGGTGCGTTGATTGGAGCATTTATCAACTACTACCTCGCAGTATGGCTCGGCAGACCAATAGTCTATAAGTTCGCAAACAGCCGTATCGGTCATATGTGTCTGCTCGATGAGCAGAAGGTAAAGAAGGCGGAGGAGTTCTTTGTGCGCTATGGTGTGGCAGCAACGCTCGTTGGTCGTCTTGTTCCGGCAGTGCGTCAGCTTATCTCCATTCCGGCAGGCTTGGCACGAATGAATATTGCCAAATTTGCCCTCTTCACTGCCATTGGTGCAGGTTTGTGGAATGGCGTATTGGCAGCACTCGGCTACTTCCTCGAAGCGGTAGTTCCCGAAGAGCAACTTATCGCCACCGTAACCAAGTATAGCCACGAAATCGGCTATGGCATTATGGCGGTGGTGGCAGTGGCACTTGCCTACCTTATCTACAAGGGAGTGAAGAAATAACAGAGTTATTTCAATTGAGAATTAAAGGTATCGCCTCGCAGTCTTCTTTCTGCGAGGCGATAATTTATTATTACTCTAACCCCAAAAACTCCTTTATACCTATTTTATTGATATGTTTGATGAAAGTTGCAGAGATAGATAGTGGCGGGAAAAGGAAGCCTTTCTGCTCATAAACATCTACTATTTCCACGCCTCTATCCGGTGTTTCTATCTCGAACGCTATTACAGGCGGAGTAGCGGAAAGTTTATCTATAATAGATATCAATTTGCAACCATTTAACTCTAATGGAGATATTTCGCCTTTGGCATTCAGTAAATGATAATATCTGCACGAAATACCATTGGTAATTCTAACAAAGAATAGAATGTATTCGGAACTATGGTGCAACATCTCGAATGTCATTTTCATATCCATAGCCCCATTTGTATAAACTGCGCAGTACATAACTCTCAAATTTATATCACCAGCACCGAATGAAATAATTATAAAAAGAAAGCGTGGTGCTGAAAACTTATTCTAACGATGGGGTTCTGGAAAACCTTTGGAATAAAATAAGCAACAAGCCCACGCCATACCAAGTGGTATGACACAAGAAGTATGCTTATTCTCTTCCAATTAAATTTTCCAGATTTCATCGTGAGAATAAACTTACACTTTCTGTGTAATTATGTCTGCAATCCGAGGATTGCAATGCAAATTTAGAAATTTATTTTTGATTGCGCAAAAATGGTAGTGAAAAATGTTGTCGGCAAAATCCCAAAAACTTTGCACTTTTAACTTTTAACTTTTAACTTTGCATTATGAAACACTTTGCGCTAATAGGTTATCCATTGGGACACTCGTTGTCTGCCAAGTACTTTGCCGAGAAATTCTCGGCAGAGTGTATTGATGCGGACTATACGCCACTGCCAATCGAAAGCGCCGAGGAGGTGTTACCACACTGCGAGGACCTTTCGGGTTTCAATGTTACCATTCCTCACAAGCAAGCGATTATGCCATACCTCTCGGCAATCAGCGAGGAGGCGCAAGAGATTGGTGCGGTAAATTGCGTGAAGGTTACGCCCGATGGTTTGGTGGGCTACAACACCGATGTTATAGGCATTCGCAAGTCGTTCGAGGGAGTGAGGCTCGAAGGTGCAAAGGCTCTTGTTCTCGGCACGGGAGGTGCATCGAAGGCGGTGCAGTATGTATTACGCACGGGCGGTGCAGAGGTTAAGGTGGTATCTCGCACACAGGGCATTGCCGACTTGACCTACAACGATTTAGGCGAGGAGTTGATTGCCGACACCGACATAATCGTCAATACCACGCCACTCGGAATGTTCCCGAATGTGGAGAGTGCGCCGGCACTACCCTACTCGGCACTATCTGCCAAACACACCCTATTCGACTGCGTCTATAACCCTCGTCAAACGAAGTTCTTGCAACTCGGAGCCGAACGAGGCGCTCGCACAATAGATGGTTTGACAATGTTCCACGCCCAGGCGGAAGCCTCGTGGGAGATTTGGAACGACTAATCAAAAACAGACAACCGAGAGATTGGCTCGCATTTTGCGCTCTACCCTGCCATTATGGGTAAGTTGCGCTACAACATCGCCCTCGTGGTGGCAAATATCCTCTTCGGAGTATCGTTTTCTGTATATGTATCGCTATTGCAGGGTGCATTGCATTTCGCCCAACTCTTTGCGTTGCAACTACTCTTCTCGGCACTGATTTTCACCCCTACAGCACTACTGCAAGGCGGTTTCTTTCGGCTGTCACTCAACGACTTCGGTTCGATATTTATCGTTGCCCTGCTCGTAATCTTCGGGTGGTGGTATATGTTGATGATGGGGGCATCATACACCAACCCTATAGATGCCTCGACAATCGCAACAATAGGTCCTGTTTTCACAGTTATAACCTCTATTATCGTGCATTCGCGCCAAGCAAAGCGAGGCGAGAAGATAGGCATTTACACAGCATTATTGGGTGTTGCCGTAATTCTATTTGATAGAGGGCGTGTGCTTGTAGGCGAAGGTGGCGAGGGATATGGCAATGCACTCGTATTGTGCGGAGTTGTGTCGATTGCGGTGAATACCGTTCTTATTACCCCCGTGCTACAACGGCACGGAGTGGTCAAAGTGATGGGTTGGTACTATCTCATTGGTGTCGTACTCGCACTGCCGTTGTTGGTCGATACTCTGCCGACAATCGTACATCTTCAACTCTCGCACTCCAACCTTATTGAGGTAGGATATATTCTATTTTTCGGCTCTGTACTACCGATGTATCTGCTCTATATAGGTTCGGAGCATCTCACAGCGACACATACTGCCATCTATCGCTACTTGCAACCTATTGTTGCCACCATATTGGCATTGGTGCGCGGACAGAGCATAATAGACCGCACCAACATTATCGGTGCGGTCCTGATATTTTCGGGTATGTTAGCCATTATTCTCTCTATGCCCCGCGCTGAGCGCACAGCCGAAAGCCATATTACTCGCGAATAATCTTCACTTCGCCACGCTCGCCAAAGGCGATAATCGAACTCGGTTGTCCCGTAGGGCGACCTTGAAAACGAGGGTTTACCATAAAATCTACACCTTCGATAATCTCCTTCGAGATATCGCGCACACTACGCGGAGTAGGTTCGCCCGAGATATTCGCCGAAGTCGAAACGATTGGCTTACCGAACTTACGCAATAACTTGTAGCAAAATTCGTGGTCGGGAACGCGCACGCCGAGTGTCTTTGCCTCCGGAATAAGATTTTTAGCCAATCCCGTAGCACCCGGCAGGATAAGAGTAAGAGGTTTGGTCGCCATCTCCATAACCTCGAAGGCGATACCCGGAGCCTTATCGACATAACGCACAACCATATCGGCATCACGGCACAGCACCAACATAGCGTGCTTATCCTCGCTACGCTTCAAGGCGTAGATTTTGGCTACTGCCTCCTCATTTGTGGCATCACAACCTATTCCCCATACCGTATCGGTAGGATAGAGGATAATTCCACCCTTGCGCAACACCTCGATTGCCAATTCAATCTCTCTATCCATCGTTTAGTGTTTCTTTGGCAGTACCTCAATCCAATAGTCGTCAGGGTCATTGATAAAGTACAAGCCCATCTTGTGGTTTTCGTAGCAGATGCAACCCATCTCGCGGTGATACTCGCGAATAGCATCGTAGTCGCCCTCCAATCGTAAGCAGAGGTGTGTTTCGTTATCGCCCAACTCGTAAGCGCCCTCTTTATCGCGCAACCAAGTGAGTTCAAGGAAGAAGTGACCGCTGTCATCGCCCAGATAGACAAGGATAAACGAGCCGTCAGAAGCCTCCTTGCGCTTTACCTCCTTCAAGCCAAGAGCCTTCTCGTAGAATGCCAAACTGCGCTCCAAGTCGGTAACATTTATGTTCATGTGGTCAAATGTGCTTTTAATCTCCATAATCGTCTAATATTTAATTGTTAATCTGTGCAAATATAATAAAAATTTTGCAATCTATGACCAACAAGAAGATAACCCCAAAAGTTTTTCCACTTTTGGGGTTATCTCTATATGTTTATCTACTCTTACTTCTTCTGCGGAGCAAAGATGTACTCCCATGGGGCAAACGAGTACTTAGTACCATCTGCAAGGGTAAACTCGGTTGCAACATCAGAGAAGTTTCCAACGAACAACACATCATTGTGACCTTCGAGAGTTCGCTTAAACGAAATTACTCTATCAGGCCAAGAGTTGTCTATCCACTCGGTCTTTCCGTATGGGAGAGCCTTCTGCTCCTTACGCATCTGCGCCCAAGCCTTAATCACTGCAGTACGATGTTTTGCAGCCTCGGTTGCGCCATCTACCTTCCAGTTAATCCAGCTATTCTTATGACCGAAGAACGAAAGTCGCTTGTCGTAGGCAATCTCCTGACCATTGAAGAGGAATGGTACGCCATCGAGAGCGAATGTAAATGCCAACATCAACTCGCAACAAGCATTTCCGCATATCTTCTCAACACGGTTGTGTTGCGCATACTCTGCAAGGTCGTGATTTTCGTACATATTCCAGTTCAACGAGCCCTTTGGACGCGAAACTGTCATCTCCTCGTGTACCTTGCGAACAACCTTCATATTGTCATTGACATGCTTGTGGATACCCACCATCTTGCCAATCATTCCAACCTTAACAATATCATTGCATATATCCCAACCATAGTTAGCATCGAAGGCATAGCATGTATTTTCGAGCGTATCGGACTCCGCAACCATCACCATATCTGGCTTGATCTGCTCCAACTCTCTACGAGCATTCTCCCAGAACGAAAGAGGCACATAATCACAGACATCGCAACGGAAACCATCTGCTCCATAGTAGGTGAGGTAGTGCTTCATAATGCTCATAAAGTAGTCGCAGGTCTCCTTCTTCTTGGTATCGAACATCGGGAATCTCCATCTTGTAAGCATCAAATTACCATTCTCGTCATACAAGAAGAACTCTGGGTGCTCCTTCAAAACCTTTGCCGAAGGGCCACAATGTGCAAACACAAGGTCGAGCAACACTCTCATACCAAGTTTGTGAGCCTTAGCTATAAAATCTTTGAGGTCATGGTCTGTTCCATACTCAGGATCTACATGGAAATAGTCACTGATACGGTATGGGTTACGAGGATCGTTGAAACCTGCTCTAATTTGCTTTGGGCTCCACTTAGTACGATCCATATCGGTATCCGACTCGCAAACAGGGATAAGATATACTACACTCACACCCAAATCGGCAAGTCTTTTCAGCCCCTTCTCTGCGCCTTTCAATGTACCCTCTTCGCTGAAATTGCGAACCACAAGCTGATAGCTTATGCCCTCGCGAAACCACGCTGAAGTTTTACGCGCATTCAAGTGTCCGTA
Source organism: Alistipes sp. (assembly GCA_045543935.1). Lineage (GTDB taxonomy): Bacteria > Bacteroidota > Bacteroidia > Bacteroidales > Rikenellaceae > Alistipes. Next base: position 12,799 of record JAZPYA010000042.1, read on the forward strand.
CGATTGCTGAGCAAACAACGATGTACTCAACATCAACAACGAAGCAAGAGTTAATAGCTTTTTCATAATGATATTGTATTAGATTATTAAATAAAAATGTTTCTACTTTTTCTGCACCTCAAACACATAGCCCCAAGGTGCAAGCTTGTGCTTCGAGCCGTCAGCGAGTTCAACCTTAACCTCCTTGTCCGAGAAGTTTCCAACGAACAAGACATCAGGGCAACCCTCGTAAGTTCTTCTGAACGAAAGTACATCAGCAGGAAGATTGTTGTCTATCCACTTGGTTGCTCCGTGAGTAAGAGTCTTACACTCTTTACGCATCTGCGCCCAAGCCTTAATCTTGGCTGTTCTATCCTTTGCGAAATCTGTTGCGCCATCGGTAGCCCAATCAATCCAGCAATCTTTGTGTCCGAACAACGACACGCGCTTGTCGTGGCCAATCTCCTGACCATTGAAGAGGAATGGTACGCCATCGAGAGCAAATGAGAAAGCAATCACAAGCTCACCACAAGCGTGACCGTTACGCTTCTCAAATCTATTATTGAAGGCATCTGTTGACCAATCGTGATTGTCGGTCATATTCCAATGCAACGAACCCTTCGGATAGAGAGACTCCTGTTCCTCATGCTTCTGACGAATATACGCCATACCGCCTTTGCCCTCCATTCGTGGCAACTTATCCAATGTATAACGCAAATTCTTAAATACATTCCAATTGTAGTCGGCATCGAAAGCCAAGCGAGTATCATAAGCTCTGTTTGACTCTGCTACTACTACAATATCCGACTTCATACGCTCCAACTCGATACGCGCCTCCTCCCAGAACGAAATTGGGATATAGTGCGCTACATCGCAACGGAAACCATCTACATCGAAATCTGCAACATAGTACGACATAATGCTACGGAAATATGCACGAGTACCGCTATACTCAGGATCAAACATCGGGAACTTCCATCGTGTAAGCATCATCTCGCCCTTTTCGTTGTACTTGAAGAACTCAGGGTGTTGCTTTACAACGGCTGCACTCGGACCACAGTGAGCAAATACAAGGTCAAGAAAGACCTTCATACCGAGGTTGTGAGCCTTATTGATGAAATCTTTGAGGTCTTGGTCTGTTCCATACTCAGGGTCAACATGGAAATAGTCACCTGCACGGTATGGGTTGCGTGGGTCGTTAAAACCCGACTTGTGCTGACGAGGACTCCACTTGGTCTGATCCATATCGGTATCGGCAATATTTACAGGGATAAGATAGACCACCGTAACGCCCATATCTGCCAAGCGCTCCAAGTGCTTCTCGGCGCCCTTCAAAGTACCCTCCTCGCTGAAGCAACGAGGCATAAGCTGGTAGGTTACACCATTGCGGAACCAATCTGGAGTTTGGCGCGCATTGAAATGGTTATAAGACTGCTGAGCATAGAGCGACACGCTCAACATCAATAACGAAGCAAGAGTTAATAGTTTTTTCATAATGATATTGTATTAGATTATTAAATAAAAATGTTTCTACTTTTTCTGCACCTCAAACACATAGCCCCAAGGTGCGAGTTTGAACTTCGAGCCATCGGCAAGGGCAACCTTTATCTCTTTATCCGAGAAGTTGCCAACGAACAAAACATCAGGGCAACCCTCGTAAACTCTTCTAAACGAGAGAACTTCGGCAGGACAATCGTTATCGATCCATTTGGTTGCTCCGTGAGTGAGAGCCTTCTGCTCTTTGCGCATCTTTGCCCACGCCTTAATCTTTGCTGTTCTATCCTTAGCGACCTCCGTTACGCCATCGGTCTTCCAATCAATCCAGCAATCTTTGTGACCAAACATCGAAACGCGCTTGTTGTGTCCAATCTCCTGACCATTGAATAAAAACGGAATACCATCGATAGCAAACGATAAGGCAATAGTAAGTTCGCCACAAGCGTGACTATGTCTTTTCTCAAATCTATTATCGAAATCATCTGTTGCCTTGTCGTGATTCTCTGTCATATTCCAATGCAATGAGCCCTTTGGATATACGGCTTCTTGACGCTCGTGGCGCTCGCGAACATACGCCATGCCGCCCTTACCCTCAACTCTCGATTTCTTGTCAAGCGTAAAACGCACGGTACTAAATACTGCCCAGTTGTAATCTGCTTCAAAGCCGTAGCGGGTATTGTAAGGTTCGTTTGATTCTGCCACTACAACGATATCGGGTTTCATACGCTCTAACTCGATACGCGCCTCCTCCCAGAATGAGATAGGGATATGGCGTGCCGTATCACAACGAAATCCATCTACATCGAAGTCTGCCACATAGTACGACATAATGCTGCGGAAATAGGCGCGAGTACCACTATATCCCGGATCGAACATCGGAAACTTCCATTTAGTCAACATCATTTCGCCTTTATCGTTATACTTAAAGAACTCAGGGTGTTGCTTTACAATGGCAGCACCTGGGCCACAGTGCGCAAATACAATATCGACAAATACCTTCATACCAAGACTGTGCGCCTTGTTGATGAAATCTTTGAGGTCTTGATCTGTACCATACTCAGGGTCTACATGAAAAAAGTCGCCTGCACGATATGGGTTACGAGGATCGTTAAAGCCCGACTTTATCTGTCTTGGGCTCCATTTACTGCGGTCCATATCGGTATCAGCGATATTGACAGGCAACAGATAAACAACCGTAACGCCCAAATCTGCAAGTCTTTCAAGATGCTTCTCGGCGCCCTTCAAAGTACCCTCCTCCGAGAAACAACGAGGCATAAGCTGGTAGGTTACACCATTGCGGAACCAATCTGGAACAGGTCGTGAGTTAAAATGGTTGTAAGATTGTTTTGCGAACAAAGATGTACTCACCATCAATGACACGATAAGAACTAATAGTTTTTTCATAGTATTAATAGTTAAATTGTTAATTAAAAATGTCCCTATATATACGATTCATTTTTGCAAAGTTACGAAAAAAAAAGTTAAAATAATTTTATAATGTGGAATTCGTTAAATTTCTCCGAATTTCTCAAAAAATATCGTAGTTAGCGAGTTTCGCGTTGTAAAAAAATCATTATTCCGGGGGGGGGTAGCGACCGTGTGAAACCTCCTTGCACAATCTCTACAACAGAAAAGGAGATTGTCGCAGTCGCTATACCTCTTTACGATGACGATTGTTTTTATCACAACACGGAAGCAGATAAATTCGTAATTTTTTAAGATTTTTCAAGAAAAAGTTTGCAGAATCAAAATTTTGGTTTACCTTTGCACTCGCAAAACCGATAAGGTTGCGCAGAAAAGTTGGTGCCATAGCTCAGTTGGTAGAGCAAAGGACTGAAAATCCTTGTGTCCCCGGTTCGATTCCTGGTGGCACCACAAAAATAGCCTGTCTAACTTGATTTGTTAGACAGGCTATTTTTGTTTGGGGAGAATTATTCTTGCGAGAACAGGTGGCGTGAGAGCTCGCCAATAGTCGTTATTCGGGCAACTTCGATGCCCTTAATCTTTTTGGTCGGTAGCGAGGCGTAGCCCGAAACAACAATCTTCTTAAATCCCAAGCGTGCCGCCTCGCTGATGCGTTGCTCGGTGCGTGGCGCAGGTCGCACCTCTCCCGAAAGACCAATCTCGCCCGCAAGAGCCAACCCCTCGTTTATTGGGCGGTCAAAGTATGACGACAGCACCGCCGCCACTACTGCCAAGTCTAATCCAGTATCCGACACCTTAAAACCACCTGCAAAATTCAAGAAAACATCTTTCTGAAACATTTTCAGTCCGACGCGCTTCTCCAAAATCGCCAACAACATATTCATTCGGCGTGAGTCGTAACCCGTAGCGTTGCGTTGCGGTGTTCCGTATGCCGCCTGACTAACCAACGCCTGCACCTCCAACAGATATGGTCGAATACCATCTACCGTAGCCGCTACGGCAATGCCCGATAGTGGCTCGTCATAGTGCGAGAGAAGCACCTCCGAAGGGTTTTCGACCGAGCGCAACCCCTTTTCGAGCATCTCGAATACGCCAATCTCGAAGGTCGCTCCGAAGCGGTTTTTGATACCTCGCAAGATGCGGTAGGTGTTATTTCCATCGCCCTCAAACTGCAACACCACATCGACAATATGCTCCAACACCTTCGGGCCTGCAATCGTTCCCTCCTTGGTGATATGACCTATTATAAATACAGGCGTACCGCTGCCCTTTGCGTATTTAAGCAGGGTAGAGGCGCACTCACGAATCTGCGATACACTGCCTGCCGAGGCATCAACCAAGTCGGTGTAGATGGTCTGAATCGAATCGACAACCACCATATCGGGCTTTATCGCCTCGCATTGAGCGATGATATTTTCGAGTAGCGTTTCGGTATAGACCACGCACTCCTCGTTGTGAATACCGAGTCGCTCGGCACGCATCTTAATCTGCTCTGCCGACTCCTCGCCCGATACATAGAGGGTGCGCAAGCCGTTGTCCGCCAAGGCGAGTTGCAGGGCAAGAGTCGATTTTCCGATACCCGGCTCTCCACCCACGAGGATAATCGAGCCTGGCACCAAACCGCCACCCAACACACGATTGACCTCGCTCTGACCGATGTCTATGCGCTTTGTTTCGCCTGTCTTGATGTCCTGTACTCGTTGCGGCTTCGCTTTTGGTACTGCCGATGATGTTACTGCTGCGGCAACCGAAGAGCCCTTCTTCGCCACAACCAACTCGTCAAAGGTGTTCCACGCCCCGCACGAAGGGCACTTACCCAACCACTTCGGAGCGTCGTACCCGCACTCCCGACACACATACGCCTTCTTTGCCTCTGCCATACATTTTTGTTTTGGGCTATTAGCTGTTAGCCATTAGCTTGTTTAATTTTTGTGGCAATGAATGACATTCGCTCGCAATGCTCACTGAATGGCAATCGCTCACTTTGTTCGCTGAATGGCATTGAATGACAAAAATTTTGTGAAAACCTTGTGCGCCTGCCATTAAGCAGTCATTAGACTGCGCTGCCATTCTAATGCCATTAAGGGCGTAGCCCGAATGCCATTATTCTTTGCGCCACTAATTTCTGCAAAATTAAAAAATTTTGCGCACAATACCGCAACTCTCGAAAATAATTTCTAAATTTGCAATTGAATTGCGGAATACGCAGTTCTTTTAGATGGCATTTAGGCTATTGTTGTTACTGAGTAAAACGACCAAATTATTACTGCGAACAAACAATAGGCACAATAAATGCCCTCGCTGTTATGGCGTGGGTGTGCTTATGTTCGTACAGGTGCTTGGTCGTACCTCCTCAGTAGTAAGCAACTATCCACGCTTCTCTTTTTGAGTTAAACGGTTGCTATCTAACAGCAACGAGTACAAAGTGTACTATTATATGTTTAACTAAAATTTCAAAGTATTATGAAAAAACTTTTCGGATTGATGTTGCTATGTGCAACTACCGTTTGTCTAACTTCTTGCTTTGGTGGTAGTTCTTCGAGTCCACGAGTGGAAGATGACAAGTATTGGGAATCAGTTAGTCGAGAGCAAGCATTGAAAGATGCAGGTATGGAAGGTGCGGCTGCTATTGAACGCAATGCTCGTAGAGAGTATATGAAAGGTGGTGGATATACCGCGCCCGATGGTAGCAAGCAGGTTCATTACAAAGGCTCAAAAGAGCAAAAAGAGATGTTGGAGTTGATTGATAAGTATATGGATTAAAACATATAGAAGTATGAGTGAATTGTCAGTAGAAGAATGGAGGAAGAAGTGGGATGAATGGAATGAACAAAGAGGTTATGAAAAAACTGATTGGTCAAAACCTGTTGAGATGGAAACCACTTCTACAAGGAATTTCGAGAAGGAAGAAGAACCTTTGCGATGTCCTTATTGTGGTAGCACTTATATAACTGCGAATAAGAAAGGATTTGGACTTGGCAAAGCATTAGTTGGAGGTTTTCTAACAGGCGGTGTTGGTCTATTAGCTGGGTTTATTGGTAGTGGAAAAGTAAAGTGTACTTGTCTGAAATGTGGGCAAGAATGGAAACCTTAAATTGAACAAATATGTGGTTATTCGGCATTTTATGCTTCTTTTGTTTTCTTACGGAAATTCTCGGAGAAAAACACGGTAGGAGATAACGATTCGGGAGCAATTTCGGTTGCTCCCTTTGATAACAAAATTTTTAAGTGTAAATTTGTATATAAATACCAAAACTATTATCGCCTCGCGGAACAAACTGCGAGGCGATACCTTTAATTGTCAATTCTCAATTCTCAATTTACAAACTACCTAAATAGTTTGTAAATATCATTTCCGTTGGCAAACAGCACAAGGGCAAGAATCAGTATCATACCGATATACTGTGCGACCTCCAAGACCTTTTCGCTCACTTTGCGGCCCGTGAGCATCTCCCAGAAGGTGAATATCATATGTCCGCCATCGAGTCCGGGGATAGGAATGATATTCATCACCGCCAAGATAATAGACAAAAATGCCGTCATCGACCAGAACTGGTGCCAATCCCACTCCGAAGGAAAGATATTGCCGATAGCGATAAAGCCACCCACATGCTTGTACAAGCCCGTATCAGGTTTTACAATAAGCACAAGCTGGTCCCAATAGTTCTTAATCGTCTTGGCGGTCAGTCGTGCGCCCGCAGGGATAGCCTCGAAGAAGTTGTACTCCTCGGTGCGTACCTTAAAGAAGTTCTCGGTAACAACGCCCAACTTACCCTCGGCATTTACAGGCAGAGCCAACGACAAGGTGTCTGCGCCACGCAAAACCTTAATATCGGCAGTCGTGCCTGCCAACTTCGCAAGGCAGTCGGCGTAGTGATTGAAATATGGCAACGACTCCTCGCCAATACCGATAATGCGGTCGCCCCTCTGCAAGCCTGCCTCGGCAACTGCCGCATTTGCGATGCTATCTACCACAAACGGAATAAGCGGAGAGTAAAGACGCTCCTTCTCGAAGGTATTCTCCTTGCGCATAATATTGAGTATCTCGTTGTCAAGCACGAACTTATGCTCTGCTCCCTCGCGGATAACCTCCACCTCGCAATTCTCCTTTGCAAGAATAATCTTGCCGAGTATAGAGTTGATATTTTCCACCTTCTCGCCACCGATGGTTACGATGCGGTCGCCATCACGGAAACCGAGTTGCTCGGCACTCTGGCTGAACTCGTAGCCGTAAATCATATCCTCATTCGAGATATACTGCGAGCCGTACGAGAAGGAGATGCCGCAGTAGATAAAGAATGCCAAGATAACATTCATCGTAACGCCTGCAATCAGCACCAAGAAGCGTTGCCAAGCCGGTTTTGCGCGATACTCCCAAGGCTGTGGCGCCGATGCCAACTGCTCCTTATCCATGCTCTCATCGACCATTCCTGCAATTTTGCAGTAACCGCCGAGTGGCAACCAACCGAGGCCATACTCCGTATCGCCCCACTTCTTCTTCCAGAGCGAAAAACCTGCATCGAAGAAGATGTAGAACTTCTCGACACGAATCTTGAAGATGCGCGCCATAATAAAGTGTCCGAACTCATGCACCGCAACGAGCAGTGTCAAGCTCATAAAAAACTGTAAAACTTTAATTAAAATATCCATATTACTTTTTTGTTATAATTTCAAATACCTTAATTCTGCATTTTGCATTTTGCATTCTGCATTTAACGCACTTGTTGCGTTATCTAACGGTTATGTGATAGCAGTACTGTTTGCGTTCAATTTTCACATAGCAGCGCCCCGCCTTACGGAGTTCGTGCAGTGTTTGTGCCAATGCCAAGCGGAGCTGATATGTATCTCGTGGTCTGATGTCGTCTTGCTCAAATCGCACATACGAAATATCTATCGTGGTGGCGTTGCAGTGGCACGATGCAGTCGATGCGTTGCCATTTACCCCTCTCAACTTCTCCACATCCTCCTCGGTACGGAGTACGCTCGTAACGATAAATTTCGCCTTCGACTGCGTCTTCTCCTGAAAGGAGTCGGCGATATCCTCCAACAACTCCTCCACTTCCGGCACTACATAAGGCGAAGAGTAGGTCAATTCTCGCACCACATACTTGGGGTTGGTTTCGATGCGCACCAACTTATCCTTTCTGCGCAACTCTCGGTATCGCTCCTCAATCTCGGCACGCGATTTGAATGGCGCAAGCCCATTCGCCAAAGCCGCCGCTTTCTGCTTGTCCTGCATATCGTTGAAGGCTCGCTCGTAGGCACTTGGCTTGCCGGGTGCAGGTTTGTATGTGTCGCCACTCGAAACAAGACAAAAGAGCAATATCGCACCACACAACGGTATCAACTGAAAGGCTACGCTATGAATTATTGCCCTTGCAAAACCTCGCTTTCTGTGCGCAAATATCACTGAACCAACCAAATATGCTACAATAGCAATGTACAAAAATATCCAAAGAACAAGCGGAAGATTGAAATAGAGATAGGCGTAATACAACGCCCACGCCAGCACTCCCAAACAGACAAGTGTAACAAGGTAGTAGGCAAGGCGAACAGCAAACCTCTCTATATATCTATTCTCAAACATCATTACAACTTCAAGAACTCCTCTGCCAATCGCCTCGACTCGGCATCAATTGTGGCGTAGTCCGAGAGCGATGGCGTTGCTGAGAATTGAGCCTTTGCGAGGGCATATTCAATCGCTCCGACAATATCCGTATAGCGACATTGCCCTTTGAGGAATGCAGCCACAGCCACCTCATTGGCACCATTCATCGTAGCGGCTGCCGAGCCTCCACGGCGCAAGCAGTCGTAGGCGATACCGAGTGCAGGAAAACGCTCATTATCCACCTCTCGGAAGGTAAGCGAAGAGTTTTTCGTAAAGTCGAAAGGCGGTGTGTTGCGCACGGCACGCTCCGGATACATCAGCGCAATGCTTATAGGTGTGCGCATATCCGGCTCGCCCATCTGAGCCTTAATAGAGCCGTCCTCGAACTCTACCATCGAGTGAATTATCGACTCGGGGTGTATCACCACATCAATCTTCTCGGCTGGTGTGCCGAACAACCAATGCGCCTCGATAACCTCGAAGCCCTTATTTACGAGCGTTGCCGAATCGATAGTAATTTTTGCGCCCATATCCCAACGAGGGTGTTGCAGAGCCTGCTCTGCGGTGATGTTAGCCAGCTGTTCCTTTGGTACATCACGCAATGCGCCACCACTACAAGTTATGATAAGTCGGCGCAACGGCGAGTTCTCGCCAATAAGACACTGAAAAATAGCCGAATGTTCCGAATCTATTGGTAGAATAGGCGCGTGATGCTTTATTGCCATCGGCATAATAGTAGCACCGCCGACAACCAGCGTCTCTTTGTTCGCCAAAGCGATGCGTTTGTGCGCCTCGATAGCGCGAGCCGTAGGTATCAAGCCTGCATAACCAACCAACGCATTAACCACTGTGTCGCAGTTTGATGCCGAAGCTACCGCAGCGATGGAGTCATCGCCCGCAAAGACCTTTATCGGATAGTTTGCCAACGCCTCGCTGAGAGGTTTGTAGTATTGTTCGTCACCAATAACTACCGTATCGACATCGAAAGCTATTGCCTGCTCTGCCAACTTCCGCCAATTCTTGTGCGCAGTGAGCGACACCACCTCGAAGCGGTCGGGATTTTCACGCACAATATCGAGTGTTTGTACTCCTATTGAACCTGTCGAGCCAAGTATCGAAAGTCTTTGTTTCTCCATCTGTTCCTCAATTTAGAAAATAATGTATAGTTCGGGATTTACCGCCTTGCCGTTGCGCCACAATTCAAATTCAAGCATCGACAACTCCTCATCTTTATCGCTTCCGGCATAGCCTATCGCCTGTGCGCCCTGCACTCGCTCGCCCTTCGTGAGAAGTACACCCGAAAGATGACGATATACCGAAAGGTAGTTATCCTTGTGCTGAATAACTACGCTATGCCCCGACTCCGGCGACCATTCGCTCAACACCACTACCCCATCGGCTATTGCCGATACCTGTGCATCTCGTGTTCCGTTGATGCGAACACCGAGCAGACCTTTCGTATTAAATCGCTCCGAGATAAGTCCGTACATCGGCGATACGGCATTCAACGAGTTCTGGATAGTCAATTTAGGTTTCGACTCATTCAATCGATAACGCTCATCGTTCTCTATCTTCTGACGCAACAGAGAATCGGCCTTTGAAGGTGCAACAAAAGATTTATTGCGTTGCAACGAGTCATTCTTCAGCGACTGCATAGCAGGCGTTTTGCCACTTACAACAAGGATGCGATTTTCGTTATAAGTGAGCATATCGTTCATCTTACGCTCCAACGAGTCGATGCGCACGATACTGCGAATGAGCATCTCGCGCGAGCGACCTGCGTGAGTACGATAACCCGGCATCAAATCGAGCAGAGGCGTGTATGCCACAAGAATAAGCAACACTCCAAAGATGAGAGTCACCACCGCAATTGCAATCGCCGTAAGCGATGTAGGAGAGATATCTGCATGCCAACGCTCCTCCTCGCGGTCTAATATCGCGATTCTGCGCTTGCGGAAGAGTCCGCCTAACCACGAACCAATCTTATGAAATTGTCCCATTTTGCACAAAATAGAATTAACTTGGTAAAGTTACGAATAATTTTCGGATTTATTATTTGTTTGATGCCATAAAATTAATAACTTTACGAACTAAATGTTAGAATACAACTATTTATCAACGGTTTAATACGCAAAATGTTATGAAAAAATTTGTACTATTGTTCATCACAGGCGCATTGACGATGGGTTGTTATAATGACGAGCCTACGCCTGTACTCCCTTCTGTTGAGTTGTCGGAAAGCGCCATCGAGGTATGGTTTAACCAGAATGAACATTCGGTTGAAGTAGAGGCAACTCACGAATGGACGGCAACAAGCGATAGCGAGTGGATTGTTCTTATTGATAACGAGGGCGTAGCTGGACGCACAGAGTTAAAATTCTCTGTTTCTCAAAATGAAGAAGCTGAAACTCGCACAGGCACTATCGTAGTAGAGAATGAGCAATTCGGACTTTCGGAGTCTTTGAGCATCACACAATTAGGCTTGAAAAACGAGTACAAGGAAATAACCTACACCACCATTAATGGTCGGATTGTCACTCCTTTTGAGTCGGGAGCATTCGATGTAGAGATTGAGTCTAACACCTACGAAAATGGCAAAGGTACAATCCGCTTTAAGTCAGGAGTTGTAAAAGTTGGAGAATTAGCATTCTATGGGAACGAGAATTTGAAAAGCATCGCTCTACCTAATAGCATTGTAGAGATTGCAGGTTGGGCATTCTCGGATTGTGTATATCTCGAAAATATAACGCTTGGAAATCGAGTAAAGAGCATCGGCGAATCGGCTTTCGGAGCCTGCGTTAGACTCAAAGAGATAACCATTCCCGAGAGTGTTGAGACCATTGGCGAATCGGCATTTTATGATTGCAGTGCAATGACTGCATTCAAAGGCAAATTTGCATCTGAGGATAACCGTTGTCTGATTATCGATAATGTACTGATAAACTTCGCCCCTAAGGATATCAAGGAGTACAAAATTGCAGATGGAATTACCGACATTAGCGCTATGGCGTTCTACAACAGTCGATTAACCTCTGTTACAATTCCGCAAAGCGTTGTTTCGATTGGAGAGTGGGCGTTCTATTATAGCGAGAATTTGAAGAGTGTATATTGCAAGGCTACAACACCTCCTGCACTCGGTGGAAGTGCTTTTGACAACTCCGAAAATGGTGAAGACAAACCTATCGGATGCAAAATTTATGTACCGACCAAAGCGGTAAATGACTACAAGAGTGCCGAGAATTGGTCGCGCTACAAAAACGATATTACAGGGTATAACTTTTAGAAATTCCCACAACAAAATAATTCCGAATAATTCTTAATTCGTAATTTTTTACTACCTTTGTGAGTATTTTATACTCAATACCAGATTTTACACAAATTTAACAACAATAGAACAATGGTAAAACCTACACTTTTGGTGCTTGCAGCAGGTATGGGCTCGCGCTATGGCTCGCTAAAACAGATGGACGGAGTAGGTCCTAACGGCGAGGCTATTATCGACTACTCTATTTATGACGCTATCCGTGCAGGATTTGGCAAGGTGGTATTCGTTATCCGCCACTCTTTCGAGAAGGAGTTTAAGGAGATGTTCTCGCCTGAGCATTTCGGTGGGCGCATCGAGGTAGAATTTGTATTTCAGGAGTTGAACTACCTGCCGGAGGGCTTCACTGTTCCCGAAGGTCGTGAGAAGCCTTGGGGTACTAACCACGCCGTGATGATGGGTGCAGAGGCTGTACACGAGCCATTTGCAGTTATCAATGCCGATGACTTCTACGGAGCAGATGCCTACCGCGTAATGGGCAACTACCTCTCGCAACTCGATGGCGCAACAGGCGAGTACGCGATGGTGGGCTACGAGGTCAACAAAACTTTGTCGGAGAATGGCACTGTATCGCGCGGAGTATGTACCGTAGATGAGAATCGTATGCTTACATCGATGGTTGAGCGCACCAAGATTGAGCGTAACGCTGAGGGAACAATCGTATTCCACGACCTTGGCGAGGATGTCGCACTCGAGGAGGATACTCCTGTTTCGATGAACTTCTTTGGTTTTACCCCCGACTACTTCGCCCACTCGGCAGAGGAGTTTAAGAAGTTCCTTGCTTCGGAAGATGTCAAGAGCAACCTTAAAGCCGAGTTCTTTATTCCACTTATGGTGAATACCCTCGTTGGCGGCGGTGTGGCTCGTATGAAGGTGCTTTCGACCACCGCACAGTGGTTTGGCGTAACCTACAAGGAGGATAAGCCTGCCCTTATGGCAAAAATTGAAAAACTTATCGAGGAGGGAGTTTATCCTCGCAACCTATGGGAATAAAAATCGTTCTGATTTGGCTTTGAGAGAAAAAGAAAATTTTTAATTCTTAATTTTTAATTCTTAATTTTCGAATGAAAAGAGAAGTTCGTGTGCGCTTTGCGCCAAGTCCTACGGGACCACTTCATATTGGCGGTGTTCGTACCGCTTTGTACAACTATCTGTTTGCACGCCGTAATGGTGGCAAGATGATTTTGCGTATCGAGGATACCGACTCACAACGCTTTGTACCGGGTGCAGAGGATTATATTATCGAGTCGCTCAAGTGGTGCGGTATCGAGATTGACGAGGGTGTCGGCGTAGGCGGCCCTCACGCTCCATATCGTCAGAGTGAACGCCGTGAGTTGTATTTGAAATATGCTACTCAACTTGTAGAGGCTGGTTGGGCATACTATGCTTTTGATACTGCCGAGGAGTTAGATGCTCTTCGCAAGGAGTACGAGAGTCGTGGCGAAACCTTCGCCTACAACTTTAAGGTGCGCACTACCCTTCCGACATCGCTTTCACTCTCGAAGGAGGAGGTCGAGGAGCGCATTGCTCGTGGCGACATCTGGGTTATCCGCTTCAAGATGCCTGAAAATGAGATTGTAAAGATGCACGATTTGATTCGTGGTGATGTCGAGGTTAACACCTCTACGCTCGATGACAAGGTGCTTTACAAGTCGGTAGATGCTCTGCCAACCTACCACTTGGCAAATATCGTAGATGACCACTTGATGGAGATTTCGCACGTTATTCGTGGCGAGGAGTGGTTGCCATCGTTGCCTTTGCACTATCTGTTGTACAAGGCTTTCGGTTGGACCGACTCACAACCTGAATTTGCACACCTTCCTTTGCTCTTGAAGCCAACGGGTGGTGGTAAGTTGTCGAAGCGCGATGGCGACAAGATGGGATTCCCTGTATTCCCACTCCATTGGGTATCGCCAACTACGGGCGAGACTGCTCGCGGATATCGCGAAGATGGCTACTTTGCTGAGGCATTTATAAATATGTTGGCGTTGCTCGGTTGGAATCCGGGTACTGAGCAGGAGATTTTCTCGATGCAGGAGTTGATTGACGCCTTCTCGCTCGACCGTGTATCGAAGGCGGGAGCGCGCTTCCAACCAGATAAGGCAAAATGGTTCAATGCGCAGTATATGCACGCCAAAACAGCCGAGGAGTTGTGTCCAATCTATCAGCCAATCCTCAAAGAACACGGCATCGAAGTATCTGACGAGGTGGCAGGCAAAGCGGCCTTTATCATGAAGGAGCGTGCTACATTCGTGAGTGATTTGTGGGATTTGACCTCCTACTTCTTCATCGCTCCGACCGAGTACGAGGAGAAGCAGTTGAAGAAGTATTGGAAGGGCGAAAACCCTGCCCGATTGGCGGAGTTGCGCGAGGTATTGGCAGGTATCGAGGATTTCTCGTTGGAGAATACCGAGCAGATTGTTCACGCTTGGATTACCGAGAAGGAGTACGGTATGGGGCAGATTATGAACACTTTGCGTTTGGCTCTGGTGGGCGCAGGCAAAGGTCCGGGTATGTACGATGTAACATCGTTCATCGGCAAGGAGGAGTGTCTGAAGCGAATTGATTACCTCATTGCCAATGTCAAGCCATTGGAATAATTGACAATTGACAATTGATAATTGACAATTAAAGGTATATAATTCTTAATTTTTAATTTTTAATTTTTAATTGTTCTATGATAATAGAGCAGAATATCTGGGGTGTAACGCCCGAGGGCGAAGCGATAATCATCTACACGATGAAGAATGCACTCGGTAGCGAGGTGCAACTCACCAATATCGGTGCTGCTATCGTATCGGTAAAGTATGCCGACCGCAATGGTAAAATTGACGATGTGGTGCTTGGCTATAAGGACCCGATGAGTTACTTTGGCGATGGCGCAGCGAGTGGTAAGACGGTAGGTCGTGTAGCAAACCGTATCGCAGGTGGCAAAATGACCGTAGAGGGCGTAGAGTATCGCCTTGAAATAAACAATGGTCCAAACCACCTTCACGGCGGCACAAAGGGTTTTGCAAATCGCTTGTGGGAGTCGCGCGTAGAGACCAATCGTGTAGTCTTTTCGCTCGTATCGGAAGATGGAGACCAGGGCTATCCGCACGAGGTAACTATCGAGGCTATCTACGACTTTGACGACGAGAACAACCTCGAAATCACCTACCTCGCAAAGAGTGACGGCACGACGCCTGTAAACCTCACAAACCATGTCTATTGGAACTTGGTAGGCGAGGCGAGTGGCGAAACAATCTTCGACCACGAACTCAAACTCAACGCTTCGTATGTACTTGAGGCTAACGAGGTGCAGATACCTACTGGCAAACTCCTTCCGATGAAGGGTTCGGCACAGGACTTCACCGATTGGAATCGTTTGGGTAAGGATATAGGCTCGATTTTTAACCATATCGATTTGTTCCGCGGTCACGACCACTACTTTGTGGTTGATGGCTGGCAGAAGAATATCCTCGGCGAGGTTGGCGAGTTGCGCTGCGAGAAGACGGGTCGCTTGGTGAAGGTTTTATCATCGCAACCGGGCTGTATGGTCTATACGGGTAATTGGCTCTCGGGAGGCTGTCCTATCACAAAGTCGGGCTCTCGCTACGAGGACTATGCCGGTGTTGCTATCGAGTGTCAGGTACACCCTGATGCAGTAAATCAACCCGATTTTCCTTCAATTTTGTTGCACGAAGGCGAGTTGTATTGCAATAAAATCGTATTCCAGCTTCGCTCGTACTAATTATATATAGGTAACTAATCAAAAACGATAAACAACTACTGCTATGAAGAGAGTCTTTCTACTAAATCTGTTAGCCTGCATCTTTGCAGTAGGCTGTCAGGTCGGCGACAACACCGACAACACAATCAACACCGATACAAAGGGGATTGTTTTGGGTATCTCGCTCGAGCAGACGCGTACATCGTTAGGTGCAAAGGACGGCGACACATATCCTGTATATTGGAGTGAGGGCGACAAAATCGTTGTAAATGGCGTACTCTCCGATGAGGGTATTATTAGCACCTCAAACAAGGCGTATGCCGAGTTTGAGTTCTCGAATGGCTCTATCACCTACCCTTACAACATCTCGTACCCTTACTGCGCATCGACTACTGCCGAGAAGGCCGTTGTTGCATTCGCGACAGAGCAGGAGTATACCAAGGGGACATTCTCGGTGGGTAGCGCACCCGTTTGCGGATATGTAGAGAATGAGGGCGATAAAATTGCGCTCAAGCACCTCTACTCCGTTCTCCATTTCCCATTGTTGGCAAACACTTCGGGCGTGGTATTGGAGAAGGTGGTTATTACAGCAGAGAACAACATCGCAGGCGAGTTTGAGGTTGATTGCCAGAACGCGACAATCTCGGCAACAAATAGTTGCACAAAGGTTTTAACCTATAACCTTCCTGCCAACTTCACTCTCTCGACCGCTACACCAAGTGATCTCTTTATCACCTTGCCTGCTGTGGAGGTCGGAAAGTGCCAAGTTGAGTTTGTGATGGCTTCAGGCGATAAGATGATTCGCAATTGGTCGCCAAAGAAGCCATTGACAAAGGGAACAGTCGTTGAGTTCAAACCTTTCGTTTATAGCAAGGGAATTGGTCTTGAGCTGGGAGCATTGGAACCACAAGAAGACGAACTCGAACTTTCGTACAAGAAGTATGCGAATAAGGGAGAGCTCAAAATTATGAGTTTTAATATCCATACTGGCAACGATAGTAGCACAGGTGCTAATAGTTGGCCAACCCGAAAGGTTGCTTGCGCTGAGATGATTAGAGATCAGAAGCCGAGCATTGTTGGCTTCCAGGAGGCGCAGTTCAACTCGCAGTGGACCTATCTGAAAACAGAGTTGGCTGATACCTATAACAGCTATGGCGTGAGCAGAAATACCGGAGAAGAGAGTGGCTCAGGCGAAACAATGGGCGTATTGTACGATAAGAGCATAATCGAATTGTTGGAGAGTGGCACTTTCTGGTTGTCAGAGACTCCAAATACACCATCGAAAGGTTGGGGTGCAGCATACTACAGAACTGCAACTTGGATACGCTTCAAGTATCTCCCAACAAACAAAGAGTTCTTCTTTATCAATACCCACCTCGACCATCAGGTATCGGCTGCAAGAATTGGGGGTATGCAACTTATAGCAGACGAGTTTAAGAAGTACAAAGATACTCACCCTCTATTCTTGACGGGTGATATGAACACTACATCAGACAATGAGGCAATGGACGCAATCGAGGACTTTATGTACAATGCTCGCGAAAATGCACCCAAGTGGGTGACCGACTACTATACTACTTATCCTGCCTATGGCAATAATACAACGGTAAAAATAATCGACCACATCTACTGTAGTAAGAGTTTGAAAGTTGTGGAGTACCACACCATAATTGAGAAGTATGGCAACACTCCTTATGTATCGGACCACAATCCTATCTATGCAATTATCAAATTGCCGTAGTAGTGGCGATGCGATAAAGAGAGGGCTAACCACAACACAATGGTTAGCCCTTTTTCAATCGACAAACAACTATCAGAACTGCTCTAAACTGTATATCGTCTTTTCGTGATAGTGTTCACCCTTGTGGAGCATTATCGATGGGAAGTGAGGATTATTCACCGCATCTACAAAACCCTGACACTCTATTGCTACGCCGGCATAATCGACATAGCGACCACCCGAAATAGTTTCAGGACAGTTGATAGACAACTTATTGCCCGTATAGACCATACAACCCGCCTGCGTGGTGAGGAAGCGCACAGCGCGACCACTCTTCTTATCGCGCAAAACGCCTATCTCTCTTAACTCGCCTTTTTGCCAAGCGTCAAGCGAGAAATAGTGACCGTAGCCACCCTTCTTGTCGATATTTTGGAACGAAGTCGAGATATCATCGCCAAATCGGCGCCATTCGGTAAAGTCGAGTGGAGTGCCTACTATATCTAATATATTACCCGTAGGGATATGGTCAAGCGTCATCTCCAACGACTGCGAAGCGTGCAGTAATAGTTCGTGGTCGAGAATATCGCCCGAATTTTCGCCCGAGAGATTCCAATAGGCGTGATTTGTCAGCATAAACGGTGTAGTGCCATCGCTATCGGCATCGTAGGTGAAAATCAGTTCGTTCTCCTCACTCAAGGTGTAGCACACCTCAACATCTACGGCACTCGGATAGTTCTGATCGCCATCGGGCGAATGGAGCGAAAAAACGACACTGTCGCCCTCAATACGCGATTGCCAAACAAGATTAGCAAAACCGCCCGTACCGCCGTGAAGATGATTTGCGAGGTTATTTATTTCGAGTTGATAGGTTTTGCCCTCAACCTCCAAGTGTCCGAGCTTGATACGATTTGCCACACGACCTACGGTCTTGCCACAAGTTGCAGTATCGCCAATGTAATCTACCCCATTAGCATATCCGAGTAACACCTCATCAAATGAGCCATCGCGATCAGCAAAGCGCACACCACAGATAGAGGCTCCGACATTTGTCAGTCGTACCTCCGTGCCACGCTCGTTGCGTAGCGTGTATTGCAAAATCTTATCTCCGGAGAACGCAACGCCCCAATCTCTCACCTCAATCATAGACTCTCTTGTTAGAAAGTTTTTCGGCGTATCAACTTGAAATCGCACTTTATCTTGCGCAAATCGTTGTTCAATATCATCTCTGCCGCCAAGTGTCCCATCTGCTCGAAATCGGTCGATACGGTGGTCAAACCGCCGAGAATAATATCGCTCAAATATGAGTCGTTGTACGAAATCAGACCGATATCCTCACCTATAGCCAACCCTTGTCGGGTTGCAGTGCGAGCCAAATCGGCAAGTCCGAGACCGAGCTGACCATTCAAGAGAAGATAAAGTCCATTCTTCTGCATCATACTCTCATTGATATCGTAGTGGAACTCAACACTGATATTGTTATCCTCGCAGAAACGGGTAATTCCTCCGATAATCAACGAGCCGTAAAGACTTGTCGGGAGTATCACAACGTGCAACTTCTCGTACTTGCGAATATCGTCTATTGCAGACTGCAATCCCTCGTAGATATCGTTTGCCATATCCTGATATACGGCACCATAGTTACCCGAAAGAGAGCGCAACCAATTATCCACCACAATCAACTTGCGATTTGGGATACGCTTCAACGCCTTCAATGCTCGAGCCTGAGTTACAGGGTCCAAATTGAAGTGTGGCGTGATGAGATAGTAATCGAAGTTGTCGAGCGCGTGGTCTATAAACTCCTCAAACGAGTTTATGTCCTGATTGTACATATGTATCGTAATATCGGCATGGTCGCCAATATCGGAGATGAAGGCATCGTAGAAAATCTGCTTGTACTGGCTCAACTTGTCGAGCAACATAAAAATTCGCAACTTACGCTCATCTCTGCGCTGGGTGACAAAAAAGCCCTTACCGTGAATTGACTCTATCAATCCTCGCTCGCGAAGTATTGAATAGACCTTCTTGACGGTCTCTTTCGAGATATTAAGCATCACCGACATTTCATTCATCGAGGGCAAACATTCGCCCACTTGCAACACACCCTCATCGACACCATTCTCAATTATAGCAAGCAACTGCTTGTAAATCGGTGTGCGAGAGTTGAGATCTACCTTGAAAAATTGTTCCATAAATTACAGTCGATATATTTTTTATCATTTTTTGCCAATAATAGTTGGTATTCTCAAATAATTTTACTACATTTGCACCACAGAATACCACTGAAAAACCACTGTTGGTTGCTAAAAATATTTACAAAGATAAAACTAATTACTTAAAAAAAGATGGAAATCACAAAAAAACATTCGTTTCTCCCTTCAAAATGGGAAGTTACAGCGTTGATTTGGGTTGCTTATTTCCTAAATCAGGCCGATCGACAGGTATTTAATGTAGTGTTACCACAGATTCGCGATGGTCTCGGACTCACCGATAGCGATATGGGACTCATCGCTACAGCGTTCAACCTCTTCTACGCAGTATTAGTGCCACTCGGAGGTATTATCGGCGACCGTTACAGCCGTAAGTGGATTTTGACGCTCTGCATCCTCTTCTGGAGTATTGCTACAATGTTCACTGGCTGGGCAACAGGTCTTATCTCGTTGATTATCCTTCGCTCGGTAGCGACAGGTGGTGGCGAGGCGTTGTTTGGTCCTAACTACAATGCGTTGCTCTCGGAGTATCACACCGACACTCGTTCGACTGCGATGTCTATCGTGCAGACAGCCTACTACATCGGAATTATCGCCAGCGGTTTCTTGGCAGGTAAAATTGCCGATGCTTGGGGTTGGCAGTATGCATTTATCGTCTTCGGCGCTATAGGAGTTGTTCACGCACTTGTTATGATGTGGCGTCTTCGCGACAAGCGCGATGTTAAGGCTGAGCGTGAGGCAAAAGGTAAATCAAACCTCCTTCGCGACTTGTTAGATGGTTTCACAATCATCTTCCGTACCCCTACCGCTGCAACCGTAACAATCGGCTTCGCAAGCCTTATCTTCGTATTGACCGGTTACTTGACTTGGATGCCTACATACTTGCAGGAGGCTCCATTCAATATGACTTCGGCAGAGGCTGGATTCCACTCTATGTTCTACACCCACTTTGCAGCATTCTTCGGCGTACTTATCGCAGGTAAGTTGTCTGACTGGGTAGGCTCGAAGAACAAGCCTGCGTGGCGTACGGCAATGCAAGGACTTGGTCTGTTGGTTGCAGCTCCTTGCATCTACTATATGGGACACTCGACATCGCTTGCAATCGTATTCGGAGCGTTGGCAATCTTCGGCTTTGCTCGTGCATTCTTCGATGCTAACACTTATGTAGTGTTGTACGATGTTATCCCTTCAAAGTTCCACTCTTCGGCTTCGGGTGTGATGATTATGATCGGTTTCGGTACAGGTGCTTTGGCTCCTTACATCCTCGGTATCATCAAGGAGACTTCGGGACTCTCACTCGGCTTTACAATCTTGGCGGCTATCTGGGCTGTAGGTGGATTGATTATGATTTTGGGTGGCAAGTTGTTCTACAAACGCGATTTGGCAAAACTTCAATAAAACTATATTAATATGAAAAATTGTGAAAAAACCAGAAAGGCGAAAGCCGGCTTGTTGCTCGTTGCTTCGCCACGATTTAAGGATCTCGGAGTAGGTTGTCCGCGTGGTACTTACGGAGATCGTAAGGATATTGCTATTCAGGAGATTCAGGAGAAGTTGTCGTTCCTCGACCTCTCATTTCCCGGTATCGTATATACTCGCGAAGATGCAGAGAAGGCAATGTCGCTCTTCTACAACGAGAAGGTTGATTTCGTGATTGCTGAGTTCCTCTCTTGGTCGGAGGACTTTGCTTGGATTCGTTTCTTGCGCGATATGCCGGAGATTCCTCTCATCTTTGCAAATGTTGCAAAGGAGAAGATGTCGTTCTACGACACATTGGAGGAGGACGATTTCATCGAGTATCTCTGCTCGGGAACATTGGTAGGCTCGTTGGAGGCTTCAGGCTCTATCCAGCGCGTACCTCGCAAGAATGTGAAGGTTGTTATGGGTTCGCGTGACGAGGTTAACGAGCAGATTAAGAAGTATGCTGCAGCGGCTCGTGTTCGTGCTATCTTGCGCAACTCGACTCTCGGTTTGTTGGCTGCTTACAACGAGGCTATGTGGTCAACATATATGGATCCATACGATATGTTCACAAAACTCGGTCCGGAGATTCGTTTCCTCTCGTACTCGGATTACGGTAATGCTATTGAGGCTATTCCTGCCGAGGAGTTGAAGGGCTACTGCGATGAATTGACCACGAATTACAAGATGATGGACGATGTTGCTTACGACAAGTTCGAGGCTTCGGTTGCCGCATCTATCGGTTTGAAGGATATGGCAAAGGAGTTCGATGTCGATGTGATGGTATTCAACGATATCGATACAGCAATGTTCCGTTTGATTGGTTTGCGTGCAGGTTTCTACCACCCTTGGTTCAACGAGAACACCTCGGTACTCGTTCCTGAGGCTGATATGGGAGCAGGTCTTATGACCTACATCTTGAAGTTGCTCTCGGGCAAGAATGTGAACTTTGTTGAGCCATTCCACATCGAGAACGAGTTTGGCACATTCGCAGGTGGACACGCAGGACCAAATGACCACAACGACCCTGAGTGGCAGAAGAATGTAATCATCGCTCGCGATGTTCGCTTTGCGAAGAGCAAGTGGAAGCACGCAGGCGCACCATTCGCTTGGTATCGTATGTCAACCGGTTGGAAGACTATGGCACAGTTGGTTGAGTGCGATGGCAAGTACAAGATGGTTTGCACAATGGTAGAGTCGTTGCCGGGAGAGCATATCTTGGCTACCTACTCTCACACAATCTTCCGTCCTGAGGTACCTGTAAAGCGCCTCTTCGAGGAGATTATCAAGGTTGGCACAACACAGCACTTCGCAGTTGTTGATGGCGACTATCGTGAGGAGTTGGGCTTGTTGTGCGAGATGATGGGCATCGAGTTCCACGATATTCGATAGAGATAAGAGATAAATGTATATATTTATAAATATAGGTGTTTAACTTAAATAAAGTAAAGGTAAAATGAGTTTCATGTACAATCCGTACCCGTTTGACGACCCACGCGCTGTCAATCGTCCGGTACTCAAAGCAACTACAAAGGCCGCTGTTACAGTCGGCACACTCAAGGCTGCAGTTCGTCTTGCAACAGATTTGGCTGCACAACTCGCAGCAGAGCCAACCAAGAATATCGTTCTCGGTTGGGAGGGTTACACAACCGCTGACTTCACAAAATTATTGAACCTCTTGACTCAGCAGTTGGAGTTGCGTGGCGTTGAGACTGTTCGCTACGACTTCGCACAGGTACTCAAGAGCGAGGAGGAGATTAACGCAATTATTGATCCTCAGTTGGAGTGGGACAAGAAGAAGGACCCTACTCTTCTCTATGGTCGCATCTACCACGGAGGTTACAAGGGCGTACTCGACCCTGCAAAGTTGGAGGCTTACAAGCAGCAGGTTGCTGAGTGGAAGGCTCCTACAGAGAAGGGTAAGGTAGTTGTTGTATATGGTTCGGGTGTTCTCGTAGAGGAGTTGCGCTCGTTGTACGACTCGAAGTTCTACTTCGATGTTACTCCAAAGGAGTCTATCCTTCGTATTCGCCGTGGTGCTTACATCAACCTCGGTCAGTCGAAGCCACAGCCAACAAACCAGATTATCCGCCGTTGCTACTACTTCGATTTCGAGATGGCAGTAACATTGCGTGGTCAGTTGCTCTCGAAGCGCGAGATTGATTGGTATGTTGGTAACGACAACCTCGATGCAATGCAGTTGATGCCTGTTGAGGCGTTGAACGAGATTCTCGAGACTATGGTTAAGTATCCATTCCGTTGTAAGCCTGTATATTTGGAGGGCGTATGGGGAGGTTCTTATGTAAAGAAGTTGCGTAACCTTCCTAAGGAGATGCGTAACTGCGCATGGGTATTCGACCTTATCCCAATGGAGGTAAGTATCGTTATCGAGTCTGATGGCGAGAAGTTGGAGTTCCCATTCAACTCGTTCGTTCAGCACGATGCAGTCGCAATGTGCGGTGCAGAGTCTGTTAAGAGATTTGGTTTGTACTTCCCTGTTCGTTTCAACTACGATGACTCTTACCACTCGACAGGTAATATGTCTATCCAGTGCCACTCGGGTGCAGAGTACAACAAGGAGAACTACGATGAGTTGGGCCGTCAGGACGAGAGCTACTATATCGTAGTTACAGGTCACGGAGCAAAGACCTTTATCGGATTCAATGATGATGCTGACGCAGAGCAGTTTATCAAGGATATCAAGTTGGCTGACACAGAGTACAAGCCGGTTGATTACATGAAGTATGTGAACTACGAGGAGTCGAAGCCGGGCTTGCAGGTTATGCTTCCTGCAGGAACTATCCACTCGTCAGGTCGTAACCAGGTGATTTTGGAGATTGGTAGTTTGACTATCGGTTCATACACCTACAAGTTGTATGACTACCTCCGTCCGGACTTTGATGGCAAACCACGCCCAATTCACACTTGGCATGGTGAGCGCGTATTGGATTTCAGCCGCCGTACAAGCGCGATTCACGGTACTATCGTTCATGAGCCACGCCTTGCTCGCAAGGGAGATGGTTGGGCAGAGTACATCGTAGGTGAGTGCGATGAGTTGTACTTCTCGTTGCGCCGTTTGGAGTTCGAGAAGTCGATCGAGGACAACACCAACGGCAAGTTCGTGGTATTGACTTTGGTTGATGGCGATAAGATTCGCATTCGTTCGAAGGCTAACCCAGAGTACTACTTCGATGCAGAGTTTATGGATATGACCGTTGTTCCTGCAGCTATGGGCGAGTTCGTAGTTGAGAACCTCGGTTTGGAGCCAATCTGCGTTCACAAGACAACTCTTAAGGAGGGATTCGAGAATGAACAATAAATGCTTTCTCCTACTCGATGTAGGTGGAACATTCGTTAAATCGGTGGTAGCAACTCTCAATGGGGAGTTGCTACCTAATACCGAGAGTTCGGTACCGATTGACTCCGATGGCACACGCCTTGAGATAGAGAAGTCGTTTGCAACCGTCATCGCACACGGCAACACCATTGCCGAGTACAATGGTTACAAAGTGGCAGGCGTAGGTATTGCATTTCCCGGACCATTCGACTACAACACGGGAATTTCGTATATGACGCACAAGTTCGCAGCGTTGGAGAAGTTGTCTGTAAAGGATTTCTTCCATTCGTTGCCCGAGATTGGTGCTGATATGCCCGTAGTCTTTATGCACGATGTTACAGCAGCTGTACTTGGCGAATTGAGTTTCGGTGCAGCACAGGGCTACAAGAATGTGGCAGTTGTAACACTCGGCACAGGTCTTGGCTTCTCGCATACGCAGAATGGCGAAATACAATTCTCGCCACTCGGTTCGCCTGCAACCTCAATCTACAACCGACCTTATCGCGAAGGTAGTCTCGAGGATTACGCC
Source organism: Alistipes sp. (assembly GCA_045543935.1). Taxonomy (GTDB): domain Bacteria; phylum Bacteroidota; class Bacteroidia; order Bacteroidales; family Rikenellaceae; genus Alistipes. The sequence continues at coordinate 37,596 of JAZPYA010000042.1, forward strand.
TCGAAGCGTGGTTTCTTGCGCTCATACGCAGAAGTGCGTGGCAAGGAGAATCCTGAAAACCTCACCGTTGCGATGATTGGCGGTATGTGTGGCGAGGGCGACAAGGAGGCATTGCAATCGTTCTACAATGTTGGTGAGATTCTCGCTACAGAGTTAAAGCCACTGCTCGAGGAGTTCAATATCGAGTGTCTGCTCTTTGGGGGTCAGATTTCGCGCTCGTTTGCATATTTCGAGCCTGCACTCCAACACCTCATTGACGAAGTTCCATCGTTGAAGCATATCTCTCCAATGAAGAACCTCTCAACGGCAGCGCCACTCGGATTGTTGAGCAAACTGCGCGAGAGTTTGGGATTGTAGGATAAGAGAGTAAACAGACAAGATAGCGTATTCTCCAAAAAGGGATACGCTATTTTTTTTGTTTGTTCCAATTTGGTCTGATACCGACAAAAATCTCAAAATTGATACCCGGCATCGGGTGAGATAATACCGAAACATACTCCTCATTGAAGAGGTTATTAATTGTACCTTTGAGCGAAAGATCTGCCCAGCGGAACGAGAATTGCTTCTCCAACTCTATATTATTCATAAAGTATGGCGGGAGTTTGCCCGAAAGGGAGATATCGTTGCTCGACATTGTAAATCGCTCGCTATAGTGACACCATTTGTACAACAGCGACCACGAACGGAACGACAATCGCCCCGTAACCGAAGATGAAAAGCGTGGCACATAGGGCAACTGCTTGCCTATCGAGTTGTCGCCTGCCGAGATTGGTGCGCCAACATTCACCGAAGGTGTCCAAGCCGCCGAGCCGTTTAGTTCCAATCGCCAATCCTTCGCCAAACGCACCGAGAGCGAAGCTTGCGCCTCTACACCATAGGAGTGTACTTTTTTGACATTTCGTGGCGAGAAGAAGCCTTTATTTGTCGGCAACCACAAAATCCAATCGTCAATCCACGACTCAAACCACGATGCCGACATCTTCAATTTGTAAATATCCTTGCGCCCTACCTCGCTCGAAATTCCTGCATCGTAACTCCAACCCGTTTCGCTACGCAAATCGGGATTTCCTCCCGGGCGGAAGTATAGATCGTTGAGCGATGGTGCGCGATGGTTGCGCGAGGCAGAGGCTCGAAGCATCACATTTCCTTTTTTTGACACTACGCCCTCGACCGCCACAACGGGAATAGGCAGAGTCCACTCTGTGCCGTACATCTCTTCACGCAAAGTTGCCGACAAGCCGAGCCTATCAATAGGTTGCCAGCAAGCCGACACCACAGCCGAGAGTTCGGCACGGTCGGCACTATACCCTACTGCACTGTCCGATGAACGAACAAAGTTTTCGTGCAGTGTAATATCGCCCGACAGCAACACTCTCGCCTCCTCGAAGGAGTAGTTGCCCGATACCGAAGCGTAAATCGTATTTATACGACTGCGCGAGCAGGTGGTAGCAACTTTATTGTAGGAGTAGTCGTAGCCCAACCAAGTGTAGATATAGCCTGCTTTTGCCCCTACGCGCCAATTACGGCGAATGTGGTCGTAGCCAACAACGCCACGGAACGAATTTTCGCGCTGATAGTTTTCATATTCGGGAGAAGAGCCGTAGTCGGTAGTCAGTAGCGGTAACTCTCGATAAGAATTTGTGTACCACGCATTTAGTGATAAACGGTCGCCATTTTTTGCCTTGTAGTACAACTCCTGCAAAATGTGCGCGTCACGATATGCGGCATTGCGGTTACGCTCCACGGGATAGTACTGACCGATGATATTATTATCCGCATCGTACAGATTTTCCTTTTTGTCGTAGTTGCGGTAGCGATAGTTATTTTTCGAGGTCGAAAAGACCACTCGTGTCGAAGAGTGCCAACGCCCCTTGCCGTAGGTCAGACGCAAGAAATCGTCAAATGTCCAGAATGAGCCTACGCCCTGCACAAAGTGCAAGCCAAAGCCCTCCTCCGCAGTTGGCTCGGTAGCGAGTTTTACAGCACCACCCAAGCCACCTCCCGACTCGATAATCGAAGATGAGCCGTGCAGAAGCGTTGCCTTATCGACCAAAAACGATGGTATCATCGAAAAGTCGGTCATTCCGAGCATTGGCGAGTTGATGCGCAAGCCATTCCACAGCACCTGCGTATGCGATGGCGAAGTACCACGGAACGACACTGTCGAGAGGGTTGCGCGACCACTATTTTTGACAAAAATCGAGGAGTTGAACGAGAGAATATCCGCCATCGAGAGCGAGATATTTTGGTGCAACATTGCCGAGTCTATTTTGGTCTGCTCCACACCGATATCACGCATTGGTCGGCGAGCCACGACCTCCACATCGGGAATCTCCAGACCATCGCGCAACCAATCTCGCTCCTCCGCCCAAGCAGTCAGAGAAACAAGAAGTAACAGCAATATGAAAACACCCTTGCGCATCACTTTTTCCAACAAAAATCGCCTGCAATAACGCCTGTCGCAAACGAATCAATCAATTCTCCCTCACGCGAGTACCTATATATAATTGAGCGTTGTTGATAATCGAGCGCATCGCCCACATATACCTCCTCCGTATCGGGCGCAATACCCAAAGCGTAGTATAGCGAGAGGGTTGCGCCCTCAATAGGTCGGATAAATGGCTCTGCGGGCAACTCCGCAGCATCAATCGCCATACGCCACACTCCACCATCAATCCAATAGAGCATATCTCCCTTGTCGTTGATTTTCAGGCGCGAAGCCGAGCGTGTAGCATTGCCCAAACTATTCAAGCCGAGTTCAAACATTCGCTCGACCTCTAAATTTTCGGGATTTATGCGATATAGTTTTGCCGACTCGTAACCTATTGCATTTCCCTCGTAGCCGCCATCGCTGACAACCCACAATTTGCCGTTTTTGTCGGCTACAATCGATTTAGGCTGTAAGCCTATATCTCTGTAATCCACGACCTTATCGGTGCGAGTATCAATCTTCAAAATTCGTTTTTGGTACGACCAACAAGCGACATAGAGATAGTCACCCAACAGCACCATCTGTTCGGTTGAGCCGGTGCGATATTCGGTTGTCATCGGGCAGACAATCTCGCCCGTAATCTCGAAAGTTTTTGGATTTACTACAATTATGCGGTCACTGTCAATCTGCGAAATATAGGCCTTCTCGTCAGATGCAAAGACGATATAACGCGGTGATGGCAAGTCGGTTATACGCCCCACCTCTCGGAAGGTTTCTGTGTCAATGGCAAATACAACATGCGAATTATTAACCACCACCCAGCCGATGCCGTTGCGCACAACCATCGACTGCGCCACATCGCCCAACTTCATAGCGTTGGCACGATAGAATAGTTCGTTTTCGAGATGTTTTGTATCGGGATTGTAGAACGAGAGTGTTGCGCCACCGTATGTAAAATTACCCTCATTGGTGATAAAAACGCCATTATCGAGGATATTAAATCGCTCCATTTCGCCATACTCCCACCTCATACACGAGGCGAGCAACACAGCAAGTATGCAAATAGATATTTGGCGTAGTCGGCGCATTACTCCACGCTGTTATATAATACAAAGCCTCGCACCTCGGTAGAAACCTCGCCAATAGCCCTATGGATTTCATTTGTTGCCGATTGCACCTTCACGAAGTCGATTTGAGGAAGGTTTGCTCTCTCGCCCGATGTTAAGCAAGCATCGCTGATGCGGAAGCGATTTGCTCTATCCTCAGCAAGGTCTATTGCACTGAAATTATCGGCATACCCCCACTCGAAGGCGTGCAGTACCCACTCCTGATTCTTCTCGCTCCACTCGCTATTGTCGGGCAGAAGCGTTCCCACAAGGGTATATTCCTCGCTCTCCACCCACGCTGGAAAATAGTCCTGACGATGTGCAGCATTACGCTCGATAGTGCCACTCTCGCCTTTGTTGTCGCGCCACGCAATCTTGGTTTCGTTGTCTGTTCGAGAGTAGGTTATAGCATAATTTTGTAGAGTACTCTCCTTGCCACTCTCCGAGCCACGCAGTTCAAACCACTCATCATCTGCCACGCCATTCTCGTTTGCATCTTGCGACACCCAAACAACACCCGGCTCGGAACTGCCATCGAATGAGTTGCCGTAAATTCCGAAGTCGTAACCTCCCTCCGAATTTATGATTGGAGTTTTGAATTTTACAATGATATATCCGCCAAAGCCTCCTAACGACACAAAGTAGTGATTATCAAGGCGTTCTTGCGCATAGGCGCACGCCTCCGCCATAGAGGTCGCTGTGTATCCCTCATTCACAAACTGCCCGGGTGCAGGAAGAAACTCCACCACCTCATACTCCAACTCTTTGGGTGCAGGCTCTTTACCGCCACCATCAAATTCTTCAAATGATGCGCAACCACCTATCATCAATAGGGTTGCAACAAGTGCAAACTTAAATGTTTTGGACATAAAATGTAAGTTTTATAATCCGATTGCCTGCGGATTGTTAAACAAAAATGCCGAGGTAGGTCTTCTGACTTGTTCCGCAAGACGCCTTCCCAATCTCCTAAAGATCAGTGGCAAAGAGTGCCTTTTTACCCCTTTTTGCGCAGTGTTGCATCTCCCAACACAACCCTTACACCCTATGGGGCAGGAACTTACAGCAGCAGGTACTGTTTCGGATTTGCACCGAATTCCGTTTTAATCCGTGCGAGCGTGGCTCTACACCAGAACCTCTGACGATGCAAAGGTAAGAATAAAAATAGATAAAAACAAAATTAGTTCAGAAACTCTTGTGAGCCTCTGAACTAATTATCATTTCGCAAGTAGCTAAAGCCCTACTTATCCAACTGCAACAAAACGCGAGGGTTTTCCGCTACGCTTGCACCCTTTTCGCCGTACCACATATTAAGAACATAGTACTCTGGCGATTGTTCTGCCGTAACCTTGACCGTTCCTGTTTGGAATGCTCCGATTACCACTCCTGCACCACTCTTCTTTCCACGGCGGATATGGTATGGGATTGACGAGAGGTTGGTAACAGAGAGGGTTCGCTCGCCACTTGACGATACGCTTATCTCCTTCACAAGAAGCGAAGCATTGAGCAGATCGGCAAGCAGTTGCTTATCGCCCATAATATGATTTGCACCATAGGCGAGAGTTCTGCGCTTCTCGATAGCCTCTTTGACCGCCTCGAGAGTACATTCGTGCGCAAAGACAAGCGTACAAGTACGGAAGTAGTCGCCCTTGTAGTTTGCAGTCAGATGGACATCGGTACCTGCCCCCACAAAGAGATTCTCCTCGTTGCAACGAACAAGCAACTTCGGCCACGCGCTAAGACCATTTATAATCTCTACACCATCGATAAGTCCCTCATTATAGACCTTCTGTTGCCACTCGTTTCTGTCGCAAGTCTTACGGCGCCAACCCGGATGGTTGTGCATAATAAATGCCCCCTGTGCCTTCGCCTTTCGGAACGACTTATCGATATCCGGATCGTATATTTTGTTGGCATCTTTGATAAAGAGCGCATTGAAGTGTCCGAATTGGTCGGGGTGACGAGATATCTCCACGCCCGGGATCACCAACATTCCATATCGCTTGGCATATTTCTGCGCCTGCTTGATACCGACATTCATATCCACCAATATACCATCTTCATCGGCAGGCTCACGATGTATCTTATGATTTTTAGCCTTTGGAACCTCCTTGTGATAACCTCTTGTGTAGTCCAAGAAGGTCTGCTCGTTGGCACGCCACTCGAGATGGTCGGTAATGGCGATAATATCCAATCCGTCCTCATAAGCCTCGGCAACACGAGCCTTCGAATTGAGCGCGCCATCAGAATAGATGGTGTGAGTATGCAAGTCTGCCTTGTAGATATTGTACCCGTTTACCTGTGGCAAGATAATCTCTGTGCGTTTTGCTTCATTATCCGCCAAACGCTTAGTGTCGGGATTTTTCTGGGCATATAGTGGTGTAAATACAACCGACAATGCAAGTAAAATAGTTGAGATTTTTTTCATAGTTTTATTTTTTTGGTCTTATATTTTCTGGACTCTGAAGGTTATCACAGCGCAAGGGTTTCTGGGGGCGCAGTCTGCGACTGCTTTATGGGGTGCGCTTTAACTCTCCGTTCTACTTATCAAGCGTCAGTTCGATAGATGGGTGTTTATAGTCGGCAATCCACATATTCTCGACAACAAATTTCGGAGCAATATACTTGCCCGTCTTTTTATTCTTTCCGAGGGTTACGGTTGTAGATTTGAATGGCTCCAACTTGTAAATTGTCTTGCCTATACGCAAGTCGTAGGTGAGCGAAGATAG
>JAZPYA010000043.1:0-26854 GCA_045543935.1 Alistipes sp.
AAATATGATTTAGGTGGTTATAGCGGTGAGGTTCCACCTCTTCCCATTCCGAACAGAGAAGTTAAGCTCACTCGCGCCGATGGTACTGCGGTTTTCCCGTGGGAGAGTAGGTAGCCGCCTCTTTAAGCCAAGCCCAAAAGGTTTGGCTTTTTTGTATTTATACAAAAAGCCAAACGGGCCTGGCTTAAAGAGGCAGATGCTATTTTCCATTGGAAAATAGCATTACTATTCGACACGAGAGAGCTTAACTGCTCTGTGAAACAGAGGACGGGCGCAGCAGGTGAGAGCAGAGGGGGCTTGCACACTCTGCCGAACCGCCACCGCCCGAAGCCGAGAATAGATTGCGTAGCAATCCTCGGCAAGTTAAGCTCTTTATGCTTGCCGCATAAAGAGAAGTGTGTTACCCACCCCCTAAATCCCCCGCCTGTGCGGGGGACTTATTGTTGCTTGTGGTGATGTTGCCGAATTAAAAAATAGTTTTCCGTTTTCAGTTTTCCGTTTTCCGTTGTAGAGAGCCGCAGGCTCGTGCCGTAAGTTAAGCTATACTTGCCACCGATAACTATTTTGCCGCCAACATTTGTGTTACCTATCCCCCAAACCCCCTTTGACCTTCGGTCTTCCTCCTTCGCACCTCGGCAAAGGGTGCAAGCACACTTTGCTCTCGGTTTGGCGTCAGTTCTGTAAAGGGGGCTTAATGATTTATACAAAAAGCCAAACGGGCTTGGATTAAAGAGGCAGATGCTATTTTCTGCGGAAAATAGCAATACTATTCGACACGAGAGAGCTTAACTGCTCTGTGAAACAGAGGAAAATCGAGCAAGCCGAACGCAGAGGATATACTTATATATACTATGCTGAGGCGCAGCCGATTTAAGCCGAGCGATAATCGCAAAGCGATGCTCGGCAAGTTAAGCTCATGAGTAGGGGCATTAGGGGTAATAGAGTCGTTAGAGTCGTTAGGGGCGTTAGGGGAATAAGACCAATGGGACTAATAAGACTAATGGGTAAATAGGATAAATAGCCACACCGTCATAGGTATCGAAAACGATACCTATGTTTTTAGCTTGAAAGTTTTACAGATATACAAATTTTTTGTACCTTCATACTGCGAAATTACAAATAATCCAAAATAGCCCAATAATCCCCTATGCGAAAGATTTGTCCGCGATGTGGCTCGGAGTTCGAGTGTTGTGCCGATGGCGATGTGGCGCAGTGCCATTGCTCGAAGGTGCGATTATCAGAGGTGCAACGAGCAACCATAAAGGCGCAATATAGTGATTGTCTGTGTCACAGTTGTCTGCTATACTTGTCAATTAAAAAATAGAGCACTTTAACATTATGTTCAAGTGCTCTATTTTTATTTTTGCCACTTCATTGTGAAGTTGCGTAGCCAATTTATTGCGAAGCGCGGTAGCATTTCGCAAATCGGGATAAATGCTTTGCACCACCAATCAGGTACGATACACTGCTTCTTGCGCCACAATGCACGAAGTCCTTGGCGTGCGCAGAACGATGGAGAGGAGAGCGCGTGCCACTTCAAGCCTATACCTTGCCACTTCTTTGTCAAGCCGTAGAGGTCGGTCGCAATGCCCGCAGGACAGACTGCCGTAACCCAAACATTCTGGTATCGCATCTCCTTGGCAAATGCCACCGAGAAGGACTTTGTGTAGGCTTTCGATGCGCTATACAATGCCAAGCCAGGGAATGGCATCCACACCGAGAACGAGGACATATTGAGGATGTAACCTCCGCCACGCTCCGCCATATCTTTGCCGAACAATTGACACAGCACCGTGTAGGTGATGTCGTGCAGTGTAATAGTTCGTTTAACGCGCTCAACGGGGGTGTTTATCATATCGCAGAACGAAAACATTCCTGCGTTATTTATCAGAACATCAACTACATATCCATCTGCCTTGCACCACTCGAAAAGTGCTTCTGCTCCGCCTTCAACCGCCAAGTCCATAGCCTTGACAACCACCTTTACGCCATGTTTCTCCTCAATTTCGTGAGCCACCTCCTGCAAAGTTGCCTCGCTACGGCTTACGATGATTAGATTGTAGCCGAGGTCTGCCAACTGCTCGGCATACTGACGACCAATGCCTGTTGAAGCACCCGTTACAAGGGCGAGTTTGCTGCCTTTAACCACTTCTCCTTTGCGCATAATTAGTCGATTTTGGCGAGTTCCTTCCAAACCTTGTCAGGAATATGCTCCTTGCAGTTATGACAGCACTGCATATCCTTCGAGTACATACGAGCAATACAGTAGTCGCGATGGTCGCAACCCGAACGGGTTGTGATGTCGCCCTCCTTCATCTTATTTACGAAAGCAGGGTCGTTAATCAAGCAACGAGCCATCTGCACCATCTCGAAGCCTGCGTCAAGGACCTTCTCGATACCCTCACGAGATACGATACCTCCAACATATACGAGTGGTCCCTTCAACTCTGCGCGGAACTTCTTGGCATTCTCCAAGAAGAAGCACTCCTCGAACTTGTAGTCCTTAATCATCCAGTGACCGAACAAATCGACCACAATCTTCTGCAACCACTCGTTCCAACCCATATAGTAGCTCATAGTCTTTGTAGGGATACGACCACGCATAACCGCCATAGGCGCACGCGAAACGAAGCCTGATGAGAGTACGATTCCGTTCACATTGAACTTCTCTATCTCCTTCGCAATCTCGATGCTCTCCGGAATCTGGATACCACTCTTGAATCCATCCTCCATATTGTGCTTAACGAGAACTGCTGTGTCTGTCTTTGCGGCAGCCTCCATAACCTCCTCCAAGCACATCTTCATAAAACGCATACGATTCTCCAACGAGCCACCAAACTCGTCACGGCGGCGATTGGTCCAAGGCGAGAGGAACTGCGAAATGAGGTAGCCGTGTCCTGCGTGTACCTCCACGCTATCGAATCCCGACTCGTGTGCAAGATGCACTGCCTTTCCGAAATCCTTTGCCGTCTCCGCAATCTCCTTGTGCGTCATTCGGCGGTGGAAGGTTGGGGAGTAGAGGTTAAAGCCATTCGATGCCGACACGGGGAAACTACCTGCCGTAGACCAGTGTGTCATATTTCCGCAGTGTCCAATCTGAATACCTGCAGCTGCACCCTCGGCGTGAATAGCATCGGTGATATCTTTGAGTGGTGATATAACCTCATCGCGCAACCACAACTGCGAGTTGAATGATACTCCACTGCGGTTGATTGATGCGTAGGCGAGGGTAGTCATTCCGACACCGCCCTTTGCCACGCTAACGTGATAATCCTTCAATTTTTGGGTTGGATTGAAATCCTTACCCATCGACTCAAACGCTGCCGAACGGATTGTGCGGTTGCGAAGAGTCACTTTGTCGTTGAGTTTGTAAGGTGTAAAGAGTTTTGACTCTTTGAGGTCCTTCTTCTCTGCCATATTATTTTGCTTTTAGCCATTAGCTATTAACCATTGGCTGTTAATTAAAATCAAAAATTCCTTTAATTGTCAATTGTCAATTATCAATTGTCAATTTAATATAGGAACGGAATTATGCGTTTGCGGTTGAGTTTTGTGAACTCCTCGCCAAACTCCTCCTCGTAACGCTTGCGAAGATCGCCTGCACGAGGTGCAAGGTTTGCGAATGTCCACCACGCAAATACAACGCCCGCTACCGACCACGATGCGATAGCGTAGCCTACCCACTCCATAAACTCTCCAAAGTAGTTTGCAGACGAAACGTAGCGGAACATACCTCCGTGTGGAATGTAGTGCTTTCTATCGCCCGGCTTGCGCAAGTGGCGAATAATGTAGTCCGAATGGAGGTTGGTGATGAAACCAAACAACCATACGGCAACACCGATGTAGATATAAGGCTTGCAGAACCAATCTGCGTAGTAGTCAGGGAAATAGGTCGGCACGATGTAGAATAACCAACCGCCCTGCATACACGCATTGAGGGTGTTGAATGTTGCCCCCATCAGCATAATCGACACAGGCATCTTCGAGTTGCCACGCAGCAACAATGGGAAGATGAACGAGCGTTGGAAGTAGTGGATTTGGATAATCGAGAAGAGTACCAATGGTACCAACTCGGTAGTCATTCCGCCCAAGTACCAAAGCACCCACATCGCCACAAACACGGGTGCCTCCATCAACACCCACGCCACCTTATTTGGCACGGGGAAGCCGAATTTAGGGTTGTAGAGGTAGCCGTAGCCCGCCTTTACAAAGTGCAGAGCGATAAATACGACCAACGCCGTAGCCGCCATTATCGCCAAGAAAAGGTTGTAAGTAGAGAGTTCTATCATACTCGTTTGGGTATTAAAATCTGCCAAATATACGAATTATTATTCAATCGCATAACTTTTTTGCGCAAAATTAGATACGAGGAGCTAAACATTGAACAAGAAGTGCATGATATCGCCATCTTCCACGACATACTCCTTGCCCTCGATGCCGATTTTGCCGGCATCACGACACGCCTTCTCCGAGCCAAGTGACACATAATCAGCATATTTGATAACCTCGGCACGGATAAATCCCTTCTCGAAATCGGTGTGGATAACACCTGCCGCCTGCGGAGCCTTTGTACCCTTGCGGTAGGTCCAAGCACGCGACTCGTCAGCTCCCGTAGTGAAGAAAGTTTCGAGCTCGAGCAACTTGTAAGCCGCCTTGATAAGACGATTTACGCCCGACTCCTCCAAACCCATATCCTCCAAGAACATCTGACGCTCCTCGTAGGTTTCCAACTCTGCAATATCCGCCTCGGTAGCCGCTGCCACGATAAGCATCTCGGCATTCTCGTTTGCGATAGCCGCCTTCACCGCTTCGGTGTGAGCATTGCCCGATACGGCACTCGCCTCATCTACATTGCAGACATAGAGTACTGGCTTGTCGGTCAAGAGGTTAAGGTCGCTCATAACCTTGCGCTCCTCCTTGTCGAGTTCGAGCGTGCGGGCGCACAAACCTTGCTCCAAAACCTCCTTATAACGCACCAAAATATCGTATTGACGCTTTGCTACCTTATCGCCACCCGTCTGTGCTTGCTTTGCTACCTTTGCGATGCGATTTTCGACCGTTTCGAGGTCCTTCAACTGCAACTCGGTGTCGATAATTCCCTTATCGCGTACGGGGTCTACCGTACCATCGACATGGGTGATATTATCGTTGTCGAAGCAACGCAATACATGGATAATAGCGTTGGTGTTGCGAATGTTTGCAAGGAACTTATTTCCAAGACCTTCGCCCTTCGATGCGCCCTTTACCAAACCTGCAATATCGACAATCTCGATAGTGGTAGGGATAACGCGCTTTGGGTTGTCAATCTCTGCCAACTTGACGAGTCGCTCGTCAGGTACGGTGATGATGCCGACATTCGGCTCGATAGTACAGAAAGGGAAGTTTGCCGACTGCGCCTTTGCGTTCGACAGACAGTTGAAAAGAGTCGATTTACCTACATTTGGTAAACCTACTATACCACATTGTAATGCCATAAGTTTCTACCTCTTTGTTTGAAAATCGTTCTGATTGGTAAATTTTGCACCTTACTTGCGCCGTAAATGCTCACATAGGCTTACTATGCTCCGCTTTCCGCCACTGCGTAACGCACAAAATTTCCTCAATCACCTCCGATTTTAGGGTTATTTTTATTTTTAATTTTCTCTAAATTCTCTAACGCCTCTAACGACCTTAACGCCTCTAACCGTATATCTCGTTTAGTATCTGCGCCAATCGCAATCCTCCCGAAAGCAATCTTTGCTCAATTACGGGCGCGTAGTAGGCGATGTAGTCGTACGATACTTTGCGCTTTTCGGGAGTAGCCTTGTAAATCTCGGTCGCTATGGCGTGGCTCTCGTTGAGCCAATCCGTTGCTTCGCCCTTCGATAGTTCGGCTTTGCACTCGGCGGTGCAGTAGCGGTTGAGTTGCTGTTCCCACTCGGTATAACTCCACTTGTGAGCCGCCTCGACAAGTGCCGTATCCCACAACGAGTGTAACTTTGTTTCTTTGTCGAAGAATTTGACAATCACGCTGTTACCGCCTCTATCGCTCAAATGTCCTGCGTGCATCGGGCAGTGAATATCGCCCACGAGGTGAATCAACATTCTAAGGCGCACATTCTCCTGCTCTGCCGAGAGTTTGCCACTCTTCAACTCGGCAATGATACCGTTAATGGCGGTTACGACATCGCCCTTTTCGTTCTTGGGCATAGTGTCGTAGGTGTAGCCTTCATCTACATTGGCGTAGTGCCACGTCTTGGTGTAGCGATATTGGTCGCTGTAACTTGCATTGTCGAGCCAGTTGGCGTAATATACCAACGAGTGGTCGCCCAACTTTTTCACTACCTTCTGATAGACCTCGGGCTTGAGGTTGCACTCGGCAATATAGGCCACCACATCATGCCCCTTCTGCCCCCAACCGAATGAGGGAAGGTAAGACAGCAATGCAATAACTATGATTAGAAACTTTTTCATAAATAGTTTTCCGTTTTAATCCCACTTCGTGGGCTTTTCCTCCTTCGCACCTCGGCATAGCGCAAACGAGTTTGCCCTCTGCACTCGGTTTGGCGTCAGTTCCGCTTTCCGCTTTCCGTTTTATTGGTTCATCGTAGCAAGGAACTCCTCGTTTGTGCGGGTGAGAGTCATCTGTTTTTCGAGGAACTCCATAGCCTCGACAGGAGTCATATCCGAGAGGTACTTACGCAGTACCCAAGTACGCTGCATAACCTCGCGTGGGAGGAGCAAATCCTCACGGCGGGTGCTCGAAGCGACAACATCGACAGCAGGGTAGATACGCTTGTTGGCGATACGGCGATCGAGTTGCAACTCCATATTACCCGTACCCTTAAACTCCTCGAAGATAACCTCGTCCATCTTTGAGCCCGTTTCGATAAGGGCAGTTGCGATGATGGTAAGCGAGCCCTTCTCCTCGGTGTTTCGTGCTGCACCAAAGAATCGCTTTGGCTTGTGCAAGGCGTTTGCATCGACACCTCCCGACAACACCTTACCCGATGCAGGCTGTACGGAGTTGTAGGCACGAGCCAGACGAGTGATAGAGTCCAAGAGGATTACGACATCGTGTCCGCACTCAACCATACGCTTCGCCTTCTCTAAGACCATCTCGGCAACCTTCACGTGGCGTGAAGCCTGCTCATCGAAGGTCGAAGATACCACCTCCGCCTTGACGTGGCGAGCCATCTCGGTAACCTCCTCAGGTCGCTCGTCAATCAGTAGTACAATCATATATACCTCGGGGTGGTTGTCTGCTATGGCATTGGCAAGGCTCTGCAGAATCATTGTCTTACCGGTCTTTGGTTGCGCAACGATAAGCGCACGCTGACCTTTACCGATAGGGGAGAACAAATCTACAATACGATTTGTTGTGGAGTTGTGTCCTGCGCCCGTAAGGTTGAATTTCTCGCTTGGGAAGAGTGGCGTGAGATACTCGAACTGAACTCTATCTCGGATGAAGTTAGGCTCCAAGCCATTGATTTTTGTCACTCGCACAAGAGGGAAGTAACGCTCGCCCTCCTTTGGTGGGCGGATAAGTCCTGCTACGGTGTCGCCAGCCTTTAAGCCGAAGAGTTTAATCTGCGATGGCGAGACATAGATATCGTCAGGCGAATTGAGGTAGTTGTAATCTGCCGAGCGAAGGAAACCATATCCATCGGGAATAATCTCCAATACGCCCTCGCCATAGACATCTGCCGTATAGTCATCTTTGGTGATAGGTCTCTCCTCTGCCTGCTCTGCAGGCTCGGAAGTTGCCTCTTGTGCGGTTGTGGTTGCAACCTCTGCTTGCGCAACCTCTGTTATCGCACTCTTTGGCTTGCGACCTCGCTTTTTAGGCTGTGGTGCAACCTCCTCCGACTTAACCTCCTCGGCAGGCGTTGCAACAACCTCTTTCGGCTCCTCTACGGCAACCTCCTCGTTGGAACTCTTCTTTATGGCTTCAACCTTTACCGAGCCAAGTCGTGCGCGCTTACGCTTCTGTGAAGTAGGAGTAGCAATCTCTGCTGTTTCGGTTGCGACCTCCTCTTTCGCGCCCTCTGCGCCCTCTGCGCCCTCTGCGGTAGCAATTGCAGCGATGCGGGCAAGCAACTCTTTCTTTGATAATTTTTCATCTGTGATGCCAAGTACCTTTGCAATTTCGCGCAACTCGGCAACTGTTTTGCCTTGAATAGCAATCAAATCATTCATAATATCAATTTTCAGCGATTTTTTCTCATCGGTCGAATGCCCGATGGTTATACAGACAAATTCCGTTGTCGGAGTGTCACTAATAACGATGCAAATATAGTACTTTTATTGCAAATAAAAAAGAGCTATTTTATATATAATGTATCTTTTTTGCAATTTTGGGTATAAAAAAACAAATAGATAAAAAAAACTGCCCAACTTTGCTATTGGACAGTCTTGTTGTTCGACAACTTTCTGCTTGTTAGTGCGTAGCATTGTACCACGCAGTCTGTCGCCACTCGGCACTGCAGAAATCGACCATTGCCGAGGTTGTAGTGCCTGAGTAATGGTTTATATCGTGATACTTGTTGTCGTATGCCGAGTAGAATCTGTCGGTATAATAGAGCGATGTTACGGTCTTGGCAAGTTGAGTCTTGAATGCCTTGACCTTCTCATCGTCAGCGCACGACTGCTCGACCAAATCTCTCAAGTCGTAGAATATATGAACAGGGTTATACGAAGCATTTATACCATCATATATCTGCACATTATCGAGTGAGAAATTGCTATTTTGGGTTGCGCTATTCACCGCCTTAACCGTTGTTGCCAGCGCCTCCAACTCGGCTGTATTGGTCAATGCAATGCAGGCAGAGCGAA
Source organism: Alistipes sp. (assembly GCA_045543935.1). Classification (GTDB taxonomy): domain Bacteria; phylum Bacteroidota; class Bacteroidia; order Bacteroidales; family Rikenellaceae; genus Alistipes. Next base: position 8,815 of record JAZPYA010000043.1, read on the forward strand.
TGCCTACGCTCTTGTCACTGCGGTAGTGTTCGACATACTCACTGCATATCTTGTCGAGATTGAACGATGTTCCACCGCCTGTCAGCATATACGGCATAACTTTGGCGTAAGGGAAGCCTGCGCCCATAATCTCGCAAGGAGAGCCTATGATATATTTTGTTGCGTTGCGCAACTCGTAGGCACTCTCGATATTGCCCATAAAGCAGGAGTCGAATAGCAGATACTCCAATTTGATATTGTTGGCGATTATGCCTTCAGCAATCTCGCAGATGTCGTATTGCACGGTATATCCGCTATCTCCAATATGGCGAGTGAGCGCCCCTTCGGGCTTCTGCCAGAGAAGTGAAGGGTTGCTGATGCCCATCTTTCGCAGTCGCAACGATGTTGCCGAGGTAAAGTTCTTCGGAGTCCAACCGTGTCCGTGCGAGCCTATCACAAGCGCATACTTCTCCGCAGGAGCCAACTCCTTCATCTCGCGGATATTATTCTCGAAAAGCGAGGCGTTGTAAGGGGTTGGCAATGACAGCTCCTTGACCTTCTCTTTTACCGCCTTGCCGAGCCTACTATCATATCTCAACTCGTAGAGAGTAGCATCGGTTGTAGAGGTTGAGAATAGCACCATAACACGACTATTCTGCTGTATGTTGTCGTTCAGCGCAGTGAGCATCTTCGAGGTGTTTGCCTCGAAGTATCTGCTGAGATTAGTGCCTACGAAATAGACCATAATAGTTTGAGGTGCAGGCGTATTACTGCGTTGTCGTACCTCGATGGTCTGTTTGCAGTCGGGCATTTCGTTCAACGAAACCACAATCTCGCCGAGCAACAACTCTTCGCCTGTCGAGTTCTCGCTGTTTGCCGTGATGCAGTACGATTTCTTGCCTATTTCCGAGATGGAGAAGAGTGATGAGTCGCTCGTTACATTAATCTCGAAATCTGACGATACCTCCAACATATTGACCGCCCCTACACTTCCCGAGAGAAGTACTATATTTCTGTCGAGCGAGATTGCCGAGGCTTGGATAATATCGATAACAACCCCTTGGGTAACGCCATTTACGATAAACCCGATAGAGCCGATTTTTTTCGTGGTTGGCGTACCATTGCTGTTGGTTGCCTTGAGGGTTATGGTCTGCTCGTCGTTGCTGTTCTTGTCGCTTATGGATACAATCTCTATATCGCCCGTGGCGGTAACTTCGATATCCTCACACCTCGATATAAATTGAATTGAAGCCTTTGAGCCTTCTACCGCATCGACTTGAATGGTATTGCCATCGGGCAACATAATTTGTGGCAGTTGATATGCCGAAATACCGACAAAGCGAGTGGATAACAGCTTGAAATTCAGGTCGCTCAATCGAATGGTGTCGGCACTGTTGTTCGACTGCAAAGGTATTGCTGTGATGGTAACTACTTCGTTATCAACGGTCTTTGCTCCGCTTGACGGTACGCAGGTAAAGCCTTTATAGTCGATGATTCGCCAATCGTAGTTTGCCTTGAGGGAGAACGAGGTTATAACGCCCTCTGTTCCATCGAGCATCAGTTTGCGGTCTGTTATGCCAAGCACCTCAAGGTCTGTGACCTTCGCAGATTGATTGACCTTGACACAACTCGCCAAGAGTGACGATAGCACCGCTACCAATAGGAGTATTAAACTAAATCTCTTCATCTATTATTTGTATTCGCGTGGTTTCATATTGTTGAATTGCCAAGTGCGCTCGCGCTTGAAAGTGTAGTTATCTGGCTTATTCCAATATACACGACTATAGTCGAAGTAGTAGCCTTTGACCTTGTTTTGCGGAAAGTCGAATGGAACAAACTCTACCGTGCGACTGATGATACGCCCTTTCAGTGCGTTGATATTCTTCGATGCGATATAGTCCAAGCCGTGCGAGAACATTATTATATGCATCGGGCTCTTCTCCTTCAATCCATCTCCCGACTGCTCGATGCAACGCAAGATACCTCGCAGATGCTCCGAGTATGCCATCTCTCGCACTCGGTCGCCCGAAGCTCCGTAGGCATAGGTCAGAATGTTGAGCAGGGTAGGTGAGAATGGATCGTGTTCCATCGCTGCGATGCCTGCTGCTATCAACTCGTCAATATCGTGTACCGATGGCTGGTCAATCGAGATGCGCGCCATAATCTCCTGTACGCGAGTCATCGAAGCATTCACTTCGAGTGGCTTGTACGATGGCTGAAAGGCGTAGCCATAGTATAGATGGTGGTACTCGTCATCGGACATCGGCTTTCCCTCTTTGTACCGCAACATCAGGTTGGGGTAGTAGAAAGGCGAATCAACACTGTTTATATTGGCGAAAATAAGGTCGTTGTTCGGGGTTTTTGCCGATGCCGACATCGCCACGAACAGTGCTGAAAGTATTACTATAATATGCTTCATTTCGACCTACTAACGCTTTACCGACTACTTTTCGTATTCTGCAACCAAACTTTTCATCTTCGCCTGCAACGCTTCGCTACCCGAGACGAGTGGCAGACGCATAGTATTCGAGCAGATACCCTTCAAGTAGAGTGCTGTCTTTACGCCAACAGGGTTTCCCTCCTCGAATAGCGAAGAGATAATGCCGTCAAGAGCCTTTAACTTTTGCTCTGCCTCTTCCATTTTGTTGAGCAGCGCAAGGCTTACAACCTCCTTTGTCTCGGCAGGGTAGGCGTTAGCCAATACCGAGATAACACCTACGCCATCACGCTTTATAACCTCTACGGTCAAGCCGTCATCGCCCGAGATGAGAAGGAAGTCGCTCGGCGTAAGAGCCTTCACGCGCTCCATCTGCGCCAAGTCGCCCGAAGCCTCCTTGACGCCGATGATATTCGGACAATCTTTTGCCAAACGAGCAATGGTCTCGGGTGTCATATTTACGCCCGTTCTGCCCGGAATGTTGTAGAGTACAACAGGGCGTGGCGAAGCCTCGGCTACCGCCTTAAAGTGCTGATACAAGCCCTCTTGGTTTGGTTTGTTGTAGTATGGATTGACACTCAAAACGGCATCGTAACCCGACAAATCCCAAGTGCGCAGGGTTGCCACTACATCGCGTGTGCAATTACCGCCAACACCAACCATAAGTTGTACTCGCCCTGCCACACGCTCACGCACAAAGCGAATCAACGCCTTGCGCTCGTCTGTTGTGAGGGTTGGGGTTTCGCCCGTAGTGCCGAGTACGAGAATATAATCTACTCCCCCCTCTATGAGGTTATCAACTATCTTTGCTACGGCGGCAAAATCTACGGCTCCATTCTCTGCGAATGGGGTTACCAATGCTACGCCAAGTCCGTGAAAATACATTTTATCCATCTGTATAACTGCTTAAAAAAGACTTCCTTGTATAAAATCTTCTTGTTTCTTACTCTCTTGTTTTACCTCTGCCTCTGTAACGGTAGTAGAGGTTGTGTTATCTTGATTTTCTGCTCCGATAAGAGCGATAAAATCACTCTCCGAAAGAATCTTTACACCCAACTTCTCCGCCTTCTGCAACTTTGCAGGACCCATATTCTCGCCTGCAACGATAAAGTCGGTGTTGGCAGATACGCCCGATTGATTCTTTCCTCCGTGCAACTCAATCAACTCCTTCAACTCATCGCGCGTATGGTCGAGAAATTTTCCCGAAATGACGATGTTCTTACCCTCTAAGCAGTTGGAGTGCAACTCCTTCGCCTCCTCCTCGAACTGCAAGCCGGCCGTGCGAAGTCGCTCGATAATGACGATATTCTTCTCGTCTGCAAAGTACTCCAAAATGGCATCTGCAATCTTATCGCCCACCTCTTCGGCTTCGAGAAGTTGCTCCTTCGATGCCGCCATCACCGCATCAAGTGTTTTGAAGTGTGTCGCCAGATATTTTGCGGTAGTTTCGCCCACAAAGCGGATACCCAAACCGAACAATACTCTTGCAAACGGAACGCTCTTCGAGCTGTTGATACTGCGGATAATGTTGTCTGCCGACTTCTCGCCTAAGCGAGGCAAGACTGCCAAATCCACTGCCTTCAAGTCGTATATGTCGGCTATATTATTCAGCAATCCGCTTTCGTGCAATAACTCAACGGTTTCAGTGCCGAGTCCATCAATATCGAGAGCCTTACGGCGAATAAAATGGACTATGCGACCGAGAATTTGAGGTCGGCAACCACCCTGATTAGGGCAGTAGTGCTTTGCCTCGCCCTCGTAACGCACCAATGGTGTACCGCATTCAGGGCACTCGGTGATGTATTGAAATGGCTGGCTCTCTGCTTTGCGCTCCGAGAGTTCGACCTCGGTAATCTTCGGAATAATCTCTCCGCCCTTCTCCACGTAGACCATATCGCCAAGGCGAATATCCAACTGCTCAATCTGCTCGGCATTGTGGAGGGTTGCTCGCTTTACAACCGTACCGGCCAGCAATACCGGTTCGAGATTAGCTACAGGTGTTATTGCTCCCGTTCTGCCGACCTGAAAATCTACGCTTACAAGGCGTGTCAATGCCTGCTCTGCCTTGAACTTGTAGGCGACAGCCCAGCGAGGCGACTTGCTCGTGAAACCGAGTCGGCGGCGTTTAGCGAAATCATTAACCTTGATAACAATGCCGTCAGTCGGGTATGGCAACTCCTTACGGGCTGTATCCCAATACTCGATAAAGGCTCTAATCTCCTCGGCAGAACGACATATACGAGCATGTTCCGACACCTTAAAGCCCCAACGGCGAGCCGACTCTAACGCCTCCCAATGGGTCGAGAATGGCAATTCGCGCGATGCAATCTGATAGAGCGTGCAGTCCAAACCTCGCTTTGCGACAATCGAGGATTGTTGCTGTTTGAGCGTGCCTGCCGCAGCATTACGGGGGTTGGCAAAGAGTTGCTCTCCTGCCACCTCTCGCTCGGCATTCAGGCGGTCGAACGATGCGTAAGGCATAAAAATTTCACCACGAATCTCAAACTCGGCAGGGTAGTCGCCCGTAAGCGTTAGCGGAATAGAGCCGATTGTGCGGACATTGGCGGTGACATCATCGCCACTCTCGCCATCTCCGCGCGTTACGGCACGGAGTAACTTTCCATTCTCGTAGGTCAGCGATATAGCCGTTCCGTCAAACTTCAATTCGCAGACAAACTCCGTTTCGCCCTCCTCCTTCTCGATGCGGTTGATAAAGTCGTTAAGCTCCTCTATCGAATAGGTGTTTGAGAGCGAGAGCATAGGGTAGCGGTGCTTTACATTTTGAAACTCGGAGGTCTTGTCGCTACCGACACGCATTGTTGGCGAGTTCTCGTCAGCATACTCGGGATGAGCCTCCTCCAACTCGATAAGATGGTGCATCATCTGGTCGAACTCGAAATCGGAAATTTCGGGCGAGTTCTCCACATAATACTTGCGATTGTGGTGGTGCAAAGCCTCTCTCAAGGCAACTATTTCATCGTAAATTGGTTCGGACATACCTCTATTTATATAATGTTGTGTAAAGATACGGAGTTTTTTTGAATTGTTGAAAAAAAAGGTTGATAAAATTTGTTGCAATCATTTCCTTGCCATATATTTGCGCCGAATTTCAGTACAAAATAAAAGATAAAGATATATGGCACCAAGCGCAAAAAAACGATTAGTAGTAAGTTTCAACAATATGGCTCCCGAGTTGCAGGAGGAGGTCAAAGCCGCGTATCCGACAGGTTATACAGACTTTATGATGCGCATCGATAAACCTAATGGAGATTTCTTCTTTGCAGTACCTTTTGAGACCGAGGAAATCAGTTATCTTGTGAAGATTGATGTGAAGATTGATGACGCTTCGGGCGAAGAGGAGGATAAGGATTACTACGATGATGATTTGAAGGGCGCAGATGAGTTGGCAAATGACAACTCTGACGATGAGCCCGCTGATGATAGCACAGATTTCGATATGTAATCCTTGTAAATCACTGCAAAACAATAGACCGCTACGATTTCGTGGCGGTCTATCTTATTTGGGCTGTTAGCCATTAGCTTTTTACAAATATTTGTTTATTACGGGTATCGCCTTAATGGTCTTCTGCATACACCACGAAACGATGATGCTGATTAGTGTTGTCAGCAACAATATTATAATACCATAAGTAACCTGCGAGTAGTTATTTGGTACTATACGCAATAAAAATTGGAAAATAAGAGGGTGGGTTAGATATATGAACATCGACAACTTACCCAAAGATTGCAACCAATTCATATATTTTTTTAGCCACTCGATAATGCTCCATATAGCAAAGAGGGCAACAAACGGCATAAATGGGCGAACAAAACCCTTTGTTGCATCGATAAACATCAGCACACTACATACCACAAAGAGAAGTACTACCAATGCTCGATGAGAATTCTTGGTTGGCAATGTTAGTTGAGAAGCAACAATACCGAGTGCTGCAAAGAATAGACCTTGAATTATCGCAATGTAGTTTGTGTAGGCATGGAATGCAAAAAATACTACGATGCCGATTGACGCAATAATCATTGCTATTCGGCTTGGTTTATTGGCTATAGTGTAGATGTCGCGAATAAGCATTGAAAAGAAAAATGCGGGTATAAACCACAAATACATATATCCCGTAACACCTTTCAATAGAGTGTGTCCACCGAGGAAAAATGCTTTGAGGGTTTCGCCTAACGAGAATGTTGTGTCGAAAAGTATATTGTAAAATACAACTTGCACAACAAAAATGGCAAAATACCAAAACCACAGTTTTGTACTTCGTTTAATCGTACTATCCCAAGAAGGTTTTGTTGCGTAAAACCAAGGAAGAATAAAAAATATCAGGACATGGAATGAGTATAGGTAGTCATATAGTCCTGATATATTTTGGGTTAGTATGGAGTTATGTCCTAAGATGATTAGGAGGATTAATAACCCCTTCATAATTTCGGAGGTATCTCGTGAAATAGACGAAATACCCCCCCCCTATGCATTTATTTAACATATTGGTAATCAATAGCTATGTATTAGTACTGCTCTTTTTCGTTAGGGAAATCGCACGACTTGACATCTTCGACATAGTGCGAAATAGCCTCGCTCATAACGGTATATAGGTCGGCATAACGGCGCAAAAAGCGTGGCGAAAAGCCCTTGTTAATGCCGAGCATATCGTGCACTACAAGCACTTGTCCATCGCAAGCACCACCGGCACCGATACCGATAGTAGGGATTGACAACTCTTTCGATACGCGCTCCGCCAATGCCGCCGGAATCTTCTCCAAGACAATGGCGAAACAGCCTGCCTCCTGCAATAATTTGGCATCACGCACCAACTTCTCTGCCTCAGCCTCCTCCTTGGCACGAACACTATAAGTGCCGAATTTGTGTATTGACTGCGGTGTAAGTCCGAGGTGCCCCATAACAGGAATACCTGCGGTCAAAATTCTCTTTATCGAGTCGAGAATCTCCTCGCCACCCTCCATCTTCACGGCATCAGCTCCCGTCTCCTTCATAATACGGATAGCCGAGTCGAGCGCAGCCTGCGAGTCACCCTGATATGTTCCGAATGGCATATCGCAAACGACCAATGCTCGCTCTACGGCACGCACTACCGAAGCTGCGTGGTAAATCATCTGGTCGAGCGTGATTGGCAGGGTAGTCTCCCAACCAGCCATAACATTTGCTGCCGAGTCGCCAACGAGAATTACATCAACGCCTGCGCCATCGACAATTTTCGCCATCGAATAGTCGTACGAGGTGAGCATCGAAATTTTCTCACCTCTATCCTTCATCTCTTTGAGTCGCAATGTGGTAACGGCTCTAACCTTGCTCTCTACTGACATTTGTCTGTTTTCGTTAAGGGTTATACGTGACGCAAAATTTCATCAAGTCCGTTGAAGTGATTTTTGTAATCCTCCAACGAACGCTGAATAACCTCGTAAGCCTCCTCACGACCAAATACATCGGTAATCTCCACCTTCTTCTGCGACTCCGAGTCAGGCATATCCTTGTAGGTGAGGAAGTAGTGCTTCAAACGGTTCACTATGCCTTTTGGCAACTCCGAAATATCATTGTATCCGCTATAAGTTACATCGTGACGCAATACGGCAATAATCTTGTCGTCAGCCTCGTTGCCGTCTAACATACGGAAGCCACCAATAGGGCGAACATTTACGATAATATCTCCGTGAGCAATATCTCGCTCTGTCAATACGCAAATATCGAGTGGGTCACCGTCACCAACAATGTCGGTGCGACCGCTCTGCTGCATGCAATACTGAGCAACGCTCTCGCCACAGAAACTCTGCGGAACGAAACCATAGAGCGCAGGAATAACATTAGAGTATTTCTGTGGGCGGTCGATTTTGAGGTATCCGCTCACCTTGTCCAATTCATACTTTACCGTGTCGGTAGGCACAATCTCAATAAAGGCGGTAATTACTTCGGGTGCCTTCTCGCCCACCTCAATCCCGTGCCAAGGGTGCGACTTGTAGCGCAAACCCATTAATCTGGCAATAGGGTCATTAATTTTATTTCCCATAGTTATATGATTTGAGAATTATTTAATATCCGTAATTTTGGTAGGGTTGAGGACTGCGGCATGTGCAGCTTTCTGCGCAAGCCGTGCCTCCTCCTTGGATATATCTTCCGGTCTGTATTTATTGCCCACAACCGACTTTCCGAGCAATACTTCACACATTGTGCAGGCCCCGAGATAGCGACCAACGCGCTTGTCGAGGTAGAAGCCATATTGCTTATCGTTGAACACCTTATCGTAAGACTCCACCAAGGCATTGTACATCGTCATCTGGTCGTAGTTGTAGATTGAAAAACTCTGATGATCACTATCACTTTGATATGCCCAAGTCTGCATAATGATAAATTTAGGCTTGTAAGGTGTCAATTCTCTCAATGTTTTCATTATCTCTGGCAAGCATCTGCCGAATGAAGCATAAACTCCGCCGAATCCGCTGACTTGTTGAACCATAACATAATCCCACTTTTCATCTGCGAGTGCTTGTTGTATCGATACTTCTGGAGTAGTGGTTTTCTCTCCGTTCTCATCTACTTTGCGATATGAGTAGGCTTTTTTCTCTTTGCGAAGATTTGAGAGGTGCTTTTGTAAACCGCAACCCCCGATGTATAAATTTCCAACAACAAGGGTTGTACCCTCTGCCTTTGCAAGTTCGTGAAGATTTTGTTCTACCACATCTACCGAAAAGCTATTTCCAATGGCTAAAACTTTGATATCGCGTGCATTGGTGCTGAAAGTCAGTGCAAATGCAATAATGATTAGCAGGAGTGTTCTTTTCATAATAGTAGTTACTTAATCTTTATAACCGCACAAATTTAGATAGTTTTTACTATATTTGCAAGGCTTTTATAATAAAATAGTATCACAGAATATGGATAAAGTCTATGTTTTTCCCGGTCAGGGAGCGCAATTTAGTGGAATGGGCAAAGAGCTATACGAGCAGAACGCAGAGGCAAAGGCGATGTTCGAGAGGGCAAACGAGATACTCGGTTTTAGGATTACCGATATAATGTTTGAAGGCACAGCCGAAGAGCTGAAGCAGACTAAGGTTACACAACCTGCCGTATTTCTCCACTCGGTTATCTTGGCAAATGTGCTTGGCGTAGAGCCATCGGCGGTGGCAGGACACTCGCTCGGAGAGTTCTCGGCATTGGTGGTGTCGGGCGCATTATCTTTCGAGGAGGGTTTGCAACTCGTTGCGAAGCGTGCTATGGCGATGCAGAGGGCTTGCGAGATGGAGAAGGGTACTATGGCGGCGGTGTTGGCTCTGCCTGATAAGACTATCGAGGAGGTTTGCGAAAGTGTTGAGGGAGTGGTTGTAGCCGCGAACTACAACTGCCCGGGACAGTTGGTTGTCTCGGGGGCTGTCGATGCCGTAACCGAGGCTTGCGCAAAACTAAAAGAGGCCGGTGCGCGCCGTGCATTGCTCTTGCCTGTTGGTGGGGCATTTCACTCTCCGCTTATGGAGCCTGCCCGCAAAGAGTTGGCGGAGGCTATCGAAATAGCAAATTTCAAGACGCCCATTTGCCCAATATATCAGAATGTAGATGCAAAACCACACACCTCGCCTGAGGAGATTAAGCAGAATTTGATAGCCCAACTTACTGCTCCGGTGCGTTGGACACAGATAGTCGAGAATATGGTTGCAGATGGCTTCAATTCCTATGTGGAACTCGGTCCCGGAACGGTTTTGCAGGGGTTGATTAGCAAAATTTCTCCGAGCGCAGAGGTGGAGAGTAAAGCTACTTTTTGAAAAAAGTAATAAAATTTTGAAAATTTTTTAACAAAAGAGAGGGAGTTTTCCTCTTTTTTTATACCTTTGTGTTAGGTTAAGTAAAAATAGCAGAGGTGAAATGAGCTCTTTAATAGATTTTTTCAATAATCAAGCGACTGAAAAAGGGTTATCGCACAAGAATAATCTTATCAAGCGAAATATCATCGCTTACATGGCAATTAACGGCGAAGTAACACTTGCTGAATTGACTAAAGAACTGAAAATCAGTGTTCCGACAATCACCAAACTCGTTCAGGAGTTGGTCGATGAGAACATTGTTTCGGATTTGGGTAAGGTCGAAACGCAGGGTGGTCGCCGTCCGAATGTCTTTGGTTTGACCTGTTCGACACTCTACTTTGCCGGCGTACACGTTGGTCGCGATAGTATGACCTGCGTGATTACCGATTTGCAGAACAACCTCGTCTATGAGAGGGTATTCGATGATTTCGAGTTGGTGGATAGAGATATGTGTCTGGATAAGATATGTGTCAATATTGTAGATTTCCTCGACAACTGCGGATATGATCGCTCCAAAATTCTTGGTCTTGGTGTCTGCATCGTAGGTCGTGTAAATACTTCGGAAGGTCGCTCATTCCACTACTTCACCTCGTTTGACGAATCTCTGCGCGATATTATCGAGAGCCGTGCAGGCTTGCGTGTGCTTGTCGAGAATGATACTCGCGCCCGTTGCTATGCCGAGTATAACTTCTCTCGCTCGAAAGATGAGAGCAATGTCATATATCTCCATCTCGGACTTGGTGTTGCTATCGGTATTGTGAGCGATGGCAAACTCTACTACGGAAAGAATGGCTTTGCCGGTGAGTTTGGACATATTCCATTCTTCGATAACGAGAAGATTTGCTTCTGCGGTAAGAAGGGTTGCCTCGAGACCGAGGTTTCGGGTATCGCCATCGAGGAGAAGATGAACGAGTTGGTGCGCAACGGCGCAAATACTATCCTCCGCAAACGCTATGAGGCAAAGGAGCAGATACATATCAACGACATTGTCAATGCGGCTCGCAACGATGACAACCTCTCGATTGAACTTATCGAGGAGGCTGGCGAGAAGGTTGGCAAGGCGGTAGCTTTCCTTATTAATATATTTAATCCGGAGAGTGTTATTGTTGGAGGAAACCTTGCGGCTGCGGGTGACTATATTATGTTGCCACTCAAATCTGCTACAAACAAGTACTCGTTGAGCTTGGTCTATAAGGATACCAAATTCCGCGTGTCGAAGATGGAGGCGAATGCCAATGCGTGGGGCGTGGCGATGTTGATGCGCAACCTTGTTATCGGTCTGTAGCAAGAGCGAATAGAGATGGTCTTGCTTAAAGATAATAGAGCTATATTGCGGAGTGTCGATTTTTCGGATATCGACACTCTGCTTTTGTGGGAGAATGCGAATAACGAGCCACTGTACGGTATTTTCAAGGAGCGTTATACCCGCAAAAATGTGGAACTCTTTGTGATGTTGCAGATGCAATATACCATCGAGCAAACCGAGCAGATGCGCCTTATGATTTGCACACACGAAGGCGAGCGATTAGGCTCAATCGATTTGACCGATTACGATGGTAGAAAAGCGTTTGTGTCGATATTGATTTTTGAGCCTTCCAATCGCCGTAAAGGCTTTGCCGAGAGTGCGTTACGAATGGTGGTTGAATATGCCAAGAAGATAGGCTTACGCTCTCTCTATGCCACAATTCTACCTGACAATCTGCCGAGCATAAACCTATTCGAGAAGGTCGGCTTCGAGTGCGATGGAGCGATGCTCTATCGCAAGCGATTGTAAATTGCGGTACGAAGGTGTGTAATTCCAAAATTTTTGTTATCTTTGGGCGGATTTATTACAAATTCGGTTTTAATAATACTATAAAAAAATCCATTATGAAGTACTTAAGCAAAGTTATTATTACAATGTCAACTCTATTTGCATTCGCCTGCACTGAATGCAAAATGGGTGTGCAGGAGCAGATTGCACTGCCCGAAGATTGCATCACTCTCGCCAACGAGAAGATGAGCGTTACTATCGGCAAAGATGGTAAGTTGTACTCTTTGAAGAATGAGGTTACAGACCACGAATACGCATCAACCGCAGGCGAATACTTGTGGCGACTCTACTACGATACTCACGCCGAGGAGGAGATTCAGGTTTTGGGCGAGGAGCAGAGTGTAGAGGTGTCGCAGGAGGGTAATACTATTGTCCTGAAATATCCGTCTGTGAAGGCTCACGGCAAGGAGTTAAAATTTGCTCTTACACTGAAAGTTATCCTCGAAGATGACAAGGTGCGTTTTGCGGCTGATATTGCCAACAACGAGCCTCACACCATTATCCGCGAGTTGCAATATCCGCTAATTCGCGACATTCAAGCACCAGCCGACCATAAGCTCTTTACGGCTCACGCAGGAGGTAAGTTGCACGACAATCCCATCAAGACCATCTGCGACATCTCGCCAAAGCACTATTTCCGTCCCGAGCAGTACTTCTACGAGCATTACATCCGCTACGGATACTGTGTATTTATGAACTGCTTTGCACTTTTGGGCGAAGAACAGGGACTCTACTTTGGTAGCCACGACAAGACCTTCCAAGATACTACACACGGATTGCGTGTATACAAGCGCGACAATGGCAAGTTTGACATCTTGGAGCTTGGATTCTACAAATATCCGCACTGTATGTGCGGCTCTTCTTGGTCTAACGATTCGAATGTTGTGTCGCCGTATGCTGGAACTTGGCACAATGCTGCCGATATGTATCGTGCGTGGGCAAACGAATGGTTCGACTACAAGCCAGCTCCAGAGTGGGTGCAGAAGATGCGCTCGTGGCAGCGAGTAATATTCAAACATCAGTGCGGAGAGTATCTCTTCCGCTATCCTGATCTCTACGGCCGTTTGAAGGATGTAGATAAGACCATAAATTCGAATACCGTATTCCTCTTTGGTTGGTGGAATGAAGGTCACGACCACGGAAATCCCGACTACTCGGAGGATATCTCGCAGGGTGGCGATGCAGCTCTGAAAGAGGCTATTGCCAAGTATCGCGAGGATGGTAGCCATCTTCTTCTATACTACAACGGAAAACTTATCGACCGCGAAAGTCGCTACTACAAGAGTGGTATGGGCGAGAAGGTTTGCCGCCACGATATTACGGGTGCGCCAATGTTGGAGCGTTACAAATTTACGGGACACGGCTCTTATCTGAATGTCTACGGAGGTCGAACATTTGCCGTTGCAACAATGATGAATCCAGAGTGGAACAAGGAGCTTGCAAAGATGCAAGATAGAGCATATCAGCTCGGTGCAAGTTCGGTATTCTATGACCAACTCGGCTTTATTGAGCGCGAGAGTGCAAATTGGGATGCAAGTGGCGAGTTCCCTATACCAGATGTATTTGCTATTCAGAAGCGTATGCAAGTGCTTGAGATTTTGCGCGAGCGTTATATAGACAAGGCTCCAGAGTTCGCACTCGGCACGGAGAGTACGGTTGACGCATTGGCTCAGTATGCCGCATACACCCACGGCCACCCTTCAAACAAGGATTCAAAGACTCGTTGGATGCGATTCTTCCGCTACACCTTCCCTGAATTTATCTTCTCGGAGCGTGGACACCGCGACGATAGAGATGTGCAGTGGCACGTAAACTACACCATCCTCGATGGTCAGCGTATTGATATCGAAATCTACCGTTCACGCGACTTGATTGACAAGTGTCCTCAATATCAGGCATATCTCAACGAGGCCAACATCATCAAAGAGAAGTATGAAGATATGTTGCTCTGTGGCCGCTATATGGATACAAAGGGCATAGATTGCTCGAACAAAGAGGTCGAGGCTCGCGCATACCTCAGCAATGATGGTCAAAAGATGGCTGTGGTAGTAGCTAATCAATTGCGCGAAGTGCAGACTCTGAAAACAAAACTTGAGGTTCCAGGATTCCGCTATGTTGAGCATTCAACGCTCGGTAATGCCAAAGTAACGAATGGTGGCAAGCGACTGACTTTGGGACAATACGACCTCGCTGTATTGCTATTTGAAAAGGAGTAATAGGATTTTTATCTCAAAAATGTTACAGCATACCAAAAAAAGTTGTATCTTTGGGCGAAAATTTAGCAATTTTAACTCAAAAACAATAAAAACACTATGAAAGAAGCTATTGCAATTCTTACAGGTGGCGGTCCTGCACCGGGTATGAATACCGTTGTAGGTAGCGTTGCCAAGACTTTCCTTGCAAAGGGTTATCGCGTTATCGGTTTGCACCACGGTTATTCGGGTTTGTTCAATCCAAACCCACGCCACGAGGACCTCGATTTCTTCAAGGCTGACTACATCTTCAATCAGGGTGGCTCGTACCTCACAATGAGCCGTTTCAAGCCAACCGATGCAGATTTCGAGAACAACTTTAACCTCTCGTTCTTCACCGAGAACAACATCAAGTTGCTCGTAACCGTTGGTGGTGATGACACTGCTTCGACTGCAAATCGCATCGCTAAGTTCTTGGAGGCAAAGCAGTATCCTATCGCTAATATCCACGTTCCAAAGACTATCGACAACGACCTTCCACTTCCAGCGGGTTCGCCAACATTTGGCTATCAGTCGGCAAAGGAGGGCGGTACAGTTATCGGTCGTGCCGTTTATAACGATGCTCGTACCTCGTCTAACTGGTTTGTAGTTGCAGCAATGGGCCGTTCGGCAGGTCACCTTGCATTCGGTATCGGCTCGGCTTGCCACTATCCGATGATTGTTATTCCGGAGATGTTCAACAAGACCGAGATTACCGTTGAGAAGATTGTAAACTTGGTTGTATCTTCGATTATCAAGCGCAAGTTGATGGGTATCGAGTATGGTGTTGCAATGATTTCGGAGGGCGTATTCCACGCACTTTCTGACGAGGAGATTGCAAAGTCGGGTATTCACTTCTCTTATGATGACCACGGTCACCCAGAGTTGGGTAAGGTATCGAAGGCTCACATCTTCAACGAGATGCTCGAGAAGAAAGTTAAGGAGTTGGGCTTGAAGGTTAAGTCGCGCCCTGTAGAGATTGGTTACGAGGTTCGTTGCCAGACCCCTATCGCATACGACTTGGTTTACTGTTCGGAGTTGGGTATGGGTGTTTACAAGCTCTTCTCGGAGGGCAAGACCGGTTGCATGGTCTATATCTCACAGGACGGTTTCGTATCGCCACTCTACTTGAAGGATTTGCAGGACCCTACAACCGGCAAAATTCCGCCACGCCTCGTAAATGTCGAGTCGGACAAAATTATGCAGGTTATCAATAATGTGATGCACTACATCACCGCAGAGGACTACGAGGCTGCAAAGCAGTATGTAGCTAACCCTGAGGCTTACGATTTCCACAAGATTTTGAACTGGTAATCTTTATCCAAAGGATAAAATTTCAAAAAAAATGCTCGAAGGTATTTAACTTTCGGGCATTTTTTGTATCTTTGTTTATGTAAAACTTAAAAATCTACTCACTGCTATGAACAAACTACTAATTTCACTCCTCTTTGCAGGATTACTTGTTGCAAATGTTAATGCACAGACAAAAATCCCTCACACACATAAACTCAGCAAAGAGCGAGTTTCCAACCGTACCGAGATTATAATTCCGCAGGTAAATGGCTACAACTGCTACAAGGGCGATTTCCATGTTCACACCTCCTATTCAGATGGTGTAGTAAATCCAGGTGGTCGCGTAGTTGAGGCTTGGTACGATGGTTTGGATATTCTCGCTATTACCGACCACTACGAGAGTCAAGCCGGTGTGAGAAAATTTTTCAAAGTCACTGCTCCGTATAATGCAGATGGCAAGCCTACGAAATATACAAAGGCAAACGCCGAAAATCCGCTTCGTGTAGATTTTAATGCTATCCATCAAGAAGCAGTGAATATGGCAAAGAAAAAAGGTTATCCGCTACTGCTTATTAAGGGTTGTGAGATGTCTCGTAATACAAAGTCGCACGGACACTTCAATGCTCTGTTTGTACAGGATATCAACACCCTGTTCAATCCCGATATGGCGGAGGCATTCCGCAATGTAAAGAAGCAGGGCGGTATAGTTATCCATAACCACCCGGCTTGGCGCCGTGACACCAGCGATAAGACCGAGTTCCACGAGCAAGTATATGGCGAGGGCTTGGTTGATGGCGTTGAGGTTATAAATGGTAACTCGTTCTATCCTCATATCGTGCGCCGTTGTATCGATGAGAAGTTGGCAATGTTTGCCAATAGCGATATACATACAGTATCTTCTTCTGGTTATGATTGGCACGGTTTCCATCGTACTATGACACTTGTTTTCGCAAAGGAGTGTACCGAGCAGGCTATTAAAGATGCTATCTTGAAGCGCCGTACTATCGCCTACTCGAAGGGTAACCTCGTTGGCGAGGAGGAGTGGCTCAGCGGATTGTTCAATGCTTCGGTTGATTGTCGCCTTATCGGCGAGGACAAAGGGAAGAATACCCGCACATTTATGCTTGTAAATCAATCGTCTATAACCTATAAGTTGCGCCGTGGCAAAACAATCTGTAATTTAGAGCCATTCAAGACTATGACATTTAGCTTTGGAAAAGATAAAAAGACCGGAAAGTATATTGCTCCGAAATTTGTTGTCGAGAATATGTGGGTTGCCGACTACAAACACCCATCTATCGAGCTGACGCTTGATAAATAAAAAAGACCCCTTCATAAATTGCTATTATGAAAAGATTATTTATCTCCCTCCTCTTTGCAGGAGCGTCTATTATCGGTGTTACCGCACAGACAGCGAAGCTTCCATATACTGTTCGTACAGTAGATAGTCGAAATACGGCAAAGCGTACCGAGATTATTCTGCCGCAAGTGAAGGGCTACAACCTTTACAAGGCCGATTTTCATATCCATACGGTTTATTCCGATGGGCAGGTATCGCCTGCAGGCCGAGTGTATGAGGCTTGGCACGACGGATTGGACATAATTGCTATTACCGACCACTACGAAGGACATAAAGGCATCAGGAGTTTCTTCAAGGTTACTGCGCCATACAACGAAGATGGTAAACCTACGAAATATACAATGGTTAATGCTCAAAACCCTCTTCGTGTAGATTTTAATTCCATTCTCAATGAGGCGACCACATATTGCAAAAAGAAGGGTTGGGATATGCTGATTATAAAGGGTTGTGAGATGGCTCGTAGCAAGATAGGTCACTTTAATGCTCTGTTTGTAACCGATTTGAATAGATTGTATAACCCAGACATTAAAGAGGCGTTTCGCAATGTGCACAAGCAGGGTGGTATCGTTATGTTCAACCACCCCGGCAATGTTTCAAAGTTAGATGTAGCATGGCACGAATCGGTACGCAACGAGAGATTGATTGATGCGGTAGAAATCTCTAATGGCTATAATATCTATCCGTATATGATAAATCGTTGCGCCGAGGATAAACTCATAATGCTTAGTGGCACAGATTTGCATGGACCATCGGCTTATCCATATCAAGGAGCTGGCACATTCCGCACCATGACCTTTGTTCTGGCAAAGGAGCTAACCGAGAAGGCTGTGAAGGAGGCTGTGTTGGAGCGCCGTACCATTGTCTATTCTGGTGGAACTCTGATTGGCGACAAGGAGTGGCTTGGCGAGTTGTTGAATGCTTCGATAGATTGTCGTTTGACAAAGGTAAATGACAAGGCGAAAAATCGCATATTCGTGCTTACCAATCTATCTTCGCTCACCTACGACTTGCGTATAGGCAAGACAATTTACAAGTTGGAGCCATTCAAATCTACAACCGTAACCCTCGGAAAGAATAAAAAGACGGGCAAGTATATTGCTCCG
>JAZPYA010000044.1:0-48629 GCA_045543935.1 Alistipes sp.
AGCCAAGTTCTTTGAAGAGTTTATTTCTCTTTTCAAGTTCTGCTACTCTCTCTGCTTCTCTTTTTTGTTTCAAGAAGGCTTCAACTCTTGGATGCATATTGTTTAAGTTTTTTTGCCCACCAACCCCAAGTGTGCGGTTACTATAAAAAGAAAGTGTGAGGTTGTCTTCGCTTATTACTATGAAGGTTGTGGTATAACCCGAATCAAATAAACGCTACTGCCCCACACCTGTATATTGCAAGGCGTAAGCACAGAGTGTGCCACGCTGCAAATACAAGAAATGAGTGCTGTCCGTTGTCTTTGATTCAAAAGAAAACTACCACATTTTCATAGCAAGACCTCGAAAAACACTTTCGTAATATGTCCGCAATCCGAAGACTGCACCACAAATATAGCACTTTATTTCGCAAATTGCAAGAAATAGAGTTGAGAGTGCTAAAAGAGATGGCATTGAATGGCATTCGGGCTTGCGCCCTTAATGGCATTGAATGACAGCGCACTCCAAAGGAGTGCTTAACAAGGGGCGCTTTGCCATTCAGCGAGTGTAACGAGCGCATGTCATTTATTGTCATTCAGCGACCAACGGGAGCGCATGCCATTTTACTGCGCTAAAAACTAACGGCCAATGGCTAAAAGCCATAAAAAATAGATAGTTTTCCGTTTTAACCCTGCTATGCAGGCTTCGCCTCCTTCGCACCTCGGCATTGTGCAAACAAGTTTGCCCACTGCTCTCGGTTTGGCGTCGGTTCCGCTTTCTCGCTCCAAACGAAAAACAAAAAAAAGTTTTCCGTTTTCCGCTTTCCGTTTTCCGTTCTTTTTCTTATTTTTGCAAAAAATAAGGAAATTATGAATATTAAGACTTTTGTTTTTAATCCTATTCAGGAGAATACATATGTTCTTTGGGACGAGACCAAGGAGTGTGTAGTTGTCGATGCGGGAAACCTCTCGGCACGCGAGGATAAGATATTGGCGGAGTTTATCGAGGAGCAGGGGTTGAAGCCTGTACTTGCGGTAAATACTCACTGCCACTTCGACCATATCCTTGGCGTTGAATTTCTCAAAATGACCTACGGAGTGAAGTTCGCTGCGTCATCTGCCGACCTGCCACTCCTCAAAAACGGTCGTGCAAGTGGAGCAATGTTCGGCATGGAGTTGGGTGCATTGCCAGAGGAGATAGATATTGACCTCGCAACAACGCCTGAGGTGCGCTTCGGCAATACCGTATTGCGAGTTATTGCTACTCCCGGACATACTCCGGGCTGTGTGTCGCTCCTGCACGAGGAGTCGAAAACGCTCTTTACGGGCGACACTTTGTTCCGCGAGAGCATTGGTCGCACCGACCTTCCGGGTGGCGACTACCCTACGATTATCAAGTCGATTTTGGGCTCGATTTTGCCTTTGGGAGACGAGGTTACAATCTACCCCGGACACGGCGACAAGAGTAATATCGGTCACGAATCGCTCTATAACCCATTTGTTGTAGAAGCACTCAATGGAGAAGTAAACTTCTAAATGCAAAATGCAGAATGCAGAATGAATTTTAAGAATTATGCGAGAAGATAATCTAATTGTTTCTATGAGTTATGCTTTTGCTCTGAATGTGGTAAAGCTGTATAAGCGTATTGCGAATGACGGAGAAAGAGTGATGGCTACGCAGTTGTTAAAGAGTGGTACCAGCATCGGTGCGAATGTGCATGAGGCAGTAAGAGCTCAATCGAAAAATGATTTCATCGCTAAAATGAGCATTGCTCTCAAAGAGTCGTACGAAACGGAATATTGGTTGTCACTCTTAAAAGATAGTGAGTATATTTCAGTTACACAATATGATAAATTGTATAAAGAGAATTGTGATATAACAAATGTTATTTCTCGCATTATATTGTCTGCGAAGTCTAATGATAATAAAGGAGAGTAGCATTTTGAATTTAATTTTGCATTTTGCATTCTGAATTTTGAATTTTTTATGAGAATAGATATCTTAACAGTTGTGCCTGAACTCTTGGTGTCGCCTCTGAATGAGTCGATATTGAAGCGTGCGCAGGAGGGCGGTTTTGCCGAGATACATATCCACAATATCCGTGACTACTCGGAGGATAAGCACCACAAGGTCGATGACTACCCTTTCGGTGGCGAGGCAGGTATGGTGATGAAGATTGAGCCGGTGTTCCGCTGTATCGAGAAGTTGAAGAGCGAGCGTCACTATGACGAGATTATATTCACCTCGCCCGATGGCATTCGCTACGACCAGCACGAGGCAAACCGACTCTCGACACTCGAAAATATAATTATCCTCTGCGGACACTACAAGGGCATCGACTACCGTATCCGTGAGCATCTTATCACTCGCGAGATTTCGGTTGGTGACTATGTTTTGACGGGTGGCGAGTTGGCAGCAGCGATTATCACCGACTCGGTGGTACGCCTCTTGCCGGGTGCTATTGGCGACGAGGCTTCGGCACTCACCGACTGCTTCCAAGACGATTTGCTCGCTCCGCCTGTATATACCCGCCCTGCGGAGTTTAACGGCTGGAAAGTACCTGATGTGCTTTTGTCGGGCAACTTTGCCGAGATAGCGAAGTGGCAAGATGAGCAGGCGTTGGCGAGAACGCAAGCTTTGCGCCCAGACCTGCTTGAAGAATAGGCTTTTGGCTTTTTTTGTACGAATATGTAGTGAGAGGTTGTATAATAAGTTTAATTTTTACGATTTAACCCCCGTCAGAAATTTTCTGACGGGGGTGACTTCCATTTTTTAGACTTGTTAATCAGTCTCCCATTTGCCTTGCAAAAATATCCTTAATTATTATATGATTGCTCCATTATTGTTATAATATCTCTAATCTGAGTCCTTGTCTGTCCGCTATAATCCTCGGTTAGGTCAATAGTAATGGTTCTGCCCGATTTAGTTCCTTCACCAGAATAGTAGGCATCGGCATAGACCTGCGATTCGAAAGTTGTTACTGAAATAGCTCTTATACATACATCATTGCTGAATGTGAATGTATAGACTACATTGTAACTAGTATTGTAGAGCGTGTTGCCAGAATACCCGCTATTAAAATTTACTGTGAATACAATTTGACTTGCATTCTCTTGAACATCGGTCGACCAACCATAATTATCTGCATAGCCATCGCCATCACTATCGCCACCGCCAAGGTATTTGCCAAATGGACTACAACTTGTAGTTGCTAACACAACGCCTGCAAATATTGCCATTGCATAGACGAAGCTTTTTCTGAAAGTTAATAACATTGTCTTCATAGTTGTAAAAGTTTAGTGGTTAATAAAAATTGTATCTGCTTGTATCTATTTTTGAACCTTTATATAATTCTCAGTGAACACTTTTGCTATATCCATATCTACAATTGCCTGACGAGTTGCACCGACAAACGGATTATTCGTACTATGAATGTCGCCTATGTCAATTACTAATATCCACGGTGCATTTTTCTGTTCTGTTTTTCTTCTCGGCTCGGTAGATACATTTTTAGCATCTTCTGTCAATTTGTTATAAATGGCGGTTACTTGCATTTCTGTTCCTTCAAATACCACTCCGATATCGCTACATTTGTTTTCATTATCAAACTTAAATTGTGCGCTAAACTTTATTTCAGAAACTATATCTGCATAATTTAAAGTTGAGATATTAGTCATAGTCCAACTACCAGTAACTGATGGTGTTGCCATAAAACCGTATGCCCAGCCGTTCAGAATGCTCATAACATCTAACCCTAAAGCGATACGAATCTCTGCGATACTCTTATTCTCGAAAATTTCGGAACAGCCTGGTACTCGAAGAAGATTTATAGCAATCGGCGTAAAAGTCATGGATGCGTGTTCGGAAATTTGCGCAGAATGCGCAAATACATTGTTAATTGCACTCTCAATTGTACGGGCATCGGTACTTGGGATAGCTAAAATTAGCATAGGTATCATACACTCACCATTTCTTGTTGTGATGCATAACGCTTTCGTTGCTGATGTCCATCTTGCTTGAGAAAGAGCAAGAGAAGGATACCCCCAATCAACGGTGTTTCGCTCTGTTGCATGATTTTTTGATACCCACTCATCATCTACTGGTGCTACATTAGCCACAAGTGTAGCACTTAATCCATCAGCAACAGCAGCTGTGATAAGCGCTTCGCCACCATCTACTGTCCTTAGCAATCCATCTGAGTCTATTGTTGCAACATCTGGATTGCTTGTAGTCCATGTTACAACTTTGTCTGTCGCATTTTTAGGCATTACGATTGCCTCTAATTGCACCTCCTGTTCAGGCAATAGAGCCAACGGACCTGCCGGCGAAATAGAAACTTCTGCTACCGAAATACTTTCTCTCTTGTTGTCGCACGCAGGGGCAAGGTAGCAAAGTGCGCCTGTTAGAACAATTAAACAAAACTTTTTCATAGCATTTAGTTTTTATGCCGAATACGGCGGTTAATAAATAGGGTGAATATATATTGCAAATAAAAAAGCAGGCGCAAACCATAAGGTTGCCCTGCTTCAATGTTGTATATGTTTGATTTACAGAGAAATACCCCCCCCCTAATAGAGTGGTTTGTGATGCCAAATAAGGCGGAGAATGTAATTTCAGAGTTATCATAATATCACCTCTTTATGCAAAGTTAGGCATAAAAAGCGAATTCTCCAAATAAATCTATGATTATTTTAGCAAATTATCTTCTATTCTTTCGGTATTGTGCGCAAAAATTTTTAATTTTGCGGTAGATAACAGACCCCACTGCCCGCTGGGCACCTCCCCTAACTTAGGGGAGGAAATAAAACCACGACAATTTGTCCTCCTAAGTTAGGGGGACGAGCGAAGCGGAGGGGGTATGCAATAAAAAGCCAATGGCTAATAGCAAAAAGTACATTTAATTGTCAATTTTCAATTATCAATTGTCAATTTATATAATATGAAATATTATATAATCGTAGGTGAGCCTTCGGGAGATTTGCACGGTAGCAACCTGATGAAGGGAATTGTGGCGGAGGATTCCGAGGCGCAGTTCCGCTTTTGGGGTGGCGACAAGATGGCGGAGGTAGGTGGCAGGGAAAACCTTGCGAAGCACTACCGTGAAACATCGTTTTTCGGCATTGCGAATGTGTTGCGCAATCTCCGCACCGTACTCGGGCAGATTGACGAGTGCAAGCGCGATATCGAGGCGTTCAACCCTGATGTTGTGATACTTATAGACTACCCAAGCTTCAATATGCGCATCGCCAAGTGGGCAAAGGCGCGTGGCACGAAGGTCTATTACTATATCGCCCCAAAGGTGTGGGCGTGGAAGGAGTGGCGAGTGAAGGAGATTCGCAAATATGTTGATAGACTCTACACCATCTTTCCGTTTGAAACAGAGTACTTCCGTTCAAAGGGCATTGAGCCCATATTTTGCGGAAATCCGCTCTGCGACTCGATAGCGCAATATAAGGCGACAATGCCGTCACGAGAGCTGTTTTTGAGCGAAAACGGACTTGACGAGCGCCCTATCGTGGCATTGCTGGCAGGTAGTCGCAGGTCGGAGATTAAGGATAATTTGGCGGATATGATAGCCATTTCTCGCAATTTTCCGAATTATCAGTTTGTGGTGGCGGCGGTGCCGTGGCTCGAAAGAGAACTCTACGAGAAGATTTTGCAAGGCTCGGAGGTTAAGGTGGTATGCAACAAGACCTACGACACGCTGATTTATGCCGAGGCGGCAATCGTAACATCGGGTACGGCAACCCTCGAAACGGCTCTGATGAATACGCCCGAAATTGTGCTTTATCATGTGCCGAAGATTTATGAGTGGTTGCGCCCTATCGTGCTGAAAATACCGTTCATTTCGCTTGTAAACATCAACCTTGGTCGTGAGTGCGTGCGTGAGATTGTGGTAAATAAAATCGATGTCGAGGCGGTGAGCGAGGAGTTGCGTTCCATTTTGGAGGGCGGCTCGAAGCGAGCGAAGATGCTTGCCGACTTTGCCGAATTGCAGGAGATGATGGGTGGCGAGGGTTCGAGCCTTCGCACTGCAAAAGATATTGTTAATTCTCTGAAATAGATGAAAATAGTTTCTATACATAACGCCCTTGCAAGTGGCGAAGATTTGTGGCTAACTGTGCGCTCCGACTCCTCGGTGCTGCGCAATAATGACGATTTCTATATGCCCCCATTCTCGCAGGATATGCGTTGTACGGTGGGATATTACTTGCGTGTTACACGCCTTGCGAAGTGTTTGAACGAGAAGTTTGCTTCGCGTTGCTACGATGCTGTGGGTGTGGCGGTTGCCTTCACTGCACAAGATATTGTTGAGCGAAATTGTGCGCTCGGCAGACCTTGTGATGAGGCGTACTGCTTCGACAAGTCTATCGCCCTCTCGCCCGAAACTATTGTCCCCGATGCGGTGGCTGATGGAGTACTTGATATAAAAGTTGGTAATTCGGTAGTAAATAGCGACTTACAAACTTTGAAATTGTCGCTCGACAAGGCCCTTGCAAAGGCTTCGGAGTTGCTCACGCTCAAAACGGGCGATATTGTTTATCTCGCAGCAACCGAGCCTTTTGCGCCACATATTGGCGAGCGTGTGGAGGTTGCTCTGAATGGAACAACCCTGCTCGATTTCGAGGTTAAATAGCCTCTCTACCCTACATCAACAT
Organism: Alistipes sp.; assembly: GCA_045543935.1. Lineage (GTDB taxonomy): Bacteria > Bacteroidota > Bacteroidia > Bacteroidales > Rikenellaceae > Alistipes. The sequence goes on from JAZPYA010000044.1 coordinate 6,637, forward strand.
CAAAATCATTGCTTGTGCGATTACTACGCGCAGGAACATCGCCAACGGATAGACTGTGGCGTAACTAATCGCAGGCATATCGCTACCAGCCAATGAGTTGGCGTAGTTCAACGCGATTGGGTTGGTCATACTTCCCGACAACATTCCCATAATCGTAAAGAGGTCCATTTTGTAGCGCAGACGGGCATACACGCCCACAATTAACAACGGCACAACGGCAATAATTAGCGCATAGAGCAACCAGATATATCCGCCATTCACAACAGCCTCTACAAAGCCATTTCCCGATGCCAATCCCACCGAGGCGAGGAACATCGCCAAACCTACCTCGCGCAACATAAGATTTGCGCTCAATGTGGTATAAGTGATTAGATGCCAATGAGTTCCGAAACGACCGATAATAATCGCCATAAGCATAGGTCCTGCTGCCAAGCCGAGCTTTATCGGTTGCGGTGCTTCGATAAACGGAATTGAGCCAACCAACACGCCCAGCGCAATACCCAGAAAGAGAGTGAAAATATGTGGCTCGTGCAGTTTTTTGAGCGAGTTACCGAGCAGTTTTGCAACCTCGTTAATAGCCTCCTCCGAACCCACAACCATCACTTTATCACCGAGTTGCAACTCCATACCCTGATGCGGAATAATGTCCACTCCGGCACGATTTACGCGAGTGATATTGATGCCGTACTTGGTGCGCAGGCGCAAATCGACAAAGCGTTTGCCGTTGATTTTGGGTTGCGTTACAACGATACGGCGCGATACGAGTTGTCCCTCGAACTCGCCCCACTCCTCTTCGAGCATCTCTATTTCGCTGCCGAGAAAGGCTAAAATTGCCTCTTTGTCCTCCGCAGCGCAGACTACAAAGACTTTATCACCGCAATAGACTTTACTTGATACATCAGCGATAAATGCCTTGTTGCCATCGTGTGAGATACGCGAGATAACAAACTGACGAGCAATGATTTGGCGAATTTCGCCTACGCTCTTGCCGTTCATTTGCTCATTGGTCACCTCGATGGAGAATTTGGCTGCGAGCTTGTTACCACCCATAGTCTTGGTGACAATATCGCGCTCCTTAGAGATATCCACGCGCAGTATCCAACGCAAGAGCATAAATGCGAGGATAACTGCCACAACACCAATTGGATAGGCTACGGCAAAGCTCAGCGGAATGGACTTGTCGTCAATGCCCGTAAGGTCGAGGTATGCTTGCTGTGCAGCACCCATTGCAGGGGTGTTGGCTACGGCTCCGTCCATCACGCCGACCATTGTTTGCAGTGGTGTGTCGGTGGCGAGAAAGAGGAGATAGGCAACCACAGCCCCAAAGAGCATCGTGAGTATCGAGAGCCACATCTGCTTCAAGCCACCTTGTCGCAACGAGGAGAAGAACGAAGGTCCAATCTGCAAACCTATCGAAAAGACAAAGAGTGTTAAGCCGAAGTCGCGCACAAAGTTCAGAGTATCAGCGTGTAGCGTCATTCCTAAGTGGCTCGCTACGATACCTGCAAAGAGTGTCCAAGTGGCACCGAGCGATATTCCGCCCACCTTGATTTTGGCGAGCAGAGTACCTACGGCAATAACCATCGCCAGCACAAAAATCGAGTGAGCAATGCCTGCTCCGAATATAAATTGTTCAAGAAATTCCATAATCAGCGACAAATATAATAAAAAGTTTTCCGTTTCACTCCTCTTTCGTCTAATATTAACTTTTTGTTGAAAAAACTCCTATCTCCTATCTCCTATCTCCTATCTTTTTTCTATCTTTGTGCCAAAGAAATCCAAATACTATAAAATAGACTATGAGCAAGGTTACTATCGAGCGTGCGCATCGTATGGACGGAACGGGTGAGTACTACTTCTCGCGCCGTCTTCGTGAGATTGCAGAGATTGAGGCGACAACAGGTCGTCAGATTATTAAGTTGGCTATGGGAAGCCCCGACCTTCCGCCACACCCATCGGTTGTGGAGCGTCTGTCGAAGGAGGCTCTTCGCCCAGATGTTCACAAGTATATGTCGTTCAAGGGCGAGCCTGTATTGCGTAAGGCGTTTGCCGATTGGTATGGCAAGTGGTATGGCGTAGAGGTGGACTACAACACCGAAGTATTGCCTCTTATCGGCTCGAAAGAGGGTATTATGCACATCTGCCAGACCTTTGTCAACCCCGGCGACAAGGTGCTTGTTCCGAATCCGGGATATGCTGCATACAAGGCTGCTGTGTCGATGACAGGTGGCGTGATGTTGCCATACTCGCTCACTAAGGAGAACGGCTTTATGCCTGACTTTGAGGCTATTGAGGCTGCCGGCGTAGAGGGCGTGAAGATTATGTTTGCAAACTTCCCGGGTATGCCGACAGGACAGACTCCAACCCGTGAGTTGTTCGAGAAGATTGTGGCATTCGGTCGCAAGCACAATATTCTCGTTATCCACGATAATCCATACTCGTTTATCCGCAACAACGACAAGCCTATGAGTATCCTCTCAATCGAGGGCGCAGAAGATGTTGCTATGGAGATGAACTCGTTGTCGAAAGGTCACTCGATGGCAGGTTGGCGTGTAGGCGTTATTATCGGTAAGGAGGAGTGGATTAACTCGATTTTGACTTTCAAGTCGAATATGGACTCGGGTATGTTCTACCCTATTCAGGCGGCTGCCGAGACTGCTCTCTCGTTGGGCGAGGATTGGTTTACCGAGTTGAACGCTATCTACCGCGAGCGCGAGAAGCAGGGAATGGAGTTGCTCGATGCTCTCGGCTGTACCTACCAGCCAAATCAGGCAGGTCTGTTTATCTGGGCAGAGATTCCTGCCGACTATGAGGGCGACTGCTACGACTTCTCTGACGAGGTTATGGAGAAGTGCGATGTCTTCCTCACCCCTGGCGGTATCTTCGGAACAGAGGGTAAGCGATATGTGCGAATCACACTCTGTTGTCCTGCCGAGTTGTTGAAGAAGGCAACTGACAATATTAAGGCTCGCTACACAAAGTAGTAGAGGCTTAGATATATAAAAATAGGCGTTTCACATTGGAACGCCTATTTTGTATTTGCTATACTACCCTATTTTACATCGAAAACTCCACCTGGTTGTAATTTGCGACGATGTTCGAGTTGCGCCTCGTAGAGTGATTGTGGTGTGACATGTACACCTTTTGATGCTTCGATGCCGTTAGGGCGGTTTTTGTGGATACCACTCCTCTTTTCGCCGATGGTTCCAATGCTGTAATTTGCACCACAAGCCCATGGCGATTGTACGGCATATCTATCGCATTCGCAGTTCCATAGCACATCATTTACTCCAGCCATACCATGCCCTGTACCCATCTCTCCTCTATCTTGAATATTGATGGCTCCATCAACGACAACATTATCGTAGAGCGTGCCACTTGCCCAACGATGATGAGGGCCAGTGTCGGAGTGGGTGCGAATTGCACGACATCGCAGAAAAACATTCGGGCCATTGGTGCGAGCAGCCGATGTAACAAAGTCGTGGCGACCATCGGCGGCAAAACAATCCTTCACGATGCTGAGTTGTCCCGAAAAACAGAATGAATAACGACGACCACCAGTTATAAGGCATTTGTGCTGGGTCATCTTGCAATGACTTACTGTGATATTTTTCGAGGCAGAAGTCATCGAAGCCAATCCCGAGAAGTGTTTTCCTTCGATGTTTCTAGCCCAACAATGCTCTGATAAACCGAACGAAATGCCTGTCCAGCAGTGATTTTCGTCGGTTTCGGAAGCGTATGTGCAAGTAAGAAGCATATCCTCGACACCACACTCCTCTATGCGGTTTTCGCAAGAGTAATGAAAAACGCAACCTCCGTTGTAGCGCTCCAATATACTCATTGAAATAGGATTTTCAAACCAAAGTGTATCGCCAGAGACCTTTGTGATTATGCGCTCCATATTCTTGCTATTTATAGTTTTTGGAGTCCATTTATAGCCTCTTTTGACCTTACGATGTGTAGAGAGCGTATCCATTCTTAAATCTCGGATAAGCGCCATAGGTGTCTCGGCGTGTACAATAACTTCATCGCCAACAATGAAATTGCTCGGATTGGATACTCTCACCCAGAACTGTCCGACTAAAGCATTTCCTACGATATTCATCTCCTGGGGAACAGATATCCTACGCCTACCCTCTCCCGAAAAAGAGATTAACACTTCTCTATTTCTATCATCGCTCTTACGAGTCGATGTGGAGTGAATATGGGTACCTTTTTTAGGGTGCGTACCTTCACCTCGCAATACAATACCCGACTCTTTGATATGTATCGTTCCATCAACATTGTAGAGTCCGGCTTTTAGGAGAATAGCGCCGCGTTGTTCATACGGAAGGGCTGCAATCTCATCTATTGCACCTTGTATAAGTGCAGTTGCATCTTTTCCGCGTTTGGGGGCCTTTATAATCTTTACAACCTTAACATTTGGAATCTCTTTATCGCCAAAACGGTAGCCTACACGGCTAAAGTCGAGGATATGTCCACCGTCATTATCGCGAGGAATACCCAATTCCGAAATGGCCGATATGGGTTCGTATAAGGATTGTGCCGAAATAAGTGTGTGTGAAAGCATAGCAATCGCACATATTAGCATAACTTTTTTCATAATTCACTCTACTCAAAAATCTCGTTTAGGACTTTTGCCAAGCGGTAGCCGGCCTTGCGGATTAGGAGTTCGCCTGTTGGAAGGTGCTTGCGCATAAACTCCGGTTTGTTGATAACCTCATCGGGTTTGTAGTTGCGTAGCGGTGTGGCTATGCGCGCAGCGTCCTCGCCCCAATCAAACACATCGCCCTTGCAAATCTCGGCTATCTCTGCTTCGCTCGAAGTGTCGAGTATTTGTGCCAAGTCGCTGTAACTCCAAGGGTTGGTAGCTCCCACTAAACCTGCATCCCACAAACGGTGGAAATCCATCTGCTTGTTGCCATACTTAACCTTATAAACTCCTAACGAGGTGTCGTTGTGCAGGCGGATATGGACAGGACAGTGCATATCTCCCACCGCATGAACTATCAGTGCGAGGTGTGTGAGACGCACCGAATCGTTCATCTTGGCGTGATTCTTCTTCAACTCCTTTGCCCAGGTATCGATGTAGTAGAGGCAATTCTTGATATATTTGTCGCCATCGCGGTTTGAGCGTGGAGGCTTACAGTTTTCATCTACGCAATAGGTGTGCGGAAACATTGCCATACGGCGGTAGTTTGATGGTTCCCAGCCGAGGTCAATATAGAGTGGCTGATAATCATCGGCGTAGCACGAATAATAGACAATTGAACGGCGATGCATATATTTGTACAGATGCTCCTTTGCCTTTGGTGTCAGATGGTTCTCTGCGATTTTGGCTACTGCTGCATGCTCCTTTCTACCCCAACCGTATGCCGAGGTGCAGAGAAGAATTATTGCACCGATTGTTAGTAGTATGCGTTTCATATCTCTATGTTGTTTATTGTAGAATATCGTTCAATATTTTCGCCAAGCGGTAGCCTGCCTTTGTGAGTAGTTCCTCGCCCACCTGCTGATACTTTTTGCGATATTCTATCTCTTCAATCTCGTCGCCCTCCTGATACTCGCGCATCGGGAACGATGTTTTAGCAACATCTTTGCCCCAATCAAAGAGGTTGCCCTTGCAGAGTTTGTTTATCTCGTCCTCGTTGTAGATATCGAAAAGTTGAGCCATATCGGTGTAACTCCAAGGGTGAATTGCGCTAATCATTCGATGGTCCCACAATGCATGGTAGCTAATCGACTTCTTCTTGTTTCCTTTGCCAAAATAGACATTGTATGTGCCGAGTGATGGCTCACGACCAATAAATCGCATGTGCATCGGGCAGTGCATATCGCCTATACTGTGAATAATAAGGTAGAGATGCACCAGACGCACCGAGTCGTTCATTTTGGCGTGATTGGCTTTTAATCCTTTGGCAAGGCGGTCAATGTGGTAGAGCATATTGCCGTGAGGCTTGCGCTCCCCCTTCTTCACCACTTCGCGGTATGGGTTGAAGTTCTCGTCAACATGGTAGGTGTGCGGAAATACCACCATACGCTCACCCTCCTCAGGCTCAAAGCCTATATCGACAATCATATCTTTGCGATAGAAGTCGGCGTGAGAGGCGTAATATGCCATCGGTTTGCCTCCCAAATACTCTTTTATCAACTCTTTCGCTCTTGGTGTAAGGTGATTTTCGGCAATCTGCGCCACGGTGGCGTGTTCGCGAATGCTCCAAGCAAAGCTTGTCTCGCAAAATAGCACTGTTGCCAAGGCTATAAATAGTACTCTTTTCATAAATATAACTATGTTTATCCTATACAAAGATACAAAAAAATATCCTCTCTGCAAAACAAAGAGGATATTTTGCTATTTTGCAATATGTTTACTACACACAACCGTGCGCAATCATCGCGTTGGCTACCTTCATAAAGCCACCGATATTTGCACCCTTCACATAGTTTACATAGCCATCAGCATCCGAGCCATACTTCACGCACACCTCGTGTATATTCTGCATTATCGAGTGGAGCTTCTCATCGACCTCCTCTTTTGTCCACTTGATGCGCATAGAGTTCTGCGACATCTCCAAGCCCGAAGTGGCTACACCACCTGCATTCGATGCCTTACCCGGAGCGTAGAGGATTCGATTTGCAAGGAAGATATTGATAGCCTCGGGTGTAGAAGGCATATTTGCACCCTCGGCAACGCACTTACAACCGTTGTCGATAAGCTTTTGAGCCTCCTCGCCATTCAACTCATTCTGCGTAGCGCAAGGCAATGCGATATCGCACTTAACACCCCAAGGACGCTCGCCTGCAAAGTATTTTGCGTTTGGATACTTCTCGCAATACTCCTTGATGCGACCACGATATACATTTTTGAGCAACTTGACATACGCCAACTTCTCCTCGTTGATACCCTCCTCATCGTAGATGTAACCCGATGAGTCAGACAATGTTACAACCTTTGCTCCGAGTGCGGTAGCCTTCTCGCAAGCGTGCTGAGCCACATTGCCACTACCCGAAACAAGTACGGTCTTACCCTCGAATGAGTCTCCGCGAGTTGCCAACATCTGCTGTGTGAAGTAGCACAAGCCGTAGCCCGTAGCCTCGGGGCGAAGGAGTGAGCCACCCCAATCCAAACCCTTGCCTGTGAATGTGCCTGTGAACTCGTCACGCAAGCGTTTGTACTGACCGAACATATAACCAATCTCGCGTGCGCCTACACCGATATCGCCCGCAGGAACATCGGTATCTGCGCCTATATGGCGTTGCAACTCGGTGATAAACGATTGACAGAAGCGCATAACCTCGTTGTCGGAACGCCCCTTCGGGTTGAAGTCCGAGCCACCCTTACCGCCACCCATAGGGAGTGTGGTGAGCGAGTTTTTGAAGGTCTGCTCGAAGGCGAGGAACTTCATAATCGAGAGGTTTACCGAGGCGTGGAAGCGGATACCACCCTTATATGGACCGAGTGCCGAGTTCATCTGCACGCGAAAACCTCTGTTTATCTCTATCTCGCCACGGTCGTTGAGCCACGGCACGCGGAACATAATCACACGCTCAGGTTCTGCTATGCGCTCTAAAATTTTCAACTGTTGCAATGCGGGGTCTGCCACGATGTACTCTGCCAATGACTCGGCAACCTCGCGTACTGCCTGATGAAATTCAGGCTCGTGTGGGTTTTTGGCAACTACCTGTGCCATAAAGTTTTCAACCCATTGTTTCTCTCTATTTCCCATAACCTAACTGAAAATATATACTCTAAAACGCAACAAATTTATGTAACTTTTCGTGTCGTTGTTCGGCTTTGCGCTACTTTTTTCGACAATTTATTAAAAATAGGTGACTCCGAGCGTGGTCAAGGCGCAGTTTTTTAGGGGCGTTAGAGGCGCGCGGACAGTAAATTGAGAATTGAGAATTGAGAATTATTTTAACTCCTCACTCCTCACTCCTCACTCCTCACTTTACCCTTATGAGGTTTATGCCGTCACGAAGAGGGAGAATCACGCTCTCTACCTTGCTGTCGTTGCGGACATGCTCGTTGAAGGCGATAATCTCCTGTGTCTGCTTATCCTTGCGGGCAACCTCCTCGACAACCTTGCCGTACCAGAGGATATTATCCGCCAAGATAAATGAGTTGCTATGCACAAGGTTATGCTCAAAGAGCATATCGTAGTAGGCTCGATACTCCCTCTTGTCGCCATCGATAAATACAAGGTCGTACTTCTCGCCCAACTGCGGAGCGAGGTCGAGGGCAGAGCCGATGTGCTGGCGAATCTTGTCGCCCACGCCACTGCGCTCGAAGAAGTCGGCTGCAATCATCTCCAACTCGTCATCAACCTCGAAGGTGTCGATGTATGCACCCTCCTCCAAACCCATAGCCATCGAGATAGCCGAGTAGCCCGTAAAGGTGCCTATTTCGAGGATACGGCGTGGGCGGAGCATACGCACAATCATTTCGAGGAGTTTTCCCTGAATATGCCCCGAAATCATTCGTGGGTTGATAACACGCAGATATGTTTCACGCTCCAACTCGTGCAACAACTCTGTCTGCGGCGAGGACATCGCCTCGATGTATTGGTCAAGCTTTTCCATAATGCAAAATTCAAAATGCAAAATTATTTTTCTTGCTATTAGCCATTGGCTTTTTATATATCCGTCATTGCGAGAGCCGTTAGGCTCGTGGCACCGCTGCGATTAAGCCGAGGGCAGAGACTGCTTGCAGACTTTGCCGAGGCGGAGCAGTGAAGACCGGAGGTCAATCTCCCGCTTCTAATCTTAATAACAATAAGGGAGATTCCCACAGTCGCTCTGCTCCTTCGGAATGACGATTTTATTTCCGCAAAAGTAAAAATTTTTGCCCACAATACCGCAACTATCGAAAATTATTTATATATTTGCATTGCGATCGAAAGATTTGCAGACATATAGAAAGTGTTTTTCGCACTCCTTACTTGAAAATGTGGAAGTTTTCTGAACTGAGGGAAGAACGAATAGCACTCATTTCTTGTATATATAGGTATGGCACATCTTGTGCCTTGTTGTCCTATACTATGCAGGTGTGGGGCATTATAATCGTTTGTTTTAGTTCGGGCATTCCACAGCCTTCAAGTAGACATTCGAGAATCAACTCCACACTTTCTTTTTGTAAATAACCCACCGCATAGGAGTTGCTACGGTATATATAGGCTACAAATATGAAACTATTTGTAATTATGTTGATTTCGGCAACTCTGTTTTCTTGTAAATCGGAGACAGAACGGTTTGTTGACCGATACAAACAATTCACAACCGAATTATCCGAAAAATACTCCAACTATGGCTCAATGGAGCGTGATTCGGTACGCATACAGTATAAAGTATTGCGTGATAAGGCAAAATTATATGAGTCACAATTAACCAACGCAGAACGAGTTGCGATAGATAGTTGCAACTATAAAATCAATGCTGTTTTAATAAAGACGACATCCGACAATGCTATTAATTCGGTGGGTAATTTTCTTAACGAAACAGCCGGTACAATCAAAGAACTTATCGAAAAATAAGTATATCAAATTTTATTAATCTTAACTTAAAAAATTACAATTATGGGACTTTTTGGAAAAGAAAAAACACAACTTGATTACTTGAAAGAGATTGCTGATTCACAGAAAAAACAAGCCACCTCTGGTCGTATTAAGGCTATTGGTAGTTTCTTAAATGAACGAAAAATAGCACGAGCGGAAGCAGCTGAGGCAACAGCCAATCAGAGATTTGCTAATGCACAAGCACAAGAGTTGGAAATGCAAAGTTATCAAATGCAGGTTGATTTGAATAAAAAAGCGTTGGATGCTTGCAAAAAAGATTTAGAATTGTTTTATGCTCAATTTGACTACGATACCAAATGCATTGATGATATAATAAAGAAATGTGAAGCTATCATTTTTTGGTTGGACACTCTTGATAGAAAAGAAAAAAGCAAAAAGTCTGAATTTGATGTTGGTGGAAGCAAACCTGTTGTTATCAATAATGATAACAAATCTAAAGAAGCCGCGTTAATGTGTAAATTGCATGCAGGTGTAGACAAACTCAATGAACTAAAGGCTGATAAATCTTTGTATGAGAAAATAGAGAATAAGTTAAAATCATACGAAGAGAGAGATGTTGCTAAAAAAGAAGCAGCGCGAGCAAAAAAAACAATGGCCAAACGGGTGTTTTTTTCTATTCTTTTTGCAATATTTATTATTATTGTAATAAGCCTTTTGCCAAATGCCAAAGAAGATGAAGATTATTGCAATAGTAAGATAGCAAAAGCAATTGCTGCTGGAGAAATAGAAAAGGCAAAAAAATATGCCTTGCAATTCAGAAGTTCCAGAATGAACCACCCAGATGGAACAGCATTAATAAAGATTTATTTAGATAAAGAGGATTTGCTTTCTGCCGAGCTAATAGCAGCCAATACAGATGGTAATAATTTGTTGGTAGATTATTTTGTAGAAAAATCATTATATGATAAAGCTGCAGAATATGTACCCATTAACACCTCTTTTTGGTGGGATAGAGAAAAAATTTTCTATTATCTGTCCGCATGCGTGAAAGACATGTGCAAACATGGCAAATATAATGAGGCAAGAAAATTTATAAAAATAGAGAGTAATAGTCGTTATGATAATGATTATTATAAAGAAGAGGATTGCAAAAAATTAAATGCAATAGTAAGTACATATGCTAAAAATAAATAGTTGTAACCATGGAAACAGGATTAGTTGAAATTTCCGAGACAACCGTGCAAATTATTCGAACACGCAAAGAGGTAACAGTTGTAATGCCAACTCTACAAAACAAAGGTCTCTTCTTGAAGCTGACAAAATCTTACAATCCATCGGGTATGACACCTCAGCAGTTATATGAAGCAACCCGTAAGGAGTGGAAGATAAACATGAAGAGAACAGCACAAATAGAGTATGTATTTGCACTATACAAGAATGTAATAGTAGAGGTGTATAAACCAACTGAATGGTATGTGAATTTAAGAACAGGTAGGTTAATGTTTGAAGGAGAGTTGGCGCCTATTGAGGTAAGACAAGCTTGCATAAACCAATATCTATCAGCGGTAGAAGGTGTAAGAGGTCCTGTGATATACAATTTCTAATAGCAACCCAACAATCCCCGAGCAAAGAGATTTGCTCGGGGATACCTTTAATTATCAATTGTCAATTCGTCCATTGTCAATTTGTATAAATAAGCCGACAGCTTATTTATACAGCAACACCGAAGGCTCACGCCACACCTCGTTTGCTACCTCCATAATCTCGGAGGCGGTTACGGCATTTATCTTGCGGTACGACTCCTCCAAAGTATCAACCTCGCCATACGCCAAGAGGCTCTTGCCTACGCCCAGCATATAGCCCTCGGCAGCCTCGTTTACGATGGCTAACTGCGCCACAAACTGACGCTTCGCCATTGAGAGTTGGCGTGTAGTTAAGGCGTTATCCTGCAAGCGTTTAACCTCCCTGCCGATAATCTCACGACAGCGGTCGCTATTCTCGTGGTCTGACGAGAAGTAGATGCTTGCCAAGCCACAGTCCGAGAGTGACGAGTAGCTTGCACCTATATTATATGTTAGTCCGTTACGCTCCCTCACGCTCACATTCAGGCGCGAGTTGGCACAAGGACCACCCAAGATATTCGTAAAGAGTGCGTAAGGCAAACGGCGATTATCTCGGAGGTTGTAGGCTCTCGCTCCGATGATGCAGTGTGCCTGGTGCGTATGTTTGTTAAGAGTCTTCTCGAATGGCTCTACAAGCGTAGGCGCAACACGCTCATAATCACGCTTTGTAGGGGTGTAGATGCCCAAATATCGCTCGGCAATCTCCTTTATGCGCTTGGGCGAGATGTTGCCGATTGAGGCAAAGACCATCTTGTCGGTGGTGTGGGTGCGCTCACGGAAGCGGTGTATCGCTGCCGAGTTAATCTTTTTCAGGCTTCGGGGTGTGCCGAGGATATTATGCCCCAACTCCGAGCCTGCAAAGATAAGGTCCTCGTACTCGTCATATATGGCGTCCATCGGCGAGTCGCGATAGGTGTTTATCTCATCGAGAATAACCTCTCGCTCCTTGTCGAGTTCGTGGTCGGGGAAGGTGGAGTGAAAGACCACATCCGCCACCAACTCCACAGCCTTCGTGAAGTCGCCACGCAGCACCGTAGCGTGAACGGTAGTGTCCTCCTTTGTGGTGTAGGCGTTCAACTCGCCACCGAGGTTTTCGAGCCGGCAGTTTACTTGGTATGCCTTGCGATGCTCGGTACCCTTGAAGAAGCCGTGCTCGGTGAAGTGGGCAATACCCTCCTCGCCCTTGCGCTCATCGCGCGTACCCGCATTTATCATTATGGCACATCGTGCTACCCCACTCTTTGTTTGGCGGTGTATGCAGCGAATGCCGTTTGAAAGTTCGTATATGTAAAATTCAGAATTCAAAATTAGTTTTTCGTTTTTTAACTTCGCAAAGTTAGCAAAAAACTGAAAACGGGAAACTTTTTTGTGGCGCAATTTTACAAGAGGTTGTTAAAGGCTGTTAGAGGATATTAGAGGTTGTTAGTGTGCGCCACTTTAATTTCCGCTAATAACTCCTAACCACCGCTAATAACCACTATTTTTTAGCGCAACTTTGCAACTCTCGGAAATTATTTCTAAATTTGCGTTGCAGTCCTCGGATTGCAGACATATAGAAAGTGTTTTTCGCTTTTGTCCTTATGTGAAAATGTGGAAGTTTTCAGCAAACTGATGGGCAGACGAATAGCACTCATTTCTTGTATAGTTATGTGGCTATACGCTTTTCTGCGTACCTCATACTATTCAGGTGTGAGGTAAAGCTTCGTTTATTTCAGTTTAGGTCATTCCACAACCGTCACATAGATAGACGAAAATCAACCTCACACTTTCTTTTTGTCATAATAGTGCAAACACTTTTGTTTAACTTTTTAATACAAACTATTATGAAAAAGATTTTTCTTTGCGCTACTATTGCAGTAGCAATGTGTTTTGCTTCGTGCGAAGGTTTCGATGCTTCCGAGATTTTGGATAGACTCGACAATTTGGAAAACCAATTAGATGACCTCAAAAACAATGAGGAGAACAATCAGGGCGGAGATAACTCCGATAATCCGGGTGGAGGAGATGATATTCCTGCCGACAAGACGCAGGCTATCAAGTTCCAAGACGAGAACACCAAACTCCTCTGTACGCTCCATTGGGACGAGAACGAAGATGGCGAGTTGTCATACGAGGAGGCAGCAGCCGTTACCGACCTTGGTAGAGCATTCAAGGGCTCTTCGATTTTGGCATTTACCGAGTTGAAGTACTTTACCTCTCTCGAAAAGATTGCCGACAGCGCATTCGAGGGTTGTGTCAGCCTTGTAAAAATAACTCTTCCTGAGCAAATTACGACTATTGGTACATCGGCATTTAATGGCTGTACAAATCTCAAAAAGATTGTTATTCCAAATGCTGTTACTGAAATTGGAGGCAACGCATTCAATGGTTGCTCCTCGCTGACAAGAGTAGATATCACCGACCTATCGGCTTGGTGCAAGATTAGTTTCAATAACGGTTATGCAAATCCTCTTTACAACGGCTCAAAACTCTATCTTAATGGTAGTGAATTAGCCGATATTACCATTCCTTCGGATATTACCGAGATTAAAGCTTATATATTCTATGGTTGCACCTCGCTGAAAAGTGTTACAATCGGCAAAGGTGTTACTTCGATTGGAGGGCGTGCATTCTATAATTGCACAGGCGAGTTGATAATAAATAGCAAAATAGTAGAAACCGATTATACACATAACAATTATCCTGCGAATTCTAACAACGGTTGGCTATATAATGCTAAATTCACGAAAGTTACCATCGGCAATAGCGTTACTTCGATTGGAAATTATGCATTCTGGGAATGCACCTCGCTGACAAGTGTTACAATTCCTAATAGCGTTACTTCAATTGGAGAAACTGCATTCGCTAGTTGCTCCTCGCTAACAAGTATTACAATTCCTGATAGTGTTACTAAGATTGGAGGTAGTGCATTCTATGGTTGCACCTCGCTGAAAAGTATTACAATTCCTGATAGTGTTACTTTGATTGAAGGTAGTGTATTCTCTGGTTGCACCTCGCTGAAAAGTATTACAATTCCTGATAGCGTTACTTTGATTGGAGGCTATGCATTTTATAATTGCACCTCGCTAACAAGTGTTACAATTCCTGATAGCATTACTTCGATTGGAGATTATATATTCTATAACTGCTCCTCGCTGACAAGTATTATAATTCCCGATAGCGTTACTTCGATTGGAGACAACGCATTCTTTGGTTGTACCTCGCTGAAAGAGATATATTGCAAGCCGACTACACCGCCTGCAATATACTGGATGTATCTTCCTTATACTGATCCTGCTGAAGGAGGTTCATTCCCATTTAATGGAGGTATGAAGATATATGTACCTCGTAATTCATACGATGCATATATGCAATACAGTAGTTATTCAAACGACCAAGTTGCACAAAAGAATTGGTGTATGTACGAGTCGTATATAGAGCCTTACGACTTTGAGTAATAAACAAATAAAGTATTAACAATTAAAATTTTAAGATAATGGCAGAAATGACTTTGCCAAAGATAAGCAAAGGTGTATTGGCCTATTTGATATCAATTGCAGCACTTGGTTGTGCCGAGTATTTCAAGTTGGAAAAGTTGGAGTGGATAACACTCGTGATGTCCATTCTTACTTCGCTATCTTTGATAGTAACTCTTGCTGCTTATTCCTACAATTATTGCAAGAATAAAAAGTAGATGACTCTATATTCAATGAGTCGACCACGCAGAGCAATTTGCGTGGTCGTTTTTTTGCCCATACTCCTCATGGGTATCGAAAACAATACCCGGCACAGAGGAGGGAGTACCCACGCACTTCAACAGAGGTTCCCACGCCCACATAGGTATCGAAAATAATACCCGGCAGTAGAGAGTATAGGGAGTGTAGGGAATTTAATGAGATTAGGGAGAATAGCATCGCTAAACTCCCTAATTTCTCTAATCTCACTAAGAGCCAATGGCCAATGGCTTTTTTTAGTTTTTTTGTTTTGCGGACTCCGAGCCTTGCCAAGGCGCAAACTTTTTTAAGGGATAGTAACGGCTAGTAACGGCTATTAAGGGTGCGCTGAAAGTTTTTAACTACTCACTCCTCACTACTCACTACTCACTTTTTTAGAAACTTCGCAGTGTGGCTTTGTTTGCACTTTGTGAGTTCCTTCGGGGTGCCCTCGAAGACGATATTTCCGCCATCTGTGCCAGCCTCGGGACCGAGGTCGATGATGTGGTCGGCACACTTGATAACCTCCATATTATGCTCCACAATAACTATCGTATGCCCCGCAGCAATCAGTGCGTTAAACGCCCTCAAAAGGCGATTTATATCGTGGATATGCAATCCCGTAGTAGGCTCATCGAAGATAAACATCATGTGCTTGTCCGAGAACTCCTTTGCCAAGTACGAAGCCAACTTAACTCGCTGACTCTCACCGCCCGAAAGGGTTGATGAGGGTTGTCCGAGTTTGATATACCCCAAACCCACATCGCTCAGCGTTTGCAGTCGCTCGATAATACGGCGGCACTCCTTCGCATCTTCGCTGAAAAAGGCTATTGCCTCATCGACACTCATATCGAGAATATCGCTGCACGACTTGCCACGATACTTCACCTCCAAGACATCATCTTTGAAACGCTTGCCGTTACAAGCCTCGCAGGTGAGCGTAATATCCGCCATAAACTGCATCGGCACCTTTATAGCACCCTCGCCCTGACACACCTCGCAACGCCCTCCCGCAGAGTTGAACGAGAAGTGCGATGCGGAGATATTGTTGTGCTTGGCGTATGGCTGCTCAGCAAAGAGTTTTCGTATCTCGTCCCACGCCTTGATATAGATGGCAGGGTTTGAGCGAGAGGACTTGCCGATAGGGTTTTGGTCCACCATCTCAACCCCCTTCAAGAGCGAGGTGTCGCCCGACAATCCATCGAAGTCGCCCGGGTGGTCGCCCGTATCTGCCAACTCTCGATGCAGTGCAGGATAGAGAATATCCCTCGCCAACGAGGACTTGCCCGAGCCACTAACGCCCGTGATGCAGGTCATAACTCCCAACGGAATTTTGACCGTTATATTTTTGAGGTTGTTGTGTCGGCAACCGTTCAGTTTTATAAAATTGCTCCAACCACGCACCGACTGCGGTATGGCTATCTCTCTGCGCCCCGAAAGGTAGTCGGCAGTGTAACTCTTCTCGGCGGTCGGGAGATGCTCCAAATCGCCACTATACACCACTCTACC
The DNA here is from genome assembly GCA_045543935.1 of Alistipes sp. Lineage (GTDB taxonomy): Bacteria > Bacteroidota > Bacteroidia > Bacteroidales > Rikenellaceae > Alistipes. The sequence goes on from JAZPYA010000044.1 coordinate 22,975, forward strand.
GCCATTTTTGCCCGCTTCGGGACCTATATCCACGATAAAGTCGGCACTGCGGATAACCTCCTCCTCATGCTCCACGACAATCACCGTATTGCCCATATCGCGCAGTTGTTTCAGCACCTCAATAAGGCGGTGAGTATCGCGTGGGTGCAGACCAATCGAAGGCTCATCGAGGATATACAACGAGCCCGTAAGGTTGCTTCCGAGCGAGGTTGCGAGGTTTATGCGCTGGCTCTCGCCACCCGACAGCGTATTAGATGCACGGTCCAATGTGAGGTAGCCCAAACCCACATCACTCAGATATCGCAGGCGGTTTTTTACCTCTATCAAGAGGCGTTCGGCGCTCTTTTTTTCGTGGTCGTTGAGTTGTACGCCCCCAAAAAACTCAATCGCCTCATCTACGGTCATTCGCACAACCTCGGCGATATTCTTGCCCCCGAACTGCACATACAACGCTTCGGGGCGTAGGCGTTTGCCCTCACACTCGGGGCAGATACTCTTGCCCGTATAACGAGCCTTCATCACTCGGTATTGTATCTTGTGGCGTTGGCTATCGAGCATTTCGAAGAAGGAGTTTAATCCCTCAAAATACTCGTTTCCAAGCCATAGCAGCCTTCGTTGCTCCTCCGTAAGGGTGTAGTATGGAGCGTGTATCGGGAAGTCGAACTTGTGCGCATTCATCACAAGTTGGTCCCTAAACCAACGCATCGTGTCACCACGCCAACAAGCGATGGCGTTGTCAAATATGGTGCGCGACTTGTCGGGAACGACCAAATCCTCGTCTATGCCCGTAACCTTGCCCCAACCCTCACACCTCGGGCAAGCACCCAGGGGATTGTTGAACGAGAAGAGGTGTTCGTGAGGTCGCTCGAACTCGATGCCGTCAGCCGTGAAGTTGGAGTTGAAGAGTCGCTTTTCGCCCTCGTGGATAATCACGCAACTGCTTGTGCCGTAGCCAAATGCTTGCGATACCGACTCTCGCATACGGGTTAGCGTGTCGTCATCGTTCAACACACGCAGGCGGTCGATAACGATGTAGATATCCTCGCCCGTGTGCTCCAAATCGACCTCCTTGATAAAGTCGTCAATCAGCACGGTCTTATCCTCCACAACGAGGCGCACGATGCCATCTTTGACAAGCGTGAGCAACTTTTCGATAATGCTCTCGCCTTTGTCTAACTGCATAGGCACTGCCACCACTACCCTTGCTCCCTCGCCCAGCGAGAGGAGGTATTCGACCACATCATCGGTGTTGTAGCACCTTACCTCCACGCCCGAAACAGGCGAAATGGTCTTGCCGACACGGGCATACAAGAGTTTGAGATAGTCGTAAATCTCGGTTACCGTACCCACAGTAGAGCGTGGGTTGCGAGAAGAGACCTTCTGCTCGATAGCTATCGCTGGGGCGATACCCGTAATCAGATCTACATCGGGTTTGGAGATACGCCCCAAGAATTGACGAGCGTATGCCGAAAGGCTCTCTACATAGCGGCGTTGCCCCTCGGCAAAGATGGTGTCAAATGCCAAAGTGGATTTGCCCGAGCCCGAGAGTCCCGTCACGACAATCAACTTCTCGTGCGGAATTTCGAGTTCGATATTCTGCAAGTTGTGAACTCTTGCCCCTTTTATGTAGATTTTGTTATGCAAAATCAAATTCAAAATTCAAAATGCAGAATGCAAAATTAGTTTTCAGTTCTCAGCTCTCCGTTTTCCGTTTTCCGTTTTCCGTTTTCCGTTTTCCGTTACTATCGTTACCCCTTCGACTTTTTCAAGTTTAGAAATTAGCATTTCTGCTTCGCTCTCACGAATTCGCAGGCGCATCGTGCAGAGGTTGTCAAATACCTGCTCATCGATGCGTGGTGACATCTCCTTAATGATGCGCATCACGCCATTCATCGAGATATATGAAAAGGCGATATCAACCACCCTATCCACCGTCTTTTCGACTATCTTGCTCACAGCTATAACCTCGGCGGTGGACTCTTTGTAAGCCTGTATAAGCCCCGAAACTCCCAATTTCGTGCCACCAAAGTAGCGCACTACAACCACCAAGCAGTTGGTTAAATCTGCCGAGAGCAACTGCCCCAAAATAGGCTTTCCTGCCGTTCCCGAAGGCTCGCCATCATCGTTTGCACGGAATATCTCTCCCTGCGCACCAAGGCGGTAGGCGTAGCAGTGATGCGTGGCATCGTAGTACTCCTTGCGCAGTGCATCAAGCAACTCCTTCACCTCCTCCTCGCTCTCTACGGGGTAGGCGTAGGTGAGGAACTTGCTGCTGCGTTCCTTGTAGATAGCCTCCGCAGGCTCTGCAATGGTCAAATATGAGTCCTTCTGCTCCGACACGCCCTACTTCACTTTGTTGAATAGTCTGTTCCAACGGATACCGTTCTCGCCCTTCGAGAAGGCGATAAACAACGCCTTACCTACGATATGGTCCTCAGGCACAAAGCCCCAATAGCGCGAGTCGGCCGAGTTGTGGCGATTGTCGCCCATCATAAAGTAGTAGTCCATCGCAAAGGTGTAGGTCGAAGCCTCCTCGCCATCGATAAATATCTTGTCGCCCTCTACGCGCAGGTCGTGCCCCTCGTATTGGTCGATGATACGCTCGTAGAGAGGTAAATTTTTGGTCGAAAGTTCAATTGTTGTGCCCTTCTGCGGAATCCACAATGGACCGAAGTTGTCTTGTGTCCAAGCGTAGTCGGCATGATGAGGGAAGGCATCGAGCGAAGGCTCGGTATTGTTGTAACGCTCTACGCTCTCCACGCTCTTGTACTTGCGCAACTGCTCTGCACCCTTTTCGGTCGTTGCCACATAGTAGTATGGCGCAGTGCCGTTATACTCGGTAATGTCGAGATTTGCGAATGCATAATCCGATAATGGAGCAGTCGTCTTTACGAAGTAGATATGCTGGCGCTCCTCGCAAGCAGGTTGTGCCTCGCCATTTACGAAAAGTTCAGTGTCTATAACTTGCAGAGTATCACCCGGAATACCCACGCAACGCTTGATGTAGTTTTCGCGCTTATCGACAGGGCGAGCGATGACGGTGTAGTCCTGATAGAGTCGCTTTCTGCCCTCTTCCTTGCCGAGTTGCGATTGGTACTCGCGCAATACATCGTAGTAGGTAACAGCCTGATTTTCGAGCAGTACGGTATCGCCTGCTGGGAAGTTGAAAACCACCACATCCTCGCGCTCCACCTTGCCACGACCACGCAAGCGGTGGTAATCCCACTTCACGCACTCGGAGTAGGACTTTTTCGTGGTTGAGAACGGCATCGTATTATAGACAAACGGCATCGCTACAGGGGTATTAGGCACCTGCGGACCATAAGATAACTTACTCACATAGAGGTAGTCGCCGATAAGAATGGTCTTTTCCATTGACGATGTTGGCACGACATACAACTGAAAGATAAAGAGATGCACGAGGTGCGCCACTACCGTAGCCCACACGATAGCGTCAATCCAGCCGTAGATTGAGTTGTAAAGAGGATATTTCTCGCGCAGGGCATCGTTCTTCTTGCCTATGTAGCGATACGCAAGGCGCGAAATGTAGTAGTCGTAGATAAACGGCAAACCGAGCAACAGCCACAGATTACCGGTCCACACCACAAACAGAAGGATATATACAATGCTGGCAATCGAAAACTTAAACCAGCGACTCTTGAAAAATTTCATTTTTCAAATTAAAAATTAAAAATTAAAAATTAAAAATTAAGAATTTCTTAGTTTTCCGTTTTCCGCTTTCCGTTTTCCGCTTTCCGTTTTCCGTTACTCAAAGAGGTCGTCAATCGTAAACACTCCCTTTCTTGTTGCGATAAACTCCGCTGCAACTACTGCACCGAGAGCCAACGCACGGCGCGAAAAGAGGGTGTGCTTAATCTCTATCTTGTCATCTTCGGAGAGGTAGGTTACGGTGTGCGTACCCGGTACTGCGCCCTCGCGCAACGAGGTTATGGCGATAGCATCTGCCTCCTCGGTCGGCTCGTTCACCCACCTCTGCTTGCGCTCTACGCGCTCCAAGATGTCATTTGCCAACGATATGGCCGTGCCACTCGGAGCATCTTTCTTCTGCGTGTGGTGAATCTCCTCGATAGCGACATTGTAGCCCTCGAAGCGATTCATCAAGTCCGCCAAGTAGCGATTGAGGCGGAAGGTGATATTTACGCCCAACGAGTAGTTTGATGACCAAATCATCGATGAGCCCTTCTCGCGACACAACGCCTGCAACTCCTCCAACTTGTCGTGCCAACCCGTAGTGCCACTCACAACAGGCGTACCACACTCAATACAGGTGCGAACATTCGAGTAGGCGGTTGTGGGGGTGGTAAATTCGATAGCGACATCAACCTCTGCCAACTTCTCGGTACAGAGGTCGTGGGCGTTATCTTGGTCTATGATAAGTGCTACGGAGTGACCTCGGCTGAGCAACACCTGCTCAATCTCGTGTCCCATCTTGCCGTAGCCGATAATTGCGACTTTCATATCTTCTTCGTTTTAATAAATTAAAACGCAAAGATAAGAAGAAATTAAAAATTAAGAATTAAAAATTAGAAATTATTTGTGTCTAATCTAAACTTTCAACTCTATGCTGCCACTTTTTAACTTATTTTTGTTACCTTTGCGATACTATGCGATATTTTGTGGAATTACGATACGATGGTGCTGCTTACTGCGGTTGGCAACGACAACCCGATACTCCAACCGTGCAGCAGACCATAGAGGGGGCATTGTCGAAGTTGTTGCGCCACCCTATTGAGGTTGTTGGTGCAGGGCGTACCGATACGGGGGTAAATGCTTCGTACTATGTGGCACACTTCGATTACAACGAGCCTTTCGATGCCGAGCATCTGCGCTACAAGCTCAACTTGGTGCTTCCGCACGATATATCCATAGAGTCATTGACACAAGTTCAGGATTCGGCTCATGCTCGCTTTGATGCCGTAGAACGAGAATATACCTACTATATTACGACTGCCAAAAACCCCTTCCGCCGCCACTCGGCATGGACCTATTATGTTCCATTGGATATTGAAAAGATGAATGAGGCAGCACAATCGCTACTCGAATACAGCGATTTCACCTCGTTTGCAAAGTTGAACTCAAACAATAAGACCAATATCTGCCATATTATGGTGGCAAAGTGGGCGCGCGAGGGCGATATACTGCGCTTTACGATTCGTGCAGACCGCTTTCTGCGCAATATGGTGCGTGCAATAGTCGGAACACTCGTAGATGTGGGGCGAGGTCGCTACTCGGTCGAGGAGTTTCGTGCCATTGTTGAGTCGAAAGACCTCTCTCGTTCAAGTGCAGGAGCGCCGGCGCAGGGGTTGTTTTTGAGCGATGTGGTCTATCCCGTAGAACTTTTTACACACAAATAATCATCTCTTAACTTATTGAATTTATGAAGAACGCAAAAGATTTTAAGAAGTATGCCCTGATTTGGGGCTGTTCGTGGGCAGTTGGTCTTACATTGTATAGTATAAGCAACGCCATCAAAGAGGAGAAAGAACTTGCAGGAGTAATAATGCTTTTTGCGACCATAGGTCTTTTAATCGCCATGGGCATCTCTTTCTATGCGATGGTTGTAGGCTTGTTGCAGTTCCGTAAGGCGTATATGGCGCAGCAGGCAGGTGAGGATATTCAGCCCTACTTGGATAAAATTCACTACACCCTGCCGTTTGCACTCCCATTCGGATTTATGGGATTTTCGCCAATGGGATTTGTAATCTCGGCCATCTTGTTTTTCATCATCTATAAGTGGGCTCGTTATATCTATTCGTGGGAGGAGATGAAAGATGTGCTATTGCATCGGAACAGCGTGTCGTGGGGGCGTACCATTCTCACATGGCTGAACACCATATTCTTTGTGTTTGCAGCACTCTTGCCACTCATTATACTCGCAATTATCATCGGTATTCTCTACTTGCTCGGTAAGTCAGGTGTCATTGACCATATGTTCAATATGGTTACCAACACGATGGCAAGTGCAGGCTCATCAGGGTTTAACTCTTGCGCCAACTGTTCACACTATGGCATAGGTGGCGATGGTGAGTGTTGGCACGGCTATTCCAATCCAGCCGGTAGATGTCCGTACTACTCCGGAAAATAGGGCGTAGCATACAATACAACAAAGGCTGTCCGAATTGCTTCGGACAGCCTTTGCTTTTGCTTGTTTTCCTATTATTCGAGGCTCTTCGCCGCTTCGTAGATGCCCTCGTAGAGCGAAGGGTGTGCGTGAATGGTGGTTGCGAGGTCGTTTGCCGTAGCACCCAACGCCATAGCCACCGAAGGCTCGCCCAACATCTCCACAACATTTGCACCTATGATATGCGCTCCACGCAACTTGTTCTCGCTGTCGAAAATCAATTTCACAAAGCCATCGCGGTCGCCTGCCGCTGCCGCCTTGCCCGACGATGCGAAGTTGTAGCGTGCAACCTTGTACTCAATACCCTGCTTCTGCGCCTGCTCCTCGGTCAAACCCACCGATGCAATCTCAGGCGTGGTGAAGATGCAGGCAGGAGTCAAAGCGTAGTCAAGAGCCTTTGGCGAGAGTCCGAAGATGCGCTCCACGCAGTTCACCGCCTCGGCAGATGCAATATGTGCCAAGGCTGGCGATGCGATAATATCGCCCACCGCGAAAATAGACGAAACCGATGTTCGGAAATCGCTATCAACCACTATCTTATCTCGTTCTACCTTAACTCCTACTTTATCAAGATTTAAGCCCTCGATATTCGACTTGATACCGACAGCCGAAAGCACCTTGTCAGCAACGATCTGCTTCGCTTCGCCCTTCTGTTCAACCTCGACCACGCACTTGCCATCGACAACCGAAACACCCTTTACGGCGGTGTCGGTCATAACGGTAATGCGCTGACGGCGGAAGGCACGCTCAGCGACAGCCGAGACCTCGGCATCGAGCAAAGGCATAAACTGTGGCAAGTACTCCACCACGGTAACCTTCACGCCCAACGATGCGTAGAGGAAGGCAAATTCGCTCCCGATAGCACCCGAACCCACGACAACCATCGTTTCGGGCAACTCCTCCAACACAAGTGCATCGCGCGAAGAAAGCACGAAGTTGTGGTCAATCGGAATCGAAGGCACCTCGCGCGAAGAAGCACCTGTAGCGAGAAGGATATTTTTAGCTTCGTAGGTCGCCTCGCCCACCTTTACCAAGTGGTCGGAGAGCAACTCTGCCGAGCCCGTAATAACCTCTACACCAGCCTTTTTGAGCAACATTTCGACTCCTCGGCCTGTAGTCTGCGCTACCTGTCGTGAGCGAGCCACCATAGCCTTCAAATCGGCTTTAACCTCGCCCTCAATCGCTACACCGAACGACTTTGCGCTCTTGCAGTAGTGGTAGACTTGCGCACTTTTGAGCAGAGCCTTCGTTGGAATACAACCCCAATTGAGGCATGTTCCGCCCAACTCCGAGCGCTCTACAAGGGCGACCTTTGCGCCCAACTCCGCTGCACGGATAGCACCCACATATCCCGCAGGACCACCGCCGATAACTATTAAATCGAACATATTTTTTTAGCCATTAGCCATTAACTATTTAAGTTAAAATAAAATACCTTTAATTGTCAATTGTCAATTGTCAATTGTCAATTTGAAGTTATCTAACTTTCAACACCTCACCATTGTCCTCTGCAACGGCTCTCTTCCACTTCTCCGAGTAGCCCGACTGCTCAATCTTATCGGGGATATTCTTGCCATTGCCATTGTCGATAAAGCCCTTCTCGTTCTCCGCCTTGGTATTGCCATCTATAAACTTGATAAGCAGATACTTGTCGAGTGAGTCCCACTTTTCGAACAGCGTCTGTGCCGTAACGGTCGAATAGTCAGTAAGCAATTTTTGAGCCTTTTTAGGCGAGAGAGTTGCGACCTTTGCATCAACCTTTGCGACCTCTGCCAACTTCTCATTCTCCCACTTGTCAACCTCTTCGCGTACGCGCTTACCGATAACATTATAGCGCAAATAAGCGAAGTTTGCGATGCGGTTTGTAACCCAGAACATCGAGGTTGGCGAGTAGTGCAACATCGAGCCATTCTCCTCCGACAAGCACCACGGCACCTCGGTAGTGTTGCAATATATAGGTGTCAAAGGCGATGTCGCAGCATCGTCAGTACCAAACCAGAGAATACCCGTCTTGCCCTCACGCGCTTGACCGCAGAGCCAAAAGCCAGTCTGCTGTGTGGCGGTAGCACGCTCGTTGCAGTACTCTACGCCATCAACCTTGAAGTACATTGGTCGCCAGCGATATGGACAAGCGTTTCCACCTGCACCAATATCGGTGGTCATATCCATCGGAGTACCCTCGTAGTGGTCGCGCATAGCATCGAAAACCTGCTTTGGCGACACCTTCTGCGTAGGTTTTACCCACAACGGCATACGATTCTTTGGGTTGTGTCCCATAGCGTAGTCGGTGTATTGGTCCATACCCTCTGCCACGGTGCGGAAGAAAGCCCAAACACGAGCCTCACAGCCACGCAACGCACCAAAGTCGGCAGGAGCGTAGGCATCGCAGAACGAGAACTCCTCGTCTTTGCCGTTGAAGTAGCCCATCTCGCGAGCAAACGAAATCACATCGGGAGCATACAAACAATTCTCCTTGTCGTTGAGTGGGAATGTCGAGATACGCGCCTGATTAGCGTGTCCCGAAACATATCCGTCAGGAATACGGCGAGCCACCCACACAATACCCTTGCGGAGGTTGTTGCCCTTTGCATCAAGTTTTGAGCCCTTGCCAATCAACTCCATAATCCACGCCTCGTTCTTGTCAGCAATCGAGAACGACTCGCCCGAAGATGCGTAGCCGTAGGTGTTTGCCAGATCCACAATTACGGCGATAGCCTCACGAGCTGTCTTTGCTCGCTGCAAGGCGATATAGATCAACGAGCCATAGTCCATAATGCCGTTCTTATCCTCCAACTCGTGACGACCTCCGTAGGTTGTCTCGGTGATGATAAGCGAGTGCTCGTTCATATTTCCAACGGTTGCGTAGGTCACGGGCAGCTGTTCAATAAGACCGAGATAACGACCTGTATCCCACTCGTTTACTGCAAGCATCTTAGCCTTTTGTTTACCTCCGTTGTGCTTGTACAAAGCACCATAGAGTTGGTGCGAGTCGGCAGCGTAGGTAACCATCACCGAGCCATCGGTCGAAGCCCCCTTCGTAACGATAAAGTTGGTGCAGGCAAGCGCAGTAGTCGTACCTGCCAAGAGTGCAAATGCTAAAATTAGTCTCTTCATAGCATATTGTTTTATTGTTTCTCGATAAGCACTGTAGTTACCGACCATGTATTCATCGGCAGACTGAGCATCATATACTGATTCTTGAGTTTGAGTTGTACGGTTTGACGCTTTGTAGGTTTGTCGGCTGCTGCAACGCATACAACATAGTCGCCCTCAGGGTTTTGGAATGCAATAGCCGTCATATTGTCGTCAGGTTGGTCGATAGCAAGAATTTTAGCCCCCTGCTTCACATAAGGGCTGAAATGCTTGAACAATCGCACCTGCGAACTCTCAACAAAAGAGGCGTTCTCTGTGTCGATGGTGTAGAGTCCCGCACACGGGTGACGACCAACATTTGGCTGACCATCGGCATCGAGTACCAAGTTCCACGAACAGAACGAAGAGCAACCATTGTTCAATGCGCCGAAGATGTAATCTGCCCACCACTTTTCGTCTTGCTTGTCGCCCATAGCGAACGAAGGACCGCGCTCGGTGAGGTGCATTTTGGTTTTCGGGTAGCGCTTCAGCACTTCCTGCATCATCTCGGGCTTACCGCTGTATGGGTGCCAAGCCACCGCATCGATATTGCGCTTAACGCCTTTATCCGCAAGCACTTCCAATACTCGCTCCCAACCGATATAGTCGTGATCCCAAACCCATATTTTGGTATTGAGTCCCGCCTCTTTGAAAGCCTTTGGCATAAGTTTTCCTGCGAGTTCAATCTCCTGCGCAGGTGATACAAGTGTTGCAGGGCAAGCACCGCGCTGGTCGGTACTTGGCTCGTTCTGCACGGTTACGGCATCAATCTCGATACCTCGCTCTTTGTACGCCTTCAAATAGGCAGTCCAATAGTTTGCGAACGACTGCAAGTGTTTGTCGAGCAACTTTCCGCCACACATCTCGCCATTGCTCTTCATCCAACCCGGCACACTCCACACAGAGGAGAATGTGTAGGCATCAGGACAATAATCATAGACCTGTTTAATAATAGGTATCATATAAGCCTCATCGCGTGCTACCGAGAAGTTCTTCATCTCGACATCGCCCTTCGTGTCGTTGTAGTTGTAAAGCTCGGTTGCATAGTCGCTCGAGCCACAATTCAGACGAATAATTGAGAGATTAAGCCCCTGCTTCGTAAATACGCTCTTTAAGAATTTGTGACGAGGCTCTGCGTCAATCTGCGAAAGCAGCCAACACGAAGCATCGGTCATCGAAACACCTACACCGAGATAGTCGTGCGATGGCTTTGCGGTGTCGAGGTCAATCGATTGATAGTAAGGATAGCGATGGTGCGAGAAAGGGGTATTGCGCACCTCGTGAATAGGCTTATGCTTGGTCGATTGCAAAACTTTTACCTTAATCTCTCCCTCGCGAGGAACATACGACTCTGCCATTGCCGAGAGGCAAAGTGCGAGCGTTGTCAATGTTGTAACAAGTTTTTTCATATAGCATTCTGTTTTTTGGTTAGTATCTCTCTCCAAATATCGATGAGCCGATGCGCACCATCGTTGAGCCACACTCTACAGCCAATTCGTAGTCATCGGACATACCCATCGAAAGAGTGTCAAACTCGCTGTTAAACAAAGGTTTTAGGGCGTTGTAGTGGCTTGCCAAACGCTCGAAATCTGCACGGATAACCGCCCTATCGTCAGTGTTCGTTGCCATTCCCATAACGCCACGAACACGAATGTTTTTCAGGCTTTTGAAATCCTCGCCCTGCAAAAATGTTACGAGTTCGGGGTATGCCCAACCCGTCTTGCTCTCCTCCTCGGTGATGTGAATTTCGAGCAGAATATCGACTATCCTGCCGATGCGCTCCGCCTCGCGGTTGATGCACTCGGCAAGTCGCGCACTATCCACCGACTGAATGAGCGAAACGAACGGTACAATCTGTCGCACTTTGTTGGTCTGCAAATGACCAATCATCTGCCACTCAATATCTTTCGGCAGAGCCTCGTGCTTCACAATCAACTCCTGCACACGGCTCTCGCCAAAGATGCGTTGCCCCGCCTCGTAAGCCTCTTTTAAGGCTTCTACGGGGTGGAATTTCGACACCGCTACAAGTGTAACCCCTTGCGGTAGTGATGCGTGTAACTCCTTTATTTTAGTGCTAATAGCCATCGTTAATCCAACTTTTACTTTATACGCAACACCTTGCCAATCTGCAACACCGCATTAGGCTTAATGCCATTCAAACGGCAGATAGCCGATACGGTGGTATGGTTTCGCGCCGCTATCTTGCCGAGATAGTCGCCCTGACGCACCTTGTAGTAGCGGCGTTCAGCCGAGAGCTCTGCCTCCTTCTTGTCGGCATCGGCAAGTAACTTTTCGCCATTCCAATCCTGCTCATACTTCGAGTAGATGCTGAAATAGGAGCGCTTCAAAAGCAACTCCTCACGGCGCAAATCGCCCGTGCGAAAGTCGATAAGACGCTCAGGGTCAAATGACTGCCCCATATAGCGACACTCGAAATGGAGGTGAGGTCCCGTACTGCGACCAGAATTGCCACCGAGGGCAATAGGCTGACCTGCCACTACCCTGTCGCCCTCCTCGACCAATCGCTTGGAGAGGTGTCCGTGATAGGTTTCGATACCGTTGTCGTGACGAATTATGACGAGCGTTCCGTAGCCCGTAGTTGTCGCTTTCGAGAAGCGTACACGACCATCAAAGGTCGAGCAGATGGTGTCGCCCACCTTCAATGCAATATCGATGCCGTTGTGATTCACCCTGCGGCGTAAGCCGTAGCGCGATGTTATGCGCCCCTTAATTGGATAGCGATACGAGCGCAGAGAATCGACCAATCGAATCGGCACTGCGCTCGGAATTTGTGATAACGCCACAGAATCGCGATAGGGCGAAATCTTCTCGGTGTTCCAACAGCGAGTAAAAGCCGTAGAGTCCGCCTCAATCTCTGCTGTGCGGATATAACGCCACGAATTGTCGTTGAAAAGCACGATAGAGAGGTGCTTGTCGGCAGTTGGCAGCGTATCGACCACAATTGCCGACTGCAACTTCTCAATTGGCTTAATCGTCAGCGAATCAAGCGGATTGGCAACCGCTATCGCAACACCACACAACGCAAATATCAGTAGTTGTATCCTCTTCATTAGTTTTCCGTTTTCAGCTTTTAGCAGTTAGCCATTGGCTTTTTTAGTTAAAAATACCTTTAATTGTCAATTCGTCAATTGTCAATTATCAATTATGGTTGCGGAGCAACTGCTCTGCAACCTCCAACGCCTTGTAAAACTCCTCGCCCCACTTGCGAATGATAGGCTCGCGCAACCCCTTATAGACAGGTATGCCGAGTTTGCAACCATTCTCGCAAGCCGACTTGCAGATATACCAGCGGTGGTAGTTCAGCCCCTCGCCACCATTCTTAAATTTCAGCACACGAATTGGGTAGAGGTGGCACGATATGGGTTTTTGGAAGGAGCATTTACCCTCACGAAAAGCCTTATCGATGGCACACAACGCCACTCCATTCTCATCGTAGCAAATAAAGGCGCACTCACCACCATTGATTAGCGGTGTGGTGTAGTCGCCTTCGACATCAACGACCATAAAACCCTGACGCTCAACGGCTGCAATGCCTTCGGGAGTCATATAGGGCTTGTAATTCTCGTACTCCTCTTCGAGGATATCGACCTCCTCAATCTCGAGTGGAGCCCCCGCATCACCCTCGATGCAACACGCCCCCTTGCACTGCGACAAATCGCACGCAAACTTCTCGGTCAAAAGGTCAGTACTAACAATCTTACCTTCGATTTCAATCATAGTTTATCACTACTTGCAGGCAGGCTCGTCATAACCGTCAGCCTTGGCATTCCACATTGTAAGCAATGTTACTGCGCCAAGTATGGCCATAACCAATATGGTTATGTAGGCTGCATTCCAGCCGTAGTGCTGCGCCACAAAACCGAAACCTACGCCCGAAATCAAGGTACTTGCATATCCGAAGATACCAAGAATACCATTTGCAGTAGCCGAAGCACGATTTGTAGCCTGATTTGCCGCTGCAATACCGAGCAATGCCTGTGGACCGTAGATGAAGAAACCGATAAAGGTAAACGGTATAATCATTACATACCAAGGCGAACCGGCAGGAATAAGCCAGAAGATGGCAATCGAAGCCGCCGCACCAAGCATACAGAATACGCAGGTGCGATGTGCCCTATTTTTGAAGAGATGGTCGGTGAGCCAACCAAAGAATACCATACCGATATTACCGCCGATAAACTCGAAGATAATGCAGAGTGTGGTCGCCATAGCCAACGACAACCCCTTCGACTCGGTGAGGAGGGTTGGTCCCCAATCGAGTGCCGCAAAGCGAACAACATAGACAAAGAAGTTTGTCATCGCCAAAGTCCAAATCAAGCGATTGCCAAATACCTTACGGCGAACAAATGCCTTATACTCAGCACTCTCCTCCGGGGTACGGACCTCGGCCTTTTTCTCTCCCATAATCTCGGGGTAACCCACATCAGATGGCGAGTCCTTCAAGAAGAAGAACAACCATATTGCTCCTGCACCTGCAAAGATTGCAGGGATAATGAAACACCAACGCCAAGCGTAGTAGTGAGCCGCGAAGTTCAGCACCTTGGGGTCTGTGATGTCGAGGTTTAGGTTTGCAGCGATATTAGCCACAGCCTCGGCATTTGCCGACATATCGACACCCATGTGCGGCATTATAAACCAACCGCACAAGCCAAATACCAAACCTGCACCAATCGAGTGCGACATATTCCATATCGACATCTTGGTTGCCAACTCCTTCGGAGGAATCCACTGTGTGAGAGTCTTGGTGCAAGGTGGGACACCCATACCTTGCAGATAACCGTTAATCACCCACACGATACCCATAAAGTAGAGCAATACGCTTGAAAAGGCTACCGTGGTACCCATATTATTTGCCAAAGCAACAATCCATCCTGCAATGGTATCGCTGAATCCAAAGAGGATATTCGCCAAGGCGCACAACATTAGTCCCACCGAAAGCACAATGCGGGCACTGTTTCTATCCGATATGATTCCGTTTACAAAGCGCGATAATCCGTAGATTATGCCGTGCAATGTGAGGAATAGACCGAGCGACACCTTCGAGATGCCAAATTCGGCGGTCAAGCCGGGCATTGCGACAGAGAAATTCTTACGCACGAAGTAGAATAGCGCATAACCAATCATCGTAACGATAATTGTTCGTATCTGCCAATATTGAAACGATTTTTTACTCTTTTCTGCCATCTTTCAGTTCGATTAGTAGTTACTGTCAACGATTATTTAACTTCCCAAATACCACCCTTGCCAAATAGATGCTCGGTGAGTTCGGCCATGAAACCACAACGATATACAACATCGATATTGGCAAAACGGCTACGCATATAAGGAATATAAGAGAATGTCTTGCGGAAACGCTCGCGTGTTACGCCGATATGCTCAGGCTCGTATGGGGCACCAACCAAACGGAGATTTTCGCGCACCTCTGCAAATGGAATAATCTGCGCCTTTATCTGCTCTTTGAGGGTAGGCCAAGCCTTTTTCAGAGCCTCCAACTGCTTGCGCAAGCCCTCTTTATCAACATACTTATCTTTGCTCTCCTTCAAGCCACGAGCAGTATGACCGGGCTTGCCTTCGAATACTTCTCGAATCTCGACCTCTTGCTCTTCCCACGACTTCCAAGCCTCAACGCACTTATCCACATCGAGGTTTTCGATATCCTTCTCCAACAAGAACTCCAACGAAGCAGTCGAAGCCAAAGTACCGATACCAACCTTGAAACCGTGCGACACATGCTTACCCTCGAAGCACAAATCCTCCATATCCCAGCAGTGCGAGAATTGGTGCTCTGTACCCGATGCAGGACGACTTGACTGAATAGCTTGCATCGCAAAGCCACTCATCAACAACCCTTCTGACAACGCCTCGGTCTTTGCTACATCGCCGGCAAAAACAGCCGCAGGGTCACCCAAAGCCTCGCGTAAGCCATTCTGTACCAAATCCCAAGCGAACTTATCAATAGCCTCACAACCCATAGCGTCAGCCAACATCCAATCTGCTCCAGCAGGAATCTTTGCGATAAGGTCTGCATAACCCGATGCTGCCAACTCCTTCGGTGCATCGGCTGCAATAACAGGGTCCATAACGAAGCCGTAAGGAGCAGGACAATCGAAGGTTTGCTTATTGCCGTCCTTGGTAATTGATGCTCCGTATGCTGTATATCCGTCCATAGAAGCTGCTGTACCTACGCACATATACTTGCGGTTAAGGGTGTACGACACATACTTTGTGAGGTCGTTCATTACACCCGAGCCTACCGCAATAGCGATAGCATCAACGCCCTTCAAATGAGCCTGCAACTTCTCTACATGCTGCCACTCGGCATACAACTCCTCATCAGTGAAGATAAATGGCTTCTCCTGCGGAACGCCTGCCTCCTCGAGCGATGCGAAAACTGCCTTACCTGCAACCTCCCAAGTGTTCTTGTCGGCTACGATAATTGCAGTCTGCTGTGGGAACAACTTTGCAAACATCTCGGCTGTACGGGCTACCACGCCAGCACCGATAATCAAATCTTTTGTGTCTGTTGTGCGTTGGAGCGCACTCTCTACCTTTGTCATAACTATTACTATTTTGTTTTAATGTTTCTCTTGTCCGTAATAAGCATTTGCACCGTGCTTGCGCTCGTAGTGCTTCTCTACGAGGTCGGGGTTCATCTCAACCTTCGGATTGAGAGCCAAAGTGATTGACGCCATACGCGCAACCTCCTCCAATACTACTGCATTGTAAACCGCATTGTCGGCACTCTTGCCCCAAGTGAATGGACCGTGGTGCTTGACCAATACAGCAGGGGTGTGCATCGGATTCATACCCTTGAATGTCTCGGCGATAACATCGCCCGTAGCAGCCTCGTAACGCTCCTCAATCTGCTCCTTGCTCATCTCGTCGGTGCAAGGAATATCACAGTAGAATGTATCGGCGTGTGTGGTGCCGATGTTAGGTATGGACATTCCAGCCTGAGCCCATGCTGTTGCGTATGTCGAGTGGGTATGTACCACACCTCCCACCTCTGGGAAGTGACGATAGATAGCGAGGTGCGTAGGAGTGTCCGATGATGGTCGGAGGTTGCCCTCTACAACATTGCCGTCCAAATCCACAACAACCATATCCTCAGCCTTCATATCGTCATAACCAACACCGCTTGGCTTGATTACAACCAAACCTGTCTCGCGGTCTAATGCTGACACATTGCCCCAAGTCAAAATAACCAACTTGTTGCGTACCAAATCGAGGTTAGCCTTCAAAACCTCTGCTTTAAGTGCTTCTAACATAATGTATATCTATTATTTCTTTGATTTATTGTTATCTTTTGCAGACCATTTAGTCTCGATATAAGCCTTCATCTTGTCAGGGAAATCGGTCGAGATATAGGTGACATTGTGCTTTGCAGCCCAATCCACAACCTCCTCATGCTCCACCATCCACAAGGTAGTGGCGATGCCATACTTATTGCAGTTGTCGATAATCTCTGGTCTATTCATAAACACATTGAGATTGTAAGACAAACCTCCAAAGCCCTCGTTCTTTGCCACATCAGCATCGCAAGGAGTCCATAGACTGCTCGATACGAATACCACGCAGTTCTTTGGCGCAAGGCGTACAAACTCCTTACAAGCGTGGTATGAGAAAGAGATAAACTCCATCTGCTCCATAACGCCCATCTTGCGACACATATCCACAATCATTTCGCACACCTCGGTCTCGATCTGCTTGTTGCCATGCTTCTTCATCTCAAGAATAAGCTTGGTCTCAGGCGACTTCTTGCCCTGCTTGAGCCACTCGCGCAAGGTTGGAATTTTGTGACCATTTTCGAGCGTTACAGCTGCGACATCTTCGTAGTTGCTACGCTGAACGAATTTTCCATTTGGTAATCGATTATCGTGAAATACAACCAACTCACCATCAGTAGTTTTATGGACATCAAACTCCACTCCATATACACCCAACTTCTGAGCATTCTTAAGGCTCGAAATGGTGTTCTCGCACGAGCCTGCTGTCTTGTAGAAGCCTCGATGTGCTACGATTTTTGGCTGAGCAACAGCCGAAAAAGCGACTGCCACTAACAGTATTGTAACTATTTTCTTCATGATTATAACAATTAAAAAATAAACTTATATTTTCGCGTACAAAGGTACATATAATGTATAATAAAAGCAAACTTTCACTCTGCTAAACTATCGTAAAAGTTTGCTTATCATTATTTAAGTTCTCTTTCCAAAGCTATTAGTCATTGTTTTTTAGTTTTGCGAACTCCTACCCTTATCACGGCGCAACAATTTTAGAGTCGTTAGGGGCGTTAAGGGCATTAGAGTTGCGCTTAAAAATCTGATTTTTAATTCTTAATTCTCAATTTGATTTGGTGTCGTTTATTACCAAATCATACAGTTCTCCGAGCGATATGCCTGCGGTGCGGGCCTGCTTCGGAACGATGCTGCCACTCGACATTCCGGGGATAGAGTTCACCTCGATAAGGTACGCCTTGCCCTCCTCGGTAACGATAAAGTCGATGCGGACAATACCACGACAGCGACACGCCTTGTACGCCTCTACCGCCGCCTCGCCAATCATCTCGCTCCACTCCTCCGAGATTGGTGCAGGGGTAATTTCATCGCTCATACCCTCGGTATATTTCGCCTCGTAGTCGAAAAATGCCCTCTTCGACACAATCTCCGTAATCGGCAAAACAAGCGTCTTATTCTTCGTAATAAGCACTCCACAGCCAAACTCACGACCTGTAATGCACTCCTCAATCAATACCTCCTCGCTCTCGGTAAATGCAAGATTTACAGCCTCTTCAATCTGCTCCACCTCGGTAACTCGCGTAACGCCAAAGCTCGAACCGCTGGCGTTAGGCTTTACGAACAACGGCAACCCCAACTCCTCGGCAATAGCCTCTGCCGAGTACGGCTCGCCACGATGCAGAAAGACCTCTCGTGCGACATTTATCCCTCGCTCCGCCACTGCACGCTTGGTCGAAACCTTGTCGAAAGTGATGGTCGAGCTGACCTGCGAACACGATGAATACGGAATACCCATCATATCCAAGTACCCCTGCAACTTGCCATCTTCGCCCGGTGTGCCGTGGATAATAATCAGCGCATACTCAAACTCGGTGCGTTCCCCCTCTATGGTTAGCGAAAAGTCGTTCTTATCAACCTCATAACGCTTGCCATTTGGCGCGGTATAAGCCCAACTGCGGTGGTGCAGGTCGATGACCTTAACATCGTACTTCTCCGCATCGAGAGCCTCGCTAATCTGATGCGCACTGTTGAGCGCAATCTCACGCTCCGAGGAGTCGCCACCTGCCAAAAGTGCTATTTTTAATCTCTCCATATCTATCTGTATAACTTATTCTGTATTATGTAGTTGGCGACCTCTGCGCTCAACTTATCTCTAAAATCAACGCCCTCGGCAACCATCTTGCGAATATCGGTAGCCGCAAAGTCGAAGAGTGGCGCATCGCTCAAAAAAGTAATCTTGTCGGCAAACTTCTCCACCGAATAGCCCTCACGAGGATAGACCAGTAGCGGATAATCGTGCAAAATCTCCTCATACTCACGCCACTTGTCGAAATTTTCGATATTGTCCGCACCCATCAATATTGAAAATTGCATCTCCGCACCGAAATTCTCACGCAGATAGCGCAGTGTATTTATCGTGTAGGAGGGCTTCTCCAACACAAACTCCACAGCCGAGACCTTAATCTGCTCCGGATAGCGCGAAGCCTTGCAAGCCAACTCGCACATCTCGTAGCGAGAAAACTCGGGAGCCAGCCCCTCCTGCTCCTTGAATGGGTTTTGGGGCGACACGATAAATATCAACTCATCGCACAAGCCCTGCTCCACCACCCACTCTGCGAGGGCGATATGCCCCTTGTGAATGGGGTTGAATGAGCCGAAATATAACGCGATGCTGCGCATACGCAAATTAAGAATTAAGAATTAAAAATTAAAAATTTTAAGCGCACCTCTAACGCCCTTAACGCCCCTAACGACTCTAAAATGATTGCGCCGTGATAAGGGCAGGAGTCCGCAAAAGTCCAAATTACTTTTTCAAAAAAGCATCAATAATTGCACGGGTGTCGGCTACGGCAGTTGCGAGGTCGTCGTTTATGACTTTGTGGTCGAACTCAGGCGATTTCGAAATCTCGAACTCTGCCTTTGCAACTCGCTTGGCGATAACCTCTGCCGAGTCGGTGCCACGCCCCTCCAATCGCTTCTGCAACTCCTCCACCGATGGTGGCATAATAAAGATTGAACAAGCCGCCTCGCCAAAAATCTTTTTGAGGTTGATGCCACCCATCACATCAACATCGAAAATGATAACATTACCCTTCGACCAGATGCGCTCCAACTCGCTTTTAAGCGTTCCGTAGCAAGTGCCTGCATAGACCTCCTCCCACTCGACAAAGCTCTCCGATGCAACTTTGGCAGCAAACTCCTCCTGCGTGAGGAAGTAGTAGTCCACCCCATTCTGCTCAACACCTCGTGGCGCACGCGATGTTGCCGAAATCGAGAACTCAAACTGCGGATAGTGCTTCAACAACTCTCGCACGATTGTCGTCTTGCCCGATCCACTCGGCGCTGAAAATATAATTAGTTTACCGTTCATAGCATTACAGAATGTTAAGCACTTGCTCCTTAATCTTTTCGAGTTCGTCTTTCATCTTAACCACCAACTTCTGAATGTCGTGTTGGTTGGCCTTTGAGCCGGTGGTGTTAATCTCACGCCCCATCTCCTGTGCAATAAAGCCGAGCTTGCGACCTGCCTGCTCCTCGTTGTTTGCCACCTCGCGGAAGTACTTGCAGTGGTTTTCAAGGCGCACCTTCTCCTCGGTGATATCGAGCTTCTCGATATAGAAAATCATCTCCTGCTCCAAGCGGTTATTATCCACCTCGACACCGAGTTTCTCGATGCCCTCACGGATACGCTGACGCACCGCCTCTGTACGAGCCGCCTCGAACGGAATAATCTCGTTGCGCATCTGCTCGATCAAATCGACACGGCGCAACAGGTCGGCAATCAAAATCGCACCCTCCTGCTTGCGGAACGCATCGAGCTTGTCGATAGCACCCTCTACGGCAGCCATAACAGCCTTTTTCTCCTCCTCGGAGGCATCGACAGTGTCCGCCTGAATAACATTCGGCATCTTCATTACAACGGGGATAATCGCCTCGTAATCAACATCTACGCCTGCATACGCCAACGCTTCGTTCATCTGCTTGATGTAGGCAGCAAAGAGAGGTTTGTCGATGCGTGAAGCGGTTGCAACCTCGGTCGAAACCACCGAAACAAGCAAATCGACCTTACCACGCACTACGCGCTTCGATACGAGCGAACGGATGTCATTTTCGAGTTCTCGATATGCGACAGGGGTTTTCAGACCCAAATCGAGCTGTTTGGAGTTGAGCGAACGAATCTCCGCCGTAATTGTCTTGCCATTTATCGCAACTTCGGACTTACCGAAGCCGGTCATAGATTTTTGCATATACCTATTTTTAATAATTCGGGCAAAGGTAATAAAAAAAGACGAGAGACGAAAGACGAGAGACGAGAGAATTTCGATTTTTTATAAAAAATAGTCAAGAAGTAGAAAGTATTTGTCAATTGTCAATTCGTCAATTGTCAATTTAGCTTACCCTTTTTTCTTCGGCATCAGCCGACAATGGAGATATTATCCTGCGTAGCAGGACCAAGTCCCACATTATCAATGGGGGATTTAGGGGGTAATGTAGGTACTTTACCCTTTTTTGTTTGTCATCAGACAAAAATAAAAAAGGGTAAGCTACTTATATCGCACCGCTACAACCGCATACCCTTGCTCAATTCCTTGCCTGGGGGAGTTCTGCAGGAGCTGGTCGTATAAGACTTACCCGAGGTGCAAAAGTAGAACTTTTTTTGTATCTTTGCAAAAATTTTAGCGACAAATGACGAAAAAATTTCTTGGACAACTCTTTCGTGTGGCGGCTCTTGTGGGCGGTTTTGCGGCTGCGGCACTCATTGTGCTATACTCCGCATTCTACGGCAAAGCCCTTGACAAAGAGGTCGTTGTATATATCACTCCGCAGAGCGAATATAGTGCAATAATCGAGCAACTGCGCCCATCGTTGCGCTCAAATCTGCACCGCACAGCCTTCGACTTCTACGCCAAACGACTCAACCTCGAAGGGCGTTTTCGCACGGGGCGTTATCTATTCCATGAGGGCGAAAGTGTAATCCGAGCAGTTAGAAAGTTGGTGCTTGGCGAGCAGTCGCCAGTGAAGCTCGTTGTTGGCGAGGCTCGCACCCTTTCGCAGTTGGCAGGCAAACTCGCAAAGCAGATTGAAGAGGACTCCGCTACCCTACTCTCGGCTATGCGTAATAAGCAGCTGCGCAAGGAGTTAGGCTTTGTAAAGGATAGCACGATTGCGATGTTTATCCCGAACACCTACGAGGTGTGGTGGGACATTACGCCGGAGCGACTTCTGCACCGCATAAAACGAGAATATGACCACTTCTGGAACGAGGAGCGCACCGCAAAATTGAAGCGTTGCCGATTGTCGAAATATGAGGTTATGACGCTCGCCTCGATAGTCTATGAGGAGACAAAAATCCCATCTGAAATGCGAATGATTGCGGGCGTGTATATCAATCGTCTGCGTGGTGGCATTGCCCTCGGTGCTTGCCCGACAATCAAGTATGCAATGGGCGATTTTGCACTGCAACGCATTCTGCATAAGCACCTTAAATATCGCTCGCCATTCAATACCTATATAAATCGTGGCTTGCCCCCTGCACCTATTTGTGTGCCGAGCGTAGCGGCGATAGATGCGGTACTCGACTATGCGGAGCATAAATATCTCTACTTCTGCGCCCGCCCCGAATTAGATGGCCGCCACAACTTCGCCCGCACCTTGAAGGAGCACAATGCCAACGCCCAAAAATACGCCAAGGCGATAGAGAGGTTGAAAATTAAATATTAAATATCGTCATTGCAATAGCTTGTGTTATTAGTCTAAATTGAATCTTCTATTTACATATCTGCCAGACTGATTAAAATTAAGTATTTTAGCCGGAACACCAGCCGCAGTTGCATTCTCGGGAATGTCTTTTGTTACGACAGCTCCTGCTCCTATTGAAACGTTGTTTCCAATTTTAACATCCTCGACTATACTAACATGTGGGGCAATATAAACATTATCGCCAATAATTGCAGGAGTGTTATGATTTGTGCCAATGTTGACGAATTGAGAGAGGTTTACATTATTACCGATGATCGTTCCTGGATTTACTACCATACAGATGCCATGTCCAATATAAAATCCATACCCTATTTTCGTAGATGGCGGTATTTGAACGCCATATCTTATGCTGTTAATCTCGTATAATATGCGACAGAATGGATATAACACACCTTTGTATGATGACAGTCGTAGCCAAAATAACAAAGAGTTACTAAAAGGTTTTATCTTTTGAAATAAAATATGTATAAATGATTCATATTTCCCTGTTAATCGAAATTGATCACTTTTAATTAAGGTAATGCAATCTTTGTAGCTTTCTGCTATGGGAATATTGAGAATATTATCTCCCATTCTAATTTCTTCTATACGCATCTCTGCACCGTCTATAATGCCCACCAGCCTCGAATGTGCGATTGTTATAAAAAGAAAGTGTGAGGCTGACTTCGTCTATCTATTGAAGGTTGTGGAATGACCTAAATCGGAATAAACGATGCAATATCCCCACACTCGAATAGTATGGGAATGTGCAAAGAGTATGCACCACCACATAACTATACAAGAAGTGAGTGCTATTCGTTAGTCCTCCGATTTTAGAAAACTTCCACATTTTCAATAAGGACAGCGCGAAAACACTTTCGTAAAATGTCTGCAACCTTGCGATTGCGTTACAAATGTAGCAATTTATTTTTGATTATCTGCAAAAAATACCATAAAAAGGCTAATGGCCAATGACTAATGGCTAAAAGCCTTCAAAATAATTCTGCATTTTGCATTCTGAATTTTGAATTTTAATTATCTTTGCAATGTTAAACAACAAAGAACAATTATGAAACCTTCGATTTTTTTGAATGATATGCTTACCAAAGGTGCTATCCTTGGTGGCGTGATGTTGTTATCGAGTATTGCCGAGACTGCGATGCTCTACTATGGCAATAGCGTGAATTGGATTATCGTGATGAGCATTGAGTGCTTGGTCGCTATGGCGGCGTACTGTTACCTCGTCTATCGCTTCACAAAAGGCTATGCAACGCTCGTATTATCAGAGCGTAAGGAGATGCCATATTTTTCGTATGGCAGTGGTTTGTCGTACGCCACAAGTATCTCGATGTTGGCAGGTGTTATCGTGGCACTCGGCGGCTATATGTTCCGCCACTATGTTGTCGGCTACGAGAACTATGTTGCTGCTACCGTGAAGTTGCTCCAAGACTACCTCTCGCAGACCGAAGTGCCTGCTTCGATGGTCGGCACATACGACCAGATGTTCAAGGCACTCCAAGCGCAGGAGGAGCCATCGCTCATATCGAGCATATTTTCGGGAGTATGGTCATATCTTCTTGCAGGAACTATCGTTGGTATGATTGTAGCGGCATTCACAAAGCGCGAGCCTAAAATCTTTGATAATCAAGAGAATCAAGATGAGCAATAAGATAGATGTATCGGTAGTTGTACCTCTCTACAACGAGGAGGAGTCGTTGTCCGAATTGATGGCGTGGATTGACCGAGTATGCACCGCCAATACCCTTTCGTACGAGGTTATAATGGTAGATGACGGCTCTACGGACTCATCGTGGAGCGTTGTCGAGCAGCTCAAAAAGGAGTATGGCGAGAGGTTGAAGGCTATCCGTTTTGCCCGCAACTACGGCAAATCGCCTGCGCTCTATTGCGGTTTTGAGGCTGCCGAGGGCGAGGTGGTATTCACGATGGACGCAGACTTGCAGGACTCGCCTGACGAGATACCGGAGATGCGCCGTATGGTCTTGGAGGAGGGTTACGACCTTGTTTCGGGTTGGAAAAAACGCCGTTACGACCCACTCTCAAAACGCCTTCCGAGCAAGTTTTTCAACGCTACGGCTCGTTGTGTGTCGGGAATTAAGCTGCACGACTTTAACTGTGGTTTGAAGTGCTACCGCAAGCGAGTTGTAAAGAGCATTGAGGTCTATGGCGAAATGCACCGTTATATCCCGATTCTTGCGAAATATGCAGGCTTTAAGCGCATTGGCGAGAAGGAGGTGCAACATCAAGCGCGCAAATATGGCGTGTCGAAATTTGGCATTGAGCGTATGGTTAAGGGCTATCTCGACCTTATCTCGGTAACCTTTATGTCGCGCTTTGGTCGTTCGCCGATGTACTTTTTCGGCTCACTCGGAACGCTGATGTTCTTGGTCGGAGGTTTTACCACGATTTGGGTTATTGCCGATAAACTCTACAAGCAGTTCAACGACCTTCCACTGCGTGCCGTAACCGACCAGCCACTCTTCTATTTGGCTATTTTGGCAGTAATTCTTGGTGTGCAACTCTTCTTGGCAGGCTTCCTTGGCGAGTTGATAAACCGCAATGCAACAGACAGAAACAGATACTTAATCAGTGAAAAATTATGATTCAGAGAATACAGACAGTATATTTACTTTTGGCGACCATAGCGATGTCGCTCACACTTTTCTTGCCGTTGGCTACGATTTGGCAAGGTGGCAACGAGATTATTATAAAGGCTTGGTTTGCAGATGGTACAGTGGGTTTTAAGGCTCCTCTACCACTCTACCTCGGCATAATTTTGTCGGTGGCTACGGCACTGCCTTTCGTTACGATTTTTCTCTATAAAAAGCGTATGACACAAATTCGCCTTTGCGTGTCGGAGATTGTGTTGTTGCTCGGCTCAGTGGCGTTTATCGCGCTCTATTGCTATCGTATGTGCGATGTATTGGCGGAGTTGATGCAGGAGTTGAACTTTACGCTCGGCTTTGCATCGTTAATGCCATTTGTAGCGATAATTTTTGTGGTATTGGCAATTCGTGGCATAGCCCGTGACGAGGCTCTTGTCCGCTCGTTGGACCGCATCAGGTAGGAAATAGTAACATATACTACAAACAAAACGACCACCCTTGTAGGTGGTCGTTTGCGTGAATCCGCCGGGGCTCGGACGGCAAAGCCGAAGCGAGGACTCAATTTATTTGAGCGAAGCGATAAGTCCCCCTCACAGGGACTGACGCTGCGGAGCGAGTGCAGAGAGTACTCGTACTCTTTGCCGAGATGCAAGGAAGAAGGCGAAAGTCAAGGGGATTTAGGGGAAGTCGGAGGCCAAGCGGTCTTAGGAAGACAACACTTGAAACCAACTCCTTGGCTCACAGAACGACATGGCTACG